>NZ_BCVQ01000004.1 GCF_001591825.1 Rossellomorea vietnamensis NBRC 101237
TTTATTGCGTTAAATGCCGGCATCACCATGATAAGAAGGCCATTCAACCTAAAAAGACTGAATCCAAAAATGATGGACTCAGTCTTTGTTTTAGTATATCGAGGCCCCTCCCGTCCGTACATGGTTAAGTGTCCCGCAACAAGCGAATGTCCGGGAGAGGCAGATTAAGTGTATCATGCATGAAATAAAAGTGCAAAGTGGTTTACTTTAATACTCCTCTATCTGTTAAATGACGGTCTATGTCATAGAAATCATTCACTCTAATAAATGGGGTCCCGCGTTGCTCAAGGATCCCCTGCAGTGCTTCCATGGCAAAGGTGACATCCGCCACCTCAGCCGGGTGGCTGTCCGGCTCGCTATCACCGGCAAAGTAAATCATCTCATACTCTTCTTTAAGCTCAGCAATCACTTTGGACTTGTCAATCCCATAACGCTCTGAGTAATGGGGATGATCCGGATCGATCTTCATATGTACATTCTTTTCCTTGTAATAGCCTTCATTTGAGAATACCTTCACATCCGTGATTCCGTATTTTTGAAGAATATGGTGGATATAATAATCCGTTCCCGCACTGAGGATATAGAAATCCCCTCCTAGAGCCTGGACTTTACGGATGAAGGCAGTGACATGTTCATCGATTTCTAATGAATGGATATCCTCAATGATTTGAGTTTCGTCTTGATGAATCGATGAAAAGACGGTAGACAAAAAGTGGATGTCCTTCATTTCACCAGCCTTCCATTTGGTAAATAAGGCATCTCCTTCATGAAAATATTTCTCCATGACGAGATGGTAGAAATCTTTTTTTGAAATGGTTCCATCGAAGTCTGAAACAAATGCCCATTTTTTCACAGCTTTTCCTCCTCATAACTAATGTAGTCGATTGTATCATGAATACGTGGGGGGAAGAAAGGAACGATATCAATCATAATAATATTATGTAAACTTTATATGGAATAAAAATCACCCTGCATCAAGCAAGGTGACAGAACACTATCTTTTCATACTCTTTACAAATTCTTTTAATACTTCAGGCGTACGTTTTACCTCTTGGATGGTATCTGTAAAAGTGGACTTTTTATATTCGATATCATGTTGAATCTCTCCCTGGGTTTCCTGTAGCTGAGTGGATTCTGAAGAGATTTTTTCCATCCTCGATTGAATAGTGGCTACCCTTTGATTCATTTCATTCACAATGGGACGTGTGGTCTTGAGGGTCCTCATCAATGCCACACCCAGCATAATCAGGGAAATGACAAATAAGGCAATGCTTGCATAAACGATCCACATATTGATTTCACCTCGTTTTACTATGTTTTTAGTTATATTCCCTAATATTGTTGAAAATAACGCATAAATTATTTAAACCTTCTGGTTTACTATTTCACTTATAGCTAGTAATCTAAATGATAAGTTGAATACGTTAAGGGAGAGATGAGAGTGATCAAAGCCATCCTGTTTGATTTAGATGACACTTTACTATGGGATTCGAAAAGCATTGAAGAAGCCTTCAAAGCAACGTGCCACTATGCACACCAGAAGGCGGGGACCGATCCAGAAGCTCTGGAGTCAAGCGTCAGGGAAGCAGCCAAGGAGCTGTATGCAACATATGATACATATGAGTTCACGCAGAATATTGGAATTAACCCTTTTGAAGGCCTTTGGGGGGACTTCCTCGATGAACATGATGAGAATTTCCTGAAGATGAAAGAAACCGTCCCTTCCTACCGCAAAGAATCATGGACCAGGGGATTGAATTCTATGGGTATCACGGATTCCGTTTTTGGTGAAGAATTATCCGAGAAATTTCGACAAGAACGAAAACAAAGACCATATGTATATGAAGATACGTTCCTGGTTTTAAATGAAATGAAGGAAAACTACCAACTGTTATTATTAACGAATGGTTCCCCTCATTTACAAAATACAAAGCTCGATAAAACTCCTGAACTCCTCCCTTATTTCAAAGAAATCATCATCTCCGGGGATGTCGGTAAAGGAAAACCGGATCCTGCCATGTTCCATCATGCACTAGAGAGGCTGAAGCTTCATAAGGATGAAGTGATTATGGTTGGAGATAACTTAAACACGGATATCCTGGGGGCTTCAAGGATCGGTATCAAAACGATATGGATTAATCGACGGGGGCAAACACCACAAAAGGTTGTCCCGGATTATGAAGTGAAGGCACTGAAAGAAGTGCCCCGCATTGTCCAGAATATCATCAAATAACAATGAGAGAGGCTCCGATTTGTCGGTGCCTCTCTATTTATTAGGTTCACCTGTCATAATGATCCATTCCCATTCATACTATTCATCAAAGTCCCGGCAACTTATACGGGAGAAATGAGTTGAATGAGGAAATGATCTCATTCTAAAAAGGGGGAGATGACTTATGGGGAATGGAATACATCAAGTCAAAGTCCATGCATCGCGATCGGATGTATGGACTTTTATTCGTGATATGAATACTTGGGCGCCACTTGTACCCGGATACAAGGAGCATACTATTTATTCCAATAATCAATCAACGTGGAAATTCACCGTTCATTATGGGATGGTGACAAAAAAGATCCATGTGAATGTGAGAATTACAGATTGGAAGGAACCATCTGTAGTGAAGTTCACGTTAAAGGGTATAAATCAAAGGTTCACGGGTTCAGGATTTTTCAAAGCGGATGAAGTAGACACCTTTGTCACAAGCATGACTGGAAGCCTATCCATTGTATCCACCAGCCCGGTGGCAAAGATGCTGCAACATGCATTCGATAAAATGGTTGCCGAACTTACCAGGGAACTAACGGTTGCCGTGGGAGAAGCCATTGAAAGAAGTAAAACCTGATACTCGTTAATCTTCACGCAGGCTCCTAAATAGTAATGATAGATGATTTGCATATGTGATATAATGACTTATTTGAGCAAGTGAATTGTTAGATAGAGAAGAAATACATACACTATAAAGTAAATAGTAGTGGAATCTGTATCACGATATAAAGGGGTCTTATCATGCAAAAGCTTCACATACTTCGAGAAGAAGCAATAGAGGAAACGAAACGTAAAATCGAGGAAGATATGACACTTTTCCTGGAGAAACACGAAAAATGTCCTTCATTTCAGGATTATTTAAAGGAAAGGAGTGCTTTCTTTCATCAAATATGGCTGAATATCTGGCTAAATAAAGTAACGAATGATGTCTTGCGGAGTCATAAAAAAGCATTTCTCAGAGAGAAAGGGTACGATATTGAAGGTACGGATAAAAAATTGATCAACAAATTGTTCCGGAATGAAATCAGAGAGTATCAACCTTTCCATATCTTAAACTGGATACAGGATCATCCTATATCCGAAGAAGATTGGACTAAAAGACATCATGAAATCCGCAAAACATTTGTGAAGAATCAAGAAGAAAAAAAGATAGCGGTACTTCAAAAAGACAGTCAAAAAAAGATTCTTTCTTTCATCAGCCAACAAATGGACAAGCTAGAGACTCATTGGTATGTGGAATTACGATTCTTATTCGCTAATAAATGGATGAGCGATATCCGGACCAAAACCAAATTCCGATCGGTTGAACCGTATATGTTGGAAGTGAAATTAGAAGAAGAGGGACGCTATACGAAGGACTCCTTTGTCACCGTTTCCGATTTTCTTACAGAATTCACGGGTTCGATTCACAAAAAGAGTGAGCATTGGGATGGTCATGTGTGGGAATACGAAACCTATTTCTATCCTTATGAACGCTTTGTCTTTTATCACACAGAGCAGGTGGTCTATCGGTCCTTATCCGAGCATATGCCGGAAGAATTGAGGAAGGGATATGAGGCGGTGTACGGCCAGGAACTTACAGAAGAAAGACTGAGCAGACTCAGTCACCATTTTCTTCTGACGCTGAAATCCAACTTTTTCAGCATGATTCAAGAGGAGTATATGGATGATTTATACAGACTGACAGAAATTCCTTTTGATACAGATGTTCACCTTTCATTATATGAAAAAGATCTCAAGAAGCGCGAGGAAAGAAAAGCAGCTGAACTCGCTGAATTAAAACGGAAGCAAGAGGAAGAGGCACGAATACTGGAAGAAATCTTCGGACGGGAATATAGCCCTTCGTTCAGAGGTGATATCCATTATATCCTTCATATCGGTGAAACCAACACAGGGAAAACGCATCATGCAATCAGCCGGATGAAAGAAGCCAGAAGCGGTATGTATTTGGCCCCCCTCCGTTTACTCGCTCTGGAAGTATTCGATACATTGAATGCAGACGGCGTCCCTTGTAATCTGAAAACAGGCGAAGAAGAGAAAGAAGTTCCTTCTGCACACCATGTTTCATCAACAGTTGAAATGTTTCGTGAAAAAGATGAATATGAAGTGATCGTGATCGATGAGGCCCAAATGCTTGCCGATCAAGATAGAGGATTCTCCTGGTATCGTGCCATTACAAAGGCGAGAGCCAAAGAGGTCCATATCATCGGGAGTGAAAACGTCCGGGATCTATTGATGGGATTGGTCGGGGAAGGCAACGTCGAGATTCATCATTACAAAAGAGACATCCCCCTTGAGATCGAATCAAAAGAATTTCAATTGAGACATGCTAAAAAAGGGGACGCAGTTGTTTGTTTTTCAAGGAAGAAAGTGTTGGATACCGCTTCAAGATTACAAAATAATGGACATAAAGTCAGCATGATCTACGGAAGTATGCCTCCTGAAACAAGGAAGAGGCAGATGATGCAGTTCATTAAAGGGAAAACGAATATGATTGTTGCGACCGATGCAATCGGGATGGGACTGAACCTGCCGATACGCAGAATCGTCTTCCTGGAAACGGATAAATTTGATGGAACGAGGAGGAGAAGGCTGACTTCACAGGAAGTTAAGCAAATTGCCGGCCGCGCAGGAAGAAAAGGAATTTACAATGGGGGGAAAGTAGCTTTCTCAAAGGATATTAAGGTGATGAAGCAGCTCCTCGAAAAGCCTGACCAAGCCCTCGAAACGTTTGCCATCGCCCCAACGAGTGGTGTGTTTGAACGTTTTCAAAGACATTACCATGATATGGACACGTTCTTCTTCCTATGGGACAAGTTCAAAAGTCCATTCGGCACGGAAAAAGCGACCCTTTTTGAAGAAAGGGAACTATATGAATTAATCCGGGGAACTGAAATCGAGGCTAAACTTTCATTAAATGACCTATACGGCTTTCTCCATCTTCCTTTCTCCAAGAAGGAAACACAGTTAACGGAGCAGTGGCTCCAGTGCATGCAAGCGATTGTAGAGGGTGAAGAACTGCCTGAACCACAGTTGAAGAGTACGAACCTAGAGCAAAAAGAAGTTTCATATAAAGCTGTCGGGCTTCATCTATTATTTTTATACCGATTGGGCAGACAGACGGAAGCTTACTATTGGGAACGGATCAGGAGTGAAATTGCCGATGGTGTTCACGAAAGCCTGCGGACAGAAGTCACAAGTTTAACACAGTCGTGCAGGCAATGCGGAAAAAAACTTCCTCCGAACTTCGGTTTTCCTATCTGTGATCGCTGTCATGCCGTGAGGGTTAAAAGAAGAACGAAGGGGAAACCGCGATATTAGTGAATCGTGAGCAAATCTTATGTAAGATGAAAGGTTATGTGATACGATCTAGTACGAACTGAAAACGATGAATGAGGTGGTAAGATTGAAAATTGAAGTATGGTCAGATTATGTATGTCCATTCTGCTATATAGGAAAACGTCATTTAGAGAAGGCATTGGAGCATTTCCCTCAGAGGGATACTGTTGAGATTGAATACAAAAGTTTTGAACTCGATCCCGGCGCTCCGGTCAACACAGAATATAGTATTCAAGAACTCCTTTCCAAAAAGTACGGAACATCTCTTGAGGAAGCTAAAAACATGACCGATGGCATGAGCAGGCAAGCAGCCTCTGTCGGTCTTGATTTCCGGTTTGACTCAAGCATACCGACTAATACGTTTGATGCCCACCGCCTGACTAAATATGCGAAAACAGCAGGGAAAGAAGCAGAGATGACTGAAATCCTGTTGTATGCACACTTTACTCTTTCTAAACATATTGGTGACAAAGAAACGCTCGTGGAATTAGCAAAACAGGCTGGACTGGATGAAGCGGAGACGGTTTCCGTCCTTGAAGGCAGTGATTTCTCAGAAGAGGTTCGCCGGGATGAGGAAGAAGCGAGGCAAATCGGTGTCCAAGGTGTGCCGTTCTTTGTTATCAATCGCAAGTATGCGATTTCAGGTGCTCAACCAAGTGATGCGTTTTTGAATTCCATACAAAAGGTGTGGGAAGAGGAAAATGAACCTTCAGCTCTTCAGCCCCTTGGAACGGATGGAATGGCATGTGATGAAAACGGATGTGAGATTCCTCCATCCAAGTCATGATCTTTACAGTGCACTTTTAATAAACCAAAAAACACAAGCGGGAGAAAGCACCCGCTTGTGTTTTTATTGGTTTTCATGAAATTCCAGCGGCCAGGGGCGACAAGGCGCTCGAAATAATGTCAGTTACTATAAAAATTCTCTGTATAATAAGGCTGGGACTTTTCGTTAAAGGCTACCCCTATACCTAAATGTTCGTAGTGTGGCTGGAGGATATTTTCTCTATGACCTTTGGAATTCATCAGTCCTTCGTGGGCGAAAATCGAACTTAACTGACCGTAGGCCAGGTTTTCCCCAGCAGTGCGAAAGGCTACCTGATCTTCTTCCATGCGATCAAATGGTGACTGACCTTCAAGGTTCGTGTGACTGAAATAATCCTGTTCCGCCATATCCAGACTATGTTTACGTGCTGTATCCCTCACCAAACTGTCCCATGAAAGGACATTCAGTCCTTTCTCTACACGGGTGGCATTCGTAAGGTCGAACAGTTGGAATTCAAACCCTTCTTTCAATTCAGAGCTTCCCTTGGTATAGAAGTTTTTCTTATTCGTTTCCAAGTTCCCGTCGATGATCTGGATGGCGGTGACGGTATCATTTTCATGCTTATCATAAAAGATCGTCACATAGCTCCCATCGATCTGGTACACATCCTGTTCCCCGTTATTTTGCAACTGATATAATGTCAGTCCTTTCCGGATATTGGTCAGTGGTTCACCAAGTTCATTCTGTACCACCTCTTTGGAAACGCCCATCTTGATCCCTGAATCAGAGGAGAGAAGATCTTGATTCGTGAACAGTCCATTTACCTGTTGGTTTTGATCATAGGAGACCATGAAGAAGTTCCGATAATTTTCATGGTAGGCATACCATGAAGTCCCGTATTCATTGCTGGACTCTCTCTTGGCTTTGCCGACTTCTTCTTCGACACTTTCTTTGGAATCCCCGAGTTCAATATTATAGATAGAAAACGTTTGATCGCTAGGGACTGTTAAAGCAGGCTTCTCCACAGGGTCTTCTTTCTTCGTATCAGAGGTGCTCTCGAGGTCACGGAACGACTCGTCCAGTTTTACCAGGAGCAGGTTCACTTCCTGGGAGAGTTGATCAAAGGCATCCTGAACCTTATGGTTGTTCTTCATTTCTTCGATTTTGGAGAGGACAGTGTCGAAACCTGACGCTTCCACTTTCTCTTCCCAGGCGGGTTTTGATATATAGGCAACCACAATAATCATGATAAGTATAATTAATCGTCTCAAATGCTAACACTCCATTCTACCTTCCATTGTATCCAAAATAATATAGAAGTAAAAAGAGAAAGGCTACTCTCTTTGCTCAGTACCCATTCTACACCATTTTCAATCAGGTCTGCCTGTTTTAGTTTGGATGGCTCTGGGTAAGATAATTAAATAGGGCAGGTTCACCATTTACATAAAGGGGGAAAATAGATATGAAATTATCTCATGAAGAACGGATTCAACTGCATGAATTCAATAACTTAACGAAGTCGTTGAGTTTTAATATGTATGATATCTGTTATACAAAAACCCGTGAAGAACGGGAGGCCTATATTGAATATATCGATGAGCAATACAACGCCGATAGACTGACGAAAATCCTCACCCATGTTTCGGATATCATCGGGGCACATGTACTGAACGTATCGAAACAGGACTATGTTCCCCAGGGGGCAAGTGTCACCATCCTGGTATCGGAAGGGCCGATCGTCGAAGTGCCGACGGAGCATTTTGATGAATCACCCGGTCCATTGCCTTCTACTGTGACGATGCATCTTGATAAGAGCCATATTACGGTCCATACCTACCCGGAATATCATCCACATGAAGGCATCTCTACATTCAGGGCAGATATCGACGTTTCTACATGCGGGGAAATTTCTCCACTGAAGGCATTGAATTATTTAATTCACTCCTTCGACACCGATATCATGACAATGGATTATCGTGTGAGAGGATTCACAAGGGATATTAATGGAAGAAAACTATTCATCGACCATGACATCAATTCCATTCAGAATTACATTCCGGAAGAAATTAAGGATGAGTATGACATGATCGATGTGAACGTCTATCCTCAGAACATCTTCCACACAAAATGCAAATTGAAAGAATTTGATTTGAACAATTACTTATTCGGCTATACAAAGGACAGGCTGGAAGAGGATGAGGTCGACGAGATTACAGACAAACTAAAAATGGAAATGGATGAAATCTTTTACGGTAAAAATATTCCCCGACCGTAAAAGTCATCTTTGAAACCCCTTTGCGATCATTAGCGCAAAGGGGTTTTCTCCATGATTTCTAACTATTATGAAAATGGAAATCGAGAAGGGAAATCCCTCCCTCTTGAAGAATAGGTAAATATGCATGTAAATAGAGGAGGAAAAGGGAATGAATTCACATGAAATAGAATACAAATTGCACGGGGATGATATGCAGTTTGTCGATATAGAATTAGATCCGGGAGAAAGTGCAGTGGCTGAAGCTGGTGGCATGATGATGATGGAAGATGGTATCGGGATGGAAACGATCTTTGGGGATGGAGCAAAAGGAAGCGGTACAGGAGGCTTTCTTGGCAAGCTTGTGGGAGCGGGTAAGCGAATACTGACGGGCGAAAGCTTATTCATGACCGTCTTCACCAATGAAGGAATGGGCAAGAAGCACGTCTCTTTCGCGGCTCCCTATCCGGGAAAAATCATTCCAGTCGATTTAAGTGAATTAGGCGGTAAAGTGATTTGTCAAAAGGATGCCTTTCTTTGTGCGGCTAAGGGAGTGTCTGTCGGAATCGATTTTCAAAAGAAATTGGGGACCGGCTTCTTTGGGGGAGAAGGTTTCATTATGCAGAAACTTGAAGGGGACGGTTTAGCCTTTCTTCATGCAGGGGGAACGATTTATAGAAGAGAGCTCCAGCCGGGGGAAGTGCTGCGGGTGGATACGGGTTGTTTAGTGGCCATGACAAAAGAAGTGGACTACAACATTGAATATGTCGGCAAAATCAAATCAGCTTTCCTTGGTGGAGAGGGTCTGTTTTTTGCTACTGTGCGTGGACCGGGGACGGTATGGATACAGTCTCTTCCGTTCAGCCGGTTAGCGGAGCGGATCTATGCAAACGCTCCAGGTGGAGGCCGGTCGACGGGTGAGGGAAGTATACTTGGTGGAATCGGGGATTTCCTAAACGGAGATGATTGATTCATCGATGAACATATAAAAGAGCATTTCCATTCGTGGAAGTGTTTTTTTATGTCCAAGCCGCTTCCGCTTTAGCTTCATCCAGCTCCAGCGGCTAGAGGCTCGAGGTCATAAGGTGAACATGCCAAAAAGGCAAAGGGCGCCTTTCCGGCATGTTCATCTTATGCTGGTCGCCTCTGTTCAAGCCGCTTCCGCTTTAGGGGTGGGTATTCACCTATTTAGATCCCGCATCATATGTTTAAATAAATGATGTGAAAGGGTGATTTCATGACAGGGAAGATTCGTCATTATTATGCTGGAGGGAATACGGCAAAAGGATTCTACAGTTTATATGATTCAGTACTCGCTGGATTAGAGCGGGTATATATCTTAAAGGGTGGTCCTGGAACAGGGAAATCCTCATTGATGAAAACGATTGGAAAACGGTTTGAAGAAAATGGGTTAAACGTAGACTATTTGCATTGTGCTTCCGATAATCAATCCATCGACGGTGTTCTCCTCCCTGAATTCGGTGTGGGGATTGTAGATGGGACAGCTCCTCATATTATTGAACCAAAAGCACCCGGTGTGATCGAAGAGTATGTGAATTTAGGAGTGGCATGGGACCGTAATGAACTGACCGGGCACAAGGAAGAAATCCTTGCCTTAAATGACCACATTGCCTCACTCTTCGGGAAAGCGTATCATACCTTTGCGTCATCCCTGAGTGCCCATGATGACATTGAAGACATCTACATTGCGAACATGGACTTCGAAAAAGCCAATGAATTGACAAACGAGTTGATTTCACTCTTTTTTGAAGAAGACAGCCTTCCTAAATCCTCCACAGTCAAACATCGGTTCTTGGGTGCCGCTACTCCTGATGGGGCAGTTGACTACATTCAGAATTTAACGGAGGATGTCGGGAAGCGCTACTTTATCAAAGGGCGTGCAGGTTCCGGAAAGTCAACGATGTTAAAGAAAATTGCTTCTGCTGCAGAAGAGAAAGGATTTGACGTAGAAGTGTATCATTGCGGTTTTGACCCGAATAGTCTTGATATGTTGATCATCAGAGAAATAGGGATCGCTATATTTGATAGCACCGCACCACATGAATATTTCCCTGATCGGGAATCAGATGAAATCATCGATATGTATGAAAGATGCATTACCGAGGGGACAGATGAAAAATATGCTGGCGATATCGAACGGACGACAAAAGCCTATAAGGATAAAATGAATGAAGCAATCTCATATCTAAAAGAAGCTAAGAAGCTTCGTGAACAACTCGAATCCATTTATATAGGGGCCATGGACTTTGCCAAGGTGAATATGATTAGAGAAGAAATCTTTCAGGATATAAATGAGTTTATAAAAAAGTAGTGTATAGCGGAAAGAGCCATGCGTGGTGATTGTTATGTCATCACGTTTTTATTTGGTTGACAAAATACCTATGCGGGTATATTATGTGTACATACAGTTATTCATATCAGAGAATTGGGAGGAACCACTATGAAAGAATTAACCGCAAAACAAGTTGAAGAATTAGTAACTGAAGGCAATCAATCTTTAAACATAATAGACGTTCGTGAAGATGAAGAAGTCGCTTCAGGAATGATTCCGGCTGCTAAACATATTCCGTTGGGTTCGATTGAAAGTCGTATGGGTGAGTTAGACAAGACGAAAGAATATATCATGGTATGCCGTTCTGGAGGAAGAAGTGGACAAGCTTCACAATTTCTTGAAAGTCAGGGGTTCAAGGTCATTAATATGACAGGTGGAATGATGTCTTGGGAAGGTCCTACGAAATAATCTTCTTTATTGAAACCACTTGGATCACAACAAAAAAATGAAAACTGGAGGAATGGAAAATGAGTAAAAAAGTAGCGATCATCGCAAGTAACGGTGGATTATTTGATGCGTATAAAGTATTTAATATTGCAACTGCGGCGGCAGCCACCGATCAGGAAGTAGCCATTTTCTTTACATTTGAAGGATTAAATCTTATCCATAAAGAAGGTCACAAACAGCTGCCGATGCCCGAAGGAAAAGAACACTTCCAAGAGGGATTTGCCAAGGCCAATGTACCCGGCATTCCCGAATTAGTGGAAATGGCACAGGAGATGGGGGTTTCCTTTATTGGTTGCCAAATGACGATGGATGTAATGGGCTTGAATAAAGAAGCATTTGTGGATGGAATCGAAGTGGGTGGAGCAGTCACATTCCTTGAATTCGCAAAGGACGCAGATGTCACTTTAACATTCTAATCCATTGAAATAAATCAGTATAAACAATAAAACCATGCGGAAGCATGGTTTTATTATGCGAAAATTTCAATGAAAGGTCATAGTTATATTAAAATAGTAATGAATAAAACGGTATGTTATATCAGTATAATGAATATCATATATTGATTTTATGGTAGGATAATAAGGGATGAAAGTTATGAATAAAGGAGTTAAATAGATTACTATGAAATTAGTATCATGGAATGTAAACGGAATTAGAGCGTGTGTGAAAAAAGGGTTTTTAGACTATTTTCACAGTATAGATGCAGATATTTTCTGTCTTCAGGAAACCAAGCTTCAAGAAGGGCAAATCTCCTTGGATTTAAAGGGATACCACCAATATTGGAATTATGCATTACGAAAGGGATATTCAGGCACGGCCGTTTTCACTAAAAAGAAACCTCTGACAGTCTCGTATGGTTTCAATCAGGATCATATGGAACCTGAAGGGAGAATCATTACATGTGAATATGATTCTTTTTACTTGGTGAATGTCTATACGCCTAACTCGAAAAGAGATCTTTCGAGGATCAAGGAACGTCTTGAATGGGAGGATGCCTTGAGAGACTATCTCGCGGATTTGAATCTTCATAAACCAGTCATTCTATGCGGGGACTTAAATGTTGCGCATACGGAAATTGATCTGAAAAATGATAAGTCAAACCGTGGAAATTCAGGTTTCACCGATGAAGAAAGGGGGAAAATGGGTCTGTTGCTAAAGGAAGGCTTCGTCGATAGTTTTCGCTATCTATACCCCGAAAAGGATGACGCTTTCAGTTGGTGGTCTTATATGAGTAAAGTACGTGAACGAAATATCGGCTGGAGGATTGATTACTTTATCGTCTCCGAACAATTATCGCCTTCTATAGAAAAAGCTGAAATTCACTCGGATATTCACGGAAGTGATCATTGTCCTGTATACTTGGAGTTAGAGTAGTACATAAAGGAATTATAGAAGTAATCCATGTGGAGGGAATTGAATGTTACAGAAAAGAATACAGCAGTATATTGATGAAATGAAAGGATCAGACATTCCTGTTCACTTGTTTAAACAAGAGAGAGACTATGTGTTGAATCACGGTTTATTGGATGCTGACGAGGTTGCCGCCCCGGAAGCGGGTTCACGCTTTCAGGATGCATATATCGAGCGTTGTGAGAAAGAAACCGAGGAACTGATTAAGGAAGAAACTGACGACTTTCTCAATCAGCACATCATTTATTTGAAAAAACATAAAAATGAGTTCATTTACCTTGAATCCAAATGGTTCGCTTTGATTGGGGTGGATGCCGTTTCCGTGGAAGTGGATGACGTATTTGGTACATATGACGTGATGTTGGGGTTAAAACTGCAAAAGAAGTATCGGGGTCAGATAGAGAGTTATTTAGACGGGTCTCTTAAAGGTGAATCATCTTATGATCTATTGTTTAATGGAGAAGATGGGCTGTGGGACTTGAACTTCAATTTGAATGACCACGGTGATTTTGATGAGAGCCAAACCATGCTTACGGTTTACGAGCTTATATATGATATTTTATTCAACCTTCTTCAAACTGTGGAAGAGTCCTAAAAGAACGATCCCTCTCGAACGAATCCGAGGGGGATTTTATTTTGCCCTTTTTTGTTTGACCGGCTCGTAATCGAACAACTTTCCTTCATAGACCAGGTGGAATTGGGGGTGCTTTCTGAAATCTTCCGGAGTGATCAGAGCAGGCAGCTTTTCCCACAGTTTGATACCGGAACGTTGAAGAATCTCTGCTACGAACTGGGAACAAAAGTAGGAGTTGCTGAATTCGACAGGCTCATTCATGGATACACCGAACACCCCAAGAATATTATAGAGGAATTTTTTGCGGCTCCTTTTAAAGACGTTTAATACCCGCTTCATTTTTTCAATATCCCTATCCGTTACCTCCAATTGATAAATTACGCAAGTGGTATGTGGATATTTGCTGTATGTTCCATGAAAGATATCTTCTCTGACAAACCCGCCATTTATGGGGTTGTTAGGATGCTTCCGGCCAAAGCTGTATAACTCGGTCAGTTCACGGTCGAAGGAAATGGACGCATGATTGTATGGGGCTTTCGTGTACTTTTTGATGGACTTTGTAAACAGGGTTCCTGTATCTGTCAGTAAAATAAAAATATATTTACTCTCCATAGCTCATTCCCTCTTTTAAAGTAGTAGAATTTCCCATATGCTTAATTATACAATAAATGCACCGTTTGAATATGGTCATTTGAGGAGGGGGATGAAAATGGATTCGGCCATTTGGACTTTATTTATTATTTTTACAGGATTGGTCATTGTCAACGTCTTGTTTTTACAAATCAAAAGAAATCAAAAGGGAAAAGACTTCTCCGGGATATCTCTAAGAGTGAAAACATGGTGGGGAATGTTCGTGGTATTTTGTTTGGCGACTTTATTTAATCCTGTTATATCCATGTTTTCGTTAATGGTTCTATGTTTCTATTCCCTCAAAGAGTATTTCTCCATGATGAAGACACGGAAAGCCGACAGGCGGATATTCTTATGGGCTTATGTATCGATCCCGATTCAGTTTTACTGGATCTATATAGGATGGTATGGCATGTTCATAGTGTTTATTCCCGTTTACGTATTTCTACTGCTTCCCCTGCCCCGGCTTTTAGGAAAAGGGACACTCGGATTCCTGCGCTCCGTAAGCTCAACCCAATGGGGGATTATGCTGATGGTGTTTGGTTTAAGTCACCTCGCATATTACCAGATTGCAAGCCCTGAATATGGGGCTAATCTTGTCCTTTTCCTGGTCGTGCTAACCCAGGTGAGCGATATCGTTCAATTTGTTGTCTCCATGTATATCGGAAAGAGGAAGGTGGTTCCTACTTCAAATCCGTACATTACATGGGAAGGGTTTCTATCGGCGATGGTGGTTACAACCGGAGTGTCATATTTCTTGTATCCTTTTTTAACCCCCCTTGACATTCGATTTGGCATTCTGTCTGGGCTCATCATCAGCATCAGCGGTTTTGTTGGAAGCTTGACAATATCCGTATTGAAGCGCGACCTTCTCATCGGCAATCAAGAAAGAGTAGCTGCGCTAAAAGAAAGCTACCTCAATCGTGTCGACAGCCTCGCTTATACATCGCCCATCTTCTTTCACATCATTCGTTATTACTTTGACTTTATGTGAAAATAACAGAGGGACGGACCTTGTTAAAGGTCCGTCCCTCTATATGAATTTATCGTTTTTCTTTCGTACGTTTGCTGATTTCTTCCGTCACGACATGAGCCAGGTCATCGTTCCCGAATAGGGATAGGACACCTAGTATAGTGGTGTCTGGAATTTCTTCGGACTCTTCTTTTGAAACGGTCAAGTCGATTCCTTGCTGCAGGGCGGGATTATCTCCCTGTTGGGGATAGGCCCTTTGATAAAGTTCAGCGGGATCGAGGTCGTGATTCACACACCATTGTGCAAACACAAGGATCATCATATGTTCGTCCTTCTGATAATTCTGGATGATTTTTTCCTGCATTTCTTTAGAGTTCACTTCAAATCTCTCCTTAAACAGTAGATCTACCATTATTATAGCGGAGTTTGGGAAAGAAGCCTATTTATATCCTTTAGTGGATAGATAGGGAATACATTTTTAAATGGGGGACTGAACGTGTATAATAGGAGGATAAGCAGAAACTTGTTTGATAGTGAAAGGAAGATAGATAAATGAATATTACCAATCATCATGTGGAAGAACTTAAAGACCCAACAGGGATTTTAAGCGGGGATCGTTATGAAGTGATGCTGGATGTTGAAGTACCCGAAGACGATGAACTGTATTCGGAACAGGGTATTTATATAAAAGCCATCTTTGTCCGGGACGAAAATGGAGCAAGGCTCGTACAATCTGCGATCATTGAAAGAAACACGGAGTCCTTCCTGGACTTTGAATTGGAAGAAGACGAAGAGAGGCTCCTTCTTGCTTACTGCGAAGAACATATTGCGTAAAGTGTATCGAAAGCATCATCCCCTTCATTTCTGAAGAAAGGGGAAGGTGCTTTTTGTTATTGGGTAAAGTCTTGGTCACCAGAAAGATCCAATTAGAACCCATTCCTGCATTTTTGACTGATAATTCGGATATTTCAGAGTTGGCATGAAATTTGCATGTTACCTTTATGAAAGAATGATTGGAAGGGAGAATGGTTGATGATTGGTTATTGGGGGAAAGTGAAGAAAGGAATCGTTGTATTGACTGTTTTGGCTGTGATCGGCAGTGTGGCTACTACTGGAATCATGGCCAAAAAGAATGAAAAGAACATTAAAGGGAACCTTGTGATTGCAGGAGGGGCATTAGGAAGCAGTAACTCGGATGTGTATGAAACGTTCATTGAATTATCCGGAGGAAAGAAGGAAGCTAAAATAGGAATCATTCCATCCGCTTCCGGTTCTATGAAATCTTCCGTTCAATTCAAAGAAGATTTGATTTCATATGGAGTGGATGAAAAATCCATTGAAATCCTTCCTTTTTCTTCTCATGATTTCAAAGGGACAGAAGAGGATGAAAGTAAATGGAAGAAAAACGCTGAAAATCATCACATCACCAAAAGGATAAAAAAACTCACAGGTATTTGGTTTGTCGGTGGTGACCAGCTGAAAATCACCGATACATTAATGAAAGAGAATGGGGAAAGGACAAGAGCACTGGAAGAAATATGGGGGATTTACCGGAAAGGTGCCGTACTTGGCGGGACAAGCGCCGGAGCCGCCATCATGAGTGACGTGATGATAACGGGTGGAGACAGCTTAGGGGGCCTCCGTCAGGAATTTACAACAGAGGACGTATCTAATCCGGAAGAGGAATATGCACCAGTTTATATTGAGAAGGGACTGGGATTCTTTCAATGGGGCATTGTCGATCAACATTTCAATGAACGATCACGCCTTGGCAGGTTAGCCGCCACGGCCTTACGTTACAAAACAGCTGATGAATTAGCCTATGGAATCGATGAGGATACGGCGATGGTTGTGAACAATCAGGAAGAGACTATTTCCGTATTGGGCAGAACCAATGTGACCATTGTAGATGTTTCAGGCTCCGCTACAACCGGAGACGGGATTCGTGATCTTGATATCAGTTATCTCTCCCCGGGTGATAAGCTACAGGTGAAAACGAAAGAGTTCACCATGGCTGAAGATAAGCTTGAAACAAAGGGCTATGAATATTACAATTTTAAACCTCTGCAGGCTACCGGGATCTTATCGTCTTATGGGACATTGCCGCACTATCTTTCATATTCGTTGGTAGACAACGAAGCGGTAGAGGAAGTATCCAGCTATCTATATGATAGTAAAGGAAATGGTTTTGAGCTTACATTCAAACAAACGGATGAAACGAATGGCTACTGGGGTTATCAGGATGGTCAAAAGGATTCCTACTCCATCCTTCATGTGAAAATGGATGTATCTCCTGTGAAAGTCAATTTTAGTGAGAAAGATCGGCTGAAACAAGACTTTAAGAAATCTACGCTCGACGTTCCCAAGAGTTCTTTTGATCCTGAAACAAAAGGAAGCTTGGTGATCGTCGGTGGGGCTTTGGGCAGCAGCAATGAAGAGGTTTATAACGAATTCATTAAGCGTGCCGGTGAAAATGGGAAAATCGGGATCGTCCCGGCAGCAAGCTCCAGTTTAAAGTCTTCACATGCCTTTAAAGAGGATTTGACCTCATATGGTGTACCGGCGGAAAACATCGATATCCTCCCTATATCCAATCATGACTTTAAAGGTACAGAGGAAAATGAAGAAGATTGGATCGACAATAAGAATGATCCTGGTCTTGCAAAACGGATCCTGGAGTATGATGGGATCTGGTTTGTGGGAGGCGATCAAACGAATATCACACAATCTTTATTGAACGAAGACGGAACAAAATCACAGGCGCTCAGCAGTGTGCGGGAAATTTACCGAAATGGAGCGGTCCTTGGTGGTACAAGTGCAGGAGCCGCCATCATGAGTGATGTGATGATTGCAGGCGGTGGAAGCTACGACACACTTTCAAAGGGTTTTACGGAAAACTATGATGGTATGTCCCAGCAAGAAGGCGGCCCCGGGTACCTTGAGAAGGGTCTTGGCTTTTTCCCATATGGCATTGTTGACCAGCACTTTGATAAAAAAGCACGATTAGGCCGGCTGATTGCAACGACAGCAGTCTATGGAAAAGAAAATGAGTTATCTTATGGAATCGATGAGGACACTGCATTGATCTGGGATAACGCATCCAAGACGGTTGAAGTAAAAGGAAGAGGCGGTGTATCACTAGTCGATTTAAGTCAGTCAGATCTGTCACCATCTATTCATACGTATAAAGATATCCGTTTATCGTGGATCACATCAGGTGATCAATACAATGTTGAATCGAAAGAATTCTCAATCAGCAAACACAAAATGTCGACAAAAGACTATGAATACTATGAATATAACGCAGTGCCACATACGGGAGTATTAACTCCACATCCTGCACTTGCAAACTACTTAAGCTACAGCCTGATTGATAATGTTGGTCAGGATGAAGTAAAAAGCTTTAGCTTTTCACGAGGTGAAGGATTTCAGCTTACCTTCAGGAAAGGAAATCAGACAGAAGGTTTCTGGGGGTACCGGGACGGGAACAAGGATGATTATTCATTCCTCGAGGTTGAGATGGATATTGATCCTGTATCAGTCACGATTGAAGACAACTAACATGGAAAAACAGCCTGGGCGAAATTTGCCCGGGCTGTTTCGTTATTCTATGATTAATATGACATTTGAACTGTATTATATAATGTAGCATCTGATATACTTGTGATAACAAAGTGCTAGCAGTTAATAGCGCATTGATAGAATAGGGGGACGAACCTTGTCAGATCAAGGAAGAATGCAACTTAATGTAAGGGTAGATAAAGAAACGTACGAGAAATTGGATGAAATTGTAGAATACTATCAGAAGAACACAAAAATTGGCAGGGTCTATAAAGGTGACGTCTTAACAGACATCATTCACAAATCCTATGAGATCATGGAGAAGCAAAAAAGGATTCAAAACCGAAAATACTAGTACTCAGACATCCCTGAAGATCAATAAATTCTCATAGGCAACATATGAAAATCAGGGTCATGTATGTCATAATATAGGGGACATATTCAAAACATTGAAAACAAAAGAGGTATTCAGCGTGCAAATGCCGAAAAAATTAATCAATATTCAAAGAGGTTCAGGTATTTCCCCCTACATATGGAGTATTATCAGCATTCTGCCATTTTACTTTATCTTTCAATCTTCTTCTACGATTGAAATTGCGGTGGGGATTTTCTTGACCATTACATTTTTTATTTCCTTACGTTTTGCTTTTATCTCGAAAGATTGGCCGGTTTATTTATGGACATCGATATTGATTGCGATTTCCATCACCATGACCATCCAGTTTAATTTTATTTATTTCGCCTTTTACATTGCATACTACAACGGGAATATAAAGAACCGGGTTGCATTTTTGACCCTTTACATCATTCATCTTGTCCTGACGACGGCATCGATCAATTATAATTTCGTGCTGCAGGACGAATTATTCCTTTCCCAGTTTCCCTTCATCCTGATTATCTGGATCAGCGTCATCCTGCTTCCGTTCAATATTTATAATCGGAATAAACAGGTTCAGCTGGAAGACCAACTGGAAGATGCTAATAAGCGGATATCGGACCTTGTCAAACAGGAAGAGCGTCAGAGAATTGCCAGGGATCTGCACGATACACTTGGTCAAAAGCTTTCATTGATCGGACTGAAAAGTGACCTCGCGAGAAAATTGGTATACAAGAACCCGGAGCAGGCAAGAAGTGAATTACAGGACGTCCAGCAAACGGCAAGAACCGCATTAAGTGAGGTCAGGACGATGGTCTCCCAGATGAGGGGGATTCGATTGAAAGATGAAATCGTCAGGATCAAGCAGCTGTTGAAGGCTGCTGAAATTGAATTCCGGATGACTGATGACACCACCCTTCCTCAGACATCACTCTTTCTGGAAAACATCTTAAGCATGTGCTTGAAAGAGGCCGTGACCAATGTGGTGAAACATAGCAAGGCTTCCACCTGTGAATTGATCATCGAGGAATCGGATAAAGAGATGACCATTGTGGTGAAGGATGATGGTGTGGGGATCGGGAGTGACTATACTCAGTCCAAAGGCAGTGGTCTGATCGGGATGAGAGAGCGGTTGGAATTTGTCAACGGAAGCCTTGACATCGTTTCGGTGGATGGTACCACCTTGATCATGCGGGTTCCGAAAGTAATCAAGCAGACAGACAGGGAGGGAATGGAATGATTCGGATTGTGATTGCGGAAGATCAGCGAATGCTGTTGGGCGCATTAGGGTCTCTACTGAGCCTGGAGGATGATATGGAAGTGGTTGGAAAAGCAGGCAATGGAGAAGAAGCCATTTCCCTCGTTCATGAACTGAAGCCGGATATTTGTATCATGGATATTGAAATGCCTGAAAAGACGGGACTTGAAGCGGCAGAGGAATTAAAAGGGAAAGATTGTAAGGTGATCATCCTTACCACCTTTGCCAGATCAGGCTACTTTCAGCGGGCATTAAAGGGTGGCGTGAAAGGGTATTTGTTGAAGGACAGTCCGAGTGAGGAGCTTGCGAACTCTATCCGGCTTGTGATGGATGGTAAGCGTATCTATGCACCGGAGCTGATGGATGATGTCTACAGCGAAGAAAATCCACTCACAGACCGTGAAAAAGAAGTCCTCGAGCTCGTTGCCGATGGAAAGAACACTAAGGAAATCGCCGATGAACTAAAGCTTAAAACAGGTACGGTCAGGAACTATATCTCCACCATACTCGACAAGCTGGAAGTGAAAAACCGAATCGAAGCCATCACACAATCCAAAGAAAAAGGATGGTTTAAATAAAAAGAGGGACGGACCTTTTTGAAGGTCCGTCCCTCTTTTTATAATTTTGCATGATATTGAATGTTTATTTGGATTTGATCGGGATGTAGAAACGAACTGACGAAATTTTTAATAAAAAAATATATCATAACATTTAACCTGCTCCACCTTTTGCTGTCATTGAGTTCGACAGCCATATGGAATCCCATTAAGAATGATGGTATTGTTTTTTTATGTTGACAAGTCAATGAATCATGATACGATAGCATCGAAAACAAAATTTCATAAGACGATCCACTAGGGGTGCCTTCGAAAAGGCTGAGATTAAAGTGTGACTTTAAGACCCTTTGAACCTGATCTGGTTGAGACCAGCGTAGGGAAGTGGTGTTTGACGGTCACATAGAATATAATTCTATTATTCTGATCTCAAGCCACTTTCTGTATGCTGTATGCATAATGGAAAGTGGCTTTTTTTGTTGCCCATTTCGGGTCGTCTGGAAAAGGAGCAGGAAATCATGACATTTTCAACAGTGTTACGAAACGAAGTCAACGACATTTGGGGCGCAAGTTTCGATCATCCTTTTGTCAAAGGGATCGGGGATGGGACTCTCCCCATCGAGAAGTTCAAGTACTACCTCTTGCAAGATGCCTATTATCTTTCACATTTCTCGAAGGTGCAGGCGCTTGGTGCTGCAAAAGCATTGGACTTACATACCACATCACGAATGGCATCCCACGCTGTAGGAACCAATGAAGCAGAGCTTTCTCTTCATGAAAATTTCTCTAAACGATTAGGGATCACGGATGATGAAAAAAAGAATTTCAAACCGGCTCCTACGGCGTACGCTTATACGTCCCATATGTATCGTTCCGCAAGATATGGGGGCTTAGCTGATATCCTGGCGGCAATCCTCCCATGTTACTGGCTCTATTATGAGATCGGCGAACGCTTGAAATCATGCACGCCGGAACAACCGGTGTATCAGGAATGGATTAAGGCATACGGCGGGGAATGGTTTAAAGAGTTAGTGGAGGAACAAATCAATAGGCTTGATGAATTGGCAGAAACAATGACCTTACACGATAAAGAAAGAATGAAAGAAAATTTCATTATGAGCAGCATCTATGAATGGCAGTTTTGGGAGATGGCTTACACCCTGGAAAAATGGCCGTTTCAGAATGCACTGGATGCAGGAAAAGAAATGAGCGAACACCATGTCTAAATTAAAACTGACCGATATTTTAGTGACGGTGGTCATTTCCATCATGTTCGGGGTCATTTATAAGCTTTGGGGTCCATTTTATAACCTGTTGAAGCCGATCGGGTTGCATGCAGATCAACTCATCTATGGAATGTGGTTCATGGCGGCCACCGTAGCATTCTTGATCATCCGAAAACCCGGTGTCGCCCTTTTAGCCGAAATCGCAGCTTCTTCAGGAGAGTTTCTCATGGGCTCTGAATGGGGACTCGAGGTCCTTTTATTCGGAGTCATTCAAGGGTTAATGGCAGAATCGGTTTTCTTCCTGACGAAATACAGACGCTATGATCTTTCGATTATCTGTTTTGCTGCGTTCGGTTCCGCATGGGGATCCATCTTCATGGATTACATGAAAGGGTATATGGGAGATTTAGTCCTTTGGAATCTGTCATTGTTTATCTTTGCAAGATTACTGGGATCGATTGTCATTGCAGGTGCAGGATCATTTTATTTGGTCAGGGCCCTTGAGAAAACCGGAGTCACAAGTCTGGTCAGACGTGCAAGTGAGGATGATTACGATGTATTGAACCAGTAAAGGGGGTGATGCTTATGCATGTCGAAAACCTTGGACTTACCTATCCCGGAACAGGGAAACGGATGTTTAATGAAGTCAGTCTTTCTATCAATGAAGGGGAGAAAGTATTGCTATTGGGTCCATCAGGATGCGGGAAGTCAACACTATTACATGTTTTATCCGGAGTGATCCCCCGCTCCGTCGATGTTCCCATGAGAGCTGCAAAATTGGAGGTATCTGATTCTTATGGCTATGTATTTCAAGATCCGGATTCGCAATTTTGTATGCCATTTGTGGATGAAGAATTAGCCTTTGTGCTGGAGAATTTACGGATTTCCCGTGAAGAGATGAAAGAGGAAATACAACGGCTGCTATCGGAGGTGGGACTGGAACTTGAGGATCCCCATACGAAAATCTCAACATTATCAGGAGGCATGAAGCAGAAATTGGCCATTGCTTCTGCGCTTGCACTTAGACCCGATACCTTGTTCCTGGACGAACCGACTTCATTATTGGATGAGGAAAGTACAAAGTCTGTCTGGAAGACAATCAAAGAAATCGGTTTAGATAAAACCCTGGTGATCGTTGAGCATAAACTTGATCACGTTCTTGACATGATCGATCGAATCATTCTTTTCGATGCCGATGGAACCATCAGGGCTGATGGAGCGAAAGAGTGGATCCTGAACCAATACAAGGGTACGTTGATGAACTTTGGTGTGTGGTACCCGGGCGCATGGGAGGAATATCTGTCATCCCGCCAGATGAGGGAAAGTCCCTCATTCGGACCTGTGATTGTAAGAATGGAGGACTTTAAAGGCTATATTCAAAAGAAAGAGAAGATTCACCTGCCCTATGCGGTGATTCGCAAAGGGGAATGGATTGCTGTTACAGGAAGGAATGGGGCAGGGAAATCAACGTTACTCCACAGCTTAATGAAATTCAACCATACTAGCGGGACGTACGAATTAAACGGAGTACAGATGAAAGGGAAAAAGATTTCTCAAGAGTGTGCCTTCGTTTTTCAAAATCCCGAATTACAGTTTGTCACCCATTCCGTTTTTGACGAAGTGGCCTATGGTTACCGGCTAAAGGATTTGAGCGAAGAAAGCATAGAGAGAAAGGTTTATGAGCTACTCCAGCGATTCAACCTTCGTTCATGTAAGGGACAACATCCTTATTCGTTATCCGTGGGTCAAAAACGCAGACTGAGTGTTGCAGCTTCCATCGTTCCCAGTAAGGAGATTCTGTTATTGGATGAACCAACTTTCGGACAGGACGCTCACAATACATTTGAATTGCTCGAAATGCTTCTTGAGTTACAGAGTGAAGGTGTCACCATCTTGATGGTGACTCATGATATCAGAATCACCCAACACTATGCGACCAGGATATGGACCGTCGAAGAAGGAAGAGTGGTTCAAGATGCGGATGTAGAAGCATCGAGGAGTGAAGCATTATGAACATGGAATTAGTTCATAAACACACCTGGCTACATCGCATTAACCCGAGTATGAAATTGATCGTAATGATTGCGCTTTTTCTGTTTTTACTATTCGTTCATTACCTGAACTGGCTCGTGTATTTGACCTTGTTCACTTTCCTTTTATTGTGGTCATTCTCTGGATATTCAAAGAGGTTAGTGACGCTGATGGCCATGCCATTTTTCCTTGTCTTTCTCTCTACGGCATCTTCGATGATCATGTTTGGGAAAGGGGAGACGACTTGGTTTACCTGGGGGATGGTCCATGTGACAGAGGAAAGTTTTTATAGGGGGTTTCACATTGGTTTAAGGGCATTCCTATTCGCTGTTTTAGGCCTAATGTTTGCTCTGACGACAAGACCTGTCCTCCTGTTTTATTCACTTATGCAGCAATTGTGCCTTAAGCCGAAGTACGCTTATAGTTTTATGGCCGGTATAAGGCTGATCCCTATCATGATGGAAGAATTCACCACCATTCGGAATGCACTGAAAGTCAGGGGCAACCGTGAACGAACAGGCTATAAGAAATTTTTTCATACCATAGAGTCTTATTCCATTCCCTTGCTGGCACAAAGTATCAGGAGGGCTCACAGAATTGCAGTTGCCATGGATACGAAAGGCTTTGATGGTGAGAGGGAGAGAACCTATTTCTACAAAGTCGGATTTTCAAAATTTGATAGCTATTTTATGGGGAGCATCATACTCATGGTTTCCGTAAGTTACATTCTTTCTATTTATCTACCACTATTTCCGACGGGAGATGTTCGCTATGGAAATTGAAAACAGAAGACGGCTACATGTCATTTCCACTGGTCAGCATTCAAGTGAAGTATTGGTGGAAATCTCGAAAACCATCCACCCCTATATCGATATGCTTCATATCCGTGAAAGGAGTTGGACAGCTGGGGAGTTGATTGAAACCGTTGATGAATTAACAGCTGCTGGTATTCCATTAAGAAAGCTGTGTATCCATGATCGTGCAGACATCGCTTGGATGAAACATGTGAGAGGAGTCCAGCTTTCGCAGCATAGTGCTCCTGTTGCTCTTGTGAAGGAACATTTTCCATCTTTGAAGGTCGGTTCATCGGTGCACAGCATGCAAGAAGCACTTTGGGCATGTGACGAAGGAGCCGATTTTCTCCTATATGGGAATATCTATGAAACAACGTCGAAACCAGGGAAGCAAGGCACAGGGATTATCAATTTGGAAGACATCGTTTTGAACATTCCCCTTCCCATAATCGCCATCGGGGGTATTACGCCCGGACGGGTTGAGGGCATTTTGAGAACCGGGGCAAAAGGTATCGCGGTATTATCAGGAATCTTTCTTTCAGAAGATCCCCTTGAAGCAGCACGGGCTTATTATATGGCGATCCATAAGGAGGTGAAACAGCTTGGAGAAAGCATATGATGTGGTGATCGTAGGGGGAGGTGTAATCGGCTGCTCGATTCTGTACCAGCTTTCCAAAAGAGGAAATAAAGGATTGCTGATTGAGAAGGAACAATTGGCATCCAGAGCCTCAAAAGCTGCAGCGGGGATGCTAGGGGTCCATACGGAACTCAATGGGGGAAGCCCCCTCTATCGCCTGGCGCAGAAAAGCAGGAATATGTACCCTGCCCTTGCACAGGAATTAAAAGAACTAACCGGTATGGATATAGAGTATATGGAAAATGGAATGATCAAACTGGCAAGGACAGAGAAAGAGGCACAGACGTTAGTAAGTGTTGCTTCCAAAATGGATCAGGACGAAGGGGTTGAATGGCTATCCTCTCCAAAACTATCAACCTTCGAACCTTATCTCTCTAAGCAGGCAATCGGCGGTTTGTACATTCCGCGTGACGGGAACGTGTCGGCCGCAAAGCTGACAAAAGCACTGGGCCACGCGTCAGTCAGACTAGGGGCTGATATCAAGGAGTATACGGAAGTCCATGACTTTATTGTTGAAGGAAGCAGGATAGTGGGAGTCCAAACATCGATTGGCCCCTATTATGCATCTGAAATCATCGTTGCAGGCGGTGCGTGGAGTCAATCACTACTGGAGAGAGTCGGCTTGACACTTCACTCTTTTCCAGTTAAAGGTGAATGCTTTTCGGTGAAATACTCCAGGAAATTGACGGAGAGGACCATTTTCACCGAGGGCTGCTACATTGTTCCAAAGGTGGGTGGCCGATTTTTAATAGGAGCAACAGAACATGCGCACACCTTTGATGAAACCATTTCCGTTAGTGGAATGATGAGTTTAATGCAGAAAGCTACAGATATTTTACCAGACCTGATCCATGCCGATTGGGAAAGAGCCTGGTCAGGGATACGGCCTCAAACAAAAGGAGGACTGCCTGTCATCGGAAGAAGCGAAAGCTTTGAAGGGCTTTCCATTGCAACGGGCCACTACCGGAATGGCATCCTCCTTGCTCCCATAACGGGAGTCATGATGGCAGACCTGATGGAAGGCAAAGAGAATTCATTACTACATTCACACATGGGGAGTTGAGAAAGTGGAATTAAGGATTAATGGACAGCTGGTAACCGTGCCAGACACAGTCAAGACGATAGACGATCTTATACACCATTATAAATTGAAGAACCGTACAATCATGGTCGAAAAAAATCACATTATATTACGGGCATACGAGCATGAAAAGGCAACAGTTGAAAATGGAGATACCATTGAATTGGTCCAATTTGTAGGAGGCGGTTGATATGTTGAAAATCGGAAATTATACATTTCATTCAAGATTATTGTTAGGGACAGGGAAGTATCCTGATTTTGATATCCAGAAGGAAGCGGTGGAGGTTTCTGGGGCAGAGATTCTTACGTTCACGGTAAGGAGAATGAATATATTCGAGCCTAGTCAACCCAACTTCCTGGAAAAACTCGACTTGGAGAGCTACTCATTATTACCGAACACGGCTGGCGCAAAAACTGCTGGGGAAGCGGTGCGGCATGCACAGTTAGCCAGGGCATCGGGAATTTGTGACATGATCAAGGTGGAAGTAATCGGTTGTGATAAAACACTATTGCCGGACCCGGTTGAAACCCTGAAAGCAACGGAAGAACTGCTCAAAGAAGGATTTACGGTCCTCCCATATACTTCCGATGATGTAGTTCTTGCGAGAAAATTGGAAGAGTTGGGCGCACATGCCATTATGCCCGGTGCATCCCCGATCGGATCGGGGCAGGGAATTGTGAACCCCGTAAACCTCCGTTTCATTATTGAGCAGGCAAAGGTACCGGTCATCGTTGATGCTGGAATCGGTTCTCCTGCTGATGCCGCTTATGCTATGGAACTGGGTGCAGATGCTGTGTTGCTGAACACGGCGGTATCACAGGCGAAAGATCCTGTTAAAATGGCCAATGCCATGAGGCTCGCAATCGAAGGTGGCCGTTTTGGATATGAAGCCGGAAGAATCCCTCAAAAGCCCTATGCTTCAGCGAGCAGCCCGATGGAGGGGATGAGTGTTTGAATGAGGAGAGATATTCAAGACAAATTTTATTTTCACCCATTGGAAGTGAAGGTCAGGAAAGAATAAGGGATAAACATGTACTGGTCATTGGAGCAGGAGCTTTGGGCACGGGAAACGCAGAAATCCTCGTTCGTGCCGGCATCGGAAAGCTGACGATCGTGGACCGGGATTACGTCGAATGGAGCAATCTGCAGCGACAGCAGCTTTACAATGAGGAAGATGCAAAAAGTCGACTACCGAAGGCGATCGCTGCCAAAAAGAGATTGGGGGAAATTAATTCAACAGTTGATATCGAAGCACATATTCTCGATGTCATGCCTGAAGAGTTAGTGAACTTGGCCATGGGTGCAGATCTGATCATCGATGCTACAGATAACTTTGAAACGAGGATGATCATAAATGATGTATCTCAAAAATATTCCATTCCCTGGATCTATGGAGCATGTGTGGGGAGCTATGGCATTTCATTCAGCATTCTTCCCGGTGTGACACCTTGCCTTTACTGTTTAATCGATGAAGTTCCGATAGGGGGCTTGACCTGTGATACAGCAGGAATCATCAGTCCTGCCGTCTCACAGGTGGTCGCCCATCAAACGACAGAGGCACTAAAAATGTTGGTGGAAGATTATGAATCTCTCAGCCATAGGGTCGTCTCTTTCGATTTATGGAAAAATGAACATACGTCTCTTGATGTAAGGAAGTTGAAAAAAGAAGAGTGTCCCTCGTGTGGTGTTCATCGAATGTACCCAAGTCTTCGATATGAGAATCAAACGAAAACGGCCGTCCTATGTGGACGGGATTCCGTGCAAATCCGGCCAGCGTCAAGGCACTCTGTTAATCTCTTGGACATTTCAAAAACACTTGAGAACCAGGGCAAGCAAGTGGAAAGGAACCCTTATTTGATCAGGTTCAAGGTCGATTCCCTCCAAATAGTTTTATTTTATGACGGACGGGCGCTTATCCATGGAACGAAAGAAATGAAGGAAGCAAAATCAATTTATCATCGTTATTTTGGTTGAAAGAGGAGCGTGACAGATGGTATATAAAGCATTGACGATTGCAGGGTCGGATAGCGGTGGCGGCGCCGGGATTCAGGCGGATCTAAAAACGTTTCAAGAGTGTCATGTTTATGGGATGTCTGCCGTAACAGCCGTGACAGCTCAAAATACAAAAGGGGTGCAGGGTGTATTTCCATCGTCGGCATCAGAAGTCTTGATACAATTGACGTCCATTAATGAAGATTTGCCACCCGAAGCCGTAAAAACCGGAATGTTGGTGAATGATGAGATCATTGCTTCTGTTGCGGATTTCGCAAGCATCTCCGGATGGGAGAAGCTTATAGTGGATCCTGTGATGATTGCGAAAGGGGGAGCTTCTTTATTAGGAGAAAAATCCATTGAAGCGTTGATCAATCGTCTGATCCCGGTTGCTTACGTCATCACACCCAATATCCCTGAAGCAGAAGCTTTAACGGGAAGAGAGATACGGGATGTTGGTGATTGCCGGAAAGCTGCTGAGGACCTATACGAGATGGGGGCCAAACATGTGATCATTAAAGGCGGTCACCAATCACAATCTCAATCATCTTATGCGATTGACATTCTTTATGACGGGAAAGAATTCTTTGAGTTTACAAGTCCAAGAATTTCTACTCCCCATACGCATGGAACGGGCTGTACGTTCTCTGCGGTCATCACGGCAGAATTGGCAAAAGGGAACACCGTCTTTGATTCAGTCCATACTGCCAAGGGATTTATTACAGCTGCCATCTCACATTCACTCGGCATCGGGAGTGGACATGGGCCAACGAATCATTGGGCCTATCATGAAGGAGTCAATCTATGAATCTTAGAGACTCCTTAAAGCTATATTTCGTGATGGGCAGTCAAAATTGTGAAAGATCTCCTGTCGATGTATTGGAAGAAGCACTCTCGGGCGGGGTTACCATGTTTCAATTTCGGGAAAAGGGGACTCGCTGTCTGGAGGGAAAGCCCATGATGGTACTGGCTCTTGAACTCCAGCATGTATGTCAAAAGTACAAGGTTCCCTTTATTATCAATGATGATGTGGAGCTGGCTTTGAAAATGGGTGCAGATGGTGTACATATAGGACAGGAGGACGAATCAATCGGAGCGGTCCGAAAGAAGTTAGGTGATAAAATACTTGGGATTTCCGCTCATAATGTGAGGGAAGCACAACTCGCTTTAGAATCGGGAGCGGATTATCTGGGTGTGGGTCCCATGTTTCAAACTACAACTAAGAATGATTGCAGACCCGTCCAAGGACCAAAGGTGATTGAATCAATGAGAAAAACGGGGATTCACCTCCCCGTGGTCGGAATTGGAGGCATCCATTCGGGAAATGTCCATAAAGTAATGGAAGCAGGCTCCGATGGTGTGGCTGTCATCTCGGCGATTTCAAAACATCCTGAGCGTACTCATACTCTCTTTCAAGGGGTTCAGGATAGTGTGTTAAAATCTTTCTAGAAAATCACCGGACAAAAACAACATATCCTGCCCTCCTCTATCATACGATACAGTAGACCCCGGTCTAACTTGTATCACCATCATCGATAAGAGGGAGGGTTTAGAATGAATGTCTGGTTTGTTTTGTTGAACATTTTGGTGTTTCTTGTTCTCATTGGTGTACTATTTCATATGCAAAGAAAAAATGTTTCGTTTTCAAAACGGGTGTTTGCCGCACTCGGACTGGGAATTGTTTTCGGTCTCGGTTTACAGTGGGTGTATGAGGCAGGTGATGAAAATGTCACCCAATCGATTGAATGGTTCAATATTGTGGGAACGGGTTATATTAAGCTGCTTCAAATGATTGTCATGCCACTTGTATTCGTATCGATCCTTTCAGCCTTTTCAAAATTAAAACGATCTTCCAATCTAGGGAAAATTTCAGTATTGATCATCGGATTGCTTGTCGGTACGACTGCCGTCGCGGCTGCAGTAGGTATTGCGACAACTGCAGCATTCGACCTGGAAGCCATCCAAATTGATCAAGGAAATGCCGAAGCGGCAAGGGGTGTTCAGCTGGAGGAGAGGGCAGCGGCTTTAGAAGGCCAAAGCTATCCTCAAAAAATCCTGGAACTCCTGCCTCAGAATCCTTTCCTTGATTTAACCGGAGAAAGAGCCACGTCGACCATAGCTGTTGTAATTTTTGCAGCCTTCATCGGCATCGCCTATTTAGGGGTTCAGCGAAAGGAACCTGAAGCGGCGGAATTTTTCAAGAAAATCGTGGATTCCATCTATGCTGTCGTAATGAGAATTGTGACCCTGGTATTGAGGCTGACGCCATTCGGTGTGCTGGCCATCATGGCGAAAACAGTCGCACTGAGTGATTTCGATGCCATCATGAAACTTGGTGAATTTGTAGGGGCGTCCTATGTTGCCCTTATTATCATGTTCTTGATCCATTTAATCCTATTGACGCTTACAGGACTGAATCCGGTCACATACGTGAAAAAAGTACTTCCCGTATTGGCTTTTGCCTTTACCTCAAGATCCAGTGCAGGGACGTTGCCCCTTAATATTCAAACCCAGAAAAATAAACTGGGTGTTTCTGAAGGGATCGCCAACTTTTCGGGATCTTTTGGATTATCCATTGGGCAAAACGGATGTGCCGGCGTTTACCCGGCTATGCTTGCCGTCATGATCGCACCTACGGTTGGCATCAATCCTTTTACCCCAACATTTATTTTTACGCTCATTGCCATTGTTGCCATCAGCTCCTTCGGTGTCGCCGGAGTTGGCGGCGGTGCCACATTTGCCGCTATCCTCGTCCTTTCTGCCATGGACCTGCCGGTTGCGTTAGCGGGTCTTCTGATTTCAATCGAACCTTTAATCGACATGGGCCGGACAGCCGTTAATGTGAGTGGTGCCATGACATCTGGAATCATCACGAGTAAGGTAACGGGAGAACTGGATACGGAAACCTATAATAAAGAAATGATCGAAGCTGAAGCTTAAATGCCGGGCCGGCTCATTTTTGATGAGCCGGCTTTTTTATTGGAAAAGGAAATTTCACATGTTTTTGAGTGTTTATGATTGAAAATTCAGACTATATTCTTTACTATAGAGGTAACATACCGACCGGTTAGTATCTTGGTGTGTGAATGACTTGAAAGAGGGAGGCAGGAATATGCATGTAAAGGAATTGTTTGATTTATCCGGTAAGGTGGCACTGGTGACTGGTGGAGGCAGGGGTCTTGGAAAGCAGATTGCAACCTGTTTTGCGGAAGCAGGAGCAAATGTTGTCATCTGTTCAAGAAATGTAGAAGCATGCGATGAAGTCAAAAAGGATTTAGAGGGTATGGGTGTACAAGCACTTTCCTTTCAATGTGATGTCACGGATCCGGAAGACGTCGCGAGGGTTGTGGATGAAACCCAAAAGGCATTTGGACGAATTGACATCCTGGTGAATAACAGCGGTGCTTCATGGGGCGCTCCTGCAGAAGAAATGCCCCTCGAGGCATGGCATAAAGTCATGAACGTAAATGTGAACGGGACCTTCATTATGTCACAGGCGGTAGGAAAGCTGATGTTAGCACAGAATGAAGGGAAAATCATCAATATCGCGTCTGTAGCGGGTCTTCAAGGAACGGACCCAAGATATATGGATGCCATCGGCTATAGTACAAGTAAAGCAGCAGTCATCAACTTCACCAAGGATCTTGCCGTGAAATGGGGCTCTCGCGGAGTCCATGTTAACGCAATCGCACCAGGCTTCTTTCCGACAAAAATGTCAAAGGGGATCCTCTCCCATGCCGGGGAAGCCATTTTAGAAGGTACGCCGTTAAATCGATTCGGAAGCGAAGATGATTTAAAAGGGGCGGCTCTTTTCCTTGCTTCCCGTGCCTCTGATTTTGTAACAGGTTCGGTCCTTGTGGTGGATGGCGGCTCCTCAGCGATGTAACCCGATTATTTTTAATAAGGAAGGATGGATGTCATGGAGTTCTCCTATTCTCCAAAAGTACAAGAATATCAAAATAAACTATCCCGCTTCATGGAAGAGTTCGTATACCCGAATGAATCCCTTTATGAACAGCAATTAAACAGGCAGGATACCCGATGGAGTTCAGTCCCTCCCATCATGGAAGAATTAAAAACCGAAGCAAGGAAACAAGGGTTATGGAACTTATTTCTACCAGAAAGTGAATATGGGGCTGGATTAAGTAATGTGGAATATGCACCGCTTTGTGAAATCATGGGAAGGTCTTTAATCGGCCCGGAAGTATTCAACTGCAACGCTCCAGATACTGGTAATATGGAAGTGTTGGAGCGGTATGGCACCCCTGCCCAAAAGGAGCGATACCTGATCCCCCTCCTGAATGGTGAGATCCGCTCCTGTTTCTCGATGACGGAGCCCGAAGTCGCTTCATCCGATGCCACAAATATCAAGGCAAGCATCGTTCGAGACGGGGATGAATACGTCATCAATGCCAGGAAATGGTGGTCTTCCGGTGCTGGGGATCCCCGGTGCAGCTTCTCCATCTTAATGGGGAAAACAGACCCTGATGCAAGACGACATGAGCAGCAATCGATGATCATTGTCCCTTTGGACGCGGAGGGTGTGAAAATTGAACGGATGCTTCCAGTCTTTGGATACGATCATGCTCCTCATGGTCATGGAGAAATCACCTTTACCGATGTGCGGGTGCCCCTGGAAAATATGATCTGGGCGGAAGGGAAAGGTTTTGCCATTGCCCAGGGGCGATTAGGTCCAGGGCGGATCCATCATTGCATGCGTTTGATCGGAGCAGCGGAAAGGGCGCTTGAAGAATTATGTAAGCGTGTTCAAAACAGGGGAGCATTCGGAAAGACGCTCTCAAGTCAGGGGGTCGTCATGGAATGGATCGCTGATTCACGTATTGAAATCGAGCAGGCACGCCTTCTGACCATGAAAGCCGCTTACATGATGGATACCGTCGGAAATAAAATGGCCAAACAGGAAATCGCCATGATAAAGGTAGCGGCCCCTTCCATGGCATTACGGGTGATAGACCGGGGCATTCAGGCATTTGGGGCTGCCGGGGTATCAGGGGACCATTCAATGGCCGCACAATGGGCAAATGCCCGCACATTACGGCTTGCCGACGGGCCTGATGAAGTACATCGTGCCCAACTAGCAAAATTAGAACTTAGAAAATATCAAAAAGCCTCTCCGGTAGAGAGCTAGGAAGAGAGAGTGATTGCATATGAGGCTATCGGGTAGGGTTTCGATCATCACTGGAGGAGGCGGTGGAATAGGACGTGCGACCGCTTTAAGATTTTCTGACGAAGGGGCGAATGTCGTCGTGGCAGATCTGGATGAATCGAGGGGGGAGGAAACGGTAAGGCTCATCAGGGAAAAGAATGGGCATGCGATGTATGTAAGGACGAATGTAAGAGACAGTGAAAGCATGCAGGAGCTCGTACATAATACGGTCGAGCATTTCGGGAGTCTGGATATCCTCGTGAACAATGCCGGAATCGGTCAGTCGGAAGTCAGGAGTGTCGATTTGGAAGAAACGGAATGGGATGATGTCCTTGATACCAACTTAAAGAGCATCTTTCTGGGAATGAAACATAGCATACCGGAACTGATGAAAAAAGGCGGGGTCATCGTGAATGTTTCAAGTCTTCTGGGTTTAAAGGGGAGGAAGTACGTATCCGCTTATAATGCGGCAAAAGGCGGAGTGGTATTGTTGACGCAAAATGCCGCATTGGAGTACGGAAAAGAAGGAATCCGGGTAAATGCTGTAGCTCCGGGTGTCATCGATACAAACATCATTGAAGGATGGAAGAAGGATGAAAGGAAATGGTCGGTGATTTCTCAATCGAATGCCCTCAGAAGGATTGGAAACCCGGATGAAGTGGCCTCCGCCATCTTGTTCCTGGCATCGGATGAAGCCTCCTTTATCACCGGATCCACATTATCTGTAGATGGTGGTGGGTTGATCTATTAGGACCATGCAGTGGCAGCTGAATAATCAAAACGGAAGGAATGATTTTGTGACAACTAAATCCTGGCACGTTCATTATCCTGAATCGTTCGACACAGATATTCCAGCAATTGATTTCTCAATACCCCATATGCTCCAACAAACTGCTTCGGGGTACCCTGAGCATCCTTGTATAAGCTTCTATCAAAAGCGCATGACGTATCGTGAACTTCAAGATGCCGTCACAATGTTTTCCTCGTCCCTCCAGCATATCGGGACGAAGAAAGGAGACCGGGTTGCCATCATGCTCCCTAACTGTCCCCAATATGTCATTTCTTATTATGGGATCCTTACCACTGGCGGAATTGTTACCCAGGTTAATCCAATGTCTGTAGAAAGGGAACTCATTCATTTACTGAATGACTCCGGTGCGGAGACGATCATTGTATTGGACCGCTTTTATCCCATTATTCAATCCATTCAAAAGGAAACCAAGGTGAAAACGATCATTGTCGTCAGCTTCCAAGGGGAGGATCATGAGACGGATTACACGTTTGATGAATTTTTGAAGCTTGGGGACGGTCGGGTTTCACCCATTTCAATAGAGCCGGAAGATGTGGCGGTCCTTCAATACACAGGTGGAACCACCGGCGTGTCCAAGGGTGTGATGCTCACACATAGCAATATCCTTTCAAATGTCATGCAAAGTCAGCGCTTTTTTAAAGAAAGCATTCAAACAGGGGAAGAAAGAAGTCTGAGTGTAATTCCCTTCTTTCATGTATTTGGAATGAATTCATGCATGAATCTTTCCATCTATACAGCAAATGAAATGATCCTGCTGCCACGTTTTGAGCTCTCAGAAGTATTATCAACCATTAAGAGGGAGAAACCCACATTATTCCCTGGAGTGCCGACCATGTATGTGGCGATTACGAATCACCCTTCTGCTGAAGACTATGGGATTCATTCGATCAAGCTTTGTAACAGCGGCAGTGCCCCCATGCCTGTTGAACTCTTAAATCAGTTCGAGAAGAAAACAGGGGCAAAGATATTGGAAGGGTATGGTTTATCCGAAGCCTCGCCGACAACCCATTGCAACCCCGCTTTCGCAGAAAGAAAGCCTGGAACTGTCGGAATCGGCCTCCCGTCTACGGATTATAAGGTAGTGGATATAGCGACCGGCATGAAGGAAGTACCTCCGGGAGACATTGGGGAGCTGATCATCAAAGGTCCCCAAGTCATGAAGGGGTACTGGAATTTACCTGAAGAAACCGCCAATGCCCTTCGTGACGGATGGCTATACACAGGAGACATTGCCCGTATGGATGATGAAGGGTATGTATCGATAGTGGATCGAAAGAAAGATATGATCATTGCTTCAGGATATAACGTGTATCCCCGGGAAGTGGAAGAAGTCATTTATGAACATCCCTCTGTACAGGAAGCGGTCGTAATCGGGGTCCCTGACTCCTATCGTGGAGAAACCGTGAAAGCCGTGATTGTCCTTAAGGGTGGGGAAAAGGTGTCAGAACAGGAATTGATGGGGTTCTGTCAGGAGAATATGTCTTCATTCAAAGTCCCGAGGATCATTGAATTCCGGGATGAACTTCCAAAGACGAGTGTAGGCAAGATTTTAAGAAGGGCCCTCCGGGAAAATGTGATATAATTCAGGGGATATTTGCAGATTGAGGGGACTTCATATGAAAGAAAAAATGACAGAGCAAGCAGTTCGATTATTTGATCAAAAAGGCTTTACCGTCACGTCCATTCAGGATATCGTTGAATCGATCGGGGTGACAAAAGGAACATTCTACTATTATTTTTCCAGTAAAGAAGAGCTTCTAAAGGAAATTCATTTGAGATATATCGATGCCTTATTGTCCAAGCAGGAAAGAATACTGGAAGATGGGAGTAAATCTTTCCGCGAGAAACTTTTTGACATCATTCATCTTTCCATCGTGGACATCAAAGAACAGGGTGCCAGTGCCAAAGTGTTTTTCAGGGAGATGAGACACTTAAGCCATGAAAGTGTGGACCAAATCGAACCCAAGCGGGATATGTACCGATACAATATCGAAAAGCTCTTGAAAGAAGGAAGAAAGTCCGGGGATTTCCGAAACGACTTTGATGTTTCCGTTGTAGCCTTCGGTATACTTGGGATGATGAACTGGAGCTATCAATGGTATAAGCCTGATGGGGCGAAGACGGATGAAGAAATCGCAGGCACGTTTGTCGATATGGTCTTGAAAGGGATTCAAACACAATAGAGGGGGAAGCGGTTATAGCATTTCCTCCTCCTCTAACATACCGACTGGTTAGTATTTATAATGGAAGAAGGCGGATAAATGGATTCTATCACCGTAAGAAGTAGATTCTGCGAAACTGATGCACTGGGGCATATTAACAATACCACTTACTTTGTCTATTTAGAGGAAGCGAGAATTAAATTCTTTCAAACAATCGGATTCGATATGGACGTGAAGGATTGGCAGTTTATCCTGGCTTCCACCAAATGTGATTTCGTATCACAGGGTTATTTCAATCAAGAACTTGTCATCACCACCGATGTTTCCAAAATCGGATCCAAGAGTTTTCAGTTAGACCATGATATCCTGTGTGCGGAGACTCATCAACTGATCGCAAGGGGAAATGCGGTCATTGTATATTTTGACTTTCAGGAACAACGGAGCAAAGCAATCCCTGATCTGTTAAAAGCTCAGTTAAACAATCATTTTCGTTCTGAGAAAACTGAATATTCTTGAATCTAGGAGGGGTAACATGGCGGAGCGAATGGAATATGAAACGGTTTCAGTTCGAAAAGGAGAAGAATTAAATAAAAGGAAATTACATGACTTCCTGGTTGAGCATTTTCCTGATTTGCAACGAGAAAAGTTGAGCATTAAACAGTTTTCTGCAGGTCACTCAAATCTAACGTATTTGCTTTCAATGGGAGAATGGGAAGGGGTTTTAAGACGTCCTCCCTTAGGGCCCGTCGCACCGAAGGCACATGATATGAAAAGAGAATTCAGGATCCTTTCAGAGGTCCACCCTTTATTCGACGTTACACCAAAACCCTATGTATTCTCCGAAGATGAAGGGATAGTCGGAAGCCCATTCTTCATCATGGAACGAAAAAGGGGGGAAGTATTCGATACATCATTTCCCCCGCATCTGAATGTAACGCCTGAGGTGTGCAAGAAAATCTCGGAAGAAATGGTTTCAAGAATGGTTGAGCTTCATTCCATTGACCATACCAAAACCTCACTACATGAAATCAGTAAACCCGAACACTTTATGGAGAGACAGGTTCACGGGTGGATCAATCGCTATGAACGTGCGAAAACCAGTGAGATTCGTGATGTAGAACATCTCACACAGTGGTTGATCAGAAACGTTCCGGAAAATGCTGAGTCCACGATCATTCATTATGACTTTAAATTAAACAATAGTATGTTTTCTGAAGACCTGACATCCATGGTGGGATTATTCGATTGGGAGATGGCTACCGTCGGAGACCCCCTTGCAGATCTGGGTGTCGCCATGGGGTATTGGATCCAGCAAGATGATCCTGAATTGTTAAAGTACGGTCTCGGGAAGCCTCCAGTGACCATCATGGACGGTTTTTACAGCAGAAGAGAGTTCATTGAAAAATATGCCGAAAAAAGCGGCAGGGACGTAAATCACATTCATTTCTATTTGTCTTTTGCCTACTTTAAGCTGGCGGTTATTGTGCAGCAAATTTATTACCGTTTTAAGATGGGTCAGACAAATGATGCCCGTTTTTCCGGGTTCGATCGGTTTGCCGAGTCTTTAATTACCCTGGGTAATCAGGCAGCATTTGATTCCAGGGAACAAATATAAGGGGATGAATGCTATGCAATCATTATTAGTCGAAATGAATGACCGGGTGTTGAATGTTACCTTGAATCGACCAGACAGCTTAAACTCATTTGATGAGAATATGCTTACCGGATTGATAGAAGCGGTAGAAGAGGCTGGGCGGAATCAGGAGATCCGGGCGATCGTGATCCGCGGTGCCGGAAGGTCATTTTCTGCTGGTGGCGACGTGAAAACGATGGGAAGTGCCACATCAGCCCAAGTCTATGAACATATCGGAATACTGAATTCATGTATCAAAGCCATCAAAACAATAGAAAAGCCGGTCATTGCCTCCGTCCATGGTTTCGCCGCAGGTGCCGGATTTAATTTAGCATTGGCCTGTGATCTAATCATTGCATCGGAAACAAGTCAATTTGCACTGAGCTTTTCCAAAGTAGGGCTCATTTCGGATGGAGGGGGTTCTTATTTTCTCCCACGGTTGATCGGCCCTCATCTTGCAAAGGAGTTCTTTTTTACCGGAGAACCTGTTTCTGCCAGGAGAATGTATGAATTAGGGGTGATTAACAGGCTGGTGTCCGCTGATCATCTGGAAGAAAAAACATATGAGCTGGCTTCTACACTCGCTTCGGGTCCAAGCAAAGCCTACGGCATGATGAAAAAAATGATTGATCGTTCATTCACCACTACCCTGGATGAAATACTGGAGCAGGAAAGAATCACTCAAACCCTGATGATTTCAACGGAAGATCATGTAGAAGGAGTTTCAGCGTTTAAAGAAAAAAGGACCCCCTCTTTTTCGGGGAATTAGGAGGAGTATAGATGAAAGCGATCCAATTTAGGGAGTTCGGTGGTCCTGTTGTGTTGAAGAATGTGGACATTGATATGCCTTCACCCCGTGGGAGGGAGGTATTGATCAAAGTGCATGCCTCTGCTGTCAATTATGCTGATACGGCCAGGAGAGAAGGTCAATATGTGGTAAAGACCCCCCTTCCTTACATTCCCGGTGCGGAAGTGTCAGGCATCGTAACCGAAGTCGGAGAAGATGTGACCAGGATCAAAAAAGGAGACCGGGTCGTAGCGATGATGGATTCAGGCGGGTATGCAGAATATGCCATGACAGATGAACGATCCATCATCCCCCTTCCATATGGCTTGGATTTTAAAGAAGCGGCTGCAATACCTGTACAGGGACTGAGTGCGTATCATATTTTGAAAACACTTGGGAGACTCGAGCAGGGTGAGACGGTCCTCATTCATGCTGCTGCAGGTGGTGTAGGGCTCTTAGCCGTTCAACTCGCAAAGCGATTCGGTGCAGGTAAAGTGATTGCCACTGCAAGCACCGAGGAGAAGCTTCGCTTAGCAGAAGATATGGGAGCAGATGTACTGGTCAATTATACAGAGGAAGAATGGGAGAAAAAAGTTCTGGATGCTACAAGTGGAAAGGGTGTGGATCTTGCGCTGGAGATGGCAGGTGGTGACGTCTTTTACAAAACATTAAAATGCCTTGCCCACTTCGGGAGAATGATCATCTACGGTGTAGCAAGCGGGGAGCAAAGCAGATTCTATCCCTCTTCCTTAATGGCAAAGAATCAATCGGTCACCGGCTTTTTCCTTCCTCCTCTGATGAGGGACACCGAGTTGACCCAAAAAACTCTTCATGAAATCTTTCATTACGTGGCGAACGGAGATTTAAAGGTCACAGTGGGGCACGTGTTCCCATTGGAAGAAGCGGCAAAGGTCCACTCCCTCATGCAGGGAAGACAGACAGTGGGAAAAGTTATCCTGCAGCCATAATTTTATCTTATTAGGGGGGAATAAAAATGAACTTACGCTTGTCAGATGAACAAAAGATGATCCAAAAGACCATCCGGAAATTTGTAGAGAAAGAATTGATTCCTTTAGAAAATGAAGTGTTGCGAAATGAAAGGGAGGGAAAGCCCAGCCTCTCTCCTGAAAAAAAGAAAGAGCTGCAAATGAAGGCCAAGGATGCAGGTTTCTGGGGAATCAACACTCCCGAGGAATACGGAGGGGCTGATCTCGGTCAAATGATGATGGCCATCGTCTATATGGAAATCTCCAAGACCTTTGTTCCGTTCTCCTTTGGAGGATATGCGGATAACATTCTGTATTACGCCAACGATGAGCAGAAGAAAAACTATTTGATACCGACAATCAATGGAGAAAAGAAATCATGTTTTGCCATGACCGAACCCGGAGCGGGATCTGATACCCGTAATATCCGGACCACAGCCGTGAAAGACGGAAACGAATGGATATTAAATGGTGAGAAAACGTTCATTACCGGTGGAAACGAAGCAGATTTCGTCATGGTCATGGCCGTGACGGATAAAGAAAAACATCGTCGGACAGGTCGGGAAGGAGTCACTTGTTTCATCGCCGATCGAAGCATGGGCTGGAAATCCGAATATATCCATACAATGGGGGAATGGGGCCCGGCAAGTCTTTTTTTTGATGATGTAAGGGTTCCTGAAGAGAATATCCTTGGTGAAATTGATGGCGGCTACAATCTGGGATTGGAGTGGATCGGATTTGCCCGCTGGATTGTAGGGGCCCAGGCGGTGGGAGCAGCAGAACGACTTCTTCAAATGGCCATCGACTATTCGAAAGAAAGAGAAACATTTGGAAAACCTATCGCGGACCGGCAGGCGATTCAGTGGCAGATTGCGGATTCAGCCGTGGAAATTGAAGCGGCCCGTTGGCTCGTGTTAAATGCAGCATTCACACTCGATCAAGGGGAAGACAATCGTCACGTTGCGTCGATGGCCAAGCTATATGGATCCAATATGGGGAATCGGGTCGTAGATCGCGTCCTCCAGATCCATGGTGGTATGGGCTATACAAGAGAGCTGCCGATCGAACGATGGTACCGGGAGGCAAGGTTATGGCGCATTTATGATGGAACCGATGAAATTCAAAAACTGATCATTTCAAGGAACTTATTAAAAGGTCATGTGAAACTTGGGCAATTTGTATAAACAGAAGAGGAGGCAGACGAAATGGGAGAGCGATTCAGAGGAAAAGTGGCTTTGGTTACAGGTGGAAGCAGAGGGATCGGCAGGTCGATTGCCGGATTACTGGCTGAAGAAGGGGCCAAGGTGGCCATCATCGACGTGAATGAGGATGCGTTGAATGAAGCGAGTGAGGTATTTAAACAATATGAATTGTATACAAAAGTGGTAAATGTCGTAGAATCCAGGGAAGTTGAAAATGCGATGAAGGAAGTATATGAATCCTTTGGCTCCCTGGACATTGTGGTGAATAATGCAGGGGTCATCAGGGATAATCTGTTATTCAAAATGACCGAAAACGATTGGGAGACGGTCATGGATGTGCATTTAAAGGGTTCATTCAATGTTGTGAAGGCAGCCCAACAATACATGGTCAAACAAAAGTACGGACGCATCATCAATATTTCATCCACCTCAGCATTGGGAAATCGCGGGCAGGCAAACTACGCAACGGCTAAAGCAGGTCTTCAAGGCTTGACGAAAACCCTTGCCATAGAACTTGGTCCATTCGGAATCACCACGAATGCTGTAGCACCGGGCTTTATTGAAACCGATATGACGAAAGAAACCGCTAAACGGATCGGGATCACTTTCGAGCAATTAGTGGAAGCAAGTCTCCAGGGAATCCCTGTTGGAAGAAGCGGGGCTCCTGAAGATATTGCAAATGCCGTCGCTTTTTTTGCAGATGAAAAATCTTCATTCGTCAATGGTCAGGTTCTCTACGTTGCTGGAGGGCCGAAAGCCTGAATAAAGAAGAAAGGGGTGAAGAATATGTTTGAATCCTATATCGGAAAGAGGTCTACTCCCACACGAAATGCAGTGGAAAGAGGTGCGATTCGGAAATTTGCAGATGCCATTGGCGATCCCCATCCCCTTTATGTGGATGAAGATGCCGGGAAGTCCTCCTCTTATGGGGTGAACATTGCCCCTCCCACCTTTCCGAGAGTGTTCGACTTTGGTTCGATTGAAGGCTTTCATTTACCGAATGTTGGGTTGATCCACGGTGAACAATCCTTCCATTATGAAAGACCTTTGAAGGTTGGGGAAACGATTCAATGCTATACGGAAATAAAAGACTATTATGAACGGGAAGGTACCGGGGGGAAACTGGGGTTCCTTGTCATTGAAGATGTCGGTGAAGATTCTCGTGGGGGAAGAATCTTCACTTCCCAGGCGATTATCATTATCACAGAAGAAGTCAGAAAGAGGTTGAGTAAATGACAACATTACAATCATTCGGAATAGGAGATACACTTACCCCGGTTGAACTCGCTCCGGTCACAAGGATGGACTTGATCAAATACGCAGGAGCTTCCGGAGACTATAATCCGATACACACCATCGATGATGAAGCCTTGAAGCTGGGTCTTCCAGGAATCATCGCTCATGGAATGTGGACGATGGGCAATGTGTCCAAACTTTTCAGCCCACACTATGAGGAAGGCTTTATCCAGGATTACTCGGTACGATTTAAAGGGATGGTCATGTTACATGATGTGGTTACTTTACGGGCAGAATTGACGGACAATCAGGGTAACCTCCTTCATTTTAAGGTTTTAGCCACAAATCAAGCCGGGAAGAAAGTAATTGAGGGTAACGTCGTGTTTAGAATGCTTGAATAGTTACGCAATGCTTTATGAAAAATTGTCGTAGATCCACCCCCAATCGAATAAACATATTATGGAATGATGTTTGAATAAAATAAGACAAAAGACATAAATCCGATCGAAAAACTCGGGTTGACTTCTGCTGTAATTGTGATATTATTTAGAATATTAAAATGAATAACTCTTATCCAGAGTGGTGGAGGGATCTGGCCCTGCGAAGCCCAGCAACCTACGTATTGTAAGGTGCTAATTCCAGCAAAATGTGAAGTCATTTTGGAAGATAAGGTAACCTTACCTGAACAACTTTCCAAAATGGGAAGTTGTTTTTTTCTGATCTGGATAAGAAGAAAATTGGGGGTATCATGTGAAAAAAGAGAAGAACCAGCATGTACAGTTTGACTTGGTTGCAGAGAAAATCCAGTCCATGCTTGAAACCATGAGCTTTGGTTCGATCACGATTATCGTACAGGATGGAAAAGTCATTCAATTAGAGAAAAATGAGAAAGTCCGAATTAAATAAGCTGACTAGACAAACTAGAGGCGCGTAGCAAAGATATAGGGACTCCTTATATTTTGTTACCGCCTCTTTTTCTATGGATAAGCATCAGGGAATGGGGTGTACTATGTTAACGTATCAGACTTGGAAACAGCCATCTGTGGAATTTGAAGTGGATCCGGTCTATAAAGGCGCGTTGGAGGTCCTGAAATGGACATATGATCATTATGGTGACGAGGTTGTATATGCGTGCAGTTTCGGGATAGAAGGCATTGTGCTTATCGATCTCATATCCAAGGTGAAACCGCAGGCGACCATTGTATTCCTTGATACAGGGGTTCATTTCAAGGAAACGTATGAAATCATTGAGAAAGTGAAGAAGACGTATCCCGCGTTGACCATCCATATGAAAAAGCCTCAGTTGACCCTCAAGGAGCAGGCAGAGGCATATGGGGATAAGTTATGGGAAACCAAACCAAACCAATGCTGTCAAATTCGGAAGCTTGACCCGTTAAAAGAAACATTATCCAAGGGGCACGCATGGATTTCAGGATTAAGGAGGGAACAATCTCCAACAAGACAACACGTTGAATTCATTAATAGAGATGACAAATTTCAATCCGTCAAAATCTGTCCGTTGATTCACTGGACGTGGAAGGAGATCTGGCGTTATAGCCATAAACATAATCTTTCTTATAATCCACTTCACGATCAAGGGTATCCGAGCATTGGCTGCTTCCATTGCACTACGCCGGCTACTGATGTCAATGATCTTCGCTCCGGAAGATGGAAAGGAAAAGGAAAGACAGAATGCGGTCTCCATTAGAAAGGGTGACGGTCTTTGCTTGAAATCTCGGCCCTTCTGATCAGCTTGTTCTTCGCCATGAACATTGGTGCCAGCGGAGCGGCAGCCTCAATGGGAGTGGCATATGGTGCAGGCGCAATAAAGAACATCCAGACAGCGCTATGGATATGCGCGGCAGGTGTGCTGAGTGGGGCGGTTCTGGGTGGTGGAGAGGTTGTAAAGACAATCAGTTCAGGGATCATCCCACAGAATCTATTGTCGATTAAGATCGTTCTCATTATTTTGTTATCCGCAACGATTTCATTGTTTCTTGCGAATGTGATCGGCATTCCGCTGTCTACGAGTGAAGTAACGGTTGGCGCAGTTGTAGGAGTCGGGGTAGCCTATCAGGTTCTGTATGTAAAATCACTTATTACGATCATGTCTTTCTGGGTAATCGTCCCTGTCATCGCCTTTTTCGTAACCTGGCTTGCGGGATTGGGTTTAGTTCAGCTTGGAAAGCGGGGGTATCATTTTGATAAGCAGTGGCTTGCTTATCTGTTGATCATCGCCGGATTCTTTGAAGCTTTCTCAGCAGGCATGAATAATGTTGCCAATGCAGTTGGTCCATTGGTCGGTGCCGGTTTGATCTCACCCACACGTGGAATCTTGATTGGTGGTGCATTTGTTGCACTGGGAGCTGTTTTACTGGGAAAGAAAGTAGTCGAAACAAACGGCAAGAAAATTACGCAATATTCTAAAGCTGAAGGAATTGTCATTTCCTCAACAGGAGCCTTCCTCGTCATCTTGAGCTCTCTGTATGGATTGCCGATCCCTCTGACACAGGTTACGTCCTCTTCCATCATTGGTTTGGGTGTAGCTAAAAACGGCAAGCACATGCTGCAAAAGAAAATCGTCAAAAAAATCGTCAAAATCTGGGTGGTATCCCCCTTGATTTCACTCAGTATTTCATACTTTTTGGTCAAATTGTTAATCGATAGTGATCTGTACTCAATTGTCGTACCGATAAGCGTCATTATTGCCACAGTAGGTGCGTTGTCCCTGATGAGGGTCATTAATGAGGAAAGACGGTCTGTCCATGAAGATGGAGGGGGCATTTGAATTTAATTCCGATTAAACAAATATGTTAAGGAGGATATTTTACATGAGTTTACAGCCACACGGAGGAGTACTGGTCCAATCTTATTTACCTGAAGAATCCTATAAGGACATCCAACACGAACTGCCACTGGACGACATCGCATTGAGTGACCTGGAACTGATTGCGATCGGTGCTTACAGTCCCATAGAAGGATTCTTGACCAAACGGGATTATCAGACCGTGGTGGAATCATTACGGCTTGAGAGCGGAAGTGTATGGAGCATTCCCATCACTCTGCCCATCTACAAGGAGCAGGCTGGTTCTGTACAGCTAGGGAAAAGGAGCAGGCTTGTCTATAAAGGAGAAACATACGGGATGATCGACGTAGAGGATATCTACGAACCTGACAAATATAAAGAAGCCCTTCTAGTCTATGGAACGACGGACAGGGAACATCCCGGCGTAAAGAAGTTATTCGACCGCGGTGATGTGTATGTCGGAGGGAAGATTACACTAGTGAAAAGGCTTTCCAAACCCTTTAGGGGATATACCTTCGATCCAGTTGAAACACGTAAAAGGTTTAAAGATAAGGGATGGAGAACGATTGTTGGTTTCCAGACCAGAAACCCCGTTCACAGGGCGCATGAATACATTCAGAAAACGGCTTTGGAAACGGTGGATGCCCTATTTTTAAATCCGCTGGTAGGTGAAACGAAAGCGGATGATATTTCAGCGGAAATCCGGATGAAGAGCTATGACGTTCTTCTGAGGAACTATTATCCGAGAGACCGTGTATTCCTTGGCGTCTTTCCTGCTGCTATGAGATATGCAGGGCCTAGGGAAGCCATTTTTCATGCCTTAGTGCGAAAAAATTATGGATGTACTCACTTCATAGTCGGTAGAGATCATGCAGGGGTTGGTGATTATTACGGAACCTATGATGCCCAAAAGATTTTTGATCAGTTTACGGAAGAAGAGATCGGGATTACCCCTCTTCGCTTCGAACATAGCTTCTATTGTGAGAAATGTGAGGGGATGGCGACGACAAAAACCTGTCCCCATGGAAAAGAACATCACGTCATCCTATCCGGAACAAAAGTAAGGGGGATGCTGAGGAACGGGGAAGTCCCTCCTTCAACATTCAGTCGTCCAGAGGTCATTGATGTATTGATCAAGGGTCTCAAACAAGAATCCAAATAATCGGCCGGGGAGGAAGATAGTTTGAGTGAAAAACAAGAAAACATTGTATGGCATGAATCTACAATCACGAAACAGCAAAGAAGGAAAAAGAATGGTCATCAAAGTTTCATTCTCTGGTTCACAGGATTATCCGCTTCAGGTAAATCGACAGTGGCGAATGCACTTGCTGCCTCCCTTTTTAATCAGGGAAAGCAGGTGTACGTTCTGGATGGAGATAACGTCCGTCATGGATTGAATCAAGATTTGGGCTTTAATGAGGACGACCGTAAAGAAAACATCAGACGGATAGGTGAAGTGTCGAAACTCTTCATTGATAGCGGTCAAATTGTGCTCACCGCGTTTATTTCACCTTTCAGAAAAGACCGGGATGTTGTGAGAAGCCTGGTCGGCCCTGAAGAATTCCTGGAAATATACGTACATTGTTCCCTGGAGGAATGTGAAAAGCGTGATCCAAAAGGGTTATACAAAAAAGCCCGTAAAAAAGAGATCACTCATTTCACGGGAATTAGTGCTCCGTATGAAGAACCGGAAAATCCGGAAATCGTCCTGGATACAGAAAAGAACTCAATTGAACAATGTGTAGAGCGTCTTTTGAAGGAATTAAAGCAAAAACAATTGATATAAGGAGAGAAAAATATGGCATATAAGAAATCATGGGAGTCAAATGAAAAGCTGAATAAAACAGAACAATGGAAGCTCGAGAAAGACGGATTGAAGATTTTTGAAGATATTCCGCATTATGCTAAAAATGGATTCTCTTCCATCCCCAAAGAGGAATGGGATAAATTCAAGTGGGCTGGCCTTTACCTGCAGAGACCGAAAGAAGACGGATATTTCATGATGAGGGTCAATGTCCCTTCCGGCATCTTATCGTATGATCAGGCAAGGGAGCTTGCTTCCATCTGTAAGGAATACGGCAGGGATGTCTATGATATCACGACCCGTCAGGCCATCCAGTTCCACTGGTTGAAGATTGAACAAATCCCGGATATCTTCAAACGTCTGGAAAAAGTCGGATTGTCTTCTGCAGGGGCATGTGGGGATATCACGCGTAATATCGTCGGAAACCCCCTGGCTGGCATCGATCCGGATGAACTTTTTGATACAAGAGCCGTTGTGAAGGAAGTCTATGACTTTTTCCAGCATAACGAAGACTTTTCAAATTTACCGAGAAAGTATAAAGTCGCGATTTCCGCCAATCTCAACAATGCAGCGAATGCCGAAATCAACTGTGTTTCTTTCCTTCCTGCGAAAAAGCAGATAGACGGGAAAGAGAAGAACGGATTTCACCTGAAGGTCGGAGGTGGTTTGTCTTCGAGACCTCTTCTGGCACAAGAATTGGACGTATTCGTCCTTCCACATCAGGTAAAAGACGTAACGATTGCCCTTACGACCATTTTTCGCGACTACGGATATCGTGAGAAACGGCATTTAGCCCGTTTGAAATTCTTAATGGCCGACTGGGGGCCTGAGAAGTTCAAAGAAAAACTGCTGGAGTATGTAGAGCTTCTTCCGGCAGGGACCGACGCAGTGAAAGGGTGGAACGCAGGATACTTCTACGGGGTCCACCCACAGAAACAGGAAGGACTTAATTACGTGGGGCTGAATGTTCCTGTCGGCAGGCTGAACTCCGATGAAGTGTTCGAGCTTGCAAGGATCTCAAAGAAATATGGAAATGGCGAAATCAGAAACTGTAATTCTCAGAATCTCATCATTCCGAATATTCCCGATGAGCATGTGGATGCTTTGCTTAACGAAAAGATCTTTGACCGGATTTCAACGAGCCCTTTATCTTTCATAGGGTACTCTGTATCGTGCACAGGAATCGAATATTGCAATCTAGCTTTGGTAGAGACAAAGGAGCGGATGAGACAGATCGCCAATGACTTGGATCGCGAATTGACGTTGGATGTCCCAGTGAGGATTCATATGGTGGGTTGCCCCAATTCATGCGGTCAGCGACAAATTGCAGACATCGGTCTCCAGGGGATCAAAATGAGGACGAAAGATAAGAAAATGATCGAAGCCTTTGAAATCTATGTAGGGGGTACCCTTCAGGACGGCGGGAAATTGAATGAAAAGCTGAAAGGGAAAGTGGAAGCCGCCAATCTGTCCGAAGTCGTCAAGCAACTCTTGATTCATTTCAAACAAACAAAGGAACAAGGGGAAACTTTCTTTGACTATATCAAACGAGTCGGTACCAGTCCCCTTCAGGAATCGTTGGATCAACTGCTGCAGGAAGCATAAGGAGGCAATGAGAGATGAATTTATATCGATTTGAAGTCACTGCCCGTGATTTAGTCACGATTGTCGTCGTAGCAGCTGATACGGATGAAAAAGCTTTTGACCTGGTTGAGATCGAGCTTGAGAAGTATTTCTTGAAAAAGCCGGATGTCAGGGATATCTCCCTTTACGAAAAAAAGAGAATCCGGGGAAATGGTGCAGGATTTGTCCTGTACGAACAGGAAACCATCATTACATCCTGAGGAGGGAAACAATGGGAAAGGTATATTTAGTCGGAGCGGGACCCGGAGATCCGGAACTGATCACGCTAAAAGCGTTAAAATCCATACAAAAAGCCGATGTCATTCTATATGACCGCCTGGTGAACAAGGAACTTCTCACATACGCGAAGAAAGGGGCAGATTTGATCTACTGCGGAAAACTGCCAAACTATCATACGATGAAACAAGACACGATCAATCATTTTCTAGTACGCTACGCGGCAAGCGGAAAAGTGGTGGTCAGGTTAAAGGGGGGAGATCCCTTTGTATTCGGAAGAGGCGGTGAAGAAGCGGAAGCATGCGCGAAAAAAGGGATTCCTTTTGAAATCATTCCGGGTATCACGTCAGGAATCGCAGCCGCTGCCTATGCAGGGATACCCGTCACTCACAGGGATGCAAGTTCAAGCGTTGCGTTTGTGACGGGCCATAAACAAAACAATCAACTTGAAGATGAAAAATGGGAAAGCTTATCGAAAGGAATCGATACCCTGGCCATCTATATGGGAGTCAGTAATCTCCCTTATATCAGAGAAAAGCTTATACAATACGGTAAATCCAAGCATACTCCTGTAGCACTTGTTCATTGGGGGACGACAGAAGTGCAAAAGACCGTTACAGGGACACTTGATACCATCATTGATATCGTGAAAGAAGAAAAAATAGAAAATCCAAGCATGATCATCGTTGGCGAAGTGGTACGGTACCGTGAGAAAATTCAATGGTTTGAAAAGAAAATCATCATGAGCGAGGCTTTATAGATGAAACGTGCGGTATTGTATGTGTGCCATGGCAGTCGTTTGGTGAAAGCCCGTGAAGAAGCTGTTGCCTTCATCAAGCGATGTCAGGAACATGTCGAGGCGGATATTCAGGAAATAAGTTTCCTTGAACTTGCCAGCCCTTCCATTGAAGAAGGATTCCGTTCATGCGTGGACAGAGGGGCCACTCACCTGACTGTCGTACCACTTCTCCTTCTGACGGCGGTCCATGCCAAGAAGGATATCCCTGATGAAATTCAAAGATGCATGGGGTTATATCCTCATGTCAAGGTGAAATACGGGTGTCCAATCGGCGTACACGATCGGATGGTCGAAAGTGTCATCAATAAGATTGAGGAGGCTGCCCCACTTCATTCATCTACAACGGCCATTTTAATCGGAAGGGGAAGTTCAGATCCGGATATCAAGAGGGATTTCGGTGCACTAGCTGAGCGTGTCCATCGAAAAACAGCGATAAGTGAGGTAAGAACATGTTATTTAACGGCAGCCTCACCAAGCTTTACAGAAACTCTGGAGTCTTTGAAAAATACTGAGGGAACCGTCGTCTTCGTGCCTTATCTCCTATTCACCGGGTTATTGATGAAAGGGATCGAGAAAGAAATCCGCAGAACCCATAATCAACATATCCTCCTGGCGAACTATTTAGGGTATGACCCTCTTGTGGAGCAGGCATTTCTGGACCGGGTAAATGAATCTCTGTGGGTCAAAGGAGAAGACTATGCTGCCAATCATGATTGATGTGAAGGATAAGCAAGTGACGATTATAGGTGGAGGAAAAGTGGCACTTCGTAAGCTCTCTGTCTTTCTTGAGCAGGGAGCAAATATTACCATCATCAGCCCTGAGGTGGTCGATGAGATCAGAGTATTACATGAAGAGAAGAGAATAGTATGGATCAAGAGAGAAATGCTGCCGGATGATGTAAATAAAGCGTTCATCGTCATCGCTGCCACGAATAAGCGATCGGTGAACGAGCAGGTGAAAAAGTACTCCGACAGAAATCATCTTCTATGTGTAGTGGACGATGGGGATTGTGGAAATATGCAGATGGTCTCCTTTACACAAAAAGGGACTTTCACCATCGCTGTTTCTACAGGTGGTGCTAGTCCATTCTTAGCAAAGAAGCTTACGAATCAACTGTCTCAATCATTTGACGATTCCTTCATCGAGAAGCTTGCAATCATTTCTTCTGAAAGAAAGGATATCAAAGCATCGGATTTACCTGAAAAGGAAAAAAGAAAGCTGTTAAGAGAACTTTCGCATAAGCTGGAGGTAATGGAAAATGAGTAAAGCATGGGTGATATAGTTTCCCCATGCTTTACTCATTTTCCCTTTGTAAAGGGAATCGTTAGAAAAGGCTTCTTATTTCACGAACATTTAACTTTGAATTGGTTTTAATGTTAGGAAATTAGTCTTTACAAAAGGATAAGTTGACGGTATACTAACCAATATTAAATCAATCTTTCTTTTTCACTCATATAATAGCGGGGATATGGCCCGCGAGTTTCTACCGGATTACCGTAAATGGTCCGACTATGGGTGAGCAATGATAGGTGCGTCTTTATGGACGCTCTTTGCCTAACCCAAAGGTCATTGTCTCACTCTGATGTGAGCACAATATCCTTTGGGTTTTTTAGTATCTACAACAGGTAAAGGAGCGGTTCAATCATGAATGTATTAAAAAATAAGATCAAAACGGAGGGTGTCGTCCTCTCGGAAACGGTATTAAAGGTCGATTCATTCCTTAATCATCAAGTGGATCCGGAACTGATGATGGAAATCGGAAAAGAATTTGCCCATCGTTTTAAAGAGGAAGGAATCACAAAGATACTGACCATTGAATCATCAGGGATCGCGCCAGGTGTGATGGCTGCCCTTTATTTGAATGTTCCACTTGTCTTTGCACGAAAAAAGAAATCGTTGACGCTAACAGAGGGAGTTCTTACTTCAAAGGTGTATTCATTCACCAAGCAAGAAGAAAATACCATTTCCATCTCAAGGGAGTACATACAAAAAAATGATCGGGTCTTATTGATCGATGATTTCCTGGCAAACGGGCAGGCAGCATTGGGGTTGATCGACTTAGTGAAGCAGGCGGAAGCGGTTGTCGTCGGAATCGCAATTGTCATTGAAAAGTCATTTCAAAATGGCGGGAAACTCGTCCGGGATACGGGCTATAGAGTGGAATCTTTAGCTGAAATAGAGTCCCTTGAAAACGGAGAAGTACAATTTAAGCAAGAGGAGGCGACTGTATCATGAAGAATCAGCCTCTTAAACTGGCTTCACTTGGTATCCAGCATGTTCTTGCCATGTATGCAGGTGCGGTCATTGTCCCCTTGATCGTCGGGGGGGCCCTTGGACTTTCGGGAGAACAACTTACGTATCTTGTATCCATCGATATTTTCATGTGTGGAATCGCGACCTTGCTGCAAGTGTGGAGTAATCGATTCTTCGGCATCGGACTACCCGTTGTTCTCGGATGTACGTTCACCGCAGTCGGCCCTATGATCGCGATTGGAGGTCAATATGGGATCTCAGCCATCTATGGATCGATTCTTGTTTCAGGTCTATTTGTCATTGCGATCAGTAAATATTTTGGGAAGCTTGTCCGCTTTTTCCCGCCTGTTGTGACGGGCTCTGTCGTGACGATTATTGGAATCACACTGATCCCTGTTGCCATGAACAATATGGCAGGCGGTCAGGGGAGTGCCGATTTCGGTTCATTGGAAAATCTGGCATTAGCGTTTGGGACGTTGTTATTCATATTATTTTTATATAAATTCTTTACAGGTTTTGTCCGTTCAGTATCCATTTTACTCGGACTGATGGCAGGAACGGTTGTCGCTTTCGTTCTCGGAAAAGTCGATTTCAGTGCTGTTGGTGATGCTTCGTGGTTTCATATGGCTAAACCATTCTACTTCGGGATGCCGACCTTTGAAATAACAGCCATCCTCACGATGATTCTTGTAGCCATGGTCAGCCTGGTAGAGTCAACGGGCGTGTATTTCGCCCTTGGGGATATCACTGATAAAAAGATTTCAGAAGAAGATTTAGCAAAAGGGTATCGTGCAGAAGGATTAGCCATCGTCCTCGGTGGATTTTTCAACGCATTTCCGTATACAGCGTATTCCCAGAATGTCGGATTGGTTCAGCTTTCAGGTGTGAAGAGGAATAATGTGATATATGCAACGGGTGCCTTCCTTGTGATCCTTGGTCTGGTCCCGAAAATCGGTGCACTCACCACTGTGATTCCTGCTTCCGTATTGGGAGGTGCGATGGTCGCCATGTTCGGTATGGTGGTCGCGTACGGAATTAAAATGCTGAGTCACGTGAATTTTGCTTCACAGGAGAACCTATTAATCATCGCGTGTTCTGTAGGAATGGGACTTGGGGTAACGGCTGTCCCTGAATTGTTTGCTCAAATGCCAACAAGCATCCGCATCTTGACGGATAACGGAATCGTGGCCGGCAGTTTAACCGCGATTGGGCTGAATATCTTTTTTAATGTGTTATCTAAACGTAAGTTGAATGTTGTGGTGAGGGAGCAAAAAGCTTCATGATTTTGATAAAACCGTCATTTCTATTCCATTTAGAGATGACGGTTTTTTCTTCATGGTATATTTCTGAATTATCTGATATCAGGAAGGGGAAACGGACACCAATCACGAACAATATGGATAGGGAATGTGTCTGAATGGAACACCTTACTAATAAGGAGGAAAAACATGTACGCAACCACTGGATCTATTTTTGACCAAACGGTAATGAAATTCCGCAATAAGGAGGCAATCGTAGAAGAGAAGACTGGCAAACGGTTAACCTTTGGGGAATGGCAGAATGAGGTCCATCGTGTGGCCAATGCCCTCTTGGAAGCAGGCGTAAGGAAAGGGGACCGGGTTTCTACGTATCTATTCAATACATTGGAGTTGGCCAATGTCTATTTTGCATGCGGGAAAATCGGTGCCGTGATCAATCCGATAAACTTCCGTCTGAAAGGAAAGGAAATCCACTTTATTTTAGAAGATGCAGAACCTAAGGTCGTACTGTTTGAAGAAGCTCTTTCCCAACCGATTGAAGGGATATCCAAGAACTTTCCTCAGACCCTTTTTTGGTATGTGGGGGACAACACGCCAGCATTTGCTCAAAGCTATCATGAGGTAGTGAGTCCTTGTTCCACGGCACTTGCTGATTTTTCAGTGGAAGAAACGGACATATATGCCATCATGTACACGAGCGGGACCACCGGCAGGCCAAAAGGGGTGCTCCACAGACACCGGGATATGGCGGAGCAAAGCTTGATCTGTACATCGGTTATGGGGCTTACACCAAATGATATCGGACTTGTGACAGCGCCCATGTTCCATTGTGCCGAACTTCATTGCTGTTTCCTTCCACGGGTACAAGCGGGAGCGAAAAATATCATCGTTCATCAGTTCCAGCCCCAGACGGTATTGGATGTGATACAACGTGAGAAAGTCACCAATCTTTTCGCGGCACCGACCATGTGGAATATGCTTCTCCAGCATGGGGTGGAGGAGTATGATACTTCATCACTCCGGATCGGTCTCTACGGCGCTGCCCCGATGGCACCTGTTCTTGTCAGGGCTCTACAGGAAACGATGAATGTCGACCTGATCCAGGCGTATGGTCAGACTGAGATGGGGCCAGCGGTTACGTTCCTGCTTCAGGATGAACAGTTAACGAAAGCAGGTTCCGCTGGTCGTGCCGCTTATAACCATGAGATACGAGTAGTAAGACCCTCTGAGAATGGCCCTTCTGATCCGGAAGATATATGTAAACCCGGTGAAGTCGGGGAGATCATCGTCAGGGGCTCATGCACGATGCTCGAATACTTTAACCGGAAGGAAGCGACAGATCTAGCGTTGTATAAAGGCTGGTACCACTCCAGTGACTTAGGTTACATGGATGAAGACGGATATTTGTATGTGGCTGACAGGGTGGATGATATGGTGATTTCAGGAGGGGAGAACGTCTATCCGCGTGAGGTAGAGGACGCCCTGCATGTTCATGAAGATGTATTGGATGTCGCCGTCCTCGGTCAACCGGATGAAACATGGGGAGAGCAGGTACTAGCAGTAGTGGTATCGAAAAATCCTTCTCTTTCATCAGGGGACCTTGATTTATTTCTGAAGAATGGTGATCTGTTGGCAGATTATAAGCGACCGAGGGAATATGTATTTGTGAGTGAGCTTCCCCGTAATGCAAGTGGGAAAATTCAAAAGTTCTTGCTGAGGGAAAATTTTAAACAAAAAGAAAAACAGTGAAAAAGGGACTTTAGATCAGATAAGAACACATGTTCCGTTCGGGAAAATTAAGCAAATAAGGTAGAAAACAAGAGATATATGGAGAAAATCAAAGATAAAATATTTCAAAACGCCTGGAAATACCTTTCCAGGCGTTTTGTTATTCTTCGCAATCATAATATAGTATTTTAAATTTTGACGAAAAAAGTAAGGGTTGATAGATCATTTATTTTGTATAACGGTTGGCATAGCTGGAAGCGACGAAAGCATCAGGTTTAATTTTCGGTTCCACACCTATGGATTCCATCCTTGAAACCATTTCTTTTACAAACTTACTCGTTTTATTCTGCTTTCCATTTCCGATATCAATATGACCCTCCATAGTAAACGAGGCACCAACATAAATGTAAGGAAGGACGATATCAATTAACTGATTTTTTCTTTCCTCAGTAAACAGCGAAACAATTTCTTCTGATAATGATAACTCGTATGAGATCCGCTCATGTAATTGCAGCATTCTTCTTGGGATTAATATTTTTCTTATACATGCCCACACACCTTTTCCTTCGTTTAAGATCACAATTCCTGTTATGAAGGTCGTATGCGCTTGATGAACTTGGGAATCAGTCCCAACCATTAATCGATAGTGGCCATTTGGCTCTGATTGCATGAATTTCACAATATGTTCAAAGACCTGGTCAAATGACATCCCGACTTCCTGTAGATTTTGAAATGAAAAGTGTTGATCCTTATTATTTTTCATCTTGTCAATCACAGCTTTCTTAACCAATTTGTGAATGTAAGGTGTAGATTTTATCTATATTTTATGATGAGAATTTATTTAGTGTGAAATGATTACCTACGATTATGGTTTTACCTAAGTCAAAAATATTTAGAGTTTCCATCTTTGATTATAGAACGTTTGTTCGGTAAAATAGAGGTACATATGAATAAAGGTGGTGCTTTATATGACTAGAAATAAGAAATGCACCCTAGAAAAATCTGAAATTATAAAGATGTATGAAGAAGGTGAAAGGACAGCTGAAATTGCCCGGAGAGCGAATGTATCTACCCGTTATATCAATTCAGTATTACAACAGAATAAGGTGGCGAGAACTCCGCACGGGAGCTGGAAACGAAAATACAGGGTTAATGAGGATTACTTTAAGACCTGGAGCAATAACATGGCCTATATACTCGGGTTCTTTGCTGCAGACGGGTATATCAGCAGCCGCAATCATACGGTTTGTTTTTCTCAAAAAGATCCTGACATACTAGAGAAGATCAAGAATGAATTACAGTCGAATCATCCATTAGTGTTAAACAACACGGAAGTTCATACATTAATTATTGGAAGTAAGGTTATGAAATATGATCTGATGGAACTACACGGAATGACGAGTGATAAATCAACTTCTCTTAGAATGCCGAACATCCCTGAAGGATATTTAAGTCATTTTGTTAGAGGATATTTCGATGGAGATGGCTTTGTTAACTTCGATCGAAAGATAGTCAGTTTTGTAGGTGGTTCGGAATCATTTATGAGTAAGTTAAATTTAGAGTTGGAAAAGAGAAATTTCAACTCTAGATTATATGCGGATAAAAAGTATTTTCGAGTCTTTATTACAGGAAGAAAAACCATTTATATGTTTAAAAAATGGCTTTATCAAGATGTGGGCCTATATTTAAAAAGAAAATATGAAGTATTTGATAAAGAAACAATTCAAGATGCTAGCAAGATACCTGAAAACAGAATGAAAAGGACAAAAGCAGCCGTGAAGAATCGAAAAAAGACGTTCTTGAGACTCTATAAAAAATCTATGACAATAGACGAAATTTGTAAGGAAATAAAGATTAGTCCTGCAACAATTAAGACTTGGTTAAAAAATGACCTGGAATTTAAAGAAGAATTCGATTCAATAAAATAACTAAATAAACAATATCTTATTACAAGACTTTACAGAGAAAAAATTCCTCGTAAAGTCTTATTTTTATGAAGAAGGGGAAGTTCGCACAGTTAAAGCATTTTAAAAAAATCAAGTAGACATAATGTAAATTATAGGAACCTAAATAAAATCACTCATTTCAGTCTCGTATCACAAGTATACTGTTTATAATGAGACGGAAGAAAAAAATAAGGATAATCAATCATGATTATCTGTAATTTGTTATATCGTTATCAAATGTTTCAATCCTATCAATAGTTATCAGGCTATAAATTCAAAGCAAGTTATAACGAATCAATTCTTATTACCATTCAAATGCTATTATCTGACTCTTTAAGTTTCCAATCGAAATATTTGGGCATTCTTGTTATCTTAATGTTCCTTTCCTAATTGCTGGATTTGGCTTTGTATCTACTTTAGTTTACATAATATCGGAGCAGCGATTCATACTCCCTATATGATTTTTCGTCCAAGGATCGATCACATTTCCTGATCCGTATGGTAATTCGCACTATAAAAAAAGCATAAAGAGTCCCTCGGTCCTCTCTATGCTTATGCATTATTTAATGAGATATTGTCTTGGTGTTCCGAAATAAAGCGTTTGCTGATATTCAGGGAATATGGATTCAAAACAGATGATAATGGGTGCATCAAGAAGCCATGGATAATACGTGTAAAAGCCTTTATCGCCGTTCACCATTGCTGCGAGGGCCAGTGGCAGCTCCTTCTTAAAGATCATAAATCGTACGTTGGAAAGCTGCTGATCGAATTCCCCCCCACTGACATATACAGTCCCAGTCAGCGTGTATTGACCGAGATTCCGTCTCCATTCTCCTAACACTTCGTCCCTCATGGTCATATTGATCTTTTCAAGATCATAGCGGCAGCCGATACTTAAGTATAGTTCCCCTGTCGTATCGGAATGGGTTAACGTGTACTTCCTGTTATCAATGGGATTAAAGACGGACGCAGGCGGCAGATATTGAACCGTTAACTTTTCAGGCTTAAATTCACTCATGCATAAGCCTCCTTTACAGTAATGGGCTTACTACAGAGTATGACGTTTGCCTAGAAACGGTTCTCTTTCAATTTTCTTTCCACTTGATTTTGATCAACTTCCATTCGCCTTTTTCATAATACCAATAAGAAGTGGCTGTTCCGATACCATCAGCATGGTAGGCACCACTGATTTGCTGATATCCCTTCAGACCTTTTCCGCGTTTCCCAAGGATGTTGACCGGTTCGAAAAACGCATACGGTCCCACCATTAATTCCATAGGTTCATTTAGATTGCCGTCGGTATAAATTCCCAGTCTTTCGTATTCCTCTTTCCGATCGCTTAAATCCACTGTGTAGGATTGGTTTGTATCCACAAACGTAATGGATGCCTTGTATTGATCTTCAAATTGAGCTTGAATCGTAAGGGGCTCAGGCAATCCGATATTGACGAGCTTATTGTCGGCCAATGTATCGAGAGCCATATTGTATAGGCCGCCGCTGCCACCGGTTGCAGCTGAATACAGCATATCCTTAATACCATCATGATTTAGATCGACAAATTTAATTTTCGGTTCATAACCACCCTCATAATCAATCCGGATGTCGCTTCCCTTGGACGTCTTGATATCCGCCCAAATTTGTTTGAGAAACAGGGCATCAGGAGAAAAAGGAATCGCTTTGAGGGTGATCGTATCTTTCTTACCATCACCGGTTACATCTTTTTTATATACTTTTAAAGTCATTTCATTTACTGGTTGTTTTTCCATCGGTTCAGTGGAATAGTTCCCGGCAATGGCATGGAGCGACATAATAAAAAAGGCACCGAATGCAAATAGTAATTCTTTTCTCATGATTCTCTCTCCTCAGTGGAAAATTATTCATCATTATTTTCTCCAGAAAAGGTAATTCTATGTAATCAATATCCATCTTATTATTCCTTTTACATAATAAGAAAAAGACCGGCCCCTATTCAGGCCGGTCCATTCTTGCTATTGTTGTTCTCTTGCTTCAGGCTTTGCTTCCCAGCTTTCAATGCCCTTTAACCCACTAATCGAATCAGAGTAGAAAACAGGATCTTTCCCCTGCCTTTTTTGCTCTCTATAATCCCTTAATGCAGCAATGGCAATCTTGGCTAGTAATGTAATGGCAATCAAGTTGATGATGGCCATCAGACCCATGAATAAATCGGCTAAGCTCCATACGATATCGAGTTTCACAACGGCTCCGAATATCACCATGCCAAGAACAGCGATTCGATAGATAAACAGGGAGACCGGACTGTATTTAATGAATTCGATATTGGTTTCCCCGTAATAGTAGTTTCCGATGATTGAACTGAAAGCGAACAGGAATATGGCGACAGCGACAAAGGTATCCGCCCATGCACCCACATGGAAGCTCAAAGCTGCCTGAGTCAGTTGAATGCCATCGATCCCGGTTGTATATTGATCGGATAAGATGATCATGAAGGCAGTTGCCGTACAGATCAGTAACGTATCTGTGAAGACACCCAGCGTTTGGATCAATCCTTGTTTAACAGGGTGTGTAACCCCTGCAGACGCCGCTGCGTTAGGTGCACTACCCATACCCGCTTCATTCGAGAATAATCCACGCTTGATTCCCATCATGATGGCTGCTCCTACTCCGCCGCTTGCTACTTCTCGAATACCGAATGCATTCTCAAAGATGACCACAAACATGTCTGGGAGCATGGTGATGTTGGTGACCAGAATATAGAAAGCAAGGATCAGATAAAGAACGGCCATGATCGGAACGACGATTTGAGTCACACTCGCGATCCGCTTGACCCCACCGAAAATGACGAGTGCAGTTAGCACTGCAAGAATGATGCCGACTGTCATACGGTCGAATGAATAGGCTTCTTCCATAGCAAGTGAAATGGTATTGGATTGGACAGAGTTAAATACAAGACCAAAACAGAAGGTGATGATGATGGCAAACAGAATCCCCATCCAACGGGCATTTAATCCTTTTTCCATGTAGTAAGCAGGACCACCACGATAACCGTCCTTTCCGTCTTTCACTTTGTAGATCTGAGCGAGTGTACTTTCCACGAAACTGGTTGCTCCACCGAGTAAGGCGATCAGCCACATCCAGAACACAGCTCCAGGCCCTCCGCCTGCAATCGCTGTTGCCACACCGGCAAGGTTACCGGTACCGACACGCGAAGCCGTACTGATGGTGAATGCCTGGAAAGAAGAAATCCCCCGTTTTCCTTCTGAAGAAATGGTCGTTTTATCCGTTAATAGTCTCCCCATTTCTCCTAAATAACGGAACTGTGCGAATCGTGTGCGTAGCGAGAAATATAATCCCAGTCCGATTAATGCCACGATCAGTATGTATGACCACATATAATCATTCAAGGTGCCTACGATACTTGTTAATAACTCCATAAATGTTCCCCCTAGTTGTTTTATTTTTACAAATAATGGTTGGGCCATAGTATGTTTACCCATTCAGACATTGTTTTAATCTATCAAAAAAAAGGTTTTTCTTCAACAGATAGATTCATATTTTTGAAAGAATATGAATTGTAGTACAATCCAATACCGGCATTGTACTACAATATTGAATGAATATACATTTACCATTCATCCTTACCCTTATGATGGAAAAAAGCGACCAGAATAATTCTGATCGCTTTTTGAATGTCTATTCTTTTACTTCGGATGTACGGGTTTCTGCCCAGGTTTCACAAACGGAGCCGCTCTCCCCTTCATCAATCACAAATGAACCATTTGAATAGCGGTCATTTGGTCGAAGGTCTGAAACATTTACCTCTTCTGCTTTCCCTTTAGTTGTTAGTAGCCCTACTTTATCTGTATCTTTCACTGCTTCTATGCTCACTATACGATGAGGATTGGATTTCAATTCCCGAAGCATAATGACTCCGCGTTTAGCACGTGACGTTTTTTCGAATTCCGCCAGTTTCATTTTCTTCACAGCCCCACGCTGCGTAGCCAGGAAAATGAAGTCTTTCGCTGGGTCTCTTATGATCTTACCGGATACGACAAAGTCGTCATCCTTGAGGTTGACCCCTTTCACTCCCGCTGCCCTTGGTCCGACGATGTTCACATCTTCTTCTGCGAACCAAAGGCCGTAGCTTAAGTGCGTGGCAATGAAAACATCATGTGATCCATCTGTTATATGGACATCAACGAGCTCATCGTCACCTTTAAGATTGATTCCCACCAGCGGACGGGAATATCGTTGTGCTTTATATTGAGGCAGCTCTGACCTCTTGATCATACCGTTCTTGGTGACAAACAGTAAGTAGTGCGACGGATTAAATTCCTTAATCGGAATCGCTTTAAGAACCTGCTCATCCCGGTCGATCGGGACAATATTCCCTACATGCTGACCAAGATCCTTCCATCTGATATCCGGAAGCTCATGGACAGGACAATAAATATAGTTCCCTTTGTTGGTAAATACGAGAAGGACATCTGTTGTATTCATTTCATATTGTCCCAGGAGTCTGTCTGTTTCTTTCATGGCAAGATCCTGACCATTTGATGCAGAATAAGAACGAAGGCTGGTTCGTTTCATATATCCATCCCGGGTCACGGTGACCATGACATCTTCACTGGCAATCAGCACTTCCAGATTGATTTTGATTTCTTCGATTTTTTCCTCGATTTGAGTTCGTCTGGCGTCAGCAAATTGCTTTTTGATTGCTTTTAGTTCTTTTTTGATCACACTGTAAAGTTTGCTTTCACTTTCCAGTATTGCCGTAAGTTCTTCGATCGTTTTCGCCAATTCTTCCGCTTCTGCCTGAAGGGCGGTAATGTCTGTATTCGTCAAACGATAAAGCTGCAAGCTGACTATCGCTTCAGACTGTGCTTCTGTAAACTGGAACTTCTGAATTAAGTTATCCTTTGCATCACGTTTATCCTTTGAAGCACGGATAGTTGCAATCACCTGATCCAATATAGACAATGCTTTCATAAGACCTTCAACGATATGCTGACGGTCCTTTGCTTTATTTAGATCATGCCTGGTCCGATTGGTCACCACTTCTTTTTGATGCTGTATGTAAGCATCGAGCAGTTCACGTAATCCCATCAACTTAGGACGTCTATTATGTATGGCAACCATATTGAAGTTATAGGTAATTTGGAGATCACTGTTTTTATACAGGTAGTTTAAGACACCTGATGCATCCGCATCTTTTTTCAGTTCAATGACGATGCGCATCCCATCGCGATCCGTTTCATCGCGGACTTCTGCAATCCCTTCCACTTTCCGGTCCACACGGAATTCATCCATTTTTTTGACGAGATTGGCTTTATTGATTTCATAAGGGATTTCCGTAATGACGATCTGTTGTTTGCTGCCACGGATGTTTTCGATATCTGCTTTCCCTCTGACGACAACCTTTCCTTTTCCGGTTTCATAGGCTTTCCGGATGCCATCAACACCTTGGATGATGCCCCCTGTCGGGAAGTCCGGTCCTTTTAAGACCGTCATAAGGTCATCGACTGTACTCTCAGGCTTGTCCATCCGCATGATGGCTGCATCAATCACTTCACCGAGGTGATGAGGCGGGATATCCGTTGCATAACCTGCCGAAATACCGGTGGAACCGTTGACGAGTAAGTTAGGGAACCGTGACGGCAATACAGTCGGTTCACTTGATGTATCATCGAAGTTCGGGACAAACTCCACGGTTTTTTTATCGATGTCACGAAGAAGCTCCATGGATATCGCAGAAAGGCGGGCTTCGGTGTAACGCATCGCAGCCGGAGGATCTCCGTCGACGCTCCCGTTGTTCCCATGCATTTCAACCAGGTAGTTCCGGACCTTCCATGTTTGACTCATCCGTACCATAGCATCATACACAGATGTATCACCATGGGGATGATAGTTACCAATAACGTTACCGACGGTTTTCGCTGATTTCCGGAACCCTTTCTCCTGAGTGTTGCCATCCACATACATGGCGTAAAGAATCCGCCTTTGTACCGGTTTCAATCCATCACGTGCATCCGGTAAAGCACGTTCCTGGATGATGTATTTACTATAACGTCCAAATCGGTCGCCAAGCACCTCTTCCAGAGGTAAGTCTTGATATCTTTCTACAGTTGTCATTGATTACCCCTCCTCTCGGACCGTAATGTTTTCGTTTTCGAGAATGCTTCCGTCTTCTTCCAATCCAAAGGCTACATTGCTTTCAATCCATTTACGGCGAGGTTCTACTTTGTCACCCATAAGAGTGGTCACACGGCGTTCTGCTCGTGCAGCATCATCAATGCGTACCCGGATCAACGCCCGTGTTTCGGGATCCATCGTCGTCTCCCACAGTTGATCTGCGTTCATCTCTCCAAGACCTTTATAACGCTGGATCATATATCCTTTTCCCACTTTGGAGATGGCCCCTTGAAGCTCATCATCCGTCCATGCATATTCAAGTTTCTGTTTCTTTCCGGTTCCCTTGCTCACCTTGTACAGGGGTGGAAGTGCGATATACACTTTTCCTGCTTCCAACAATGGTTTCATATACCGGTAAAAGAAGGTCAGTAAGAGTACCTGTATATGCGCTCCATCCGTATCCGCATCGGTCATGATGACAATCTTGTCATAATTGATGTCGTCCACATTGAATTCAGGACCGACTCCACCGCCTATGGCATGGATGATCGTGTTGATTTCTTCATTTTTGAAGATGTCCTGAAGTTTGGCCTTTTCCGTATTGATGACTTTTCCCCGAAGTGGAAGAATCGCCTGGAATTTGCGGTCGCGTCCTTGTTTTGCAGAACCTCCTGCTGAATCTCCCTCTACCAGATAAAGTTCGTTACGCTGTGGGTTTCTGGATTGAGCCGGTGTTAACTTACCGGATAGGACGGTTTCAGAACGCTTCCGCTTCTTTCCATTTCGTGCATCTTCTCTTGCTTTACGTGCCGCTTCACGGGCCTGGGCCGCTTTAATGGATTTCTTGATAAGAAGGGAACTCGTATCAGGGTTCTCTTCTAAGAAATAGAGAAGATGTTCTGACACGACTGCATCAACGGCTGATCGTGCTTCGCTCGTCCCCAGTTTCCCTTTTGTCTGCCCTTCGAATTGAAGAAGATGTTCTGGTATACGGACAGAAACGATACTTGCCAGTCCTTCACGAATATCGGTTCCTTCAAGATTTTTATCCCTGTCCTTTAATATTCCCGCTTTACGGGCGTACTCATTAAAGACACGGGTCATGGCCGTCTTTGCGCCGGCTTCGTGGGTTCCTCCGTCTTTAGTACGGACATTGTTTACAAAGGATAATATGTTCTCTGAAAATCCATCATTGAATTGAAAAGAAAACTCCACTTCAATAGTATGATGTTCCCCTTCAAAGAAGGCTACGTTATGAAGGACGTCTTTTTCTTCGTTCAAGTATTGAACAAATGCCTGGATCCCGCTTTCGAAATGAAAGACTTCTTTCTGATCATGACGTTCATCAATGATTTCGATTTTTAACCCTTTTAACAGGAATGCAGATTCCCGCAGGCGTTCACATAGTGTTTCGTAATTATAAGTGGTATTGCTGAAAATCTCGGGATCGGGTTTGAAATGGATGCATGTTCCTGATTTTTTGGTCTTTCCGATCTTTTCGAGGGTGGTTACAGGCTTACCGCCATTAGTGAAACGCTGTTCATATTTCATGCCATCCCGCTCGATCGTGACGACAAGCCACTCGGACAGTGCGTTTACAACAGAAGCCCCTACACCATGGAGTCCACCACTTGTTTTATAGCCTCCCTGCCCGAATTTCCCTCCTGCATGAAGAACAGTCAGAATAACTTCAGGTGTCGGCTTCCCAAGCTTATGCATTCCTGTCGGCATACCCCGGCCTTTATCTTGTACTGAAATGCTATTATCTTTATGTATCGTAACAATAATCTCATTCCCGAAGCCTGCTAATGCTTCATCCACTGAGTTATCGACAATTTCGTATACTAAATGATGCAAGCCTCTTGAATCGGTAGAGCCTATATACATACCAGGTCTCTTACGGACGGCTTCTAAGCCTTCTAATACTTGAATGGCATCATCATTGTAATCCATGGTCTTATTCTGGTTGGCCACGAACATTCCCCTTTCAAAACTTCTCTAACCGTAATAGTGTGGTTCTTGTAAGCTATTATTGGTTATGTCTTTATTAACTATAACACAAGAACATCTGTTCGTTTACCTGTTTTAATCAATCTCTAAGGTAAACCACTATTGCTTATTGTAGCGTTTTATTTGATTTTCGCAAATGGATTTTCCGTGAACCCCTTAAAATATGTCCTGTTTCCACAGGATTATTCCCCTTGTCAATGTGAGGTCTGCATGAAAAAAACAAGCGGTCAGAGCCGCTTGTTACGAGTGAGGATTATTTGGTTAAAGCATGTTCAACCTTAATACAGCGATCCATAATGACTGTATACCCACGTTCCTTTAAAAAGCGATATGCCTCTTCATTCATGACACCAAGTTGCGCCCAAAATACGTTCGAATCGATCTGGTCGAATTCTTCCGCGATTTGAGGTAAAAATTCTGAGCGGCGAAATACATTGACGATATCAACAGGTCCCTCGATCTCCTTCAGGGTGGATACAGCCTTTACACCCAATGCCGACTCGATGGTAGGGTTAACGGGAATGATCTCATATCCCTGGTCCTGCATGGCTTTAGACACCATATAGGATGTCCGTTCAGGATTATCACTTAAACCAATGACTGCGATGCGTTTGGATTGTTTCAGGATGTTTCCGATTTCTTGTCGTGATGGATTTTCCATGGTTGTTTACCACTCCTTCATTGATCCTTAACGATTAAGTCTTGTACTGTTTCTTAAGTCCTATTCTTCTTTTATACCATATTTCCCTTTAATTTTTCAAAATTTTATAAAATTATCTAAATAAAAGGAAGTGCCAAGAGAAAGGTCAGGGAGCATTTTTGCCATCCCCTGCACCTTCTTCCCCATTGACACTCCCGTTTTACTTACTTTTTGATCAAGCCTTTGGATATAAGAAATTCACGTGCGACATCTTTGGGATCTTGTTTATCCATATCCACTTTAGCATTCATTTCGCTCATTTCTTCTTCCGAGATTTTGCCTGCTAATTCATTCAACACTTTCTTTACTTCAGGATGCTCTTTCAGTACTTCTTGACGAATGATCGGCGCAGCATCGTATGGTGGGAAGAATCCCTTATCATCCTCTGTCGTTTTTAACTTGTAACGCTGAATCCGTCCATCGGTTGTAAACGCAGGTATAATGTCTACATCCCCGTTCTTAACGGCTTCATACATAATGTTCGGGTCAAAGCTTTTCTTTTCTTTGAATTCGAATCCGTATGCTTCAGAAAAGGCATCGTATCCGTCCCCTTCACGTTCATAAAACTGGTGGGGTGCACCGAAGCTCAAGTCTTTGGAAAGTGGCACGATATCTGAGAAAGTCTTTGCATCGAAGTCCTGATCCCCGGTATAAGCAAGCGTATACGTATTTTCAAAGCCAAGTGGCTTCAACCAGGTGACATCGAACTTTTTCTCATAGCCTTTACGCACTTGTGAAAGGATTTCATCTGCTGACGCGCCTTCTTTTGCTTGTTCTTTCAGGACCGCTTCAAGGCCGGTACCTGTATATTCCACATAGACATCGATGTCGCCTTTTTCAAGGGCTGGTGTGAGGATCGATACTTCCCCTAACCCTTCCTCGACTTTTATATCAAGATCTGTCTTTTCTTTGAGAAGTTCAGCCATCATTTGCGTAAGGATGAATTGCTCCGTCCACATCTTTCCTGAAACGGTGATGGTATCTTTATCCCCGCCATTTCCGCACCCTGCGATGAGGATGGATAATACAGTGAGTATGATAAAACCTTGTAATTTCTTTTTCATTCTTACTCTCCTTTGGATATTGCTTTATTTTCGTGCTTTCAATCCTTTAGGTGTGGTCAATCTCTCCAGGATTTTTAATATGAAATCAAAACCTAATGCAAGTAGTGCCGCTGGGATGGCCCCGGCAAGAACCAGTGCATTATTCCATGTGGAAAGTCCACGGTAGATAAGGTCTCCAAGTCCCCCTGCACCTACAAAGGTGGCAAGTGTGGCGACCCCTACTGTCAGCACGGTAGCGGTGCGGATCCCTGCCATGATAAAAGGCAGGGCAAGCGGCAGCTCCACTTTAAATAACAGCTGGGAGTTGGTCATCCCCATGCCTCTACCTGCCTCGATCACGCCTTCATCCACCCCGATTATGCCTGTGTATGTGTTCCTCAGGATCGGAAGAAGTGCGTATACCGTCAGGGCAATGATCGCCGTGATACTGCCCGTACCAAGGAGGGGAATAAGAAATCCGAAAAGGGCCAGACTTGGTATCGTTTGAAAAACAGCCGTGATCCCGATGAAGAATTCGGCCGATTGCTTCTTTCGTGATATGTAAATACCCAGAGGCAGGGATATCGCAATCGCGATGAAAATCGACACAAAAGATAAATAAAGATGCTCAAATAATCCCGTTAAGATAGCATCCGACCGGTTTGAAATGGTTTGGATGAACAGGAGGGAAAATGCATTCATACAGAACTCGCCTCCTTATTTCCTTCTGAGGCGACATTCTTAAGAATGTCACTGGATGTGACGGTCCCGATCTTCCTGTCGTCTTTTATCACCATAAGATATGGTTTACCGGATGACAGGAGCAGCCTTGCCGCTTCATGGATGGAGGCATCAAATGGTATCAATGAGTATTCCTGTTCCTCAAGGAGGACGTGGAAATGACTCTCATCATCCTTCATGATGTCAGATACCTGTTTATGCCGCTTATGAATGCTCAGTCGGTTTTCACCGATGAAGGCGCGTACGAATTCATTGGCGGGTTCTGATAGAAGGTCAGCGGGTGCTGCAATCTGTTCGATTTTACCATCACGCATGACGGCAATCACATCCGCGATCTTTAATGCCTCATCAATATCATGAGTGACGAACACAATGGTTTTATGTATCGTATTTTGAATGCTTTTCAGTTCATCCTGGAGCTGTTCCCTGCTGATCGGGTCCAGGGCGCTGAATGGTTCATCCATGAGGATGATCGGTGGTTCCGCTGCAAGGGCACGTATCACCCCGACCCGCTGCTGCTGTCCACCGCTCAATTCGAGTGGATACCTTTTCTTGTATACGTCGGGTTCAAGTCCAACGAGATGAAGAAGCTCATCGACTCTTCCTTCATATTTTTCCTTCTTCCATCCTTTTAGACGGGGGATGAGACTGATGTTTTCTTCAATCGTCATATGAGGCAGAAGTCCGATCCGCTGAATGACATACCCGATGTTCCGCCTGAGTTCCACTTCATCCGTTTCTGATATGTCCCTTCCATCAATCCGGATGGTACCCCCTGATGGAGCTATCAGTTTATTGATCATCTTCATCGTTGTCGTTTTCCCGCATCCGCTCGGACCGATCAACGCAACAAGCTTTCCTTTTGGAATCGTGAGGTCGATGCCCTTAATGGCTTCTGTCCCATCCTCGTAGACTTTCGTGACATTTTGGAATTCAATCATTTTTACACCTGCTTTATGTACTGAGAAATTTTACTAAACATAGAAGGGATACCCTCATTATACAAAAGGTAAACATGTTGTAAAAGAAAATGCCCTTGTCCCCATTAGTTTGTGATGATTGGGGCTTGGGCATACAGCTTACTTCCTTTTCAAAAGATAAAAAGTCCAGCACACTATCGGTTGCTGGACTTTTTGATGATGTATTGTTCCACTAGGATTGCTGTTATCGTCCCCAGTATCAATCCATTATTCAAAATGGAAGCAACGACGACCGGCATGTCCTTGAAGGCCGCTGCCGGAACAAACATGGCTCCGACCCCGACAATGAGTGAGATCCCCGCTACAAAGTGAATTCTTTCTATGTCTTCCTCTTTACGGTATTCGGATAGTGCGAGCCCGACCATCTTGATGAAAATGACCGTCGTCACGGCATACCCTACAGGTGCAGGGAGACTGGCGAACAGATTCATGATCTTTGGAATCAGGCTGATGACCATGATGATCCCGCTGCCTATGATGAAGGGGATGATGGAATACATTCGTGTCGCTGCGACAAAGCCTGCAGACCCAGAAATGGGAACGGAGCCGATAGCAGAAAACACTCCCCCGAACAGCTGATTCAGCCCTGATGCGAACCCGCTCTTCGTATACCGTCCATATGTAGGCTGTCCCTTTGCTCTCATCACCTCTTCCATCACCCGTATGGAAGCGATCATATTCGTCGTTAACAGGAAAGTGATGAAAATGGAGGTCACGATGACACCTGTATCAAACACTGGTGCCCCGAATACGAACACATGAGGTAAAGAAAACCAGCTGTCTGAAACGGAAGTACTCTCAGAAAGCCCCATGATGATGAATATGAGCCATCCTGCGATCAAGGCAAGAATGATGGAATATTGTTGGATCCACTTAACCTTATGGCTTGAAAAGTATAAGGCTGCAAGGATCGTCAGAATACTTCCCAGTAGGACTAGCGGATCCATTGATTGTCCTTCATGCTGGATACCGAACATCCCTTTAATGAAAGATCCGCTTAATTGCAGAATTAATAACATCAAATAAATGAACGTAATGGTTGGAGTGAATAAAGAGGATAACCGTTTTAAAAGTCCTGTGGAAGAGAGAATGAAAAAAATCACCCCACTGACGATCATCCCCCCCTGCAGTACGGTCAGTACTTCCTCATGACTGCTGTAAAGAGTTCCGGAAAACCCTGCATAAATGGCAAAAACGCCCCACCACAGTCCTGCAGGCCCTTCATTGATCGGAAGTTTATGACCAAAGAGTGCCTGGATCAGGCTCGCGAGTCCCAAAACGAATATCGTCCGCTGAATGAATCCGGCTGTATCGGCAGGAGACAATTGGAACAAGTCAGCAATCGCGATGGGTGCCGCGATGGATCCCGCCACCATGAAGGCCACCCATTGAAAAGCTGATAAAAGTATTTGCATCTGTGTACACCTTCATTTCAATATGTAAAGTGTGTTCATTTTACCATACTTCGTCTCATAAGATGACGGTGAAGGAGGAATTTAAACTTATAATATCTACTTTTATGAACAGGTACTAATTTTTTCGCTTATTTTCTCCCCATTGGAGGGAAAACATGTTAAAATAAGAACGGATTAGTTATTTTCAAAGGAGCAGTGATGATGATTTTTGCCCTTATACTCATACTTTCTTATTTACTGGGTTCCATTCCATCAGGTTTACTGATCGGTAAGACCTTCTACGGCAAAGATATCCGTGAACATGGGAGCGGAAACCTTGGGGGAACGAACACGTTCAGGACCCTGGGTGTGAAAGCCGGTATGATTGTGACGATAATGGATATTCTCAAAGGAACCCTGGCCACTTTGCTGCCGTTGATGTTTGCAAGTGACGTACATATGCTGCTTGCAGGGGTATTCGCCGTCATCGGTCATATGTATCCCGTTTTCGCAAACTTCAGGGGAGGAAAAGCAGTGGCCACCTCGGCTGGTGTCCTGCTAGGATACAATTACATTCTTTTCTTAATCTTACTGGCTGTCTTTTTTATTTGCTTGTATGCAACGAAGTATGTGTCCCTATCTTCTATGATTGCAGCGGTACTTGCCTTTACGTACTCGGTCTTCACTGGCGATATTCCACTCATCATTGTTGTTGGCATCCTGACCATCTTTGTGATTTACAGACACAGGGCAAATATTATCCGGATCAAAAATAAAACCGAACCGAAAATTAAATGGCTCTAGCGAAAAAGCAACCTATGCACGGGGTACCGGACTCTCGGATACCTTTGCAAAGGTTGCTTTTTTAGTGTGAAGTACCAGGTATACACATTCTCTCATTTGAGAAAGATGAGGAATAAAAACTGTTAAAAAAAATGATAATATTCTTCAGAATTCTCTAAATTTCTCCCCATTTCTACTTCTTTTTTTGTAAAATGGAAGTAGAGCACAATAAAGGATGATGAATATGAATAAAAAGCGAATGATAACAGGGATAATTCTCTGTATTCCATTCCTGCTGCTGATCGGTTTCCTGCTAAACAGGCAGTATGCCGACTGGAATTCCACAACAAAAGGAGTTGAAGCAACTTCCCTCCTCCATGCAACCAGGGAGGTGCAGGCGTCGGGTAAATCAATCAAAGCCAATGCTTCCATCGCTGCAATCGGAGATATCCTCATTCATGATACCGTCTATAATGACGCAAAGAAACAAAATGGATATGATTTTACACCGATGTTCTCTCCCATTAAGGATATGCTTTCTGCACCGGATTTTCTGATTGCCAATCAGGAATCAACCCCGGGTGGTGTGGAACTTGGCGTTTCAAGCTACCCCCTATTCAACAGTCCGCAGGAAGTGGTTAAAACACTCCAGGAGGTTGGAGTGGATGCTGTGACCACTGCCAATAATCATTCGTTGGATCAGGGCGAAGAAGGTCTATTGAATGCGATTGATTACTATGGGGAGATATCGATGCCGTATGTCGGGTCATTTAAAAGCCCGGAAGACCAAAGCCGGATACGTACATTTAATGTGAATGGAATCAAATTTGCCCTTCTTTCTTATACGTATGGTACAAATGGGATTCCTGTCCCTGAAGGAAAAGAGTATTTAGTTAATGTAATAGATGAACAAAAAATGATAGGGGAAATCCAGAAAGCCAAAAATCTGGACGTTGATTTAGTGGTCATGAGCCTTCACTGGGGAAATGAATACCAACGATTCCCTACGGAGGAACAGCAAAGACTTGCCAAGGTGCTGACGAATAATGGGGTCGACATCATTTTCGGACACCATCCACATGTCCTGCAGCCGATCCAGACCTATAAAACGAGTGATGGACGGGAAGCGGTTGTCATTTATTCTCTTGGGAATTTCCTTTCCGGTCAAAAGGATGATTTCAAGGATATCGGTGGCATGGTGACGGTTCAGGTTGAGAAAACAATGAATCCGGCGGGTTCCAAAATCACATTCCCGTCCATTGGATTCCAGCCTACTTTTGTGTCGGAGAATCATTACAAAAACTACCGCATCTACCCTCTCGATTTTGCAAGGAAAAATGGCTTGATTGCATATACGGAAGAAGAAATGGTATCCCATATGGTGAACGGGGTGCCGGAATAGCTGGCAGGTTTATGTATGAACGGAAAGAACGAGCTTCCTTATGCTCATAAGGAAAGCTCGTTCTTTTAATGTCCACCGAATATCATTGAATTAAAGAATATGCCAGCTAGAGCTACAATAGCCAGCAAGGTATTCGCCAACAAGAACGTTTTACGGGTACCCTTAAAGTACAGAGTCACCATTCCATAATAAATGACTGCAGCAATGACAATAAAGGTCCCTGCTTCGATCTGGTATTTGGTTTCATGCAATTGTAATAGGGTTAATATACTTAATCCGGCAAAGATAAAGGCACCAATGTAATATAATAATGTTTGTGTTTTCATCATTCTCACCCTTCGTACGTATTAGTAGATGTTCCTGCTTCATTATGTTTATAATAGGAAATGAAACTTTCTTTGTCCAGGATCACTCTGGAAAAATACCAAGTAGAGAAAGGAGTCTCACCAATGAACATACATATTTCAGAAGAAGCTCTTACGTGGTTTAAAGACGAGATGCTTGTGGAGGAAGGCGAACAAGTCCGTTTTTATGTGCGATATGGAGGTTCCAGTCCTCTCCACGATGGTTTTTCATTAGGAGTGAACAAAGACGAACCAGTGGATGCTGGTGAACGGATCGAAATCGACAAACGGGAATTTTTTATAGAAGAAGGAGATTTATGGTTCTTTGATGGTCATGATTTATATGTAGAGTTTGATGAAAAGCTTCAAGAACCATCATATGAGTACAAGAAATAACAGAATGATTTTAGGCTGGCATATGCCAGCCTTTCTACTTTAGAGTCTGCCCCTTACCTTTTTACAAAACGGGAAATATGGTCCTGAAGGCCTTCCTTCATCAGGATTTCATATTGAATATCCCCTAACAAATCAAAATGTGGAAAGCCGTCTTTCCTTTGATGGATCCATTCCTTTTTCAAGCCATACTTCTTTCCCCAGTGGGATAATGCATCAATGTTACAGCAGCCCACCTTCGTGACAGAGCGCACATCGGGAAATCGGTCATCCAGCCAGTAATGGGTAAGGAAGGCAATCTGCCCATTCCTCACCTGTTGTTTCCATCCGTTTAGCTCTTGTTTGGTTAATCCGAATGCCATGGCCCTCTTCCTTTCCCTTTTATAAAAAGTTCTCCGTAATAACCCGTATGTAATCCTTATTTTTTTGCCTTTTCATAGGCGTCGTGCCAATCCGGGAACATCTTCCGAATGGAAATGGGGCGGAAATTTTCTTGCTTGACGCATACATGTTTCGACTGCCCGGTAATGGCCAGCTGGTTCTGTCCGTTATAAATTTCGTAAGCATATGTAATCCGTAGTCCATCATATTCTTCTACCCATGTTTTAATAAATGCTTTTTCGCCGTAGCGAACAGGTGACTTATAACTTACATTCAGGTCAATGACCGGAGAAAGAATTCCTTCTTTTTCGATATCCGCATATTTGAAGCCCAGATCTTCAATCAATTGTGTACGACCAAGCTCCATCCAAACAAGGTAGTTCGCATGATAGACAACCCCCATTTGATCCGTCTCGGCATAACGCACTTCAATCGTTTTTTCTGCAATTTGCATTCCTTACACCCTCTTCATCTAATCAGTATCCTATCCCATCTTATCATACAAGCCACAGGCATAGAATTAATCGGCTCGAACGAAAGTCAGTTAGGCGAGGACAAAGTGGCAAAGAACATCATGACCCGGACAGAAAGGTATAAGAACCTTTCTGTCCGGGTCATTGAAACTTTATCCTTTATTGCTTTGTTTGATTCGCTTCATCTTTTATTTCATTACGGAAAGCCTCTAGACTCTCGCGGCGGCGTTCATTCTTTGCCTGGATGGACTGAAGCTGCTCTTCACTGTCCGTACAGGCCATCGACTCTTCAGCCCGGTCCATATTCTCAATCGTATGCTGAACCATACCCTGAAGCTTCTCTACATTATCACTGCGATCATCCGGATTCGGTTTATCCCATGCCATCCTGCATTCCTCCTGTATCTAATAGTATGAGTAGTATGAGGGTCGGACCTCTATGGCTGCTCCCTCTTCAAGCTGGTGAATTATTCACCCTTCGTTTGAATCACTTGTGCATGCTTACCTGATTTATCCTGCATTTGTTTCCCTTTGTTGCCTCCTGCAGACCTCGATTGTGTCCCGATATGGTTAGGTGCGAAGTGATTCGGACTTCCCTTTGAGTTACTCATGAATATCCCCCCTTACTAGTATGATTACCAAAACGACAAGGAAGAATAGGCGTAATAATTGGCAGTAATAATGTCAGGGCAAAAAAAATAAGCCTCGTAATTTCTTACTCGGCTTTGCTTACTGGACGCTTTATTTCAAGTCTTGCATCAATGCGCTCTTCAATGGCATCAATGGCATCCTGATCCAACAGAAGCTGTTGTTTGTTCTCTTTCACCAGATCTGCAAATGATTTTTTGCGTGGTCTGCGCAATACAATCCCCTCGCTCTCTATTGTGGTTTGTATAAATAGTATATCCAAATGTCAGATATTTTAAACAAAGGTCACAATTGAGAGTGGCGATTGATTGGGTGCTGGCTTGAGATAAGCGGTTCCCATTGATTAGAGGTCCGTCCCTTTTGTTCACCCAAACATAAGGTTTGGGCTCTCTTTTCAGGTCCGTCCCTCACTTAATCAGTGCTGTGAGGGAATCTATATTGGTGATTGCCCCGATTTGTTTGTGGGTGATGATGCCTTGTTCGTTGATGACGAACGTGGTGGGGACGGTCAGGATGTCATAGGCATTATTGATTTTGTCATCAGTGTCCAATAGGATCGGGAATGAAAGTCCCAATGATTTCTGGTATTCCTTGACGTTGTATTGTGGATCGATGTTGATGGCAAGGACTTCAACATCCTTCCCGTATTTCGTATAAAATTCCTGTATGACAGGCATTTCTTCTTTGCAGGGAGGACACCACGTAGCCCAGAAGTTCACAATCACTTTCTTTCCCTTCAGTTCAGATAAGGTAATGGATTTACCATCCAAGGTATCCAGCTTAAAGTCAATGGCCCGTTCCCCGACATTCGGTCCAGGCATATTTTCCACTGGAGTGGTTTCAGAGACCTCTCCTTCTTCAATGTCGATTAATTGGTTGTAAGCCTCAGCTTGTTGAAACGCGCTTTTTGATAATGATGAGGGGTCGGATTTATTCTCAATATAGAATGAGAAGACTAATAAGGTGACAAGTAAAACGCCAAATACGGATTTCAAAGGAGTGCTCTCCTCTCATGTAAATGATTTTACTATCATCATATGTAGGCTTGTCTCCCTTTAGTCATATATTTTTTGCCCTTCTTTATGAGGAAATAAGAAAAAGCCCCGGGTATTTCCCCGGGGCTTTCAGCTTGTATTATGCTTGTAATTTATTACGAAGAACCATTTGTAGGATACCGCCATGACGGTAGTAGTCTACTTCTACATCGGAATCAAAACGGGCCAGTACTTCGAATTCAGTCTTAGAACCGTCTTCAGCCACAGCTGTCACCGTTAGGATATCACGAGGTTTTACATCGTTTGTTACGTTCACGGAAATCGTTTCTCTACCCGTCAATCCTAATGATTCAGCGCTGTCACCCTTCTTGAATTGAAGTGGAAGAACGCCCATCATCACAAGGTTCGAACGGTGAATACGCTCATAGCTCTCAGCAATTACAGTCTTGATACCAAGTAGATTCGTTCCTTTTGCTGCCCAGTCACGAGAAGATCCCATACCGTAATCTTTTCCTGCAAGAACAACTAATCCAGTTCCATCTTGTTGATACTTCATGCATGCATCATACATCGGCATTACTTCATCTTCCGGCCAATAAGTGGTGAATCCACCTTCTGTACCAGGAGCGATTTGGTTACGGATACGGATGTTTGCAAATGTACCGCGCATCATCACTTCATGGTTACCACGACGGGAACCATAGGAGTTAAAGTCACGTGGCTCTACATTATTCGCACGAAGATATTTGCCTGCTGGTGTATCTTTACCGATTGCACCTGCTGGAGAAATATGGTCTGTTGTGACAGAATCCCCAAATTTACCGACTACGCGAAGTCCGTTCAAGCCTTGAATGTCTTCAGGAGTAGTCGCAAGTCCTGTAAAGAACGTTGGATTCTGGATGTAAGTCGAATTTTCATCGAAGCTGTAAAGTGGTTCGTTACTTGTCTTAATTTCATTCCAGCGCTCGTTTTCAGAGAAAACGTGCTCGTATTCTTTACGGAATAATTCAGGTGTAACGGTTGATTTTACAGCATCTTTCACTTCATCCTGTGAAGGCCAGATATCTTTGAAGAACACGTCATTTCCATCTTTGTCCTTACCTAAAGAATCTTTTTGAAGATCGATGTCCACAGTACCTGCCAGTGCATATGCAACAACGAGTGGTGGTGAAGCAAGGTAGTTTGCTTTCACAAGTGGATGGATACGACCTTCAAAGTTTCGGTTACCTGACAGGACGGATGTTAATAATAGGTCAGCATCTGATACTGCCTTTTCGATTTCAGGGCGAAGTGGACCGGAGTTACCGATACAAGTCGTACAACCATATCCAACAAGGTTGAATCCGATATCTTCAAGATAAGATAAAAGACCTGAATCCCTTAAGTAACCTGTTACAACTTTAGATCCCGGTGCAAGAGATGTCTTGACATAATCAGGAACATTCATACCAAGTTCCACTGCTTTTTTCGCAACTAAACCGGCACCCAACATAACATATGGATTCGATGTATTTGTACAAGATGTGATGGCAGCGATTCCGATTGCACCAGTTGGCATCTCGACATCTTTACCATCTTCAGTTGTATATTTGGCCGTTTTGTTGATTTCAGACGCGTCCAGCCCAAAGCCTTGAACGCCTTCTTTAGCCGTGATGGACTTATGGAAAGCTTCTTTCATATCAGATAGAGGAATTAAATCCTGTGGACGTTTTGGTCCTGAAAGATTTGGTTCCACTGCTGAAAGATCGATTTCAACTACATCCGTGTAAGTTGGTTCTTCTTTTTCAGGAGTGAAGAACATCTCATTTTTCTTTAAGTATTCTTCAACCATTTTGATATGTGTTTCGTCACGGCCAGTCAGGCGCAGGTAATCCAATGATTCTGAATCAACCGGGAAGAATCCGCAAGTTGCACCATATTCAGGAGCCATGTTGGCAATCGTTGCACGGTCGGCAAGTGGAAGAGTTGCTACACCTGTACCGAAGTACTCGACAAATTTCCCAACTACCCCTTTTTGACGCAGTACTTGTGTCACTTTAAGGGCTAAGTCTGTAGCGGTCGCTCCATTAGGAAGCTCACCAGTCATTTTGACCCCGATAACTTCAGGGATCGGGAAATATGAAGGCTGACCAAGCATTCCAGCTTCCGCTTCAATACCGCCAACACCCCATCCAAGTACACCGATTCCATTGATCATAGTTGTATGAGAGTCAGTACCAACCAATGTATCAGGGTATGTTTCAAAATCGCCTTCTGTTGTTTCAACTGCGTGAACGACATTGGCTAGATATTCTAAGTTTACCTGATGAACGATACCTGTTGCCGGTGGGACAGCACGATAGTTTTCAAATGCTTTTTGAGCCCAGCTAAGGAACTGGTAACGCTCAGCGTTTCGTTCAAATTCAAGGTCCATATTGGCCTGCAGTGCGTTAGCCGTACCATATTTATCAACCTGTACTGAGTGGTCGATTACCAGGTCTACAGGGATTTCAGGATTGATCTTTTGAGGATCTCCACCGATATCTGCCATTGCTTTGCGTAGAGACGCTAAATCAACTACAGCCGGAACACCGGTGAAATCCTGAAGGATAACACGTGAAGGTTTGAAAGGAACTTCTGCATCCTTCACTTCAGTTGATCCCCAGTTTGCCAGATTTTCAACGTGGTCTTTGTTAATGACACGTCCGTCAAATTGACGAAGTACACTTTCCAAAAGTACCTTCACACTGTAAGGTAAGCGGTTAATTTTTGTTACTCCTGCTTCTTCAAGCGCTTTTAAACGATAATAATGATAACGTTTTCCTTCTAGTTCGAAAGAAGATCGTGCATTAAATACATCGTTCTTTGCCATTTCGATTCCCCCTCTAAACTGCATCAAACAATAAGTCGAAAAGTTTTCGTTCTAAACGAACTTTTCTCACATTTACATCTTAATACAAGCGATTACATAAGTAAATAACAATAAAGTTATTGTTTTTGATAAGTTTTACTTATCTAAATGATTAAACTCCTTAAGGTTTCTAGAAAAATATTGGTATAACAACATTTCAGGCCATGTCAAATCGTGTCAGCTTGTCTAAAACATTATTTTAAGAAAGTGAATCTGTTAGCGATTCCCTATTATAGATGGTCACAGATGGTGGCATTCTATCCATATGGAGGTGTTCTACAATGGCAAAACGTAAAGCAAACCATGTAATAAATGGAATGAATGCAGCAAAAGGACAAGGACAAGGTGCCGGTTACAATGAAGAATATTCGAATGAACCATTGACTGCAGCACAACGTCAGTTCAATAAAAAAAGAAAAACCAATCAGTAAGAAATAACAGGGTGGCTATTTTCGTACTGCAAAAAATTTGTAGATATGGTCACCCTCCCTCCTTTGGAACTATTTTCATCTATCTTCCCCTACCCTCTTCGTTCAAATATAAAACCCACCCTTATCATTCAACAGGGTGGGTTTTATATTTGAACGGAGCCAAAAGGTTGATTCTGTTATTGTTCATTCACTTCATTCACAATGGATGACAAGTCGGATTTGAATTGTTGAAGTTGTGCCCGTTGAGTATCCGATGCCACTTCAAGTGCATTTTCTATTTGTTGATAAGCCTCATTCACCTCATTTTTGAGATGGGCCAATTGAGAGCCGTAGCTTGCTCCATCCAGTACGAGTTCGTTGATGGTATGCTGCACTTCCGTCACGCTTTGCTCGGCAGCCTGGAAGGCTTGTTGTTTATTTTTATTGTAAGGCATCGATGATCTCTCCTTATTTATAAATTAGCTTCTTTAGTTTAACCAAAACACCAGGAACCTATACGCGTGAATAAACGGATCATCAACTTAGCATCCTAATGGGTAGGAGGGATGATACATGAACAAAAATGATGGCAAAGATATGCGTAAGAATGCTCCGAAACAATCAGGACAGCCGGAGCCGTTAAGTGGTTCACATAAAGTGAAGAACCGTAATCATACCCGTCAGAAAAATAATAGTAACCACGATATGTAAGAGATGATACAGGGAGTGCCGGCGTTTTATGCCTGCACTCCCTTTCAGTCTGTTCCTTGTATGGTCTTTAAAGCGTGGAGAATTTCCATCTGCTCGTCCATGGAAACGGTCCGCAGATCAAAGAGGACGACACCGTCCTGGACCCTTGTAAGAATGGAAGGATTCCCCCTTCTGAGCTTTTCATGAATGAGCTGTGGCGAATCAAAAGCGTGGGAGACTGCGACAATGTACGTGTCTAATTCCACATCCGGCATTGTTCCTCCCCCGATTTGGCTTTGCCCTTCAACGATGCTGGATCTGTAACCGTTCCCGAGTCCATGGACACCCTCAACAAACGTCCGGGACTGGAGGAGGATTTCTTCTTTGGTCCGGGTGATGGCTGCGATGGTTGGATTTTTCTTTTGTTCTTCCCCCTTTATATAGTGTAAGAAGGTCACCTCCAGTGCTGCCAAAGTCATTTTATCGACCCTGAGTACCCGGGCAAGCTGATGTTTCTTTAATTGATCGATCAAACCCTTTTGTCCTGCTATGATTCCGGCCTGAGGTCCCCCCAATAATTTGTCACCACTGAATGAGACGATGTTAGCCCCTTTATCCAGCACCGATTTAACCAGAGGCTCATTACCGATCCCCAATCGTCCGAAATCATAAAGAGCACCGCTTCCTAAATCTTCATAATAATGGACATGGGAATGAAGGCGGGATAACTCAGCCAGTTCTTCCGTCGATACAGAAGCAGTAAATCCTTTCATGACAAAATTACTTTGATGAACCTTCATGATCATTCTAGTTTCACCCGTCACCGCTTCTTCATAATCCCTTAAATGGGTCTTGTTCGTTGTCCCCACCTCGCGAAGGAGAGCACCGCTTTCTTCCATGATAGAAGAAATCCGAAATGATCCGCCGATCTCCACCAATTCACCCCGTGAAACAATCACTTCTTTTTGCTTGGCAAGAGCAGCGAGGATAAGAAAAACGGCGGCTGCATTATTATTGACAACCATGGCTGCCTCTGCCCCGGTCAATTCACATATCAGCCTTTCTGCATGACTATGTCTGGATCCCCTGCCCCCTTCTTCGATGTCATATTCCAGATTGCTGTAATGACAAGACGCATCCAGGACGTGGTTCATCGTTTCCTGACCTAGGCGAGCCCGCCCCAGGTTCGTATGTAAGATGGTCCCTGTTGCGTTTATGATCCTCCTGAGAGACAGGGAATGAGATTTGCTTGCCAAAGCTTCAGTTTGGCCGAATACCTCATCAATGAAATCTGTTGAAGATGGATGAGATCCCTCCCACTCTTCATTCAGGATGCTCGCCCTGCAAACCGAGATCACCTTTTTCAAGAGGTCCGTCCCTCTTTCTGTCGGAAGGTTGTGATGGTGAAGGAAAGTATGGAATTGTTGGGTCTGTTTCAGTTCGTGTATGGATGGAATATGTCTGACAAGATGGTTCATGACTTTTGCCCCTTCTTTCTTTTTCCCTCATTATAACACCCTCACCATTTATAGTAGAAAGAATACTATATGTAAAAGAGTTGTTGGGGGTCAGGTGTAAATGAGTAAGGATAAGGAGGATTTCTATTTAGAGAAATGGGAGGAGAGTATGAAGGATTGGTTATTGGATCCTGCAACGGTTCAGTTGGATGAACAAGAATTCCGTGTGGATTTTCTTGATACGACGGAATCGTTCATAGTGGAGATCGAGACAGAAAATATTTGTCCCGAAGAGTTGATTATTAAAAAAAAGGATACGCAATTGCTGGTATTGATCATGCTGAAAGACGAAAGTAAAATCAGAAAACGCTCCATTCGTTTTCCTTTCTGCTTAAAACAGCGGGCCATTACCTATTCCATTGAGCATCATACAATCGAAATCAATGTGCCTAAAAAGGCATGTTCCACCCCCTCATCCATCGTGATTCGAGTTCAGGGATTGTCGAGTGAATAACCGTCATTCTTTAAATAGAAGAAAAAGTCATCAGCCCGTGCTGATGACCTTTTCTATGTGTTTTACTGCGATTCAATAATTGAAATGGTCTCGGTGATATCGGGAAAAACGCCTGTATCGAGTTTGGAGTAAATCTTTTTCCCGTCTACAGTAATTTCGAATGCCCCTCCGGAAGACGGTACTAACGTCAGTTCCTTGATATCGGATCTGAAATGGTTGAATAATTGTTCCGCGAAACTCGCGGCTTTAGGTGCATAGTTTCACATCATACAGAATTCAATTGTCATTTTCACAGCTTTCATCAATATCTGCCTCCTTTTAGGATCACTCCCACGTGTATGTTCATTTTATTATAGGTGAGAATACTTGTGCAAATATTCAGTTCTTTCCATCATTCCCATCTCTCCTTACTTCTTCTTTGCTCAATAGTATTTTTATCCTGTACAATGAATTTATCCATACATAAAGAGGTGAATAGAATGAGCAAGGAAGAGATCATCCGCTTAACAGAACTTTCTTCAAAAGCTGGCTGAGGCTGTAAACTTAGTCCTAGTGACTTGACGCAAGTTTTGCGTCAACTACCCCCTCAACCATTTACGAAAGAATTATTAGTAGGGAATGAATCATCCGATGACGGCGGCATCTTTCAGCTGACAGAGGACCTCGCCATGGTTCAAACGGTTGATTATTTCACTCCGATTGTGGACGATCCTTATCAATTCGGTCAAATTGCTGCTGCAAATGCTCTAAGTGATGTGTATGCAATGGGTGGAACACCGAAAACCGTTTTAAACATTGTAGGCTTCCCCATTAAAAAGCTGGGAAGCGAGATGCTGGCGGCTATCCTTAAAGGGGCACAAAGCAAGGTGATCGAAGCCGGAGCCGTGACCGTAGGAGGACATTCGATTGATGATCAAGAGCCTAAATTCGGACTGAGCGTGACAGGAATCGTCCATCCGAAAAAGTATTGGACTAATACCGGTGCACAAGAAGGGGATGTCATTGTATTGACAAAACCATTGGGTGTGGGAATCCTGACAACAGGAATCAAGCGCCAGGCAGTGACTCCAGCCCAGGAAGCGTCTGTCATCGAGGTGATGAGCATGCTGAATAAAACGGCTGCAGAATTGCTTCAGAAATTTCATCCGAATGCCGTGACAGATGTAACAGGGTTTGGATTGATGGGACATGCATATGAAATGGCGAAAGGCAGTAACGTATCAATTGAATTCACTTATTCCTCCATCCCGCTATTGGAAGGGACGAAGGAATTAGCAGATCAGGGAGTCATTCCCGGGGGATCGAAAGCGAATGCCACTTGGCTTCAAGACATGGTGTATTATGAAGCTGGTCTTACCCAGGAAGAACGATGGATCCTCTCTGATGCCATCACTTCCGGAGGTTTACTTGTCAGCCTGCCTCTTTCCGAAGGGCATAAATATGTAGAAGACCTTCAGCGCCACTCCATCTCCGCGGGAATCATTGGTCATGTCCGACCACGGCAGAAATGGAGTATAACGGTAGAAAAATAAGAAAACGGTGGTTCCTTTGAGGAAGAAAGCAACTCAAGGGGACACCGTTTTTTTACTCTTCAATCATTTTGAAGAACTGTCGGATTATATTTTTTGATAAAATTCTCACCTGGAACGGAAATCGATTCGCTTCCTTTGTAAAAGAATTGAACCAGATTACTTTTCCATCGAATGCTATGAAGGGTATCTGGGTGGTTGATTTTTTAAATTTGACGTTTGAAGGCCAATGTGAACCACCGCTTGTTTGACTGAAGATCGTCACCTGTTTATCCATTGCTGCCATTTGTAAGACACGTATCATATCATGTGGGATTTCTTTTAAATCCCTGACATTCACTATGATTTCAGATTTTGCAGCTTCCATATCTTTACGGAGCTTATGATGGTCACCACTTCTGAACCACTTCATTTTCTTTATAGAAGTTGGAATGAGTGATGCGCTCGTTTCGTTATGGACTTCCTGCTTAAGGTGAGAAATGAATTGATGTACAGCTTTAGAAGGATGAGTCTTTTCCTGAATGAATCCATCATTCCCCACTAAAATGAATTTCCCCTTGGCGCGGGTGACGGCAACGTTGATCAGCCTCTCGCTGCCCTTCCGGGTAATTAACGTACCAGGACTGCCATGGGATTCCCCGTCGACTAAATCGAATAGGATCATATCATTTTCCGACCCTTGAAATCCATGCACAGTGGCGGCATATAAGTCGGCTGAAGGGGCAATACTCTTTACCAGTTCATCCAGTAAGAGATTATACCATTTGGCTTGGGCCCGATACGGGGTCACAATCCCAACGGAAAGTAACCCATCATGGATGGACTGAAGCGCCAGCTGAATCGTGACTAAGCTGGACAACAGATTCCATCTTGATCCTTTTTGAGTGTCCGCCCACTCCGTCCCTTCTCTCAGGGAAAATAGCACGGCTCCATGTGAAGGGAAAGGTTTCTTATTTGTAATGTTCTCCCGAATCGTTTTGACCGAATGATGATCCCCCACCCTTGAATGATAAATATATCGATTGGTGAATGCCGAAATGCTGGGGTGCATCCTCCTTTGTTCCGGGAGTAGTAAGAGATGCGGGTGATCCAACCCTTTTGCTACGGATCTTGCCACTCCGGCTGCATGAAAGATGTCCTCCTTCAGCCATTTGGCTGCCAGGGGATGAAAGGAAGTGGAGATGGGTGGAAGTTGTTTGAAATCTCCACATATGATGATCTTCTTCCCCAGGGATGCAGCGAATGCCACTTGAGGTATATAGGCCATGCTTGCCTCATCCACAATCACTAAATCGAATTCCTCTTCATACAGAAGTCGGTCAATGGCCGCCTTTGAGAGGGTGGTTCCGATCACTTTTGCCTCGGAAACCAACTCTCCTTCCCTTCTCTTAAACGTTTCCTTGATTTTTTGATAGTGTACCTCTAGATGGGACAATCTCTCTGAATCATAGGAAGAATAGGTTTTCGATAGTTTGTTCTTTAACCTTCTCCTGTACTTTTCTACCTTTCCTTTTTCCTCGGAAAGAGTCGGATCCTGTTGTTCCAGTAATTGAAGGGCGCTTAAATCCGTCACATCGGCACTATAGGTTTTCCTGCTTGTACCGTACCGGACCACCTCTCCGGGGGTCCAACGGTCATGACTGCTCAGAAAACGATGCATTTCTTCTATTAATACATCCACTGCTGCATTACTATGGGAGAGAAGCAGCACTTTCTTCCCATCTGAATAATGATAAGCCGCCACTCTTGCCAGGGTATAAGTCTTGCCTGTTCCAGGTGGTCCCCACAGATACGTTACAGGATTATATTTACTTCTTACATAAGCTTCATGTAAAGGGGTCTTGTATTCGACTGCTGGCTGCCTTTGAGCATGTTCCGGAAACACCACCTTCTGGATTCGCTGGGTTTTCCCGTGTCGTTCCCTTGCTTCATCCAACCGTTCCATCAGCTTCTCAAGGATATCCCAGGGTTCGTGTAGGATCTGTCCGTATGATACTGTATCCCCGAGGAACTGATCGAGCTCTATGATGCATTCCCGTTCCTCTGAATTAATCACGACCCCCTGGGTTGAAAAATGTTTCCGTTTATATATGACGCTTCCGCCTTCAGGCAGCGAAGCGGGATAATGAAGGGTGAACCAATAAATATAGGCACCTTCTTCTTTACGGATGCATCTTCCCTCCTCGATGAGGATCCCGTTCGTTTCCCGTTTTTTCAACTGCAGGATCTCCATATCCAAAGCAGATTTCCACTCTTCTATCATGTCTGTTATCTTCATTTAAATCACCTTTGTCATCCGATAAAAGTTCAAGACCTTTATCATAACAATTTATTGAGGGAGTGTATAGGAATTCAAAAAAGAACCATTTCAAAGAAATGATTCTTTCTGATGATTCACCCATTACATTGGTTGTCCTGTATTTTCCTCTTCCTCTTCCACGAATCGGTCTGCATAATACAGGACATCTTCAACATATTGTTCGCTATGGTTATATGCAAATACAGCTTGTTCGAGTTTTCCTTCAGCGGCTCCGTTATGAGCGAGATAGTTGGCGGCACTGAATATGGCATCCTCCATCTGAAAAGGATCGGCTTTTCCATCCCCGTTTGCATCGACGCCATATCCGCCATATTTTTCTATGACGGCAGGGTCCGTTTTTTGATCTGGTGGGATATCCCCTTTTCCAAGTCCTGAACAACTAGGATGGGACCAGCCCACAAAGGTACAGGGCATAAACTGCATGTGGCCCTCTGCCCCCGCTGGAGAAACGAGGGACTTCATGGTCGAGAATTTCGTTTCAACCCTGTGGTGGGCAGCTAGTAGATACCAGGGTACTCCGTATTCCTCTTCAGCTGCCTTATAGATAGGGATATACTCAGAAGGTATCTCATCTTTTCCGATGGATGAAAGATTAAATGATGGGTCGTCATAATTGAGGGCATAATAAATAGCTAAAATGGTGATGGGGATGAGAAGGATTCTAAAGGGTGATGATTGCTTTTTTTTACTGGAATGCTTTTTTCTAGCCGGTTTTTTTGTCATTGAAGTCGATCCTTTACAAGGTTTTGGCTGCTCTTTGTATTCTAATATGAGAATGCATTTATGACAATCCATTATGTATAAAAAAAAGATGCCCCTAAGCAGAAGGCTCTCTGCAGCTAAGGGGCATCTATCCATTATCTATTTATTGTTAACAAACAAACGCTGCTCCAACGATAATTAAAAGGATGAATAAAACTACGATTAACGCGAAACCACCAGCGTAGCCACCACCACCGCAGCCATATCCATATCCAGGGTATCCATATCCATACATCATCAGTCACCTCCAGTTATCTTACTACGATATTAATGTATGTAGTGGACAAAATGTAGGTTAATTAAAATCATCCACCACTTTTTATCAATGTTCTGTAAACGGCTTGAAGTATGCATGAATAAAGGCTTTTTAATCTATTATTGAATGAAAAAATGAGTAAAATGTCTAGTTGAACCTTATCAAGACATAAATAAAGCGCCTGGAAATATCCAGGCGCTTTTAGTCGTTTACATATGTTCTTTAGGCTCTTTTGTTTTTCTTGGCTTCGGTTTAATGTATAAACCAAGTTCCTTTTTCTCCTGGTTCAATGACTTGTACAGAGAAACCATCATGAGTGCCATGATCACAGAGAATGGCAGTGCTGCGACGATCAATGCATTCTGTAAAGCCTGTAACCCACCGCTGTAAAGCAAAATTAATGCAACGGTAGACTGTGCCAGTCCCCAAGTTAATTTTACATAGTTTGGAGGTGTTAATGAACCATAAGTCGTTTGCATCCCTAACACGAATGTAGCCGAGTCAGCAGATGTGATAAAGAAAGTTCCAATCAGTGTGATGGCAATGACTGAAAGGATCGTAGACCATTCAAATCCGTTAAAGACGGCAAACAGTACCTCTTCTGTTTTCAAATCAGAAAGAGCCGCGCCGGCTTGCTGAACTTCAATGGCGGATGTCCCAAAGGTTGCGAACCAGATGAAGCTGACTAGAGCCGGTAATAACAATACCCCAATCAGGAATTCACGAATCGTTCTACCTCTTGAGACACGTGCGATGAAGATACCCACGAACGGTGACCATGAAATCCACCAAGCCCAGTAGAAAATGGTCCAACCATTGATCCATGTGCGGTGCTCTTCATTTAATGGAGCGATCCTGAAGCTCATTGCTGCGATATTTTGAATATAGGCTCCGATTGTGTCAGTAAACATGTTGAGGATTAATAAAGTCGGTCCAATAAAGAATACCAATACGAGAAGTAATACGGCGAGAACCATATTTGTATTGGATAAGTACTTGATCCCTTTACTTAACCCGGACCATGCAGAAATCATGAACAGCACTGTCACAACCCCGATGATGATCGCCTGGACTGTGAAGTTATTCGGGATGTCCAATAGATACGATAATCCACCGTTGATTTGTGCCGCCCCAAACCCAAGGGTTGTGGCTACCCCTACAACCGTAGCGAATACAGCCAGAACATCGATGATTGTCCCAAGTGGCCCATTCATCTTATCGCCAAAGATCGGCTTCAAAGTTGCCGAGATTAAACCAGGCTCATCTTTACGGAATTTAGAGTATGCAAGTGCTAAAGCAACGATCGCATAGATCCCCCATGCGTGAATTCCCCAGTGGAAGAACGTATAACGCATCGATTCCTTGATCGCAAGGTCGGTTCCCCCTTCTGCTGTTGGCGGGGTCATATAGTGAGACAGCGGTTCGGCTGCCCCCCAGAATACTAAACCAATTCCCATTCCTGCACTAAACAACATGGCGAACCATGTTCCTCTTGTGTACTCAGGTTTCTCATCCGGTTTCCCTAATCGAATCGTTCCCATTGGACTAAATATTAAGAACACACAGAAGATGACAATCACTGTAACTAAAATAAGATAATACCAACCAAAAGTTGAGGTGATGAAAGTTTGCATTTTTGCTGTTACCGTTTCAAACGAATTTGGTGCGATGGCTCCATATGCAACGGAAGCAGCAACCAAAATGACGGTAATCCAAAAAACATTTGATATCCTCTTCATAAAATTCTCCTTTCCATATTCAGGTTTTTGTTTTGGCTCTTTCCTAACGAAGGGGAACTACAGTGGGATTCGAGGTGTTCTGGAAATTGTATGTACACCTACTGTACTAGACCCCTCGTCGAAGAGTCCCAGTTAATGCAAATGGGAAAATGTGCATTCTGAGGATGAGGGAATGATTACTTATTACCTATTCCCTTGTCACTCTCATATAAAACCAACATTTGTTACCCTATCAGAAAGAAGTTTAACTTTGCAAGTGAAAACCATCATTATTTTTATTAGTATTTGTCATTTTCTCGTTTTCATTCCCTTTCTTTTAGATGGCTTTCCGTCTTAGTATCACTATTTTCAAATGGCGTTTGATTGGAAATGAAAACGCTGTATAAACAATGTTCATTGTTATGACTTGGTGAGAGTTTGTTGCTATATAGGATGGTCTATAGCGAAAGGGAACACAATCAGGGCCATATATTGAAAAGAATGAATTGGTAATTTTGACATGAATTTAGTGTGGTGAAACCACTCTCTTGGTGGAACAAATAAAAAGAAAAATGTGAGGAGGAAATCCGATGAAAAATAATAACAAACGAACACAGCATGAAGCAGCAAAAAAATTGGCACAACAGCAGATGGGTGAGGAAATCGAATTGAAATCCGTCGCTCCCTCCGCTAAAAAAGGACTTAAGTAAAGCATGTAGGAGAAGAAAATCAATAAAAAAGGACGCTGATCAGCGTCCTTTTGGCTATTCTTTAATGATTTTGACTTTCACATCTCTTACACCATATTGAAGGGCATCTTTTTCTTTTTCCATATAGATATCGATGCGGTTCCCTTTGATCGCTCCACCGGTATCTTCGGCACGGGCATAACCGTATCCTTCAATATATACTTTGGAACCGAGTGGAATGACGCTTGGATCAACAGCAATGACTCTGGCATCAGGATTCTCAATCAGATCCACACCTGTCTTCGTAATACCGATACACCCTTCACAATGAGCGGTATAAGCGGTTGCTGTGATATCTAATTCTTTCACAACATTATCTTTCTCTTGATCGGGAGTCTTTGCAGCTTTTACTGCTTCCCCGTTTTCAGAATCATCATTCACAGAATACCCTTCTTCTAACAATTGTTTGCGCGTGCCGACCTCGTCGACGGAAACATGATATCGGTTGGCGATTTCCCAAAGGATATCGCCTTCTTCTATATTATGATAATCATTGATAGCAGTATCATTACTCTCTGCAGAAGCAGAAGCAAGTCCGATTGAAAGAAAAACTGCGAAGGAAAAAATGGAAAATAAACCTTTTTTCATCTTGTCAAATTCCTCCTTTTATGTTTAGCCCTTGGACCAACAGTTGAAATGGTAACATAGCCTTACCTCATACACATAACAAACTGTTTATAAAGAAATAACAATTAGATGACAAGCGTGTAATATTTCTACTATTCCGAAGAAAACGGCAGCTATTTCCCTACTTATTTCATATAAAGGGAATAAATGCTGGAATCAGAGGCGTTTCTTTGAGAAGAAATATAATAGAAGGAATATTGAAAAAACACCATGCGGGAATAAAAAAACCACCGGGACATGTCCCGGTGGTTTGTCATCTATTAGTTTGTTTCAAGAATTTTTACATTTACTGTTTTTCTGCCAAAATCAACGGCTTGATCCTTTGATGGGATGAAAACATCGATGCGGTTCCCTTTGATTGCTCCACCAGTATCTTCTGCAGTAGCATAGCCGTAGCCTTCAACATATACTTTAGATCCAAGCGGGATGACATTAGGGTCTACTGCAATCACTTTCGCATCCGGATTTTCTTTAAGGTTCACACCAGTTGCTGTTGTACCTGAACACCCTGCACAATCGGCCGTATAGGCAGTTGCTTCTACTGTTAGTTCTTTTACTGCTTTATCTTCTGTAGCAGGTTCAGCTTGTGCTGGTTTTGCTTCTGCTGTTTCCGCTGCAGGTGCTTCAGCTTCTGGAGCTACTTCTGCTTTTTGTTCTGGAGCAGGTGCTTCTGCCTTCTCAGAAGTATTTGCAGTAGCTGAAGGTGCTTTATCGTCTAAGTTGATAACTAATTCTTGTCCAGGGACAATCAGGTCACTTTCAAGTGCGTTCCACCCTTTTAAGCTGTCTACTGAAATGCCATATAAGGATGAAATTCCCCAAAGAGTGTCACCTTTTTTCACTGTATAGTATTCCTTTGAAGAAACCTGTAATTCCTGATCAGGATAAATGATGGATGAACCCAGGTTATTCCATGTCATGAGTTGATCAACAGTTGTTCCATATTCTTTTGCAAGTCCCCATAAAGTGTCGCCTTTTTTTACTTCTATGTCTTGTGCTGAAGCGCTAGCTCCACCAGATACTGCAAGTGTTGTAAATGCAGCCACAGAAATAATCGATTTTTTTAGTTTCATAGAAAAATTCCTCCTTATGTAGCTAGCGGTTTATTTATTTTTGCTAACAGGGAAAATACTAACATAGTAAAATCTCAATTCAATAACAAGAACTTTAACATCGTGCGTCAAGAATATTTCACTACTGTAATAGAAAGCGATTTCCTGTATAAACTATCATGTAGAGGAATACTATGGAAAAATGGTTAGAATAATATAGATATTATGGATATTTATGGGTTTACTATTGGGGGAGTATTCGTACTTGGTTAAATGGCATTTAAGAGAGACAAGCCCAATTAGGGTCATAAAATCCTTGAAGGAAACGCATTTATTAGCGGATTTTGACGATTTTTCCTTAACAAGTTTGTCTGTTCCCTCTATACTATAATAAGAAGAATGGTTTGCACTGGAGGAATACTGGAATGGAAAACCAAGAAGAGGTTGTAGTTCTTTATAAAGATGATCCCGACGAGCATAGTGGACGTTGCGAGTGTGGAAATAATATTTTTAAATCAAGAGTACTGGATGGGAAGTTTTATCGTAAGTGCCAGGAATGTGGGAAAACCAAAATCGTATAGCAGGGAAAGAAAGGGGAAACCGGTTGAATCCGGTTTCCCCTTTCTTTCTATTTGTTTATTTTCTGAATGATGGTGGAAGCAAATTGAACCAACTCGTCTGTAGTATGATTGATCTTCTTGATTGCCTCTACGATATGATTTAATTCTGATTGGTTTCTTCTAAACATATCCATATAGTTTTCCATTTCCATCTGGACCGTCATGATCCCGCTTTGCACATTCCCGATTTCCTTGCGGGAGTTTTCGGTCAGGTCGGTCATGTTCCGAACACGATTTGAAACAACACCGATTTGTTTATTGCTTTCATTCACCAATTGATGAATGGACGTGCTGAGTTCTTTGGAATCTTCGGCAAGCTTTCGTACTTCCGATGCAACGACTGCAAATCCCCTGCCCTCATTTCCTGCCCGTGCTGCTTCAATGGATGCATTCAATGCCAGAAGGTTCGTCTGCTCAGCAATTTGCTGGATTGAGTTGGAGAGAGGCGTGATTTGTTCTGCAATGTTCTTTACCCCCTGAATTTCTTTGAGGAGCGTGTTGATTTGCTCTGTGATGACGCCAAAGCTTTCTATCATGTGATCCGTTTGATCTTTATTCATTTTTGAAAGTTGAAGAAGATTTTTACTGCTTTTTTCGGTATTTTCCGATTCTGCCCGTATGCTTTCAGCTTTTTGGGCAGTTTCATTCAGGCTTTGTTCCGTTTGACTGAGTGATGAACCCAGTTCTGTATTCATATTGAGCATTTCCAGTTGCAATGCCTGGTTTTCCTGATGCAGCTTTTCAAGCTCGTCCATCCTGCTCTGAATATAGTATTCTGAAACAATGCTTGCATCCAAATGGATACCATGGTCGATTGCTACGAGGACAGATGCAAGTTTAGAAGGTTCGTTTTGGTACAGTTCCACAATTTTTGGGATGAGTAAATGTTGAATGGTGGTGTAAGTCGAAATAAACCAATCGATTGTAACCCCATTCCGATTATGGGTTTTTCCCATACGTTCCCTCATTGAGAAATACTCATCATTCAACTCACCTGAAAATAAAGAACGGAAATAATCGTTGAATACGGATTTTAATCGCTCCCGGCTTGAATGATTCTCGGCAATCTCCACTAAGCTTGGGTGCTTATATAAATGATCTAGTACAGTATCGAGCAGGGTATCGGAAATTTGATCGTAGACAGGGAGGATTTCTTTTAATTCTTGTAAATGGTGCTCCTGAAACTGCATGTAATGAAGCCGCTCATTCAGTTTCTGATCGTTTAAGACAATGACATTTGATTCAGGGATCACTACGGGTTCGGTCTTAGGTTTTCTTGAAAATAATACAGCCATTTTGAGGGTGCCTCCGATTTTTCAGTTAGTATGTATAAATTTTGTACAATATCATTATCTTTACTTTACTCCAACTTTTTTCCTATGACAATCATTTTGTTTGTAAAATTTCAAAAATTTCAATGTTCTGATACAATGGATTATATTAGTCCTCCCCACCTTTCATGGTACCCTGGGGAAATTTATTGGGCAGGATCCCGCCTCACGATCCCGCGAATAGTTGTACAAAACATATACAAAGAGAGGGACGGACCTTGACTCCCAGGAGCTGCTCCTGGGAATCGAGGTCCGTCCCTCACGGCTTATTCTGTGATGATGATGGGTTCGTTTGGGGTGATGATGATGGTGTGTTCGATTTGGGCGACCAGGCTGTTGTCTGGTGTGATGTAAGTCCAACCGTCCCCTTTCTCCACTACGTTTTGCGCTTTGGTGGAGATGAATGGTTCAAAGGCGATGACCATGCCCTCCTTCAAGAGAGCGTTATCCCATGGATCGAAGTAATTAAGGATATGATCAGGCTTCTCGTGCAGGGAACGCCCCACACCATGACCGGTCAGGTTCATGATGACCGTATATCCATTTTTTCTGGCTTCATTATTCACGGCTTTTCCAATCCCGTTTTGTTTAGAACCGGCTTTAGCCTTTTGAAGACCTGCCTGGAAAGACTTTAATGCAGCTTCGCATAAATCTTTAAGCTTGGGATCACCCATTCCGACAACAAATGAAATGCCTGTATCCGCATAATATCCATTTTTTGATCCTGAAACGTCTATATTGACAAGATCCCCTTCGTTTATCACTCTTTCTCCGGGAATCCCATGGGCAACTTCTTCATTCACACTGATACATGTATACCCCGGGAAGTCATATTCTCCTTTAGGACCTGAAATCGCACCATTTTCTTCAAACATTTTCCCTGCGATATCATCAAGTTCCTTCGTGGTTACGCCGGGTTTTGTTTGAGAGCGCAATTCATCGCGGATCATTGCGACAATACGGCCAATTTCTTTTAACGCCTGTAAATCTTCATCAGTTTTGACTATCATAATATCTTCCTTCTCTTTTTGAATTTCCTTCCCTTACTATACAGAAACCTCATCCATTTTTAAAGGGAAAGCCCCTGTGTTGATGAATATGTATCACTTCCTGGCAAGCTCTGATTCCTGCTTTGAGGTGTATTCCATCAGTAGCTTCCTCCTTGAAGAATGATTAAATCAATAGAAAGAGTAAGGGAATGACAAAGGACATGATGGTAGCGGTCAACGCCATGGCGGCACCACTGACGGCCCCTTCTTTTTCTCCTTCTTTGATGGCTTGTGCCGTACCAACCCCATGGGAGATGACTCCGAATGGGAGTCCCCTGGCTATGGGATGCTTGATTCCCATAGCCTTCAAGAGGGACGGGATGATCATGGCCCCTATCATCCCTGTAACGATGACGACCGTGGGGATGACCTCGATCTTAGCCCCGATTACGTTTCCGATCTCAACTGCGACAGGCGTCGTAATGGTCTTGATCAGCAATGAACGGTTCCACTCATCCGGAATCCCCAACCACATGCTGAAGGTATAGGATACTAGCATGGACAAGCCGCTTCCAAACAGAATGCCCACCAGGATCGGCTGGAAGTTTTTCAAAAGCAATTGCCGGTGTTGATAAAGGGGATATGCAAGAGATACTGTCGCAGGGCCAAGCAAATACGTGATGAATGAAGTGTCGTGGGCAAATTTATTATAGGATATATCTAAAGTAAGTAATGTGGCAATAATCGCAATCGTACTTAAAAATATTGGAATCGTTAAAGGATTCGGCCAGCGTTTATGAATCTTTACACCCAAAGAAAAATAAAGGAGAGTAATGCCTATTGTAAGTAGAGAATTAATAAGACCGGTCATATTTTCTTTTCTCCTTCCATTTAATGAATCCTTCTGCTGACACGGAAGTGGCCAAAAAGCCAAACACCCCGCTGACAATGAGGATGAAAAGGAGTTTCCAGCCATAGTCGATAAAATAGGGTCCCAGAACAATCGCACTGACAGATAAAGGCAGGAAAAAGAAGGAGAAGTGCCTTAGAAAGAATCCTGAACCGACCAACAGAAGACGTTCATTCAGTACACCTGTTACTAACAGTAGGAATAATAATAGCATCCCGATAATGCTGCCGGGTATCGGTAAATGGAAGAATGCGGTACACCATTTTCCTGCTTCATAAAATAAACAAAGAATCGCCATTTGTATAAGGACCCGAATTATCTGCATATGCTTCACCCTTCAACTATATTCTTCTCCTGATTTTATCACATCGATGGGGAGTATGAGTGTAATAAAAAAGAGCATGGACCTGGTCCATGCTCTGAAATCATACAGTATTATAATACGCTCAAGAACGCTTCTGCTGCCGCTTGACTTGATTGTGGATTTTGTCCTGTCACAAATTTACCGTCAGTGATGACATGATTGCTCCATGCATCCGATTTTTCGAATTGAGCTCCCTGCTCCCTCAATTTTGTTTCTAATAAGAACGGCATCAGTGAATCAAGACCGGTTTGCTGTTCTTCTTCATTTGTGAAGGCAGTCAAGCTTTTTCCTTCAACCAGCCATTTACCATTAGATAATTTCGTTCCGACAAACCCAGCCGGCCCGTGGCAGACGGAACCGATCGCTTTATCGTTCTCGGCAAAGTGGACTAATGCCTGTTGAAGTTCAGGGTTTTCAGGCAGGTCAAACATCGTCCCGTGTCCACCTGGTAAGAAGATACCGACATATTCATTTACATTTAATTGGGAAAGGACCAGCGTTTGATCCAATTCTTTCGTGACCCCTTTCCACTTCTCCACCTGTTCATCATCAAGGCTGTTCGGATCCAACGGGATGCGGCCACCTTTTAAACTTGCCACATCCACTCCAAAACCTTGGTTTTTAAATTCTTCATATGGTTCTGCGAACTCAGATAACCATAGACCAGTTTCATGTTCATCATCAATCTTACTTTCATTTGTTAAGACCATTAATATCTTTTTCAATGTATACCCTCCATTTTATTCTCTGTTTTTTATCACTCTATTGTTTTATCCATTTCACATAAAATTAAACTTCTTTTGAAGTATTGGTGACTTTATAAGGGTTCTGTTATAAGAAAACGACCCTTACAGGAAGGAGTCGTTTTACACTAGTTGATATCAAATTGGAATTGGATTTTTTTCTGATTGGCATCCCAGCTCAGGTATGCAGAGAATTCTTTTTCGCCTTTTTTAAATCCGTCGATTCGATCGGATTTGCCTTCGGTTAATACTTGTTTTGCGATTTTCTGGGTGATTCTCTTTGATAAAATGGTTTTGGAAATGGTAAAGCTGCACTTCGTACGTTGATAATTGGAGCATCCATAGAATTTTCCTTTATCAATCACTTTCCCGCCACATTTCAAGCAGTTGCCGATACTTGTTTTGGAAGCCCGTTTTCCGCCTCGTCCCTTCGTTCTCTGGATAGAATCTGTATCCAAATCCTCAAACTTCCATGCGGTGGATTCCTGGAGGGCGTTTTGCACGAGTCGTTCACTTAATTTCTTCACTTGCTCCATGAATTCAGGTGCAGATGCCCGTCCTTTTCCTATTTCCTGGAGGCGCTGCTCCCACTTAGCCGTCATTTCTGCAGAAGCTAACACATTATCCCCTATGGCTCGTATCAATACCTTCGCTTTATCAGTGGGAAAGACTATATTTTTTTGGATATCAATGTACTTGCGATCTTTGAGCATGGTGATGATGCCTGCCCGGGTCGCTTCCGTCCCAAGACCCTCTGTTTGCTTTAACACTTTTTCCAGCTCATCATTGTCCATATATTTACCGGCCGTCTTCATTAAGGTGATGAGTTGTCCTTCTGTGTAACGTTTCGGGGGCTGTGTTTTCCCTTCTTTGGTCACGACCTTCTTTACGACGCCTTTATCCTGTTCTTCGACAGGTGGCAGGAGAGGTTCCTCTTCTTTTTCGTTTTGCATGAGAACCTTACGCCAGCCTTCCTGTAAAATCTGCTTCCCTTTCGAAACAAACTCAGCTCGTTCATCTACGACCGTTGAGATGGTCGTGTAATGGATGATCGCTTTGTCGTGGTGAGCCGCGATAAAGCGTTTAACGACGACATCATAGATCTTCCGTTCATCATCTGATAGGGAATGGGGATCTGTTACTTGCTCAGTAGGGATAATCGCGTAGTGATCCGATACCTTTGCTTCATTCACAAAACGTTTATTGTTCATGATGCTTGCATGGGGAGTTGGGATCCAATGATTATAAGGGCTGAACTCTTTCAGTTTGTTCAATATTTCAGGAAAGCTTTCAGCTTCACCTTTCGTGACATATTGTGAATCAGATCTTGGATAAGAGACGATCCCTTTTTGATACAGTTTCTGCAGCACATCCAATGTTTTCTTAGGGGAGAACTTATACATTTTATTAATGGTTGCCTGCAGGGCTGAAAGATTGAATAGTAAGGGTGGTGCGAACTCTTTCCTCTCGGTGATCAACTTACTGACAGTTGCAGGTTTGTTTTGACAAAAAGAAGCGATTCTTTCAGCAAGCTCCCTTGATTGAATCCGGCTCTCTCCATCTTTCTGCCATATCCCTTCATAAGTGTGATCGCCGATGTGAAAGGTTGCTTTCACTTCCCAAAAGGGTTCGCTCTTAAATCGGTCGATCTCTTCGTCCCTTCTCACGATGAGGGCTAGTGTGGGAGTTTGAACCCTGCCTGCAGAGAAAACATCGGACATACCCTGCTCTTTTAGCAGGATGCTGTACACCCTTGAAGCATTCATACCCACAAGCCAATCGGCACATGCCCTGGAATAAGCTTCAAAATATAAGCTTCTCATTTCTGCTTCTTCCCGTAGACTCTCGAATCCTTGAATGATGGCTTTCTCAGTAAGGGATGAAATCCACAGCCTCTTCATCGGTTTCTGAACCTTGGACATGGAGATGATATTCCGGATGATTAACTCCCCTTCACGCCCTGCATCACCTGCATGAATGATTTCTGTGACTTCGTTTTTTTTAAGAAGGTCTTTGATGACGGAGAATTGTTTCGCTTTAGCCCTCTGCAACTCATATTGAAACCTGATAGGAATGATCGGAAGGTCGTTCAGTGTCCATTTTTTCCATTTGCTTTCATACTTCTCAGGGGCTTGAAGCTGAAAAAGATGTCCAACTGCCCACGTAATATAAGCACCTCTCGGGAACACATCGTTTGGATGGATCTCTATATATCCTTGACGTTTCCTATGGGAAAAAGGCTTGGCAAGGGTCGCTCCCTGGTCGGGTTTTTCAGCTATTACGACTTTCATAACATTCTCCTTTTCACTTTATTGATTTTATCATTATACCATTTTTTAAGAACGGCTGTTCTATTAAAATGAAAATTGGAAGTGTAGTTCATGAATCATAAGCCCGTTGTTCCATATGAGGGTTCTACATGTTCATTCAGTATGTAAAAAGGTGTTACAGACTTTGTATCTGTAACACCCATCAATTATTGGCCAAGATTTTCTAAGTTTCCTTTAATGTCCTGTAGTTGATTGAAAGTATTCACAATTTCAAGATTCTTGATCTCGGATATTTGAACTTCCCCTTTATCAATTTCCACTAGAGCCCGATCGATTCCTTCCAACGCTTGTTGGTTATATCTCTCCACTTTTTGGTGAATATCGTCAGCTAGCTTAGGAGGATTTAAATCATTGATTTCCTTGATTTCATTTTTCATATCAATAAGTCTCGTCTCAAGTTCCGGAATAGAAGATGAATCAGCAGCAGCATTTTCCATTAAAGCGGGAAGATCATTGGCAAATTGTTCTGCCTCGTTCAGGTAGTCGGTCATTTCGTCTACATAGGTTAAACTGTTATTGGCTTCTTCCAATATGCCGCAGCCAGTCAGTGTAAAGAAACTGAATGATATGAGAATCAAAAATTTTTTCATGTACTTGGTCCTCCCTGTTATGGTCCTTCCCCTGTATATACGCACGTTCTCGTTAAAAGTTTCACTTTTTTTGTTGTAAGGTCGATCTAAATGAAGATTCGGGGGCACGCAAAAAAAGAAGGCCAACGCTTATACGTTAGCCTTCTGTGTTTATTCAATGATTTGAAGTTCTTTTGGGTAGTTGGTTAAAGTTATATGCCCGTCCTTTGTGATGAGGACGTCATCTTCAATCCTGACACCACCGATTTCCGGCACGTAAATACCGGGCTCTATTGTGTATGTCATGCCTTCTTTTAATATGCCATCATTTAAATGACTCATGGAAGGGAATTCATGGACGTTGATACCTAATCCATGCCCGATTCGATGTGGGAAGTAGTCACCGTATCCTGCATCTGTAATGATGTCACGTGCGACTTGATCCAGGTCGCCTATGCGATTACCCGGCTTGCTTGCTTCTAAGGAAGCGAGCTCCGCTTTTAAAACAGTGTTGTAGATTTCCTTCTGTTTATCAGACGCTGATTTATAAGCGAACGTACGGGTGATATCAGACGTATATCCATCCAGGACAACCCCTAGATCAAACAGGACGAAATCTCCTGCTTTCAGTTTACGGTCTCCCGGATTACCATGTGGATCTCCAGCCTTCTCACCAAAGAGAACCATTGTAGAGAATGACATTTCACGGATTCCCTTTTTCTTTAATTCATATTCAATCTTAGCAAGGACTTCCATTTCAGTAATGCCTTCTTGAAGTGCGCTCACACCTACTTTTACCCCATAGTCAGCCATTTCCGCTGCTCGGCGCATGATCGCGATCTCACCCTCATCCTTGACTAAACGCATTTCATTTAATTTGTCTTCAACGTTCACCACAAGTGGTGAATCGAATATGTTTAAAAACGCCTGACTGCGTCCATAAGTGACTACCTCATTCTCAAAGGCTACTTTTTTGCCGGTGATTTTTCTTGCCTGAATGGCTTCCGCAATAAAGTCCCAGGGATTTTCGTGGTCTGAGTAGCCAATTACTTCGTTATCCCAACCGGCATCCTTCACCTGTCTCGCTTCCATTCCTGGAACCACTACAAAAGGTTCAGCATCCGGAAATACGAAGAGTCCCATTAATCTTTCATGTGGATCTGTGTGGAAATTTGTTAAGTAAAATACGTTTTCAGTTGAATTGATAAATGCTGCATCAATGTTCTCTTCTTTCAACCAATTTTTCACCATTTCTATGCGGTGTTTCAATGTGTATTCCTCCTTGAGTATCATGATGTTATGTAATCGTTTAATGTGAGCATATCTATGCTAACATATTTCGAAGAAAGTTTGAAATGATTCTAGTGTGGGAAAGGTCTCGCCGGGTGAGTGTTTATGATGAGGCAGGCTTTTCCTACCTCTTGCCTATAAAGGATGGAGGGCGTTTGTGATATAATCTGAGTATACAGTGAATGTAGGGTGGGAGTGGCCACTTCCTTATAGAAGGAGGTGGTGCTTATAGTGACAACGTATGAGGCGTTAACGCTAATGATTACCTTTGGCTCTTTAATTGTCTCCATCATTGCCATAGTTATTTCACATGACAAAAAGAAATAACCCCACCCTCATGAAGCGCCTAAACTTTGAAGGGTAGAGTTATATTCCTTTCTCTATTGGGCCACTGCTTTCCTTGCAGTTTGCTGTGTAGCAAGAGACATTGGTTGCCGCCAGTGTCTCTTGTTTTACTTTATACTCTCCTTTTAAGATAGTATATTTTCTAACGGAAAGCAAGATATGGACGAGTAAAAAAAGAAGCTCAGAGAGGATTCCCTAAGCTATTCACTTTAATAAACGGTTTCGGTTCTTTTAGGTTTACGAACAAAGGCCATGATGCCGGCGATTAAGAATAAAAGTCCAGGAATGAACCCGAATCCTATTGTTCCAAGTCCGACCACAAGTGCGGCAAGGATAAACATGATACCGGATAGTACAGGCTTTTTATTTTTGACAATGGTCATAACAGCAATGATACCAAGGATGGATGCAATGATTCCTAATATCACCAGATAAGAACCCATTGATTCAGCCGTTTCCATGATGGCACTCATATCCCCTGCAGTCATGCCTGATTCCTGCAAATTCGGGTCACTTTCCATTCCCTCTTCGATTTGGGACATCACTTCGGGGCTGTTCATGCCCATGTTCAGTACGATTCCAATGATGGAAAATAATGCGGATAAGACAATTCCGATCACTCCCATAATGACTTCACCAGTACGCTTCACCATTCTAATCTCTCCTTAATAGTTGAATTCTCTATAGTATATTGTGTTTCTTGCTCATATAGGCCTCCAGGATGGATTGATCCTCAGGAAAGCCCAGGGGCAGATCTTTTAACTCTTGGAGAGAGATCCATTCGATTCTATGTATTAATTGATCGGGATCTTGAAGCGTGGCTACTCCTCCAAGAAGTTGGACTTCATAATAGTGAATGGTAGTGGAAATCTTGCCTTCACACCCCCACTTGGTATAAAGGTGTTTTCCTACATCCACCCTATAGCCGGTCTCTTCCCAAACTTCCCGCTTACAACACTCCCTGAGGGTTTCCCCTTTTTCAAGACCACCAGAAGGGACCGACCATCGTTTCTCTTCCTCTTCTTTTCCCTGTAAAACCATTAATAAACGCCCTTCATTCATACAAAGGGCAGATGCCCCTTTCCATTCGTTCATTCATTCACCTCACTTCTGATTGAATCTCCTTAATTCATATTCGCCCTATTGACAAAATTCTCCTTTATCAGGATAAAATTCTTTATTTTCAGACTTCAACCTGTTCCGTTTCATCCCTTTATTAATTTAGCCATTACTGGTTCGTTCAATGGGATATGTTAGTAGTTAGAAATACAAAAAAAGGGCTGGCTTCATCCCATTGAAGCCAGCCTTTTAACGAGGAGTCGTGTCAATTTCTATTCTTACTCTACCGTAACGACCCCGCTCCCTCAACTTCCCTCTGCACGGATCTAAAGTTCTCTCAATAAATGAAATGCACGGTTTAGGCGGTTTCAGCTTCATTTCATATATTTATATAATTGTAAGCATAATTCATTATGCATGTTTTGATGAAAGTGAATGAATGACTAAAAAAAACGGCAGAAATTTTTTTCTGCCGTTTATAACCTTATGACTGCAAATCTACTGGAACTACTGCATTTTTTAATTCCTCGTTTAAATCAGCAGTGTATTTGTCCTTCTGTTCAGAAGTCCAATTCAACAATTTGGACATCATCTCAATGACTGGTTCCTTCCACTTCTCTACCCACTCACGGTCAAAGAACAATGCGCCTGTCCGTCGAATGAAGAAATCCACGGGTGTCGCAGCCATCTCTTCCTGAATCGCATAAATCAGCTGGGCGTACAAGTAAGGAGGGACGGACCTTTCATCCGTTGATCCACTGTAGGCATGAGCTAGCTTGAATAGCTGATCCACATTAGAACCGTACATTCCTGCGAGCTTCCTGCCCTCGGCCTCTGATAAACCATACTGAAGGGCTTCCCCTGCCTTTTGGTCAATGAAGGATTGGAAATTCTTCGAGCCCCCTACATGACCGCCGGATATCGGCATATGCTTCGTCGCAGAAGCAGGGAATTTCTGTTTTCTCTCTTCTTTTAGCCGTTTAGAAACAAGATCGACAACATGTTCCCCCATTTTACGGTACCCTGTCAGCTTACCGCCTGCAATGGTGATCAGTCCGCTTTCCGCTTCCCACACTTCATCTTTACGCGAAATCTCAGAAGGGTCCTTTCCTTTTTCGAATATCAGTGGGCGCACCCCTGCCCAGCTGGATTCCACATCCTCTTTCCCCACTGACACATCGGGGAACATGAAGTGAATCGCATTCAGGATATAATCCCTGTCTTCTGATGTCATATGAGGAGATGCTTTTTCAGAGTCAAAGAATGTATCCGTAGTCCCTACATACGCTTTCCCATCACGAGGAATCGCAAATACCATACGTCCATCCGGTGTATCAAAATAGACAGCCTGTTGGAGAGGGAATTTGCTTTGATCGATGACAAGGTGGACTCCCTTGGTCAGGCGGAGTTGTTTATTATTCGTACTGTAATCCTTGCCACGGACATCATCGACCCAGGGACCGGCAGCGTTGACGATTTTTGATCCGCGAATGTCGATCGTTTCCCCTGATACCAGGTCTTCTGCTTCTATCCCGACAACTTTCTTGTTGTCATACAGGAATCTTTGGGATTTCATGTAGTTAAGAACCGTTGCCCCATGTGCAACTGCTTCCTTCATGACTTCAATGGTTAAACGGGCATCGTCAGTACGATATTCTACATAATAACCTCCGCCCTTCAACCCATCCTTTTTGACGAGTGGCTCTTTCGTCAATGTTTCTGATACCGACAGCATGGATCGTCTTTCACTTCTTTTGACACCCGCAAGATAGTCATAGACCTTCAAGCCGATCGATGTGCTGAATTTACCGAATGTTCCTCCTTTATGAAGGGGTAACAGCATCCATTCAGGAGTAGTGACATGTGGCCCGTTTTCATATACGATTTCGCGTTCTTTTCCCACTTCAGCCACCATTTTGACTTCGAATTGTTTTAAGTAACGAAGTCCGCCGTGAACCAATTTTGTGGAACGGCTGGATGTACCTGCGGCAAAATCCTGCATTTCCACAAGGGCGACTTTCATTCCACGCTTGGATGCATCAAGGGCAATCCCTGCACCTGTAATACCTCCCCCGATTACAATCAGGTCGAAATGATTGGATGACAGTGTATGTTTTACTTCTTCTCGTGCAGTACTAGAAAATGTCATAGTTGGTTCCTCCTAAGAATTAAAGAAATGATTTCTGCTCTTACTCTACTGTTTAACCATAAAAAAAGAGACCGAAACTAACATCATGGCCTAAATGTGCCATAATGCGAGTTTGGTCTCTCTTGGTCTCTAACCGTTTTATTAACTTGGGTTCATTATATCATAAGTTGTTATTATTTAAAAGCCATAGCTGCTTTTACAGCTTTTTTCCAGCCGCCATATAGTTCTTCCTGTGTCTCAACGGCCATTTTCGGTTCGAACTGTTTGTCTTTATTCCACTGTTTGGAGATTTCTTCGCGATCTTTCCAGAAACCGACGGCAAGCCCTGCAAGGTAGGCAGCACCTAATGCGGTGGTTTCATTGACCACTGGACGCTCTACCGGTACGGATAGCAAGTCACTTTGGAATTGCATTAAGAAATCATTCTTGACTGCCCCTCCATCGACTCTCAGCTTCTTAAGGGAAATTCCTGAATCGGCTTCCATGGCTGTCAATACATCCTTTGTCTGATAAGCAAGGGATTCCAAAGTGGCTCTTACAAAATGTTCCTTAGAGGTACCGCGGGTTAATCCAAACACTGCACCCCGGACGTCACTATCCCAATAAGGAGTGCCCAGGCCAACGAATGCAGGGACCACATATACGCCATCTGTTGAGTCCACTTTCTCTGCATACTCCTGGCTATCCTTCGCATCTTTCAGCATCCGAAGACCGTCTCGAAGCCACTGGATGGCAGAACCGGCAACGAAAATACTGCCTTCAAGAGCATATTCCACCTTTCCGTCGATTCCCCATGCCAGGGTAGTTAATAGACCATTATCAGACTTCACCGCTTTCTCACCTGTATTCATGAGCATAAAGCAGCCTGTCCCGTACGTATTCTTCGCCATCCCTTTCTCATAACACGCCTGTCCGAATAATGCGGCCTGCTGATCCCCTGCAGCACCTGCAATCGGGATTTCTCTACCAAAGAAATGATACGGAACCGTTTTCCCATAAACTTCTGATGAGGGACGGACCTCTGGAAGCATGCTTGCCGGTACACCGAGAATATCAAGGAGCTCTTCGTCCCATTTCAAGTCATGGATATTATACATAAGGGTACGTGAAGCGTTTGAGTAGTCCGTTACGTGAGCAGTTCCACCAGACATTTTCCAAATCAGCCACGTGTCGATCGTTCCGAACAGAAGCTTTCCTTCTTCCGCCTTTTGCTTTACACCTTCGACATTGTCGAGGATCCATTTCACCTTCGTACCGGAGAAATAGGCATCAATCAGCAATCCGGTTTTATCACGGAAGGTATCGTTTAGTCCCTTTGATTTTAATTCCTCACAGATCCCGGCGGTTTGTCGTGATTGCCACACGATCGCATTATAAACCGGGTCGCCTGTCTCTTTATCCCATACAACGGTTGTTTCACGTTGGTTCGTGATTCCGATTCCTTCGATTTGATCGGGTTTCACACTGGATTCCGATAAAACGCTTGCAATGACGGCAAGGACAGATCCCCAAATTTCATTTGCACTATGTTCTACCCAGCCCGGTTTAGGAAAATGCTGAGTAAACTCCTTTTGAGCAGTATGAACGATTTCCCCTTTTTTATTAAAAAGGATGGCTCTTGAGCTTGTAGTTCCCTGATCCAAAGATAAAATAAACTTTTCCATTGATAACCCCTCCAATGATTAATTTTCAGTAGATAATTGATGTACTTTTTTAGCTAAACTGGTCTTTCTGTCACTTGCGTAGGCAAGTCCAAGCACGGCTAGAAGAATCACAAGAACCACCCAGAAGCTTGTCGTGACTTGTCCAATGAAAACCGCTTTATAAAAGACGCCTCCAAAAGATCCCCCTAATACCGGTCCTACTACAGGAACCCATGAATATCCCCAGTTGGATGGTCCCTTTCCGGGAATCGGAAGGATGAAGTGAGCGATACGCGGTCCAAGATCACGAGCCGGGTTAATCGCATATCCTGTTGTACCGCCAAGTGATATACCGATCGCAATGATCAGGAATCCGACGATAAATGGATTTAATCCGTCTGTAAAGGTATTCGCCCCTATGGATAATAATCCTACTACTAATACAAAAGTTCCAATGATTTCACTCAGTAAATTTGAAAAATAATGCGGAATGGCTGGACCTGTAGCAAAAACTCCTAATTTCACGCCTGGGTCCTTGGTTGCGTGCCAATGGGGTAAAAAGTGTAAATATGTGATGGTTGCCCCGATGATTGCCCCGATCATTTGTGCGAGGATATACTCAGGTACATCTCTCCATGGGAAATCACCATTGAACGCCAGTCCCAATGTGACGGCAGGATTTAAATGTGCACCACTAAACTGCCCTACGGCGTATACACTCATGGCAACACCCAATCCCCATCCAAATGTAATGACGATCCAACCGGCGTTATACGCAAATGATTTCTTCAAGTTCACATTGGCGCAAACCCCGGCACCGAAAATAATGAGCAATGCTGTACCTACCACTTCTCCTATAAATGCATTCATGCATCATCCCTCATTTCAATTAGATTTTGCTCTGAATCACGATGAGCCGACATCATCAATTGCTTTCCATACACGAAGAGCTTGCACTACCATCGATTTTCGTGCTTGTACGGGGCTTTTTAGCTCGTTTACCCTATAAATGCTTATGATAATCCTACCAGTCACTCACCATGTCATCAGAGCCCGTTGAATCAAAAATAAAGAGACTCACGGAATATGCCCATAAATTGCAGGCACTTCACGTGAGTCTCTTCATCTCTTTCACAACGTATTAACTTGTCATTCATATTACTCCACTATGAAAGCGGTGTCAATGGGTTTTCATGATTTTTTATCTGTCAAAATGTTTCCATAGGACTCGATCAGAGGTTGTAATAGCCGTCGCTCCTGCCTCAAGTGCCGCTTCCACTTCTTCCACTGTATCAATGAGCCCGCCGGCGAAGATGGGCTTACCTGTCTTGGTACCTATTTCCTTAATGATTTTCGGAACCACACCTGGAAGGACCTCAATGAAATCCGGATCCGTCTTTTGGATTAATTCAATACTGCGGTTCATGGCGCTCGAATCTATGACAAACATTCGCTGGGTGGCATAAACGCCCTTTTGCCTTGCCTTTTTTATGACGTTTCCCTTAGTGGATATGATCCCGTATGGTTTTATTTCCTGACAGACATATTCTGCTGCATATTCATCACTGGATAAACCATGAATGAGATCCAGATGCAAAAACATCTTCCGATTTTCGTTCCGGGCATATTCAAAAACACTTTTCAGCATCCCGACATGAAGGTCGAGGAACACCCCGTACTGGAAAGAGGTTTCGAGCATTTTATCAAAGTCCTTCATGGACCTTATGGCAGGTAATATGTTTTGACCTTCAAAACTCAATGTCTTTCACTCCTTAATAGGTATATACATGTTTTTCTCAAGGAGAAATTATATCATAGTTGTTGATTCCTTTATTCGTTACTCTGTCCTTCTTTCCGTTTGTATTTAATTATATCGCCCAATTCCCGTTACGGAAAATGGCAATTTTTCTACCATCGCGGCAAACCCCGTCAATATTCATCGTGGCAGAACCGATCATGAAGTCTTCATGCACGACACTCTCATTGAGACCCTTTTCTTCCCGTGCCTCGTCAGATAATATGTTTCCATCTTTCATACAAGTCGGGTATGAGGAACCGATTGCTAAATGATTGGATGCATTTTCATCAAATAGTGTATTAAAGAATAAGACACCGGAGTCTGAGATGGGTGAATGGTGAGGGACAAGCGCCACCTCTCCCAGATAAGCTGCTCCTTCATCGGTTTCGATTAATTTACGCAGTATTTCTTCTCCTTCTTCAGCGGAGACTTCCTTAATTTCTCCGTCAACGAATGTGAGATTGAATCCGTTTATCACATTTCCATTGTAAGCAAGTGGCTTGGTACTTGTAACGGTCCCATTCACTCCTGTTTTCACAGGAACTGTATATACCTCTTCTGTCGGCATATTGGCAATGAAGTTGGTTCCCTGTGGGGTCTTGCTTGCGCCAGTAAGCCATATATGGTCTTCATGCAGTTCAATGGAAAGGTCCGTCCCTATCGCGCTGTAGTGGAGGCTTTCTAGATTGAGTGCGTTAAGTTGGGTGGCTTTATCGGTTAAGGTTTGGATATGAGATTTCCATGAAGAAACAGGATCTGGTTGATCGATGCGGACCGAAGTGAAAATCCGTTCCCACAGACTGGCGACTCTTTCTGATGGTGGGAGTTCAGGGAACACTTTATCCGCCCATTTCTGTGAGGGAATGGCGACGATGGACCAGCTGATTTCATCCTTTTCAATCGCTTCATAGAATCGATCAAGTGCATCCCCACTCGCTTTCTCGTAATTGAGGATCCTGTCAGGATCGATACCTTTCAGAAGGTCCGGGTCATTGGCTTCTATTTGCAGGAACGCTCCTTTTAGATCCACTACCCATTCATGAGCAGCAGCGAGCCAGCTCGGATATTCATGGAACACATCATGGGGTGCAGATTCATAATGCATTCTCATAATTTCTTCATCGTACCATTGAACATGTACAATTCTTGCGCCAGCAAGATAGGCTTCTTTTACCACAAGGCGAACAAAGTCTTCTGTTCCGAGCGGTGCCGAGATCCACAACGGTTGATCTTCTTGTACGTTCACCCCTACCTTAACCGCCAGCTCTGCGTATTGTTTAACTTTTTCTTGAAAATCTTTATGTATAGTCATATTGAATTCTCCTATTCTAGTAATCTAGTGATGAAGTTCTTCATCTTTTCGTGAGTTTCCTCCAACGATTCGTTGGGTTCTTCTACCCGGGTATGTCCATAAAACATGGCACCAAATTGATCTGCTTCTTCATTACGGGGAATGACATGCATGTGGTAATGGGTCAACTCACTGTAAATTCCCCCATTTTGACAAATTGTCACGCCTTTCGGTTCATATAATGCATGGATGGCACGTGCAACCAACTGTGAGGCCCTCATAACGGAGAGACTTTCCTCTTCATCCAGTTCTGTCACTTCCGCTTTATGTTTCTTTGGCAGGATCAGTGCATGACCTGCATGGTGGGGAACATGATCCAGTATGCAGGTGACAAATTCATTCTCATATATGACATGTAGGTTCTCTTCTTGATTTGAAAGTCGGCAACCAAGACAGTTTTCCATTCGAATTCCTCCAATGAACAGTGGATTAAAAAGGTTTTTTTAAAAATATGTCGAACATTGTATAGGTGCAATCACAACATTTCTCCTATCATCATATCACGTAAAGGAAGGGATATCAGAAAATAATGGAAATTACATTACTTAATGAAACACATGCGGAAGATTATTGGAACCTTAGGTTAGAGATGCTGAAGCAGAGTCCTACAAGCTTTGGCAGCAGCTATGAAGAGGCACTTGAACGCCAAAATCCAGTTGAACTGACAAAAAAGAGGCTTTCAAGCGAAGAAAGTTTCACCTTTGGCTGCTTTGTTGAAGAAAAACTGTCAGGGGCAGTCACGATGGTACGGGAATCGGCATTGAAAATGAACCATAAAGCTTCCATTTTTGCTATGTATGTCACGCCGGCACATAGGGGGCAGGGATTGGCAAGACGACTTCTGGAAGCGGCCATAAACCTTGCAAAGGAAACAGAAGGTATTGAACAGTTGATGATCACAGTCGTCACCACCAATGAAACAGCAAAAGGACTTTATCTTTCTTGTGGTTTTAAACCATATGGTACTGAAAAGAGAGCATTGAAATATAATGAGGAGTACTACGATGAAGAGTTGATGGTTATGTTTTTATCGTGATCCTTTAATTGAGAATATGGATGGTGCAACAAATCATTTTTTTTACCATTTAAAAACGGTGGGTCTCAAAAAAAGAGATTCACCGTTTTTTCATAATACATGATAATCGAAGCTGATCAAGAGAAAAATCACCACGATAATGGATGCAAGAAAGGCCTTAATAGGATTCAGATGGTGAAGGCGCAGCATTGGGAACATAATGCAATAAAAGAGCACCGTCCACCATAGATTCCATCCCTCAAAATATACTATGGAATCGGTTTTCCCCGCAGCCCATTCAACCACCGTGGCAACACCGATATATTTTAGATAGTAGATGAACTTGGTTCTCCATTCTTCTGGATAATGACTCAAGAACAGAACGACAAGGCAAGGGTAAGCAACCATTGTATAAAGCGTATCCGTCACAAACATATTGACAAAAAAACCGTCTAATTCCCACACGGCCTTCACCGTATAGCTGAGATACTGATAAAACATATTAAAAAAACTAAAATAGTAGATGGTGGGAAGAAACTCCCTCCACCTACTCCAAGATCCCCATTTCAAGGAACTAAGAACAATCAATACAATCACGGCAATATGAAACATGGGATCCCCCCATAGTATGATACAAATGATTGTTCATAGTGTACCCTCCCATTTGGAAATTCATTCCCAAATCAAGTTTATTGTCATGGCTATTGACTGTCAGTAAATAAATCCGCAACTTTGTTGCTGAACTCTCTTAGATAATGAAGATAGTCATCCCCACCGTAGTTATAGCGCTTATTATACATCTTTGCCACTACAACGTTTAATGACGGGATGACAAGAAGTGTTGGTCCCGTCACTCCAAGAATTTGATACGAAGTACGGGGTACCCGTTCCCCCATTTCGCTTCTCGCCCGTGAATCTCCTTGTACATACCAGAAAAGGCCGTTATCTGGGAGCGACGGGTCATGATAGGACCCATTTTGGATCGAGGTAGATAACTCGATCACCTGAGGGGGAACAACCTGTTCACCGTGCATCCTGCCCTTTTGCAGATGGAGTTGTCCCCAAAGGGCAAATTCCCGCGCCGAAACGAATAGATTTTTTTCTTTACCATCATTGGTCGTCCCCAGTCCGGAAAGAGGCGGTTCCGTTACTTCTCCGATTATGTTTACAAGGCTTGCTGAGGATTCTGTCCGCCAGCCCGTTTCTTTTAATCCGATACGTGTAAATATCCGTTCTTCCAATAGCTGAGGAAATCCTTTACCGTAAAGTCTCTGGATCAAATCGGTCAGGATCTCCACTCCGATGTTGCGATAAGCCCAGCTTGTTCCAGCCTTGAATTCTCTATACCATTCCCCCTTCTCATCGATATGAAGTCCGTGGGAATGAGTGACAAGGTGCCGGATGGACGTACCCTTCACCATGTCAGGATCCAATTCAGGCATGTACTTAGAGATGGAATCATCTAAACTCTCGATGTATTTGTCAAACAATGCCAGGGAAACGGCAAGACCTAAATAGCTCTTCCGGGCAGAAGCCACATTGAATTGTGAGTCGGCTTGGACACTTCTCGTATCCTCTTCGTGGGAATGATGTCCACTATAATGCTCTACGACTACGTGATTATCTTTAAGGATATAGAGTGCGCCGGCAGAGCTTCCATTTTTCTCTTTGATCTCTTCCACCCAGGAAATCAATTCCCCTGCACGGTGTTCGATCTCCTTCACGCTCTGTTCCATTCTTTCGCTAACATTCCATAGACAACATGATCCACATAGTGATCGTAGAGCCATTCCCTCTGTCTCAGCTTCCCTTCTTCCACAAATCCGAGCCTTTCCGGGATGCTCCGGCTCCGTTTGTTAAATTCAGCAGCGGTTATTTCCACTTTATTCATTTTATAATAATCAAAGGCGTAGCTCGTCAACGCTTTTGCAACGGTCGTCATGATACCTTTCCCTTGATAGCCTTCCCCCAGCCAATAACCGATATAGGCGACTTTATTAGACCAATTCAGTTCATTGAAACCCGCAACACCGACAATTTCATTTTGATAAACGATCGCAGTCGTCAAACTCTTATTATTGGCAAAACCTTGACGGGTCGCCTGAATGAATTCCTTCGAATCCTCCACCGTTTTTGAGTAATCAACCCAAGGGAGCCACTCTCGTAAATAGGAACGGGATCCATCTGTCAGTTCGAATAATCTTTCTGCGTCTTGTACATCAAGCAGTCTTAATTCCAGTTTATCGCTTAATTTATAGGTAAACATCTTTATTTCCCCTTATCTCTGTTTTATAAGATTATTGGTGTTTATGAACCTCATCACCACTTCTGTGAAGTGACTTGCTTCTTCGTAATTCGGTGTGTGACCGCTATGTGTAAAATGGAGTTAGAGGGACGGACCTTCATAATTATAATTATGGTAAACTGCTATTGCTTCATGTAGGTCCGTCCCTCTAATTGAATAATTATCGGAAGGTTTGTGTTACCTTCCCTTTTCCATCTTGAACTTCTACTTTCCCGTAAGCACCATTGATGAATGTAATCTGTGGAGGCTGATGACCACAGTCGATATCATATACAACTGGAATTTGTAATTCGTTGGCGATTTCATGATAAACATCTTCTGCTGTATAGCCGTCCACCGGGGTATTTGCGGCACTTCTTCCGAATAGCAGCCCCGCAGTATGGTCTAACCATCCTGCGAGTTTCATTTGTACTAGTGTACGGCGTAAATCTGCCGTATTGATCTCACAGTTTTCGAAATACCACATAATCGGCTCATTGATTATATGTTTCTCCCTGAAAGAAGCCACATCCCCGTATGGTGTACCGATAAGGTTTCTGATCACATCGATGCAGCCTCCAAGAATTCGCCCTTCCACCTCTACCTTCCCGTCTCCAATCGTTTTCCAGACCGTGGGCTCCGTTAAACGAAAGACATGTGGTGAAGGCTCTTCATGATTCCATTCTTTTTGATACTTCTGGGATGAGTATTGGGTGACTGAAGAACCTCTTTCTGTGTAAAGGACATTCTCCCATTGTTTAGTCGTAGGATCAGTTGCCTCTCCTCTCAAGTCAATGAGGTTGGTCCCATGTGCCGTCGCTATCCCTGTCTTTAAAGTTAATGCAAGTAAGAGGGCGCTGATGTCGGAATATCCGAGTACCCACTTAGGCTTGATTTGTTGATAATCGATTAAGTCTAGGACCTCTATAAGGAGCTCTCCTCCCCATGGAGGAATGATGAGTGAAATTGAATCATCCTGAAGCATTTTATTTAACTCGGCCGCTCTCTCGTGAGCAGGAGCGGACTTTGCCTTGTGCTGCTTCCAAACGGTTTCACCACATTCTATGCTGTACCCCTCTTCATCCATTTTTGCTATAGCTTTCTTCAGTGAATCGTGGAGCTCATGTGGCACGCCAGAAGAAGGTGCTGTAACGCCCACAGTAGAATGTTTCGTAAGTATTGGATATGTGATCAACTCTAATCCCTCCCAGTGGTTTACCCGATTTTACCAGATTGGTAGAAAGGGAACAAGAATTATTTTCCATTTTGAGGGACGGACCTTCTCCGTTCATATTATGGTAAACCCAGATTGATAGATGAAGGTCCGTCCCTCAGTACACTCAGTACAACAATTATTTACAATAATTTGAACGATTTGAAAAGGTTCATGGGATTTGGGGTGTTTGGGAGGTTTGTATGGTAGAATGATTTGGTTGCGTAAAATTGGTTTTATGGAGGTACTATTTTGGAAAAGAAGACAGTGAAACAAAGCCTGGCGGTTTTGATGATATCATTTATGGCCATGACGCCCTTTCAGCAGACGGCGCATGGTAAATCAACAGTTGAAATCAATGCAGATGCTGCAATATTAGTAGAAGCAGATACAGGAAAGATTGTTTATAGTGAACATGAGGACAAGGCACTCGGTATTGCGAGCATGACGAAAATGATGACGGAGTACCTTGTGTTAGAAGCGATTGAAAAAGGAAAGATAACATGGGATCAAAGGTATAAGGTAAGCGATAAGGTCTATCAATTGGCCAATGCCCCCGGATTAAGCAATGTTCCATTGAGGGCAGATGAAGAATATACAGTAAGGGAATTGTATGATGCCATGGTCATCAAGTCCGGCAATGGTGCCGCAATTGCGCTTTCTGAGGTTGTTGCAGGTTCTGAAGGGAAATTTGTGAAGATGATGAATGCCAAGGCGAAGGAACTTGGCTTTGAACATTATCAATTCGTCAATTCCTCCGGGCTCAGTAACTACGATATGCTGGGGATGTATCCTGAAGGAACCGATGTGAATGATGAAAATATGGTATCAGCAGAAGATATGGCAACCCTTGCCTATTACCTCATTCATGATTTTCCTGAAGTATTGGAAACATCAAGTCTCACTTCCAAAGTATTCAGACCTGGGACGAGTGAAGAGCTGGTCATGAAAAACACAAATGGTCTATTAAAGGGGAAATCCTATCATTACAAGGGTGCAGACGGTCTGAAGACGGGGACGACTCCATTCGCCGGTTCCACCTTTACGGGAACGGCAAAAAGAAATGGAGTCCGTTACATTACTGTCATTCTTGACGCCAAGGATGAGTATGGACAGCCAAGCAGTGCACAACGCTTTATTCAAGCAAGAGAACTCCTCGATTACGGTTTTGATGAATTTAAGACTGTAACCTATGACTTGGACAGCATGGAAAAGAAAAAGAAGCATACCTTACCGGTTCCGAACGGTAAAGAGCAGGAAGTGACAATAAAGGTTGACAAACCCCTCTCTATCCGCTTAACGGATGAGGAGAAAGACAAGGTGAAAACCACCCTGAATCTTGATGAACAAAAAGTCAACGAGGATGGGTCCCTTCAAGCTCCTATTGAAAAAGGAGAAAAAATCGGGGAATTGGTTATTGATACAAGTGAAAAAGAAGAATATATCTTTGACAGGAAGACCTCAGATTATAAAGTGGATGTATATGCTGCAGAATCCGTTAAGAAAGCGAGCTGGATTGTCCGAAGTGCACGTGGCATCCAGGATTTTTTCGGTAATCTCTTCTAACGGACAGGTCAACCTTACTGTTCGGGTTAGATTTAGTGTTTGCTTTTCTATCCCGTTCGTGTCAAACTTATTTAGTCAAGGATTTAGAAAGCAGGTGGCATAATGATCGAAGTAAAACTATCGTCTCTTAGCGACGGAGATCTCAATCGTGGAGTTTTTGCAAAAAGAGATATAGCCAAAGGAGAACTGGTTCATGAAGCACCAGTCATCCCATACCCAAACGAGGAACATGAACATATTGAGAAGACGTTCCTGGCGGATTACGTATTTGAATATGGAATCAACCACACAGCACTTCTACTGGGATACGGAATGTTGTTCAACCATTCATATACACCGAATACAGTTTACGAAATCAATTTTGATAATCATACTTTCGACTTTTATGCTTATAAAGATATTCAAGCTGGAGAAGAACTACTTATTAATTACAATGGCGAAGTGGATAATGATGAACCACTTTGGTTTAATAAAGATAAGAATGAAGAAGAAGAATAAAGAAAAAGGGACTTCCATGTGGAGGTCCCTTTTGGCATTTATAGAGGGACGGACCTCTATAAATGCTCCCGATGTGATTAAAAATGCGCATAAAACCTGAATTCTTCATGAAAATAGGATGTTAATTAGAGGTCCGTCCCTCTTCCAGCTTCGCGAGGATCCTTCGTTTACGGTATAGCATGCGACCGGTCTCTCCTATGTCTTTGATCATGGATTTGTTGATGAAGGAGCCGAAGAGGATTCCGGCGATGGGTATCATTTGAAAGAGTTTTTTCCATCCAAAGTTGTCACGAAAGCTGATCATGACTTCCCTCCACCCCTGCAGCTGGGAAAGGGTTTGCTCTCTTTTATACTTCTTCTCACCATTAAACTCTTCCAGTTCTTGAAGGATGGCTTGTTTCCCGACAATGTCCGATGAAACAAATTGTAGGCATTTGATGATAAAAATGCGCTCCTCTTGATCATTGGGATCATAACCGTAGCACAGGGCTATCTCTTGAAGGGTTTTAAGTGATATGCCCAGAATGAATGGGATATCGATACTTAATGTAAGAAAACCACCGATCCCTGTCGTGGCACCTTGAGTCATTGCTACCTTTTTCCTCAAATCCACAATTCCTTCGCTCACTTCGTCCATGTAGTTAAGGGGAAGCACTCCTATTTTCTTTAGAGTTAAATCAGACTCTCCCGTTTTTTTGATGAATCGATTTAGGACTTCCTTCTCACTTGTGAGATGACTCCCGCCTTTTTGAATGTAGCTTCCTATCTCATCCAAGGCCTGCCCGATTTTATTATGTACCATTTGAGGGGTGATCCGATCAAGAATCATGAATGGAATCCTGCCGAGTTTCTCCCAGAACCACAATCCTTTTTGATCATCTGCCCATTCATTGACCACCTCAAGTTCCTTTAAAAGGACCTCTTTCGTTTCTTCTTGATGCATGTTACAGCTCCTTTCGATTGCGTATAAAAAAACAGGCATCTAAGCCTGTTTTTTTAACGTATTTTAAACCAGGTCTCCGGTCTTTTCTTCTAAGATCTCCACTTTGATAGTGCGTACCCGGCGGTTATCCACTTCTTCTACGCTCACCTTTAAGTTTTCATAATCGAAGCAGTCACCCTCTGAAGGAAGATCTTCGAAACTTTCAACGACCCATCCCCCAAGTGTATGGTAAGAGCTTTCAGGCTCTGGTACGTCGAGTAACTCTGTAAATTCATCCAATTGATATTGAGAATCGAATCGATATTCTTTATCGCTGATTTTCCTCATGGAATGAGTTTTCTCATCCTGCTCATCCCAGATTTCCCCTACAATCTCTTCCAGGATGTCTTCAAGGGTGATGATTCCCGTGGTTCCACCAAATTCATCTACTACAATGGCCATGTGCACATTGTTCTTTTGAAGTTTAGTAAGAAGGGAAGAGATTTTAACAGATTCAAAAATGAACATTGGTTCGCGGATCAATTCACGTATGTTTACTTCACCGAACTTGATCAAGTGAGTAAAGAACTCTTTTTCCGAGAGAATTCCGATAATGTTATCGATATGATCCTCATATACAGGAATCCGCGAAAATCGTTCTTCAAAGAACATTTCTTTGATTTCTTCAATCGGCTGATTCACTTCAACGGCCTTGACATCAATACGGGGAGTCAGGACCTCGGTAGCAAGGATATCATCAAAGTCCATGGAGCGATGGATCAGCTCCCTTTCTTCTTTATCGATGACTCCTTCTTCTTCACTAATATCAAGCATCACCTTTAACTCTTCCTCTGTGACAGACGGCATCTCGTGATCTTTCGAGAAGAATTTCGAAACCAGCTCCTTTAATTTGATAAAAAAGAAGTTGATCGGTGTAAGGACCTTGATTAAGAAAAAAAGCACGCCGGATATGGTCAGGGAATACGTTTCTGCGTTTTCTTTAGCTAATGATTTCGGGAGGATTTCTCCGAAAATCAAAATTAACAGCGTCATGACAAACGTACTGATGACGAGACCCGTGTTCCCTCCGAAAATATCTGTCGCAAGCTTTGCTGAAATACTAGCTGCCGCGATGTTCACGATATTGTTCCCGACTAATATCGTCGACAGGGCTTTGTCAAAATTCTCAGCAATATAATGCGCTTTAATGCTTCCTCTTCTGCCTTCACTTACGAAATTCTTAAGTCTGATCTTATTTACGCTTGAGTAAGCCGTTTCCGCCGATGAGAAAAAGGCAGATAAAAGGATTAATGCTCCCAGTAATACTAATGAATTCAGTGGTATATCGTCCAAAAAAAAGTCACTCTCCTGTAGTTGCTTATCTATTATGCTGGATTAACCAGAAAAAACCATTAATGTTTGAAATAAGGCTAAAGCCTGTGGGGAAACCTGCTTTAACATGCGCTTCTTATCTTCATCCCCTAATGTATCCATCGCCTGAAGGACTTCATGCAATTCATTATGCAAATGCTTCATTTCATTTCGTATATGTTTTACCTGCTTTTCAAGCACGGATTGATCCACCTGATTGGATTTCAATAAAATCATACGATCTTTGATTTCATGTAAGGTCATTTTCATCTGCTGACATTGTTCAATCAGTTTCAAGTCAGCTAATGCCTCTTCATGATAATATCGATAATTATTACGGGACCTGCCGCATTTTAATAAACCCATTTTCGTGTAATAATCAATCGTTCGCTTTGAAACTTCACTTACCTTCGACAGCTCGCCTATCCGATACAACTTCCCAAGTTATCACCTCTAGAGTAGTATACTGCATTTTAACAAAACCGTACAGTTAAACGTTACGGTTTAGGGACGGACCTCAAAAATCCATCTGTTTTTATGGGTAAATGCTTTATATCAAAGGATTTATACTTGAAATCGTGAAGTATTTTGAGGTCCGTCCCTCTATTGGTTGTATGGCCTTCCTAATCGTAAGAATGGAAATAAGTGAATGATGCAAGCTGCTACAACCATCAATACTCCTACCAATAGGAACAACCAGAATAATGCGTTCCCACCCGCAGTAGGTGATGAGGAAATGACAACACATGACGCAAGGTAGATCACTCCAAGTAGAGCGAGGGAAAGCCGGAAACCTGTTTGTCTGAATAACCTAAATCCAATCAGTATGAAAAGATAGCTGGCACTGATAATCATCATCCCTGGGTACAGTGGCGAGAACTTCGCCGCATATACAAAGAAATCAAGGGCTACGATATCACTCGAACCCGTCACACTTCCATGAACCATCTCACTAAAAGGAGCCGAATACCTCCACTCCCAGGCATGATCCAATAAAGCACTTCCCTCATACCAACTAACCAGAGTAGAAAAACCAAGCACAAGCAAACCGATTCCTACCTGTGACCAATATTTAATAGACATAACCTTCTCCTTTCCTTTGAGGGACGGACCTCAATAATTGCTGTATTTATGTAAGGAAGTCCTTTTATACTAAGGATTCAACCCCACATGAAGTGCCCAATTGAGGTCCGTCCCTCAATTCAGCTACCATGAACTTTCACCTTTGGCCATTTTGTATCCCATAGTTTTTCCAGCACTCTTTTTTCATAAATGGAAGACAGAGCCTCTTTTTCTTTAAATGGTGGAGTCGGCTTAATTTGTAAAGAAATCAAGTCTTCTATCCCCCAAGGGGCTGCCAATATAAGCTCATTTTTCTCGTTCAGCTTCAGAGCAATAGCGGTGGCAGTCTCCGGAAAACGGGAAACGGCATCAATCGTGGATGTATATGGTGCTTCTCCATTTTTAATATGCATTCTTGCCTGGTTTTTCACAGACCACGGTTCGGAGGGAGCTTCCTCCTTCAATCGGGATTCTACGTATTTCTCAAATTCTTCCTCTGTATTCGAAGCATCAAAATACACGACATCAATATCAGGCAAGTTCGTTTTGTTTGAATACCTATGCAGTGTATCCCACACTTTCGTCCTGACAAAACCTGTGCAGATCCACCAATCAGGAAGGTGCAGTTTATGTGTTGTTTTAAGGATGTCCATCATCCAGGAATCTTGTTCAACGAGCTCCAATATATCATGTGCTGATTTGATCACATTCTTCTCTCCTCGTTCAATTTCTACATCCTTTTGAAGTCATTCGATTGACTTTGAATGTATGATTCATATACATTATGTATTGGTTTTAGATACAGCCGTCAATATTGTCAAAAAAAATGCCAGGAAGCTTTTCCTGGCATTTTTTCTATCACTGCCCACCGTTAAACCAACTGCTCGCTTTCACACGTTCTTCTTCCTGCAGTTGCCTCTCGTTTTGATTACCGGCTTCAAATGTATTTTGGGAGAACTTACGTCTAAGAAGACCACTTATTACACCGAACACAACGGCAATTCCTATAATCCACCATAGCATGTGCACTGCACCTCCATTAGGAATACTTTCCTTACCTATATATACGTTTGAAAAAACGGCAGGTTTCATATTTAACAGAATTATTCTTCTGTTGTTTCAGGATCTTCTATGTTTTCAAGCTCATCGGCATTACGGACTTTCTCTTCTGTTGAAGAGTTATAGTAGCCTTGTTTTTCGTATTGCTTTTTTAGTTCGAAGTATTTGTCCATGGCCCTTTTGGCGATGGTTTTGTTCACATACGGATCTTTGTCCTGGTGTGAATATGGGAGAACCACTGAGAATGCAACTTCAGGATTGTCATATGGTGCATAGCCGATTAATGTAGTGTTATAGGTTTCATACTGTCTTTTTTCTTCTGGACTATAGTAAAATGCTTCGGCTGTACCGGATTTAGCTGCAGCATCATATGGAGCGTTTCTAAAATTATTGGCAGTACCTTGGCTCCCATGTGCGACCTTATAGAATCCTCTCTGCACTTGCTGGATTTGTCTTTCCGTTGCATCAATCCGATTTAATACCTTTGCATTTTTTTCATAAATTAATGGCCCTACCTTATCCCTCTCCTGACTTGGTTCCCTAACCTCTTTCATTAAGTGAGGCTCCATCCTGAAACCTCCGTTGGCGATTGTAGATGCATATTGCACAAGTTGCATGGGTGTATATAAATCATATTGACCAATGGCGAAGTCCATTAACATACCTGGTTCTCTCTTTTTTCCTTTTAACCCTTCGACTTCACCAGGCAGATCAATACCAGTTTTAACGCCAAGTCCGAACTGGCTATAGTAATTGCGCATGGTATCAAACGCTTTTGGATCCATATCAATTGGCTGGTCCTTTCTGTATACACCACCTGCAATTTTAATTGCTGTTTTAAACATATACGCATTTGAAGAAATCTCCAGTGCATCGATATCGTTTAGGTACATGGGTCCTCTCGAAAGGTTAAACCATGATCTTTTAACGGGGGTTCCCTGTATGGCAATTGCCTCATCATACAAAACATCCCCAACATTCAACGCACCAGTCATATACCCCGTCAACACAGTAGCACCTTTTACAGCAGATCCAACCCCATACTCAGAAGTGTACGTTCCTAATGCATAATCCTGTAATTCTGTCTTTCCGTTTTCATCCTTACCATACTTCTTTCCTACCATGGAGAGGATCTCACCTGTGTGCGGATCCATCATGACGACGAATGCGCGGTCCAGGAACGGAGATTCCCAATATTTTGAGGCTTGTTTGCTAAGCTCTTCTTCAACAATCTTTTCAATTTCTTTCTGGAGCTGCAAGTCAATTGTCAACACAACATCCTTACCACTATGTCCTTCGCTTACAAGCTGTGTATCAAGGACGCTACCATTTTTCGTAATGTACTCGATTTCTTCCTTTTGTCCTTTAAGTATATTTTCATACTCAGATTCAAAATAACTCGTTCCAACCCGATCATTCAAAGCATATCCTTGAGCTTTATATTCTTTTACAAGTTCGCTTGGCAGCCCCTGTTGTGAGGTGGAAACCCTACCCAAAACAGTCCGCAGCGTACTATCATTCACATACTTTCTTTCCCAGTCCGTAGTGACGTTCACACCGGGCATTTCAGATAATCGTTCACTCACCCTCGCCATCTCTTCCATCGATACATCTTTATTCTTGATGATCTGTGGGCTAAGGGCATATCCCGTATTGAATTCACGGAAAATTGCCAGTACTTCCTCTTCCTGTTTCGAAAAGGAGTTGATATCCTTTTCAGTGATTCTCTCAAGCTGCATTTCGTAAATTTTCTTGTTCCTCTCATCCTCCGCTAGTTCTTCATCATCTTCCAGCTTCTTTATTTCTTCTTTTGAAACAAGCTTTTCCGCTTTATCAGGATGAGTGAGAAGCCAGAAATCCTGACGGTCACGATCGGTAATCTTACCCGTATCCATTTCAATCAATTCAGCTAATTTCTCAGCGACCTTTAGCATATCTTTAGGCTTCGTCGTTTGCGTTCTCGTGTAGGTAATGGCATTCAGTGGAACGTTGTCGACGATGACATTCCGGTATCGGTCATAGATTTTCCCTCTCGGCGGTGTTCCATTATGTGATTTGACATTTTCAGTTCTTGCGACTTCTGCTTCATAATGGTTCCCCTGCACGATTTGTACAATTCCAAGACGAAGAATCAGAAGTGAAAATAGAAAAAAGACCGAAATAAACAATAAATTCATTCTCAATGGGACATGGGTTTTTTTCTTTTTCTTCTTTTCCTTCAATTTGTATAACCCCTTTTAAGCTCGTATTTTACCAAAATATGATAATGTTCTAGTCCTATTTTATAGAAAATTCGACTATATTTCTACCTCTATATGGAATAAAACCCATTAATTTTACTTCGTTGGATATTGATGGTGAAGTATAGGGGTTAATATGCATATGTGTGAAGATTAACTGCGAAAAATGTCGAAGAAGGAGTATAGACAAATCGGTTCCGTTTCTTTTAGAATATAGTCGTATTCAAAGCAATAAAAATGAAACCAAAGCTCTCCTTAATGCGTAGAATTGGTAACTAGATGATTGAGAGGTTGAAGGCTGTTATGTTTAGCAAACTGATGTGCAGGTTCGGAATTGGAGCTACAAAGATTGATTTGGTATTGAATAAGAAGGAGTTTCGACCAGGAGATGTCATCAAGGGTGAATATGAACTCACCGGCGGTCGGGTAGAGCAGAAATTAAAGAGGATTGAGACAGATCTTTTACAATACGATGATAAACGTTCTTCTGTTCTTCATCAGAATACCATATTAAGCTCATCAACGATGAAAGCAAACGAACAACGCACCATTCACTTTTCATGCCGACTTTCAGATGCATTTCCACCAAGCAGTGAGACGGTTTCTTATAAGTTCGTCACCCGACTTGTCTTTGATGATGGTGTCAACAGCGTCGATCACGATGAATTTCAGATTCTTGTATAATGATAGACATGTGAGCCCTTCTATTCGGAAGGGCTTTTGAGTGTTAACTAGTTTAATGATCTTTTCCAACCGAAAATCCTTCAAATAATCTTCCACCATGTATTTGGAGAACAGAATCGACCAGCCTCACAATTTCCATTTTGTCATCTTCCCTATAAAATTGTTCGAAAGCATATACAAATTCCTTGGCAAACTGTGGGTCATACTCATGTAATGCACGGACGATCCATTTTGAAGAGCCTATCCAATGACGATTCGATCTGAGCACAAATTCATGAAGTAATTCCCCGATTGAGTTCGCAATGAAAATACTTTCCCCTCTATTCGTCGAACCGATTAAATCATCAAGGGCATCTGTAAGAAAATATCTCTTCATCCGAACGGTTTCTGCTGACCATTCGGGAGGTCCGTCCCTCAACATATGATTCGCCTCTCGTTTGATTGTGTCGATGATTGGGTGGTCAATGAGTGGAATTCCTTCTGACACCATCTTTTGTAAGGAGGGTCGGGCCCGTTTGTAGTCCGATTGGAAATAGTGTCGGAGGGTTTTCATATTGTGAACGAATACTTCTATCGGCCATCCGTTGGAAATAAGGGATTCACGGTACTCGGTCTGGAGGTGTTCATCGATGACGACAATATCAAGATCCGATGTTGCTGTCTCTTCTCCTCTTACTACACTTCCTCCGAGAAGGGCGGCTTGACAGGTGGGAAATTGTTCATGGATGAAAAGCTTTGCGGCTTCAATCGGTGTTGGTCTTTTCATATGTAATCTCCGTTTCTCTTTAGAAGATGAGTTCTTTCAAGAAAAATAACACTAAATCATACCTTTCCAATGATAAATGCTTCATATGAATATACTTCCCTGTCATACAGACATGCCTTTCAAATGGATTCTGTAAACTCTTCTTTTTCCTTTCTACGCCCTAAACTATGTCCGATCACGATTCCTATGATCAGGATAAACAGATAATCCGTTTCAAAACCTTCCGTGAAAAAACCTGTGATTCCCCATCCCAGGATGGCGCCAAATATGACTAAGAAAAGGGATTTCATATCATTTCATCCTTCCTAATAGAATCCGACCATCGTAAGGAGTCCGACTCCGATGATGGTGGTTAAACCGCCTGAGACCATTGCAATAAAAAGGGGTCGTATTTGTCGCGTTTCAACCCATATACTGAAGGCAACCACAATGGTGAGGATGATCCCGAAAAAAACGGCAACATATGGATTGGACGGGGCTAAAAGATCATTCCAATTCAACCAGTTCATTCGCTACACTCCTTTAGTATGTATCTCGGCTATCTAAACATCTTTATTAATTAGTATATCAAAGGAGGACCATAATATGGGATTAATTTGTACTGTTCTGATTAGAAAGTAACCGTCGAATGATCCTAGTAAAATTTACTATATGTTGATAACACGGGTTTCCCTCTATAGTGGTAACAACTACCTGTTTTAAAATTAACAGAATTATATTTCAATAGAACTATGAAAACTATAAAACTTTTATCTATCTTATTGTTGTCTGTCACTTTTGTCATTGGATTTGGTCATTCTTCCAAGGTTGCCGCTGCTGGTACCTACACGGTCTCTTATGGGGATACGATGTGGAAGATTGCCGTGAAACATCAGGTTGGAGTATCCGAGCTGATTTCAGCAAATCCCGGGATCAGTAATCCGAATATGATTTATCCTGGTCAAAGCTTAAATATCCCAGGAGCAAATGCCACTGCTGAAAGTTATACATATGAAGTAGTGAAACTCGTAAACATGGAGCGTTCAAAAGTGGGTTTACCCCCATTGAAGGAAAATTGGGAGTTGTCCCGTGTCGCTCGCTATAAGTCGGAAGACATGATTGCGAAGAACTACTTCAGTCATACATCCCCGACATACGGATCCCCATTCCAAATGATGAAGGATTTCGGGATTTCCTACCAGGCAGCAGGAGAAAATATTGCTGCAGGTCAAAGGACTCCATCTGAAGTGGTAGAAGCGTGGATGAACAGCGAAGGTCATAGAAAAAATATCCTCTCCCCGACTTATACAGAAATCGGAGTAGGCTATGTGAAAGGTGGATCGTACGGTCATTATTGGACTCAAATGTTCATAAAAAGATAATGAATGATAATTGTAGACCCTGGTACTGTACCGGGGTCTCTTTTTAATGTTTTCCCTCTTTCATCTAGTAAGTGCTGCGGCTGATTTCAAGAATAACCGTGAAACCATTGTCATATGTAGATATAACTTCTTGAACATAAACGGCATGCGTCCCTAAATCTTCCCTCTTATGGGTCACAATCGTTTGTAACAGGGCTGCGAGTGATTCATCTTCCCCTAACACAATATCAATAAATTCCTGATCCTTCATTTTCCCCACTCCCTTTCCTCTCTCTATACGAATATAACGTGGTTGGAGTTTCATATTTTTCAAAAAAGGTTCAAATAAATGGTAATAAAAAAGAGCCAACATAATCGTTGACTCCCTCTATTATTAAAATGTATGTGCTAAATCTTTTGCTCTTGCGATGGCATTTTCTTTGATTTCAGCCGCTTTATCAGGCATGGCTGCATGTCCTTCTACAAATAATCCTTCGAATGAAGGAACGCCATAGAATTGCATCATTACTTCCAGGTAGCGGTGTCCCATTTCCATTGCGGCAGCCGGTCCCTCTGAGTAGATTCCTCCACGTGCTTGAATGTGAAGCGCTTTTTTGTCTGTCAGTAGTCCAACCGGTCCCTGCTCTGTATATTTGAAGGCTTTACCTGCAACTGACACAGAGTCAATATATGCTTTCATTACTGGAGGGAATGAGAAGTTCCAAAATGGTGTAACGAAAATATATTTATCAGCTTCGACAAACTGATCCGATAATTCACCAAGTCGGCCAACCTTTGCCTGTTCTTCTTGAGAAAGTTCTTCGAATCCTTTACCTGATTGCAGTTTGCCCCAGCCGCTGAATACGTCAGCATCGATTTGTGGGATGCTTTCCTTGTATAAGTCCAAAGTAATAACTTCGTGACCAGGATTTGCTTCTTTATACGTATCGATAAATGCCTTCCCTACAGCCATGCTGTAAGATTGTGTGTCATCGTGTGGATGTGCTGTAATATATAATACCTTCGTCATGTTGAATCGTCCCTTTCTGAATGTAAAATGATCCTTATCAAGGTTTTGCAATGATTTGAAATCATGTATCTCGAACCGTGATAGTTTTAATTCAAGATTAATATTATAGGATATTATCTTTAATTACAAATAAAAAGCTTTCAGTCAAAAAAAATAAGGAATTAGTCACATGAACAAGACTGATTCCCTATTAAAAACTTAATTATTTTTCAGGATATGTTTTTTGTAAAAAGGCCACAGACTGTTGAATCAATTGCTTTAACACCGATTCATCAATGTCTGCTACTTTATTTATGTACACACACGCCTTACCGGATGTATGCTTCCCGAATGACTTTAGAAGTTTCTCTCTTTCACTGTCCCCTGTGGCAAAATATAAGCTTATCTTGGCCTTTCTCGGTGAAAACCCCACTAATGGAGCATCTCCCTCGTGACCCGTTTTGTATTTATAATGATAAGAACCAAATCCGATAATACTTGGCCCCCACATCTTTGCTTCAAAGCCGGTTGTTTCGCTGAAAATATCCAGTAGCCTATAAGCATCCTCCTTTTTTTGGAGGTGATCCACTCCCTCAATAAATTCTATGACACTCGCATCATTTTGTTTCGTTTTCAATTCATACACATGACCAGCTCCTTTTTCCATTTCATCCTAACCCACTACTTCTCTTTTCGTCCTCGAGTTTCCTGCATAGAGTCTTATATATAGAAATGATATATGTTTCTCATATCCGTTGACATCGATCCTTGTTTCAATTATGATTGTGTCATAATTTAATATTCTCCTAAAGGGGAGTAGCTGTAACAATAAAGTCGTCATTACAGAGTGCACGCTCTCGGCTTTATTGACAACCATGTTGTTAGCGAGACCTTTACCAGTTGGTGAAGGCTTATATATGTCCAGAAAAGACCTTTACCTCCATTGGTAAAGGTCTTTTCTTTATTATTTCACTCTGAAAGGAAGTAATGGACAATGAAAAAATTAAAATCAAACCTCTCTCAATTAATAGAAGAAAACAAAGAAGAAATTATTAGAAATCGACGGGAGATGGATAAAATCGAAGAAAAAATCGATAAGAAATATACTAGCAAAAAGGAGCATGCCTAATGATACTGCGTAAATATATGTCGCTCTTCGGTATTGGGTCTGCGAAAATTGATCTTGTGCTGCCTAAAACCTCATTTAGACAAGGTGAGCTCCTGCATGGTTATTTCTTTTTAGAGGGTGGCATCATTGAACAAAAGCTTAAACGGGTTGAATGTGATTTGGTTATGATTGATAAGAATGGAAAGGAAGAAATGCTCATTGATTCGACCACTGTATTAAAATCGGATATCATCCGGGCAGATGAATGCAATAAACTGTCATTTACCTATCGAATTCCTATGGGAGTCCCATTTTCTGAAGATGGCGTGCGTTATTTATTCAAGACAAAGCTAACGTTTGATCAGGGGGTAGAAAGCGTGGATGAAGATTATATTTCAATTGTATAGAAAGTTGGCTCGCAAGATCTGCGAGCCATTTTTATCAAGTGTTTTCTTTCTTAATGTCCTCAAGTAGTGAAATGATCCTTTCATTCTGCTCGATCATCGTCTGATTCTGCTTCCTGAATTTCGTGAAATCAAACGAGAAAATAAGAAGAAACACAGCTAATACCATGATCATCAATTTTAGTCCCCCAATCTCATTGATTCTCTTTATATTTAAAATAAATCAGCTCAGGATCTCCAGGGTCCATGTTTTCAATCTTTCCGCTTGGAGTGTATCCATTCTTTTGAAAAACTTTTTGCATCTCAATGTTTGACTGATTAGTAGATGAAAAGATTTTTTCCGTTGGGGAATTCTTCTCAAAATATTTCAATAAGGAAGACGCATACCCTTTTCTTCTCTCCTCAGGAGCAATGATGATCAGAGAGACAAACGCGTTCTCAAAAAACTGGGTATTGAATAAGAGAAAGCCCGTAGCCTTTCCTTCTTTGATAATCAGACATGCTTGCTCCCTAATCGCCTTTTCGATTTCTCCCCTTCTGTTTGAATGCCCGATGACTTGTTGATCAATCGCCACGATCGGTTCCAGATCTGATAATTGAGCATATTTTACTTCTCTCATAACAGTCACGACCTTCTTTTCATTAATGATATGTAAATAAATACTAAGACCAAGATGAGAGCTATCATAAGTATCCCTGCATCTCCAATAAAGAAATAACTGTCGGCAATACGATATGTTTCTTTTACAGTTGACATGGTGAAAGATCCTCCTCTAAGAAGAAAAAGACACCGTATGAACAGGTGCCCTTTTGTTTTAAAGCGATTTGGACATTAACACATTTGTTACTTCATAACCTGTTTTTTGATACAAGGATATAGCTATTTTGTTATGACCGAATACATGGAGGGATATTTTCGGGATACCCTTTTCCCTGGCAAACGAGTCCAATGACGCTAAAGCTCCCTTCCCATAACCTGATCCCCTTTTATTTTCATGGATCTTAATATCATATATAAATATTTCCTTTGCTTCATCATTTAAATGAATCCATAAGTTGCCTACTATTTCCTCCCTCTCTTCATGAAACAGGGTAAATAAATAATGATCTTTTGTTTCCCTTCCCTCCGGTAATAGTTTATTGAATTCCTCCTCTGCTTGATCCAGGGACGTTTCTTTCTTGAAATTGCCTGCCTTCGTTTTTTCTTCTGCATATTCCTTGATGGACTCTTCTATCCAATCATGAAATTCGTTCTCTGTCATCGTTTTTAATGTAATCATAGAGTGATTCCTCCTTTACTTATTTCCAGCGCTGTCTTATTTCCCTTACTACTATTTCAGGACGGTCCCAATGAAGAAGGTGGGTCGTATCCGGAATGCACTTTACTTCTCCCCTTACCTGTACCTTAAAGTTGTCGGCTGTCTTTTTACGGGTTTCAGCAAGATTTTCAGGAAGGGATGCTCTTAATAATAAAACCGGATTTTCAATTTTGTGATAAATATCCTCCGCCTCATCTTTGTGCATGGCACGGATGATGTGAGCAGCTGTCTCCCCACGGGCATGCCAATAATATTGGTGGTCATGATAAAGGGAAAGATCTTGAGCGGCCACCATCTTTAAAGAAGACCAATTTAACGATTCACTCTTAACGAGGGTGAGGAAATCTTCCCATGTTCCCCATGTCTGTTCAAAATCTTTTTCATAATAAGCGACTTCTTCTTCTACGGTTTGTTGTGAATGCCGTTTTCCCTGATAACCTCCATCGATGAACATCAATGCGCTGATCTTATCGGGATATTTGGCTGCATAAAATAGCGCTACAAAGCCCCCCCATGAATGAGGCAGGAAATAGAATGAATCGATTTCAAGGAGCTCAATCACTTCATTCAGCCATTCGGCCATGTTATTCATTTCATAATTTTCCCCGCGTTCAAATGGGGTAGTCTTTCCATGACCAGGTGCATCGATGCTAATGATTCTATAGTCTTTCTCTAAATCGTTCGCTATTTCTATAAAGCTGAGTCCTGTGCTTCCCAATCCATGAAGACAAAAAATCACTGGTTTCGCAGGATCTCCCCATTCCGATATGTGTATTTGCTGGAGTTGTTTTTGAATAAAATAACGTTTTATGGTGTTCATCCCCTATGTATTTCTTTCCGTCTCTTATTCTTTTATCTTACCATTATCATCCAACATATTCATGCTAAGTTTTGAAAAAAGGGTTGAAATGGATTTGAACCTAAAAAAGACCCTAAGCAGGGCCTTTCGAAGTGAAGCGCTTTTAATTCGGCTCCACATGAACGTGCACATCATACACCTCATGCTTATTCATCAATTCTTCTTCTACCTCGCTTGAAATATCATGTGCCTGTTTTATATCGAGGGTGGACCTCACCAGAATCACTACATCCACGACAGTATTGTTTCCATAATTTCTTGCGCGAATATCTTTTACACCTTTAACCCCGGGGAGATCGAGGACGGTCTTTTCGTACGATTCTATAAGCTCTTCATCGAATCCGTCCGTTAAGTAATGGGAAGCTTCTATAAAAATGCCCCATGCGGTTTTACAGATGAGAAGGCCGACAATGACTGCCGTGAGGGGATCCAACCAAGGCAGATAAAATTGAGCACCAAGGATACCGATCACCGTGCCGATGCTTACCCATGCATCTGAGAGATTATCTTTTGCTGCAGCCATAAGGGATTGACTATTAATTTTCTGTGCTAATTTTTTGTTGTATCTATAGACAAGGTACATGACGATTGCAGCCCCAATACCAGTCCATGCGGAAATTAGATCCGGTGCCTGGGTTTTTCCGTCAAATACAGATTGAATCGCATTATATAGCACCTGTATCCCCACTACCATCATGATAAAGGATGCCAGTAAAGAGGCTACACTTTCCGCTTTCCAATGCCCATAAGGATGATCTTGATCGGCTGGCTTCCTTGAATACCTTAGGCCGATAAGTACCGCAACGGAAGCCACGATATCCGTGGCATTGTTCAAGCCGTCTGCACGTAATGCCTCCGAACCTGCTGATGTTCCAATGAGGAATTTAATAATTGATAACAGTATATAAGCGATAATGCTTATCAGTGCACCACGCTCACCCAGTTTTAACTGATCATATTTTTCTTCGTTCACAATCATATTCCCCCACATTTGATATGTACCTGAATATCATAGCAACCCCTTCCCATGTGGGTCTATAGCAACCTTCTTTAGTGAAGCTATCTTAATATGAAGAGGTGAACAATGTTTCCGGTAGCAAACTTTTATGAAGGCATAAAAAATAGGAATGCGAATGCAGTCCTAAAATAGATATATATACTATAACGATTTTTGACTCATTTAGCCCGTGAAGAAAGGCAGCCTGAATCAAATGCATTTGATTCAGGCTGCCTTTCTTCACGAGCTACTTTTCAGCTTTGCTGAAAAGCGGGCGAAACTTTAGTTTCGCCCGAATGAGTCAAAAATCTGAGTCTACTCTAGTCAAAAGTCTAATCTATATTTTTTCTGTGCTATTAATCTACAATATCAGCTGAAAAACTAGGTTTCGTCAATCCAGCTTCTTCATAAACAGCAGCCATTTTTTCTTCAAATAATGCAAATTGTTCATCAGATTCTGTGTATTCTGCGTTTGCTTCGTCTGAAAGATTTGCAGCTCTGGTTTCATATGATTTTGCAAGATCGTCCAATGCGCCTTGAATTTCGTCTTTCTTTGAATCCAGTGCAGCAGGTACTTCCAGCCCCTGAACGTCTTCAGCTACGGTTTTAGCAGATGTTTCAGCTTCGGTTTTAAGTTTGGCAATCTCTTCTGCACTTGGTTTATCCTCTTCTTTAGCTTTTGCCGATTCAAACGTGTAAATAGCTGAATCATTGGCATTCACTGTGTTGATGATTTCTTTTTGAAAGTCTAATAGAGCTGATTTCATTTCCATCTCGTCCGATTTTGCACTTTCTTCAGTTGCTTCAGTGTTTGTCTCTTTTTCCTCTGTACTACCTTCATCACTACTGCATGCAGCAATAAATAAACTCATAGATAGCAAGAAAAAGGGTAACATCAATTTTTTCATCTGTAATTCCTCCCCATTCATTCGTTCCTACAATTACATATATTACCTTATCACTAAATATTTGTAAACAAATGGATATCATTTAGTATTAATTGTAATTTTTTATGATATAGACATGCTGATTTCCGTACTTTGACGTTAGCCATTAACACGTGGGGCTTCTGTTGCTTAAATGTGTATGAAATTCAGTGATTTGGAAACGATGAATAATGACTTTTGCAAAAGGAGGTGCCTTATTTGGTGACGAAAGAATGTCCTTGTGACCGCTGTACGTGTAAAACGAAAAAAGAATGTGATTGTCCCTGCTGCTGTGAAAAATAAAAAAAATCCCTGGACGTTGCCCGGGATTTTTTTTATTTAAACCCTTACTTTTCCCCCGACTATTTCGTCGAAGTATTGAACGGATTTCATTTCTTCATCCATCCATTCTGTTGTTTTCCATGTGTGTTCGATAAAAACCTCTGCAATCATACGTTTTCTTTTTCCGCCAAACGTATAGGCATCTTTAAGTGCCACTACACTTTCGAAAATATGGACCATCAGTTCTGCTATCCTCTTCGCATGATAGGTCTGTGTATCATGATTGGACGTGGTTACAAGTGTCAATAGTTGTTCCAGCTTTATGATCCCTTCTGTCACGGGAATCGTTAACAAGATGAATTCTTCTGGAACAAGGGATAGCTCTTTTTTCATTTTGGCTAAAAAGTATTCATGAGCCCGGTGTTTATTCATTAATCTCAGAACTTCGAGTCCTAGAATATTGGCTGTACCTTCCCATACCGTCAATACCTGGGCATCCCTGAGTAAACGCGGAAGGACGAAATCTTCAATGTACCCATTTCCACCATGAAGTTCGATTGCTTCATGAGAAAAGTGAATCGCCTGCTCCGCTGATTCTTTCTTCAGAATGGCAATCAGCAAACGAAGTAGAACAGATTCTTCCTCTGTTGCAGGAATGTCATCGGAGACGACTCGATCATACAAGTGAACGAGATGGAACACGGCACTGGTTTCCACTTCCTGTTTAGAGGCAAGACGGGTCAAGGATTCTTTTATCATCGGAAAGTGAGCCAGAGGCTGTCCGAACGCTTCACGCTGGAATGCGTAATTTCTTGCTTCAAGATAGGCTCTTCTCATAATGCCGATCGATGCAATGGCATTGCAAATCCGGGATAAATTGAGTGCTTCCATCATATAGTAGATGCCTCTATCCGGTTCTCCAACCAGATAGGCTTTTGCACCTTTGAACTCCACCTCCGCTGAAGGCACTGCCCGGACACCCAACTTATCCTTCAGCCTTCGAATGTGGATTCCATTAAGGGAGCCATCATCGTTTCTCCACGGGACTGCAAATAAGCTAAGTCCCTTTGTTCCTTTACCGGATCCCTCTATCCGAGCGAGGACCATTGTCACTCCACACATCCCTGAATTGGAGGCAAAATATTTTTCTCCCCATAGCTGATAGGATTCACCATCTTGAATGGCCTTTGTTTCATTTGCGCCGACATCAGACCCTCCCTGTCTCTCAGTTAAAAAAGTCGCCCCCTCATATAATTCAACTTCTCCCGTTGAAAGGACATGTGGAAGGAACCTGGCTTTCACGTCAGGAGATGCATACCTCTCAAGAAGGAGGGCCGTTGCCATGGAAAGGGTGACCGGGCAATAGAAACCGGGCTCGGTTTGAGACAAAAGATATCCCTGGGCATAAGAATACATATAATTTCCTTTCGTCCCAAGCCCGGGTATTTCTTTATGGATATACCCGACAATTCCTTTATTGTATGTTTGTTCAACTGTTTTCTTATATCCTTCATTCACCCAGACTTCAGAAATCTCTTCTCCGAATCTGTTGTATTTTATAAGCTTAGGCTGACCCTCACGATCCGTATGGACGGCCCGTTCATCAATTTCACCTGCACAAAGCTCGCCGAAAGTGTTCAGCTCATGATGGGCCCACGTAAAAAAATCTGTATCCAGATAGCTCTCAAGGATTTCTTTTAAATGAGGATCTTCATGATAAAAATTTTCCAGTTTTCTCATAGATTCACCTCCTGAATCATATCCCGTAAAGGCTGTTTCAGTATTTTGCCTGTTGCATTACGCGGGAGTGCATGCAAGGATTCATAGAGTTTTGGAGTTTTATAACTTGCCAGTTTACCCTTCAGGAATTCATTACATACCGTGGAAAGTTCATTCGACGATAGCGAACTGACGACATACGCTTTAACAGTTTCCCCCCACTCAGGATGGGGGACTCCAACGACTGCCACCTCAGAAATATCCGGATGCTCCACAAGCAGTTCTTCAATTTCTTTAGGATAAACGTTTACCCCACCGGAAATGATCATATCCTTCTTGCGGTCAACCACCCATATATATCCTTGTTCATCCACTCTGGCGAGATCTCCCGTTTTCAACCATCCATTGATAAAGGCTTCTTCCGTCTTCTCCGGATCTTTATAGTATCCTTTCATATTACCTTCTCCATATAGGAGAATTTCTCCCACCTCATTCGTGTCCACTGGCTCCCCCTCTTCGTTAACAATCACAATTTCTGTTCCGAGGGCCCCTCTCTTCCCGATACTCCCTCCTTTTTGGTGGTGTTCATCTGCTCCTAACAGGGTTCCGCTGGGTCCAGCTTCTGTCAGACCGTAAACACAATGGAGGAGGTCCGTCCCTAACCTTTCTTTTATATATGCAATTTCTGCACCGGAGACAGGTGCTCCACCATAGACCCAATATTTCATTGAAGTAAGATTATACGTTTGGATGTCAGGCAGTTTGGAAGTGAATAAGTAGGCGACTGGCGCGCCGAAAAAGTGTGTGATCTGTTCTTGCTCTACCAACTTAAGTAGATTCTCAGGAGTAAAGGTCGGTGATAATATATGGGTGGTTCCTACATAAGTACCTGCTATCAGGAATAGATGTAGTGGTGCAGAATGACTGAGAGGCATCATGTGGAGGATCCTGCTCTCCGGTTTCATCTCAAATTCCACACACATCATGATGGAAACCGTTAGAATATTTCGGTAAGTGAAGAGGACGCCTTTTGGTTGACCTGTCGTCCCGGAAGTATAAAGGATGGTAGCATCATCCTCTTCACTCATTGTGCACTCGATTTCTTCTTTACTCCCTTCATTCAACATATCCTCAAATGACTTCCAAGATCCTCGTGTCTTCCCTGTCTTAATACATAATAGATGACCGGGTTCAATGCTTTCTACCGTTTCCCAAACCCGCTCGTGTGCAAGGATGGCACGGGCATCGCTGTGATGGACTATGAATGATAGTTCATCAGGTGAAAGCTTTGCATTAACAGGGACTATGATCGCCCCCAACCGTAGGACTGCGAAGTAGCTGATGACAAACTCCGCTGAGTTCGGCATGAATAGCATCACTTTATCCCCAACACCTATCCCCCGCATTTTCAAGCTATTCGCCAACTGATTGACTTTTTCATTCAACTCCCTGTAAGTCATCTCTTCGCCCTCTGTGACAACCGCTTTCCGTGTTGGATATTTCCTGGAATTTCGAGATAATAATTCTGAGATATTCATTCTCGGTTCTCCCCTGACTCGTTTAATTTTTTAAGGAAGTCATCCCTTAATTCTTCCATTTCAGTTCTCATCGTTTCTAGTTCTTGAATGAAAGAGGTTATCTCCTCTATTTTCATGTTCCCATATTCGACTGTGCGTTCCAATTGCTTCCTTCCACTTCGATCTTGATCAAACAGGTGAATCATTTCCTTGATTTGCTCTAAAGTAAAACCGAAGCGCTTTCCACGGAATATTAATGTAAGTCTGGTGACATCACTCTTGGAGTATAGTCTCCTCCCTGAATCACTCCTTTCAGGCTTTAATAAACGAAGTTCCTCATAATATCTGATAGTGCGTGTCGTTACGTTGAACTCCTTTGCTAATTGGGAAATGGTATAAGGCATCATCATCAACCCTTTATTTGAAAATTTTGATACTTTCATTTTATCATTGACGTTGACGTAAAGTTCAACCGATTTTTTAAAAATAACTACTTTTCGGTCTCCCAAAAAATGAACAGCTTAGGCGTTTATTTTCATAGGAAAAGTGGGAAAGTACAAAATAATCAAATAGAAGGGGATGTGAATACATAATGCCAGTTCAGGTACCGAAAGATAAAGGAATTGACCGTACATTGTCGATCTTTATGGACGGCTATGAGTTTATTCAAAAACGTACTCAGAAGCATCATCTAGATGTGTATGAAACAAAAGTTCTTGGTAAGAAGGTCGCTCTTCTAAGCGGTGAAGCAGGTGTGAAACTGTTCTATGATAATGAAAAGATGAAGAGGAATGGAGCGATGCCTCCTCACATACTGAACACACTCTTCGGGAAAGGCGGGGTCCAGACGTTAGATGGAAAGTCTCATGAACACCGTAAACGTTTGTTTATGTCATTGATGACACCTGAAGGACTCGATGAATTGCACAAATTGACGACTAGACAGTGGGATGCATATACACGTAAGTGGGAGAAAAAGAATAAAGTCAACCTTTTCGAGGAATCCCTGGAGTTACTTACAAAGGTTGGATGTGAATGGGCTGGTATACCAATCGAAGAGAAAGCTGTACCAAAACGCTCCAAAGATTTAAACAGATTAATTGAAGGAGCATCAAAAATCGGCCCACAGTATCTTGCAAGTCTCCGGGCAAGGAATCGGTTGGAAAAATGGATGGAAAGCGTCATTCACAGGGTGCGTCTAGGGCAGCAAGAAACCAGGAAAGGGTCTGCCCTCTACGAAATGGCTTTCCACCAAGACCTGAACGGGGACCTTCTTGATAAACAGGTGGCAGCAGTCGAATTAATAAATGTCATTCGGCCTCTTGTAGCCATATCACGTTATCTGGTGTTTGGCGCTGTTGCACTTGAGGAAAATCCGGAGTGGAAAGAAAAGATTCATTCTCATGACGAACTCCTCCGATGTTTCGTTCAGGAAGTGCGTCGCTACTACCCCTTCTTCCCTTTTCTGGCTGCCCTGACAACCAAGGATTTCGAATGGCAGCAATATCATTTTAAACAAGGTCAAATGGTGATGCTTGATTTGTATGGTACGAATCATGATCCCCGGATCTGGGAGAACCCTGATCATTTCGATCCCGGGCGGTTCAAGGATTACAAGGGCAGTATCTATGAACTGGTCCCACAAGGCGGTGGAGATTATGATACCGGTCATCGTTGTCCAGGTGAATGGCCGACCATAGAAGTCATGAAAGCGAGCTTCTCCTTCATGAGTAAGCATCTTACCTATCAGCTGCCGAAACAGGATATGAGCTACAGTCTCCGGGTAATCCCAACGCTTCCGAAAAGTGGCTTCGTGATGAAGAAGGTATGCAATAAATAACTTTGTTGAGTTGGCGTTCTGTAATATCAAACAGCGAGAGGCGGGATGGTAACCCGCCTCTCGCTGTTTGATAGAAATATTTCACTCACCTAAATGATTTAGTATAAATGATCGGTGCATTCATACAATCCTCTAAATCATCCAATAATTCAATAAGGGCTACACCAATTATCTCCGCTTCAATCGTGTCTCCCCTTCCTAAACAGTGCTCGAATCCCTCGGCTAATTTTTCAGGGGAAAGTTTATTGGCTAAAGTACAGTGTGGAATCCAATTGCCAGGAAGGTAAAGTGGATTGGCCTTTCGTTTAAAAGAATGAAAATAATCGTAATGAGACGAGTGAAACTCCAGAAGCTCCCTCGTAACGGTCGGGGAAAGAAAAAGAGTGCCGAAGTTCAAAAAAGATCCTACTGTATTAAATGTGATGCGGAAGGGTGCGGTATGTTCATAAAAGGTTCCTAAAGAATCTATGTATGCCTCTTTGTCTAATTCAGTGTAACTGCCTAATGTAATATGAGGACGGGCATCATTGATTTCTTCTTCATAATAAGAGATGTCTTTAACCGCTAGTTCTTTCCAAATCCCTTTTATCAGCTCTTCTGTTTGATCATCGAATAGAGCGATGACCCAATACATAGGCAAACCACCTTTCTAAACATACGGAATGTAACATATCCGGTATGTCTATACTCTAACACAGTCTCCCTCAAGATATATCAAATGTAAACGCTTAAAAATTAACTACATGAATCGTTTGTATTCATCCAAAAATTAAATAAAATCTTTGACATCGGTAAGAAAATGATGTAAATTACCTTATGGACGAACAATTATAAAATAAACAAACTTTAATATTCGTGTTTAGGGGTGTAATGATGGAAAATGTATTTGATTATGAAGATATTCAATTAATTCCTGCAAAATGTGTGGTTAACAGCCGTTCTGAATGTGATACGAGTGTAACACTGGGTGGACATACGTTTAAACTGCCAGTAGTACCAGCCAATATGCAAACCATTATTGATGAAAAAATCGCTGTCTATTTAGCTGAAAATAATTATTTCTATATTATGCATCGTTTTAATCCTGAAGAGCGTGTGTCATTCATTAAAGATATGAAGTCACGTGGATTGATCTCTTCTATTTCAGTAGGTGTAAAAGAAGAAGAATACGTTTTTGTCGAGCAGCTTGCTGAAGAAAAGCTTGTCCCTGAATTCATTACAATCGATATTGCACACGGCCATTCCAATGCCGTTATCAATATGATTCAACATATTAAAAAGCATGTACCTGAAAGCTTTGTGATTGCCGGGAATGTTGGTACACCAGAAGCCGTAAGAGAATTAGAACATGCCGGGGCCGATGCTACCAAGGTTGGAATCGGACCGGGTAAGGTTTGTATTACAAAGATCAAAACAGGCTTTGGTACAGGTGGATGGCAGCTGGCTGCACTGAGATGGTGCGCTAAAGCGGCTACTAAACCTATCATCGCGGATGGAGGCATCCGTACCCATGGTGATGTTGCAAAATCAATCCGCTTTGGTGCCACTATGGTGATGATCGGATCCCTTTTTGCCGGCCATGAAGAATCTCCTGGAGAAACGATTGAAAAAGACGGTAAACTATTCAAAGAATACTTTGGATCTGCATCCGAATTTCAAAAAGGTGAAAAGAAAAACGTTGAAGGAAAGAAAATGTATGTTGAACATAAAGGTTCATTAGAACACACCCTGATTGAAATGGAACAAGATCTTCAATCCTCCATTTCCTATGCCGGGGGAACAAAACTTGAATCCATCCGTACTGTAGATTACGTCGTGGTTAAGAATTCGATCTTTAATGGGGATAAAGTATATTAATCTTTTTTAAAGGTGAAAGGTGGGCAATGTTTGCTCACCTTTTTTGGTTATATCACAATGAATTCGAAGGAGAAACAGTCTTTCCTGCAGTGACCACATTCGCATGAGGAATTCGACCATTCAATTCCTGGAGTAATTTTTGTGGCCTTTTTAAATTTCCTATTACAATATTGTATTGTGGATACCCCATTTTCACATTCATCCTGGACATGCGTTTTAGCTTATCAGGCATCTTGTCGCGGTATTCCTCTTCATCGAACAGAACGAGCCCAATAAAAGAATTCCGGTAAATTTCGTAAGGAACATAGCTTTCAATATCCTCCCATCGAATGTGAACGGGTTCATCAGGCAACACATATAAAACCAAATGCTCCATAGTCATGCTTACATGAGGTACATCATTAGAGAGCTTCTTAAAGATCTGAATCAAACAAAAGAGAAAAAACACTCCCCCTAACGCAACAATCCCCCCTATCATATAGTTCGTATCAATAAAGAAAAACTCATACGTTAAATACAAACATACTAGAACAAACAACACACATCCAACCGCAATCAAACTCAACTTCTTCTTAGATTCATAAAAATCAACAACCTTCTCCTCCATGACCAGTCCCCTTCCATAAATATACATATCCAATCTCCTATACCCGAAAATACTATATTTAAACCTAACATTTGAGGGACGGACCTCTAAAGGATTGAAGGCGGGCTCTTTCCTTCCTTGTTCCAGAGGTCCGTCCCTCTGAATTTTTATAGACACCAAAAAAATTATGGCTATAATTAAGTGTAATATGATCTTGGGAGGTGAAGGAACAATGGCGAGACTTATGTTAATGGTGCTTTTGTGTATGGCATTTATGACCAATCCGATTCAACAACAGTCACATCAATCCATATTAGCAAGCTTTGATGATGAGCCTGCCATTTCGGATCACCTGTTTCTAGCAGATGAAGCCATGATTCTCGACACGACCCCTTCTCTCGTCCATAAACAAGATGATATTCCTCTTAATAAAATGACCAATCCCCCTGACTCGGACTTCGGCATGAAGGCTTTCGAACAACGTCCATCTTGCTTTGAATTTCTTCCCGATTCGTTGGGTTTTCTAGAAGTGGTCAGGTCCCATTCAAATTACCTCTGAACCTTACATTCCTTTTTCATCATTGTTAATAAGCTTGTTTCTTACAGAAAAGAGATTATTTGTCCTGCATTTTACTAATATTAATTGAAGATATTCGACTGGAGATAGATGAATGTTAAATTATACGACTTTAAATAAAGCGAGGAATATACGATGAATCTGGGATTCGGTGAAATAGCGATTATACTGTTTGTTGCGCTTTTATTCTTTGGACCAAGCAAACTGCCAGAGCTGGGAAAAGCCGCCGGTGCTACCCTCAAAGAATTCAAAAAGGCAGTAAGTGGAATAATGGAAGACGAAGAACAACAAAATCAGCCGCCTTCAAATCAGGAAGACAAGAACAATCATATGTAACCATTACAAGGGACGGACCTCTAGGAGTGATGATTCTTTCGTCATTATTATTCTCTAAGAGGTCCGTCCCTCTTTTATTCCTTTCCGCTATTTTTTCTCTGCAATGATTGTGAATAAACCAGGTATGTTATCTTCGATTCCTATAGGTGATTTGGCTGGGAACGCCCATCTTATTCCGGCTTCCTCTTCTAATTGAGTAATGGTAAAGCCGGTAGTGCCGACTGCTGTGATGATATCACCAAGTGTCCACCTGCGAATTCTATTCTTAGCTGATGGGTGCAGTGGATCGGTCTTCAATAGTTTCCGGAATGCAACATCCACTTCCTTTTCACCACTATCAAAATAATCGCCTGCTGCCACCATTTTTGAACCTTCAAGCGTCAATAGCTTAGTAAGCATCGGATGGAAATCCCTCAAGATGAGAGTTCCGCCTTTCTTAAGCATGTTAATGACGATCGTAAAAACAGGCACTAAATCCACAAAGTAGTGTAGAACGCCAACTTTCAAAATGACAAAATCATAATCTGCTTTTTTCTCTTCAGAGGGGATTTCTGCTAAATCAGAAACGATATAACGAATATCGACACCAGCGGCTTCTGCCAATTCCATGGCGTACTTGCTATTTTCTGTCGAAATATCCACCACAGTAACCTCTGCGCCCAATAAAGCAAATGACACTGCTTTATTACCCTTTGATCCTAATAGATTGGCAATTCTTTTCCCTCTGATATCTCCCATATGGTTTAGATATTTCATTACTTTCTGTTTTGGATTTTTCATAAGTGTAAGAGCATAATCCTTTGGCGATCCATGACGATTTACCCACGCCTGATAAGCACCATCATTCCATCCTGCCCTATTGATCCTACTAAGCTCACTTTGTCTCAAAATGCCGTCCCCTCCAGAAAATCTTTTAAAGGGACGGACCTCCCATAACTCTCCACTTTTCCTCCTCGATCCTTGTACAATCAGGTTATCCATGGGAAAAGCACCCTTTTTGGAGGTCCGTCCCTCCCCTCTAAAAAACACGAACCTGCCTGAGTGCAGGCAAGTTCGTGCTGAATTAAGTGAATTTGATGTTTTGTAATGTTTTAATGCTTTGGGTATCCTTCAGTTCTCCGTAGAAGAGGATACTTGGATCTGCCTTTATGATTTTCCCGGTGGGAGCAGACCACTCTTTAGTGGATGCTACTAAAAGCGCGTCTTGGTTAATATACGCTTCTGACATCTTTCTATTAGCTGGATGAACAAGCGTTATCATCTCTTCCCGTTCGTCAGATCCCAATACAACAAACGGTGTATCCCTTAAGACGAATTCTTCCGCTCCTCCATAGTATTTATGGAAGATTCCTTCTGAAGGAAGAGTAATGTAACTGGTTTGTAACGTTTTTCCCAACTTGAAGAAAGCATCCAGATCGAGTAATTCTTTCTCAATCGTTTGCCCTGAATGTTGATGAATTTCTGCATAAACGGTAAGCACCGGTACTTCCGGCAGCGTCAAGGCGTATTGGCGAAGAATGACGCCTTTCATTTTCTCATGCTGCTTAAACTCTGTAGTTAAACAGAGGCCTGACCAACGATGACCGTTATGATCCACCTTCGTCACTGATTCAATCGTTGTCTTCTCTTTCAGCATGGAATATGCACTGATATTCCGGAAGGAGTAAGCAATCCCACCGCCCCATGGGTTCCACCAGGCACGGGGTCCCGGGGTAGGGTATTGATGATCGAGTGCTTCCCTTCCATTCATCCTTAATGAATAAATTCCAGGATAGTAATCCGATGAGGCCTTAAACGACACCACCCCATTATCAACAGACCAAATATCATCATGTTGACCGATCTTCACAGCGCTTTTTCCTTTAACAAATTGCAAGGAATCCACCCTCGCCGTTTGACTGTTAGAGGAAAAATCTCCGGAGATCCATTTTACTCCAGGGGAATTATGTTCAACTTCCACAGTCACTTGAGTGAGAGCATCATCTTTCAATACTTCCTTCACAAGCGTACCACCCTCGTACCCAACAGTTAAAGTGCCCTGAATATAAGGGGTCATCATGGAATTAAATGAATAATCCTCTATGGCACCGATAGTAGAAACAACATCTCCATTTGCTTTTCCGAAAGTATAAAGTGGGATTTCCTTCCGCTCGGTTTCATCCCCTACAATGAATTCACGCCATTTCGACCAGTGTTTTGAAGTGTTGATCCCTACCTGGATCGGACCTAAACATAGCTCCTCATGGGCAGGAATCAAATCCATATCATATTCCAAACCCATTCGCCAATCATCTTTTCTGGCAATGGCATTCTCAGGCCAGGATAAACCGATTGTATCCCCTATGGATGCTTCGAGAAACATCCATCGCTCTGAAATAGCTTTATCATCTATATACTCGACGAATGGAACCAGGGACTCATTACACTTCAAGACCCCTTCATTCTGAGGCACTGACAGGCCTTCCAGACTTGTGAACACCGGCTGAATCAAAGAAAGATTCTTCTTTTCCTGATCCCCTGTATTGACCACCTCATGCTTGACTTCCACTAATCCCTCACCATATATCTTGAAATATGAATTCAGTAGTACGGCAGGAAAGGCTTCTGAAATGAGTGATGTTTTCACAACCAATGCCTCAGGTAACTCGATGAATTCAATGGAAGAGGCTTCTTTTTTTGAAAACTCTTCGCTATATGGTTTACCCAATTTGGGAGTGAAAAAGGAAATGGGATCCCTGGTGAAAGAAGTGGAGCCGATTTTCACCATATGATTTCTTTTTTCGATCTCAACATAGTGCGGTCCATTATATCCAAACCAGTGCTCGTCTGTTTCCCCGCCGAATTTCGCCCCGAACCCGGGAAATGCAAATTTCAAGGTAGTCTTAAAGGTAGAGAGGTGTCCGTTTTCCCGCTTGACCTCTACGACTATTTCTTCGGATAAAAACCCATTTTTCAACAGTTGGACAGGTATTGGAATCGAAGCTCTCGCCTTGGCGTGGATCTCCTCGTTCACCTTAGGCTCTTCCCAGGAAATCACTTTATTCTCAGGCAATTTGACTGTCCAAGTGGTATCTTCGCCCACCTGACTTTCAAGGTCGAGATAAACGATTCCCTTACTGTGGGGTCTCCAATTCTTTTTAACAGATCTTACGTTCACTTTGCCTGCCTGCTTAGGGTATACCCCCATTTTCAGCGAAAGGGCTTGATTATTTATTTTGATTTCCGCCCCAATCGTGGGGTGGGTTTTCCATGGACCTGGCTCACTTTGAGGCATAGAAACCTTTGCTGTATAATCCCTGATCCATTTGTTTTCGACCTGAAATGTATCTTCGAAAACATGTTCAGCTATCGATGAGGAAACACCTTTTATTGAAACTTCAATCGGTTCCTTGCTGCGATTTTCAACATGATAGTTTACATAATGGTCTTCATTTTCCAGAAGTTTGAATTCCGGTACGTTCATTTGAACTAAATAATCCTGTGTTTCAATTAAACGAATGCCCCTTCCCGTTCGTTCAAATTGAATGCGGACGAACTCTCCATCTGCCTCCCACTTGTATTCATAATACGTGTGTTCATTAACCTTCAAAGCATCCGGTTTGACTTCAATTAAACGCTGACTGGTTTGATACCAATCATGTTTCTCGAAAAAAGGCTTCAAAAGATCGAGTTGGAGCACCATTGGGATGAAATTCATTAAATGAACGGTATCATCACGGTCTTCCCAGAAAAATCCGCATTTCTTATAAAGTGGAACAGCTTTTGTATTTCCAGGCCAGGTAAACAAGTCCAGTCGTGGCCATTGTAATTCAACCGTCTTCTCAATCGCTTTTAAGACAAGCTGTTTACCTATCTTTAACCCCTGATACTTAGGATGGACATTCAGTAATGGAATGTATAATGCACCGACATCTTCACGATATTCAGAAAGACCACAGTATCCTGCAACCTCGTCACCTACCATGGCTAAAAATAGATGAAGATTGGTGGAACTCTCTTCCTTGTCCTTCACATCCTGTTCTGTTGTAACGGTGGAATCCCCGCCCCAGTTTTCACGACTTTCATTCCACATTTTGGCGATTCCTTTTGCTAATCCTTCATGATATTCTACGATTTTCACTTGCTGAAGCGTTGTCTTCATAATATCCTCCCAGGCTATGTTTTAATTGAAAGAACCTCATAATCATTGATATTTTGACTTGCATCGACGATTGAAATCATCGTCATCGCCTCCTTTCAATGTGTTGGAAAGATTTTCTTCCCACATCCACAGTGTAAGATTTTATGCGTATTAAGTAAAGAATATTCTAACTAAAAAAATAATTCATTTGTCTTCAAATCATAAAAGGGGAATAATTTCTGACAGACAAGACAACCTACAAGATAAAAAGAGGGTAATTCTTTTGAAAATGATCAGGTTAGTTTCTATTGTTCTTTGTTTAATGGTTATGCCGAACCTGTCACTCGGAGACGGTACTCATATTCTTCATGCTCAGCAGGAAATTCCGTCTTATGCAAAATGGGGAAGTCTGGCTGTGCGAAAAACGAAAGAAAGGTATCCTAATGCTGAGATCGTGGATTACCTTCACATTGGAAAAGAATATGGAACGAAGATTTCAACCGAAAAGTTCAAGCTATGGTTAAGGCAGAATGGTAAAGAATTCGGAGTGTTTATTGATATTCAGTTTGAAACGGAAACCGAGAAATTTCTGAATATTAAATATAGGGAAACGGAACGGTAGTTTTTTTCAAAAAAAAAGAGATCGACGGATTCTTCATCCTTCGATCTCTTTTTGCCACACTCACCACTCATATCAATTAAATCTCTTCATTAGCTCTGTTCTTATGTATTTCGGTTGAAGCAGTGGCAACTCCAATAATGGCACCATCCTCGTTTAGAAGGGGGTGAGCATAAACATTGTAGGAAATCTCACCAGATGGCAACGGAAGGGTAATGACTCGACTGATGGGCATTTTTTCAATCAATACTTCTTCCTTCAGTTTCATCAGGGCACGATTCCCCTCATTATCATCCAGCTCCATATCTGTTTTTCCGATATGATCTTCGGGAATAAGATCAGGAGTATTAAATATCCATGTGTACCGTAATTGTGTATCACAATGAGCCAGTATAACAGGGGCATTTTGTAAGGCGATGGAGAATGGATTCTCCTCCAGGTTAAAACTTGAAGCATGAAAATCCAGCACTTGACCCAACTTGATCGTTACTTCAGGACTGGGTTTCCGGATTCCATTTTCAATTTGGGCATAATAGGATCTTTCAATAAAGGCTTTTGCTGCTACTTCCTGTTGGGTCATCTTTTTCCTTTTTCTTAACTTAGTAAGCCAAGTTCTTTTATTCAACCCTCAATCCCCCTTCTGAACCATAAAGACAGAATAACAAATGAATACTGCATGTTAGAAAGTGTCTAAACAGACACTTTTTTGAGTGCGAATCTTCTGTATAATAAATAGGTAGGAACATATCATGCTTCATTCCTTCACCTCTTCAATGAAACACCTTACTTCCTCAAATAGTAACATTGCTTTTGTACTCTTTAATAAAAATCATAACATAGAATCCAACGTTACCTCTATCTTTTTTCCAAATATATTTACATAATTAGACAACCATAAAGTTGATAAATAGTAGGAGGTTATCATATGTCGATGAAGGCCGTTCAGGACGAAGATAAATATCTTGATTTCATTAATCGTATCGTCGAGTCAAAATCAGTGCTGATACAGGAGAGAGCGAATATAGACCCTTCCTATTCGAATATTGTAGAAGTATCTCTTAGAAAGTGGAGAGGCGATTCCATCGAGGTGCTGGCTGATTCATTGCGAATGGCTAAGCATCCAGGAAACATTGAAAAGTGGGCTTGTTCTTCTGTTACGCTATTCAAGCAGCTGGACGTTTCTCTTGAAGTCGCGATAAACGATCTGCATTACTTTCGTAAAATGATCGGAGAAGTGATTAAAGCAGAGGCGATTGATCAAGAGCTGTCGATTGAAAAGTTCTACGATTTACTTTCTCACTTTCATACTGGGGTGGACCGGGCCATTTTTCGAATCACGATCGCTTATTCTCATCCCCTTTCGGACTCGATCAGTGCTGAGCTGTCCATCCCCATCGTCAAGGTGACCAATTCGATTGCCATTCTGCCACTTATTGGAGACATTGATGCCTCACGATCGAAAGATTTAATGGAAAGGGCCCTCACAAAAGGGTCTGCAATGGGTTTACACTATCTAATTATTGATCTATCGGGTGTTACGGTTGTTGACACGATGGTGGCAGACCAATTATTTAAAGTGGTGGCAGCTCTTAAATTAGCCGGAATTCAGGCAGTTTTGACAGGGATTCGACCAGAAATTGCTCAAACCATGGTTAATCTGGGAATTGTCATCACGCATATCCCAACATTCGCCAGTCTCCATACAGCCCTCATACAGTTACAAAAAAGCAAGAGCATCCATAAGAGTTAGGATGCTCTTGCTTTTTTTCATGCTCCATCACAGCTCAAACTACGACTTCGCTATCTAATATATTAGAGAATAATTTTTTAGTTCAAGAGGAAAAATGAGGATATGAAATTTCCGGGCACCATGATGAACTCGGAATGAAATGAATGAAAAAAGGATGGTGTGTATGACTGATAATAAAGCGTTATGTTCAAGTGAGCTGGCTACTTTGTGGATGACATATCAACAAAAGACAATGACTCAGCGCATACTTGAGTATTTCATAGAGAAGGCGGACGATGAGGAAGCAAAACATATCCTGGTTGATACACATACAAATGTGAAAGAATACATCGGAAGGCTCACCTCTTTGTTCGAAGAGGAGGGCTGTGTGATTCCCGCCGGCTTCAACGAAGAGGATGTAAATCCCGGGGTTCCTAAACTATTTGATCACCACTTCGATATCGTGTTTCTTAGGCAGCTTAAAGCCATTAGTATGGGTTTACATACGTTACACGTCAATATGTCATACCGAAAAGATCTTATCCTATTATACAAAGAGTTGACCGGCTTCACTCAATCTGTTTATGAAAAGTGCATGGACTACTTACGCCAAAAGGATGTTCTACCTGGGTCTCCTGCTGTGACACTCCCAAAATCGATCGAATTTGCTCAAAGTCCTAATTATATGGCTGGTTTCAACATCTTTTCGGATAAAAGGGTGTTGAATACGGTTGAAGTTGCCTACCTTTATTTTGGGATAGAATCAAATACTTTGGGAATGCAGATGATGACGGGCTTTGCCCAGGTGGCAAATGAATCGGAAGTGAAGAAATACTTTATTAAAGGAAAAGAATTATCAAAGAAAATCGTAAGCGACTATTCTAAAGTGCTGATGGAAAGTGATGTCCAAGCCCCTTCTACTTCCGGAGCGAGAGCAACCGATTCAACGGTTGCGCCTTTTTCAGATAAGCTCATGATGTATTGCACCTCCCTTTTTACTAATTTCGGTTTGGGAAGCAATGCCCTTGGGACTGCTTTCAGCTTACGCAGCGATCTTCCAATCAAACTGGCTTCGACTGCAAAGGACATTTTAGCTTATGGGCATGACGGAGGTAAAATAATGGCTAAGAACGGTTGGATGGAACAGCCTCCAAGTATGGAAGATCGAAATAAGCTATTTAAATAGTTTGTATTTTTTTCCATAAGACAGACAAAAGCAGATGTGCCATCATTCATATGGCTCACCTGCTTTTTTAGCTGTTATCTTTGATTAAAAAGTCGTAAATCAATTTCCCGATCTGAGCAATCGTGTCTTTCCCTGATTCGGTCTCTCCTAGTCCATCGATAAGTACCGCTATATAAGCCGTTTTCTCCCGGTACTTGATGATGGCGCAATCATGCTCAACCCCGGGCAATTCTCCTGTCTTGTTTCCGATATATACTGCTTCCCTGTCCATCCTCGATGGGAGTTTGGTATCAAATTGTTGCTGCCCTAAAATATGCAGCATTTTCCCCCTGCTCGTCTGACAGTATTCCTTACCAATGTCCAATACTTTCAAACAGGTAATGATATCGAGTGCCGAGGTATAGTTATTCACCCCCTGCTCCAAAGCTTCGAAATCCATCATTTTCCTAAGAAACCTGGTATGCTTTAATTTTAATGAATGGCAAAGCTCTTGTATGGCATTCGAACCAAGCCGATCGATTAGAAAATTTGTGGCAGTATTATCGGAAACGATGATCATAAGCGTAACAAGGTCCTCTATAGTTAGGGTAAGTTGATCTGAAAGTGACACAAGAACTCCAGCTCCGCCAACTCTCCCCTCTTTAGGAATCGTAACCATATCACTAAGGAAAATGTCCCCTTCCTGTGCTTGACGGAAAGCTTCGAGTAAAATGGGGATCTTAATTAAACTGGCAGCTGAATAAGAGCGGTCCCCATCAATGTGGAAGGAGTGGTATGGAAGCTCAACGGCCACACTCACACTTCCTATACTGCGAACCATTATTTCCCTTATTTTATATTCCAGTATATTCTTCATTTATTTTCTTCATTCCCTTACTTAGTGACTGCCACTTCGTCATGGTTTCTTGTGATTTCCTTGTCGTAAAGGTGACAAGCTACAAAATGCCTTTCCTCTACTTCCTGCCATTTAGGTTTATGGGTGGCACACGCTTCCATGGCTGCCGGGCAGCGGGTTCTGAACACACAGCCAGTCGGGGGATTGATCGGACTTGGGATTTCTCCCTGTATGATCATCCTTTCACGTGAATCCTCCACATCCGGATCGGGAATCGGGATCGCGGAAAGCAATGCCTGAGTATAGGGGTGTAAAGGTTTCTTATATAACTCTTTACTTTCGGTAAGTTCAACGATATGGCCTAGATACATCACACCGATACGGTTACTGATATGTTTGACCATCGAAAGGTCATGTGCAATAAAGAGAAAGGTCAAGCCCTTTTCTTTTTGCAGTTTCGTTAGTAAGTTTACAATTTGTGCCTGTACAGAAACATCAAGGGCAGAAATCGGCTCGTCTGCAATAATGAAATCTGGATCAAGGGCAAGTGCCCTTGCGATGCCAATACGTTGACGCTGGCCCCCACTAAATTCATGAGGATAACGATTGGCATGATCACGATTAAGCCCTACGTCCTCCAGAAGTTGATAAATGCGTTCCATCTGCTTTCTTTTATCCTTGAATAAGTTGTGTGCCTCCATAGGTTCAGCTATGATTTCCCTTACGGTTGAGCGGGGGTTCAGAGATGCATATGGATCTTGGAAGATCATCTGCATATTCCGATAAAATGATTGTTTCTCCTTATCCGAAAGTCTGTGTACGTTTTTACCGTTATATAAGACCTCTCCTTCTGTCCGGTCGTATAAGCCGATAATGGTGCGACCGGTCGTGGACTTTCCACAACCTGATTCCCCCACTAATCCGAAGGTTTCTCCCTTATATATATCAAATGAAATACCGTCCACGGCTTTTAATGTCTTTCCCTTTTCCAGGTGGAAGTATTTCTTCAATTCTTTCACTTCGAGTAACGCATGATTTGTCATGGGGATTCCTCCGTTTCTTCCCAGTAGCGTCTGGCTGCGCACAACTCTTTTTCATAATACGTTCCATTAAACGATAGAATCTCTATTGTTTTCCCGGTGTTTGGGGAGTGGATCATCTTACCTTCACCATAATAGATGGCAACGTGATGTATGCTGCCTTTTCCTTCCTCGTATGCGAAGAACAAGAGGTCACCAGGCAATAAGCGATCGAGCGGCACCTCTCTCCCCTCCTTTGCCTGGTCATGTGCATCCCGGGGAATCAAGTACCCCTGTGTTTTGCACATCGTGTAGCTGAATCCAGAGCAATCAAACCCGTAGCTTGACATCCCGCCCCATAAATAAGGAAGATCAAGGAATAATTCTCCTGATGAAACGATATCCTGGCCGCTTCCCCTTCGATCATTCACTTTGGATTTAGATACCATGATATCTGTCTGCCTCAAGAACCTTGTACCCAAAGGAGTCTCCACTTCTATTATTTCATCATGCTCTTTCACAATCGGTAAAATGGTTTGAAAGCTGAGTTCTAATTCGGCTTCATTCTCTTTATTGATCAAGTCCGTGAATTTACTTATGACAATGGCATATGTGTCCGCTTGGGATGACTCTCCCGGTATTAGCTGAACACTCGGGATCCAGCCGGGGTACCCGCGTCCGTCCTTTGAAGATGATTGATCCGGTATGAGGACATGGGACCAACCGTTACTCTCTTCCAACACGAATACTTCCTGACCGAATAATGCTTGAGATTGTATGCGGTTCTCATCACAAAGTGCTAAGCGCGTATCATACGTTAAAGAGTCCAACCAATCTGTAATTTGAGCAGGATTGGTTATGGCCGGTGAATCCAAGTCACGTGCAGAATCACGATTTGTCCAAAGAGTTGCTACAGGTACTGCAATTTGCGCCTTAGTCGTCATTTGATTTCCCCCTCTATTCATACTTTTACTCTCTCTATTCCAAGACCAGCTTTTGTCGGCAACGTAATCTTCCGGCCGTTATAATGTATCCCCCCGACTACGATATCATCAGCCAGCATGAGTGGTGCATCGAAATCAAACCGAGTGACATTTTTCCTGCTTGCCGCAAAGTGGGCTGCAGCCGTTATTCCCAGTCTGGTTTCAATCATGCTCCCTACCATACATTCAACTCCGCACACTTCCGCTATGTCGTTTATTTTCTGAGCCTGATAGATTCCCCCCGCTTTCATGAGTTTAATATTAATGAGATCGGCACTTCGTGTTTTTAATACTTCAAAGGCTTCATACGGAGTGAACACACTTTCATCAGCCATGATCAGGGTTTCGACCCCATCCGTGACCCTCTTCAAGCCTTCAATGTCATGCGCGGGGACTGGCTGCTCAACTAATTCGATATTCAGGTCAAGATCCTCCATCTTGCGAATCGCTCTGATTGCGGCTTTTGATTCCCATCCTTGATTGGCATCAAGGCGGATTTTGACATCGTAACCGATTCGTTGGCGGATTTCGTGAATTCTTTTTATATCTGTTTCGATTTCATCTTTGCCTACTTTCACTTTCAGTACATCAAACCCTTTATTCACATAAGCTGCTGCGTCCTCACCCATCTCTTTCGGGCTGTTCACACTCACCGTATAATCTGTCTCAAGTTCATGCCTGTACCCTCCCAGAAATTGATAGAGTGGCAAGTGACAATGTTGAGACAGGCAATCATAAATGGCCATATCCACTGCAGCCTTCGCACTAGTATTCCTGATGAGTAACGAGTGAAGATGTTGAAAAAGATTCTCATGGTTTAATAGGTTTTTGCCCATTATCGCGGGTTTGATTACGTGTTGGGTGCTATGTTCGATGCTGGATAAACTTTCTCCGGTGATTACCATGGTAGGAGGTGCCTCCCCCCAGCCGGTGATCCCGTTGTCGCAAGTCAGTTTGACAACAATGGCTTCCGCCACTGTCACCGTTCGCAAAGCTGTCTTAAATGGGGTATGTAAAGGGACGGCTGTCCTGAACGTTTCAAGTTGATGGATCTTCACTCGTTCTCACCCTCACTTAAGCCTGACTCGATTTTAAATGAATGTTCAAATGTATTCATTGTTCCAATGCTGCCCACCGGGATGGCTATATTAGGTGAAGAATGGCCGATATTAAAACCTTTTAGTGCAGGTTTTCCGGCATTCGCAATATGTTCTGTCAGAACTTCATCAAGAGTCAGGGAACGTTCGCGTTTTTTAGGCTCGCAGTTCTTAAAGTCACCAATGATGATACCGGAAGCATCTTTGAATTTATTGGCCATTTTCAACTGATTCAGCATTCGATCGACTTGATAGGGTTCCTCATCGATATCTTCAATAAAAAGGATCTTTCCCTTGGTATTCACTTCGAATGGTGTCCCCAATGTGCTTACAAGCAGGGTAAGGTTCCCACCGATCACGGGGCCGGTCGCTACGCCTTCTGCAACCGTCTCAAGTTTGGATTTGTCATACGTATAGTCAATGTCTTCCGTTTGAAACAACTGCCGGAACGATTCCTCTGAGGCTGCATGGACGTCCTCGAGCCCGATATCGGAACTTAACATCGGTCCATGGAAGGTCACGAGACCAGTTTGTTGGTGAATGGCCGTATGTAAAAAAGTAATATCACTATACCCCCAAAAAATTTTCGGGTTTTGACGGATCAGTTCGTAATCCAATCTCGAAACAATACGGCCCGTTCCAAAACCCCCACATGCACTGAAAATGGCTCTTACATCCTGATTTGCAAACATCCTATGGATATCTTCTATCCTTTCCGTGTCCTCACCTGCTAAGTACCCATATTTCTTATGTACCGAGCTCCCAACCTTTACTTCCAATCCTAATTCTTCAAGGAACCGGATTCCTTTTTCCAATGGTTCTGATTTTGGCGGGCTTGCCGGAGCTATGACCCCTACCTTATCCCCCTTTTTTAGTTTAGAAGGTTTCATCATCATATGTTCCTGACCCCTTTCGTAGAAAAAGAGGGAGTGGGCGCATGGCCATAAAGTGTGCCGACGCGCCCCTCCACTCATCCTGTATGAAAATCTTTATTTTTTATCAGCCCACTTTAATTCCATGTAGCCGACCGGGTGACGGACGATGCCTGTCACATCTTCATTTTGTAGATACACATGATTGTAGAAGTGAATCGGGATGATCGGCATTTCATCCATTAGGATTTTTTCTGCTTCATACATCATTTCGAATCGTTTTGTTTCATCCGCTTCATTCTTTGCTTGTTGGATCAGGTTGTCATAATTCTCATTACCCCACCCTGTCCGGTTCATGGAATGTCCTGTCTGGAAGTTTTCCAGGAAGTTGATCGGATCAGCATAGTCTGCCAAGAAAGAACTACGTGATAACTGGAATTTCAACGCTTTTTGTTCATCCTGGAATACGTTCCACTCCATATTGGCCAACTTTACATCGACATCTAAGTTTTCCTTGAACATTTGTTGAAGGGCTTCAGCAATTTTTTGATGGGTATCACTAGTGCTGTATGTTAAAGTGACTTCCGGTAATTTGTCGTATCCCTCTTCTTCCATCCCCTTTTTCAAGAGGGCTTTTGCTTCTTCCACATCCGTTTTCACCAAGTCTCCGTTTGCTTCACGGAAGTCCTTGCCTGCTGGATCTTTAAACCCTTTTGATACGAATCCGTAAGCTGGTTTTTCTTTATTCTTTGTTACAAAGTCAACCATTTGCTGTTGATCCACAGCCATGGCGAATGCTTTTCGGATGTTTTGATTTTGGAAAGGCTCTTTTTCTAGATTGAAACGATAAAAGTATGTTCCGGCCTGGTCTTCCACATTCACTTTGCCTTCTTCAAATAACTGTTTACTCAAATCCGCCGGTACGTCTGCTGTATCCAGTTCACCAGTTTTGTATAATTGATAATCCGTATTGGTATCGTTTACCATGGCCCAGTGAACTTTATCCAATTTCACAGAGTCTTTATCCCAATATTGATCATTCTTTTCCATGACGAAATGGCTGTCATGCTCCCATTCCGTCAGTTTGAACGGACCGTTGGCAACGAATGTATCCGCTTCTCCAAACCATTCCGGATTCTCAGTAGCAACCTTTTCATTGATCGGGAAGAATGCAGGATTGGCAATGACGCTCAAGAAATAGGCTTGTGGACTTGTCAGTGTGACCTCGAATGTTTTCTCATCCTTCGCGGCCACTTTCACATCGTCAGCTGAACCCTTTCCAGTGTTGAATGCCTCGCCACCTTCAATGAAATATCCAAGGAAAGCAGCCGGTGAACCTGTGTCTGGATTTAATAGGCGTTTCCACGCGAATACAAAATCTCCGGCAGTGACATCATCACCGTTTGACCATTTGGCATTGTCCCTGATGTGGAAGGTATATACTTTCCCATCTTCCGAGACATCCCATTTTTCAGCCATGGCAGCTTCAGGTTCATGATTGGCATTTAGACGGGTCATCCCTTCCATTAAATTGTTCAATGCTGTCCAGGAATAGGAATCAAATCCGATTGGTGGATCGAACGACGTTGGTTCTGCTCCATTATTCAGATGGAGGACCTTTCCTGCGTCTTCTTTCTTACTGTCCCCGCTGCTTGACTCACTGCCTGCATCCTTCGTGGCCGTACAAGCTGCCAACATGAACAGGAGCATCCCCACTAGGAAGACCGATAATAGCTTTTTCATAATTTTCCCCCTCTAATTCTATTTTTCTATCAAACGATCAATTTAACGAATGGTTAAGCTGACCGATGAAAGCTTCACTTTGTTGGCTCGTTTATCCTGAAGCCAGCAGTCGACATGGTGTTCGTCCGTTAATTGTGTCTTCACGGGATACACACGGTCGCATACTTCCATGGCTTTTTCACAACGTGGGACAAATGGGCACCCGACAGGCGGAGAAAAGAGATCTGGCGGAGAACCGGGAATCGGTATCAAATCTTCCCCATCAAGATCAAGCCTTGGAACGGATTTAAGCAGACCTTGAGTATACGGGTGTTGTGAATGATAAAAAATTTCTCTCCTGTTTCCTTCTTCTACTATCTTCCCTGCATACATGACGGCGATCCGGTCAGCCACTTGAGCCACGACTCCTAAGTCATGCGTGATTAATATAATCGATACACCCGTCTTCTTCTGGATCTCTTTAAACAATTCAAGTATTTGGGCTTGTATGGTAACATCAAGGGCCGTTGTCGGTTCATCCGCAATCAAGACATCCGGTTCACATACAAGGGACATGGCAATCACAATACGCTGGCGCATCCCCCCGCTGAATTGATGAGGATATTGCTTTAACCTTTCCTCCGGATTTGGAATGCTCACAAGCTTAAGCATGTCGATCGCTTTTTGTTTCGCCTCTTTCTTGGATACATCGTTGTGTTGCAAAATCCCTTCCATGATTTGTTCACCAATGGTCAACGTAGGATTAAGTGCCGTCATCGGATCCTGAAAGATCATGGAAATATCGGCTCCCCGCACTTTCCTCATTTGGGGTTCGGTTACCTTTAAAAGGTCCCTTCCCTTAAAAAGGATTCTGCCTCCAGTCACTTTCCCGGGTGGATTCGGAATCAGTCTCATAATGCTTTGTGATGTCACACTCTTCCCGCATCCGGATTCGCCTACAATCGCCAGCGTCTCCCCCTTATGTAAATCAAAGCTTACTCCCCTGACCGCCTTGACCTCTCCACCATAGGTTGTAAAGGAGACATGGAGATCTTGTACAGATAAAACTTTACTCATGGTGATTACCTCCTTAATTTCGGATCCAGTGCATCCTGTAATCCGTCTCCCAACACATTGAATGAAAACATAGTCAATGAAATGAATAGTGCAGGAAAGAATAAACGCCACCAGTACCCTGATAGGATCGTAGATAACCCATCATTGGCCATCACTCCCCAGCTTGCATAGGGTGCTTGAATGCCGAGTCCAAGGAAGCTTAAGAAAGCTTCAGCAAAGATCGCGCTGGGTATCGTCAATGTCATTTGTACGATAATCGGGCCCATTGTATTAGGAAGCAGATTCTTTCTGATGATGCGTGCGGTTTTCGTCCCGAATGTTTTTGAAGCCAAAATAAATTCATAGTTTTTAATCTGAAGCACCTGTCCCCTTACGATCCTGGCCATTCCGATCCACCCGGTCACCGTTAAGGCTACGATGATCGTCAAGAGACCCGGTCCCATAACTACCATCAATAGAATGACGATAAGCAGATATGGTAACCCGTATAATATTTCAACAATACGCATCATGACATTATCCGTTTTTCCGCCCTTATAACCTGCAATGCCACCGTATACAATCCCGATCACAAAGTCGATAAGCGCTGCCATGAACCCTACAAACAACGAAATTCGTGCACCATACCAAGTACGGGTGAAGACATCTCTGCCCATATCGTCCGTACCAAACCAGTGTTGACCAGAGGGGGGCAGATTTTGATTTGAGAGCGTTTGCTTAGTGACGTCGTGTGGAGAAATAATCGGGCCGACGACCGCCATGATGATTAAAGCAGTTAAGAATACTAATCCAAGCATGGCCAGTTTATTTTTCATGAGGCGCTTCCAGGCATCCTGCCAATAGGAAAGACTGGGTCTAACCACTGCTTCAGCATCCTCTTTATTCCTCTTCTTGGGTGCGAACCATTCATCCCTGACATCTGGAGTCACGAGTGGCTCTTGTTGATTTGGGACTCCCATCATTTTGCCTCCTTCTTGTGTAACTTTATCCGTGGATCAAGGAAACCATATGCCAGGTCGACTAAAAATAACATGACGATAAGAAAGGCACTGTAAAATACCGTTGTTCCCATAATGACGGGATAATCGCGTTGATTTATGCTTTCGACAAAGTATTTTCCCATACCTGGAATGGCAAAGATCTGTTCAATGACGAAGGTTCCTGTCAAGATTCCAGCAGCAAGTGTACCAAGGACAGTGACGACCGGCAGCAATGCATTTCTCAACGCATGCTTAACGACAATCTTGAATGGTGACAATCCCTTAGCGCGTGCTGTCCGTATATAATCCTGAGTCAACACTTCCAGCATACTCGAGCGGGTAAGACGTGCAATGATGGCCATGGGCCCTGTGGCTAATGCAAGAGTCGGGAGAATCATGTGTCGCCAGCTTGTCCATGTGGCAACCGGGAGGATTCCCCACGTTACAGCCACTTGTTGAATCAATAATGTCGCCATGACGAAATTAGGAATTGAAATGCCAAGTACGGCAAATGTCATCGCCATATAGTCAATGACCCCATTATGCCTAAGGGCTGCTAATACCCCGAGGATAATTCCTGAAAGCACTGCGATGATCAGTGTTGTCATACCGAGTTCAAATGAAATTGGAAATCCCCTCCCCAGTAAATCATTCACTGTTTGGGATGGCTGCGTGATAGAAGGACCAAAGTCCAATGAAATAAGCGATTTTAAATATAGAAAATACTGCACCATCAGGGGCTCGTTCAAATGATAATGGGCTTCTAAATTTTGTTGTACCATTTCACTCGTATTCCGTTCTTCATTGAAGGGGGATCCGGGTATGGTATGCATCAGGAAAAACGTTAATGTCACAATCAGCCAGAGGGTTATGACCATGGCCAGTAGTCGTTTCAATAAATATGTACTCATTGATCAAACACTTCCTAACAGAATGTTGTTCTCATCGCGAGTTCAGTCATGACAAGCATGGCTCTATAGGCTTCAAGGATATCCCCGGCCTTAAATCTCACAATCGTTGAATCTTCTTCATGAATGGTACCCGGCATGAGACTTGCCCACTCCGCCTGTCCGTAATTCGCAAACTCGATACGTAAAGTAGGATGTTCAGGAGGAGTAAGTGGTTGTACATTTTTCTTATTATGTATCGCTTCTTCTGTTTTCTTTTTTAATAATTGTCTTGATTTCTCCGGGGTTAGGCTCTTCGCAACAGAACGGGAAATCGTTTCCTTCACCACGGCAGTTGTCACATTTGGAATGAATGCTTCTGCTTCCAGCGCAGCCTGATCATCCCCTGCAACCAGTAATACAGGAACACCGTAGTACCCTGCAACGTATGCATTGAATCCTAATTCCCCAACGGCCACATCATTGATGTACATGTTTCTCACCCCAAAGATCATGGAATGAGACATCACCCCTTTCATGGAAGCCCGGGCATGATAACCAACAAAAAAAGCCCCATCAAACGTCTCATCCAGTCCTTGAACCATGGAATATGGTTTCACTCCACCGGATATCAGTTTCGTTTCAGGGTGCAGTTTTTCTATTAACAAATTGTTCATTTGTGAATGACTGTCATTTACCAATACCTCCTTACAGCCCGAATCAAAGGCAGCAGTCACAACGGCATTGGCCTCTTCTGTCATAATGATTCTTCCGCGTTCATAATTATGCTTATCTGATGAGACATGAGTATGATCAACCAGTCCAGTTATACCCTCCATATCAACTGACATATATATGTTCATAAAGTGTTCCCTCCTTTCTTAGGAAATATTTATTAAATTTTCTTAATATTATAATTATTATAGCATTTAATTACAATCATTTTTTGAATAAAAAGGAATATATTCCTATTTTCATAAAAAAAGGAAGTATGGACTATAAAACGTTATTTTTAACTGTATCTTTCTCCATGAAGGAAAACGAAATAGTTCAATGGAGTGATAAAATCGGATCAAAATAAAAAAATGCGATGGATTTCCTAATTGAAATCACACCGCATTCTTTTTCTATCTATATGTCAAATATCATCGATGTACAGTATTCAATGAGGGAAATAAGACTTAGCTTTATTTTATTGATATATTATTTATTTCGCTGTTAAACCTTATTCGTATGAAGACTTTCATAAGAAAAAGACCTGGTGTACTCATCTCTCCAGGTCTTAAACTCGGTGCATGTATGTTAGCTTATTTTATTCATCAATTTTTCTGAGTGCTGAGAGCCCATCTCTGCCACTAAATCAAGTAATTCTGCTTTCGTTGTCTCATCTAGGCCTTTATAAATAAGGAAAGCTTGCGTTGCATCAGAAGTAATCAACTTTCTGTATAACTTTGAGATTCTTTTACTCCTGTGGGTGTCCATTAGATCCTCCTCTATAAATCCTTTCTGTTATTATAATAAATATAAGCTTGTATTTTCAATATATTCTTCAAAATTTAATTATGTAACAAAAATGAATAAATCTATGATAAGTCAACCTTGGAGGAGAAAATAATTTTCTTTGACCTTTAACCCTAGGTGATTATCTTAAAGATAAATCAGGTGATAACTTTCCAAATTCTAGTGCTTCGAGGATGATTTCCTCAGAGAATCCTGTGTACTGAGAGAGCATTTGAATGGTAATCTTCTGAGAAGTACGGGAAGCCTGGTTTCTTGCCATATAGGTTTGATACAAAACAATGGAGTATCTGTCATGTATATTGAGCAACGATCGTCACAGCTCCTATTATTCTCTCCTCACAAGGTCGCGGGTAAAGGTTAACTACTATTTACCCAAAGATCCATTTTGAAAACGTGGCTGTGCAGTTACATTTTAGGCTTGATCATTTTCTTGCCGTGAATCCATACTGCTTATATTCGCCATTATCGGAAGAGAGCTTTACAATATTTTGATCATCTGGTATTCCGTTAAAAAAAGACCCGATTGCACCTGTAGTGCATCTATGCCCGGAAATCAGGATGTTTTTATCTTCCTTGCCGTGTAAAGTTTCTAACTCTGTCATGAAGTGTTTTATCCTTTTCATGACCTCCATAGGGTCTTCCACCCCACTATAGGAAGCTGAATCAGGCAAGGGTCCATCCATCTTCACTTCCCTTTTAAAAAGTCCATCTGCTTCCCCTAAATCATATACATCCAACCGGGAGTCTGTAATGCATGCGACCCCGGTGGTAATTTCAGCCGTTTCCTGTGCTCTTTTCTGTGGAGATGAAAAGACGTAATCGAAGCTGATATGACTCAGTTGCTGTTTTAAATTTTCGGCTTGTCTGACGCCTTCTTCATTTAAAGGGAGTCCTCTTCTACCTTGAAGTCTCCCTTCTTTATTCCAGTCCGTCTGACCGTGTCTTATGACGTAGATCATGCAGCTCCTCCTCCCATTATTATTTACTATTCTTCCTCTTCTGTCCTTCCATATGGATGACCAGATAGGTTACGCCCAAAAATCCTACTATGCCAAATATGCCTGCAATGACTCCTTGAGCCGAAGATGTAAAAATGGTAAATCCCATTCCCATACTCAACCCCGTGATAAGAAGAAGGAGCCAATGGCCATATCGATTGATGAATTCAGTTATCATGATCCCCTCCAAAGCTTTTGTAAGCTTATTCTAACATAATATTCCAATATTTTCCCGAAAAAATAAGCCATCCAGAAGGATGACCCATTTTTTTCTATATATTTTCCAAAAATAATCTTACGACGTCTGCTCCTCCAATGACCGTCCCCAGTGTACTTCCTAAATTGGCAAGTACGACAATGAGCAGGACGCGGGTTACTTTGTTTCTCCAGAATCCTTTAATACTCAGGACATCTTCAGGGAGAGAGTCAAAGTCACCGACATTGGGTCTGCGGAAATAGGCTTGAACGAATCCTGCAAACCACCCCGCTGCCAGAAGCGGATTCAAGGATGTGATAGGTGCTGCGACGAATGCTGTCAATATGGCTAATGGATGGCCCATGCCGATGGCTACCCCCAAGGCTGAGAATCCCCCATTCCATAATATCCAACTGATCCCCTGCTGTATGCCTGCATCGGGGTTTGATATGAACGTGTAGGCAATGACGGCCAGAATCATGATAGGGATGGTCCACCCGATGATTTTAGGCCATTTTGATTTAGCAGGTCGTTCATTGAGTTTATCCAGATTATGTTCGTTATGGATTTCTTGCGTGATCCCCGGAACGTGTGCGGCACCAAGGACGGCTACAATCTTTTTCCCAGGTGCTTCCTTGATTTTTTGGGCCAGGTATTGGTCACGTTCATCAATCAAAGGTGTTTTCAGTTTAGGAAACACCTGGGTGAATTCATTCAACATCGAATTAAGCATATCCTGTGATTTGATTTTCTCGAGTTCTTCCTCAGTAATCGTATCAGTACTGAAAATGCTGTAGATGATTTGAGTCAACAGCTTGGCTTTCCCACTGAAACCGACGCTGTTCCATATCCGGGAAAATGTCACCTGGATGTTTCGGTCAGCAAGGACAAGTTCTGCGTTAAGTTCTTTCGCGGATTCAATTCCCTGGATCATTTCCTGTCCCGGTTTGATGCCGAACTGTTTGGCCATTCTTCGCTGAAATGATCCAATCGCAAGGTTCATGAGCAGTAAGGTCGCTTTCTTATCCTTGATTACTTGAAAGATATCCGTGTCCCTCCACTTATCTCCTTCAACGATGGATTGATACCTCGGTTCGTCCAGCTCAACACATACCGTATCCGGGCGTTCAGCTTCAATCACTTCTTTCACCTGCTCAGCACTCTGACGTGACACATGAGCGGTCCCGATGAGAATAAATTCCTTCCCATCCATATGTATTCTCGTAATATTCTTTTCGTTTTCTGTCATCATCGTGTACCTTCCTTTAATTCCGTTGACTTCCGAATAAATTGAATCTACCTCACTATGATAAACTAGTTTTGGCAAAATTTAAATAAATACTGATCAGAATAACGAAAAAATCCCATCAAAAAGATGGGACCCCGACATCACGATTACCATTTATTTCTCCTTTCACACACAGCTTCACTCACCACATCATACATCGCTTCAACTCCTTTAGAAGAAGCTTCAAATTGGTACGCACTTCCTTTGTCTATGCCGATGTTCATTGCTTCTTCAGCTGCATCGATATTTGCTCCCAGAAAGATGAACTCCCAATTGTATCCTTGCTGTTGCTGATTGATAAGGTCCTTCACCTGACTAGCAGAGAACTCCACACTGGCGTTTTCCATACCATCGGTTGTGATGACGAAGATGACTTTACCCGGTCTTTGCCCTTCAGCCATACGGGATAGACGATGACCCACTTCAATGATCGTTTTACCTACAGCATCCATTAATGCCGTGCACCCCCGTACGAAGTACTCTTCTCTTGTGAGCCCTACCTTACCAGCCTCCACCCCACTCCATAACTGCTCGACCTTGTCATCGAAGAGAACGGTCGTGACAAGTGTTTGCCCGGACAGCTTGCGCTGCTTCTCGATAAAAGAGTTGTAGCCTCCAATCGTCTCTTGTTCAAGTCCGCACATCGACCCGCTTCTGTCCAATAAAAAAATGATTTCAGTGTATTCTCTATTCATTTTTTCTCATCCCCTCCATATTGTTCTGATATAATCATATCCAAATAGAGTATGAGATAGGTCGCTTTGAAAGCGACATTTGGAGGTGATGCTATGCTTAGCGAACAGATTTTGAAGGAGCTTCTTGATTTTGTGGAGGCAAGCGGAGACTTACGGGTATATGATATACATAAAGAAGAGACCATTTTGAGTGATGCAGTCTACGCAAATGAGCTTGAAGCGTTTATTAAGATGCATCATTCGTCGTCTTTTTCAGAAAGGCTATTTCAGCATATCGATGAACGGCGTTTGACAGATGCTTCCGTTTACAAAAAAGCCGGAGTAGACCGAAAGCTTTTTTCCAAAATAAGATCGCTTCCTGATTATAAGCCCAGTAAACGGACAGTGGTAGCCTTGTGTCTTTCTATGAAATTGTCTGAGGAAGATACCGTTGAGATGTTGAATGCCGCTGGTTTCTCCCTTTCCAACAATGACCGATTCGATCTCGTCATTCAGTTTTGTTTGGAGAAGGAAATTCACGACATGGATGAAGTCAACCAGGCACTGTATTCCCTCGGGTTAAAACCATTATAAAAAAAGGTAGAGTGCCAGTCTCGGCACTCTACTCCTCCTAATACTTCTTTTCAATTCTTTCCTGTAATGTTTCAATTTTTTCCGGAAGCACATAAAGGTATTCTATCAATCCTTCCAATAACTCAATGAGCAGGCCGGCAGTTTCATCGTCTATTTCCCGTTCCAACTCCAACATCTCATAAAATGCTGATTTGGGATGAACAAGATGGCTGAGAGCCTGGATCGGTTTTGACAGATCTACATTCTTCGGCAGTTGATCGAATTGTTCCGACAGGGATTGACCTGATGATTGATCTCCATTGAAATTCTTCAGGACACTCTCTAACACCCGCTTTGACATTACGGCGGTTGCGGAGTTATCTTTGGACTGGCTGACATTCAATGCAGAACGGAACGAACGGACAAGGTCCTGGGGGATCCGTTTATTCCCCTGGATTTGATCCAAAGGTCCATTTGTAGCCAGGGGATCATAAATATAAAGGCCCGCTTCCTCCTTGTGATGAATCGAATCATCATTCAACATGATAACGAAAACAGCCGGTTTCTTACACTCCGAACAGTTTGCCTCTGCGAACAAACCTGTTTTATTTACTTGATAAAAGTTGGCTTTCAGCACAAATTCACTGGTCTTCGAGCAACTTGGACATTGACTTTTGACTTTCTTAGGAACTTTTTGATACCCGTACTGAATGTGAGACAATATAGATCCCGGTAAAATTTCTCTCATGTGAACCTCCTAGAAAATGCACCTCGAAAAATGAATTTTAATTATTATGAAAATTTACGATAAATAAAAAAGCGCTTTCCTTATATCAAAATTATACCTTTGCTAGAAAGTATTACAAGGTTAAATAATGGGAAAAGGAGATTTGTGATAATGGGACTAAAGAGAATAAATGGTATTGAAATCCTCTATAACCGGCACTGCCCGGTCAATCTGTGTATACCTTTTTCCACTTCCATTACCAGGGAATCCATCAATTCATGTACATTAACGTCCTTACTTAGCCGCGGACTCTGGCCAGACCATAATGACATAAATTCAGGGTTACGTTGATTGCCGGCTTCCCTTCTCAATTCTTTCGTCAAGGCGTTTTGCACAGGGTAAGGAAGGATTTGATTCTCATACTCTTTCATAATGTGTATGAATGAGTTTGTTATGCCCCTTGCCGGTTTACCGCTGAACGCAGATGTGAGGGTTGTATTTGTTTCTTCAGCTTGTAAAATAGCTTTTTTGTGTATCTCTTTTGCCCCGCTTTCTTTATTGGTAAGAAAAGCCGTACCCATCTGAACTCCTTTTGCACCCAAAGCCAATGCAGCTACCACGCCTCTTCCATCCATTACTCCCCCTGCAGCTATGACCGGTACTTCCACAGCATCCACTACTTGTGGAAGTAGAGAGAACGTCCCAATCATCGATTCATCATATGTACCAAGAAATGTACCTCTGTGACCACCCGCCTCACTTCCCTGGGCGACAATCAAATCCACTCCACATTCTTGATTGATCAACGCTTCTTCCACCGTCGTTGCAGTTCCAATCACTTGAATACCCTCCTTTTTCAACTCTTTCATTATTTCCTTTGGCGGGATTCCAAATGTAAAGCTGCAGACAGGGACTCTTTCCTCTAAAATTGTTTCAATCTGTCTTTCAAAATCAATTTGTTTTAAAGTGAATGGATCATCATTGAATAGATTCAATTCTTTCATAAATGGTTTCAGTAATTCTTGCATTTGATTTATTTGGTCTTCAGTATATTCCGCTTCCTCTGGAATGAATACATTCACCCCAAATGGAAGGTTCGTTTGCTTCTTTACTTGTTTAATACTTTCATTGAGGTCCGTGACAGACATATAGCCTGCGCCAATCGTTCCCAGCCCCCCGGAATTTGATACAGAAGCAACCAGTTCAGGGGTAGTGACCCCTCCGGCCATCCCTGCTTGGATGATAGGATATTTCGTACGGAGATTCTTCGTTACATCATTTTTATACCACATAGTCTCCCTCCTGTTTCTTTCATATTCTATATTGAATTATGTCAAAGGAAAGCATGTTGTACAACTCATCCGTGTTCATCATGGCCTCTTCTTCATCATGAAAGCGTTCAAAGCAAATGCCTTGAACGCTTTTTTTGGGACTTATTTAAAGGAAGTGAAATGTGATACTCTTTTCATGAACTCCTCATATGAACTAAAATGCTTATTCCATGAGTTATACCATTTTCGAATGGTCTCCAACAGCCAAAATGGCAAAGCCCGACCTTCTATAAGGTGGTAATGATCGTCGTAGGCTTTCTTTAAATGCTCCCACCTGTAATCATTACCAGGCTGGATATATTCCGACACATCAATGATTTTCGCTCTGCCATTTTGTAATAAAATGTTTTTCAAGTGGATATCACGCGGATTCATTCCTTGATCTCGAACATATTGTCTTGCATGTTCAACGTCTTTAACCACTTGTTCTGGAATGTTGACCCCCTGCAGCAAACAATCGAAAAGGGTTGGTCCTTCTTCAAAACTTAACACCAGTAACGTATCATATGCTTCATAGCACGTGGAGAAATAAGGGGACTCTCCGATGGTTTGATAAACTATTTCTTCACTCTTTATTTTAGATCTTTTATCTTCAGCGTACAATTTGAAAGCAAAGTCGGGTGCATAAATGGATTGAAAGACTGCCGCGTCTGTTCCGACGCCAATGCAACGTAATGTTTCATCTCCGCCATGGATGGTGACAGGTTCGTTATTTGCATTTGATGACACGGACATCTGAGATAAAGAAGGTAGTGCGACTTCCCATTTCTTATCCATAGGCTCTCCCTTCGTACGATTTAATACTTCTAAAGATATGAACGTATTTCGTACCTTATTCAGGATAATATAGCATCTGCCCATTTAAAATATCAACTCAAAGCCTACTCATCTTTCTAGTAATTTTATACAAACCCTGAATGAACACTCCCATAGTCTATTTTGCCTTGAATATCCTAACCTGCCTTAACAGCTTCATGGTTCTGTTTCAGATCTACGGCTTCTTTTCGCCTGTCCAATTCTGGAGAAATGATCTTTAATAGTGCCGTACCAGTAAGTCCAATGGTGAGAATGATCCCGGCCATGATGACCGATGGAAGAATCGCTCCGAGTGTTACGGTGATGGATGCAATCAACATGGACAGGTTAAACTTCAGACCACTAAATGCCATATAGGAGCTGCGGGCATCGTCAGGTGGAATGGCTGCCAAATATGATTGCTCTACCGGCACGCGGAAGACTTCTCCGATAGTGAGTACCCCCATCATCAAAAATAGGATGAACACGTTATTAGAATAAGCAAGTGCCGCGTACCCTATTGAAAAGAAGAAACAACTCCATACTAAAACGGTCTTGTCTTTTAATGAATGCGGAATCCTTGTGACAAAAAGCATGAGGAGGACGACCAGAATCGTATTTTCACTTCGTAGGATCCCCATGGTTTGTACGCCGTCTATGTCCCAGAATAGGAACGGTTGCGAAGGCATTTCTTCACTTAGTCGAATGCCGATGTAATTCGTGAGCTGAAACTCCATGGACAGAATGAGCACACCTGCAAGGGTAAAAAGAACAAACAGCTTGTCATGCATCACCTTTTCGTAGTTTGAAATAAGTTGATTAACATGCTGAGAGGGTGTCAATTCGGATTCCGATACCGTATGGCTCTCATCAATGAAGAATGCGACCAAAATTGCGGTAATGGCGGACGCAACACTCAATGCAAGAAAGAGCTCGAAAAGGTAATCCTTGAATAAGAAAGCCCCTATGATTCCTCCGATCGCGATGGACAGATTGTTCGCCCAGTAGGTAATCGAATACATGAGCTTTCGTTGTGATGGTGTGCTGACGTCGATCATCATAGCCTGATTGGCAGGTCCTGCAAGGCCCCAGCAAATGCTGTTTACCGTCATCATGGCAAAGGTGACAGCGGCTGATTCAAACCAGGGTGAGTTACAAACCATCATGGTGAGGAAAGCCAGAAACCTGAGCGATTCTGCGAATAACATAATTTTTTTGCGGCCAAATTGATCGGCGAAATATCCTCCAAGAAAATTGATTCCTATTCCTACAAACACATTGATCAAAAGTAATAATCCTGCTATCTTTGTTCCAAAATGAACAGCCAGGTAGATCGACATAAACGGAAAGATCATGCTCCCAATAAAGCGGCTCATAAATGTTTCAATGATGCGTATTTTAATATTTTTATGAAAATCTCTGAATCTCATATGTATTCCTTCTCTTTTTCAATTGGGCGTTCGTTCATTTCATTCGTCCAGAAGCTTTGTCAGTCGGGAAATATTAACCCCCAATGCTTCTATTATTTCTCTACAAGTAATATCACTTACCTTTTCCTTGCCTCCTTCAAGTCTTTTAATGGTTTGTGTAGATACATTTGCTTTTTGAGCCAGCTCCTCTTGCGTCAGTTGAGATTTCACACGCAGTAAGGATACAATTTCACCCATGTTTCGTTCATCTAAAGACGAATTCTCATTTGTGAAACAGGAATTAATGGAGTTACATAATTTCTTCATGTCATTCATAGATAGCTACCTCCAACATTTGGTAAAATCATATTTACTAAATATAAAGAAATTTCTACATATTATCAAGGGGATTATATCATTTCTATTTATACTATATTGATATGGCAGGGGCATATCATGGTCATTTTAGATGAAAGGATATAAGACTTTAGGATGAAGTTCCTGATCGACACATGCTTTTAAGAAAAATGCACATAAAAAAAAGCACCATGTAGATGCTTTTTATTGAAAGTATAGATCGCTATAATGCGAGGAATAAATCCCATCTAAGTGAATAATAAACGGTACCGATTCCAACGAACACGACGATAAGGCCAATGATATTTTCTATGAATTTTTCTGGTAACTTAATGAATTTAAGTACCGTATATATAAGTGTGGTAAGCGATATGGTGACGATCGAAACAATTGCTATATTGATGGCAACTGTTTTTACTGGTTCTGTTAATAATTTACTGAATTCCAACAATTTAGACCCTCCTGATTTGATTCAATTCCAGTGCGCTACACTGAATATGTAGTATCAAGAAGACTATTATACTAGAAATTTCATGAATTTAATAGTGGTAGCTTTGCCTAAATAAGTATGTTAGATGGGTGGATTCATCCTTTAAATTGACTAATAAGAAAATTATAAGCTCCTTAAGTAGCGTGGTAAGTCAGACAAATCATCAATCACAGCATCTGCATGCTTTACACCGGTCCTATGGGGATCTTTTTTCCAAATACCCTTCATCCCTATTTTTTGGGCACTGTACACATCATACTCAGGATGGTCCCCGACAAAAATACATTCTTCAGGTTTTACCTGTAATCTCTTTATCGCCCTCTTAAAAATCTCAGGGTCGGGCTTTTTCAATCCTTCCCATTCAGAGATAAGGATTTCTTGAAAATAAGGTTCGATTTCAAGGGCAAGTATGTTGTCCATTTGAAATCTGCCGAAGCCGTTTGTGATCATCCCCAATTTTATACCACAAGCCTGTAATTCATCCAGCAGATGATGTAGATGGGGAAACGGTACACAGCTGTGTTTAAATTGACTGATATAATCATCGAGCAGTTCTTCCCAAGTTAATCCTTTAATTGAAAACTCATCGATAAGCTGCTTATACACCCTGTCTTTCCACACATAACCCCTTTGATCCAATTCAATGAATCTGGATGAAAATAAATCCGCCGGGATATGGTTGAGAAATTGGAAGAATCGTTCATATTGGTCTTTGATGAATACTTGGACAGACGCATCCCTGTTTAAAAGCGTCCCATCAAGATCGAATAGTGCAGCTTTAATCATAAATAACCATCTCCACCCCTCTACATTTAATAACCTTTGATAGTAAATTAACTCTATCGTAAGAATTCAACTTGTTGGAATTCCACTTCATATAACAAACCTACAAATTAATTGTACGGGCTTGAGAAAGAATCTCCTCATACACTCTGTTCCATCCGGAATAACAATCGGCTACATGATCTGGATCGATCCAACATCGCTCAGCAGATTCATATTCTGCTTCGAATGTATATATTTCCTCAACGTCCACTCTATAAAAAAGTTGAAAGCCTACTTTGGGATAAGGGCTTTGTTCATTCCAGAGGGGATTATCATGATGATCCACAATCAGATAACCCAAAAAGTGAGAAGAGCCGGATACATATGCTTCCTCCATCACTTACCTCTTCAAGCATCCTTCAGGGGACTCACCCTTCTCCAGATGCCCACCTGGAAAATCCCAGCCTCGCTTATGAAGGTTCACCAAGAGCATCTTTCCATCTTTAAAGCAGAATCCATGCACACTGGTAACCCGTGATGTGTCAGGAAGGATCGAATCTTGCCGCCATGCTAACTTCACTTTGGATCCTCCCCACCATACATATGTAGAATTCATCATGATCACTCCGTTTACTGTTGACTTTTACGGGTATTCTCCAAGAGAGCTCAGTCAGGATTCCCTCCACTTTTTATGGATGGGAGGCTGTGTAATAAAAGACCCGTCCCGATTGTTAACAGCGCTAAGATGAAGGCACTGTAAAGGGAATTCAAGCTGTAGTGCTGTTCAAAGCCATCTAACACACTTGAATAAATGCCTGCCAATATACCTGTCAAAATAAAATTACTTATTCTCATCACTCATCGCCCTCCTTGTTTGAATAGAATAGAACTAATTAATGTCCCCCAGGTAAACTCTGGGCGATTTATTGACTAAATACGATTCTATTTCTCTAGGATAATATCTATATTCTTTCAGTTTACTCAGATCAATCCATTCCACCCCTACTTGATGACTATCGGGGTTAGATGGGGTCTGATCATTGTTCCATTCGTGGATGAGCGTACAGGTAAAATAAAACTCCATTTGATGCAAGGAGGAATCAAATGCTGCATGTTCATGGTTCTTACCTATATATTCCCTAACATGGATTAGTTCTCCTACTGACACTTCGCATCCGATTTCCTCAAGGCATTCCCTTTTTAAAGTCTCATGAAGTGTTTCACCATGTTCCTGTCCACCACCGGGGAAAAGGTAAAAAATACTGTCTTCGTCTTTGTTTTTAGTCAAAAGTAGTTTGTTGTCTTTGATAATGATGGCTTTTGCTGAGTTACGAATCGGCATCGGATCATTCTCCTTCTATTTCTCTCGATTTCACATATGTATAAAACATACTATATGACACTCACTATCTATTTAGTGGATCTATAGCATTAATAAAATACTAACTATATTCTTTTCAATATAAAACCGCTTAAATTCTGCTTTATACTTAAAAGCAATTGCATTTGGCAGGGGTTTTCTTTATCAAACCAAGACTTGAAAGGATGATTTCTTTGAAGGATCCTGCTTTACTGAAAAAAACAGTCCAATACTTTCGTGATAGATACAGGATTCCAGGTATATCGTTGTGTCTGACTGATTCTTCCGGAGAAGACTATATATTGGCAACAGGCGTTCGAAACCTTCTTCAAGATACGTTATTAGATCCTTATGATCATCAGCGGGTTGGAAGCTTATCAAACATTGTAACAAGTGTGGTGATTTTAAAACTTCAGGAAGAAGGCATGCTTTCACTGGAGCAAACTGTAGAATCCATCTTACCCGGTATCCTGAAAGAAGGCAGTCGTATAGCCGTGAAACAACTGCTCCAGCATAGAAGCGGTCTTAAGGATTATTTATGGATGGACGTTGCAGGAACAAAATGTATCCAGCACGCTGTTTCAAGTCCCCGGGATTTCTTTTCGCCACGAAGTCTTGTCAGACTTATTGCCAACCACGACCTGGAATTTGAACCTGGTACTGCGTTCAAATACTCTAATACGAATGGTATCCTGTTGGGACTGATCGTCGAAGAATGTTCAGGAAAAAAGTTTGAAGATGCAGTCTATCAATGGATCACCCAACCACTTCAACTGGAGAGAACATACTTCCCTTGTTCCAATGATCTCAGGCTCCCCTTTGCCACCGGGCATTCAAAAGCGACGTCTGACTTGACTGACCTATCAGATGATATAACACCTATTACAGATCTCAATGTTTCAATCATGGGGACATCAGGGGCACTTGTTTCAACCCCCGCGGAAATCCAAACATTCATGAAGGCCCTTTTTGGCGGATCCCTCCTATCTCAGAAGTCGATGAATCAAATGCTTGTATTTTCTGAAACGGATCATCCGGAGCGATTTTACGGTTTGGGTTTATACAAGTATACATTTGAAAATGGAATGACGGCATATGGTCATCATAGTGGCATTCATGGGTATGAATCCGTGACACTTTATTATCACGATGAGGAAATTTTTACGACGGTCATCGTGAATCAGATGCCTGTAGGAGCTGTGTCACTTGCTCATCAACTGTTAAAAAGAAATTTAGTAAGTAGATAATTGACCAAGAAGAGAAGCCTTTTCCCTAGGGGTTCTCTTCCTGAGCTATTTGAGGCATACCGTTATCCTCCTTTTTCTGTGTTGCACTTAATTTACATAATATTGTTATGGTTTCTCTGTTGTCATTTAGCGATTTTTATTCTTTATTTGTTCCCGGATGTTTTCTAACTCCTCAAGAGATAACCTGTTCAAAGACTTTTTAATCTCATCTTCTAGCTTCTTTTTGTTTTTCTCCCGGTAGCTATCCCACCAATCCCGGAGGTTATCTGTATTCGTAAGAAGATATTCGATATCGATTTCTTCGATTTCATCATCTGATAAGTAGTGAAGGACGGCGGATAACATCTCTTCAAGCTTTTCAATCTCTTCATTTTTCTGACCTAGGACATCGTTGCTTTCATCCTTTTTATTAGGCATACCAGGACCTCCTTGTAAGTGGATGGTCCTTTCAGTATTGCTATTGGTGGGTAAAGTTAAACTCAAGTAATTCACCACACTGAAAATTCCAGCATAACTGTCAGTTCCCTACCGATAAATGATGATGACTAACCTTGGTAATGCTAGGTTTCTTCCATGAAAACGAGTGTTATCCTCTTTTGTCAAAAAGCCCTGTTCCTTTGTAAGGTTAAGCTACCTGGGAATACAAAGAACGGCGCGCCGGTCAAAAGGATACTGACTTGGAGAAATTCGAAAAGCTTCATATGCAATATGACAGAATGATTCACAAGATCATTCATTCTCTGCACATTTATAAAAACAAACCTGAATACTATCAGACCGGTCTCATTGCACTTTGGGAGGCACATCAAAAATTCGAACCGGAAAAAGGGGCATTTCCTGCCTATGCTTATTCATATGTTCGAGGCAGAATACTTTCTCAATTAACAAGTGAAAGTCGAAATGAAGAGAAAAGTATTTTCAAAGAGACGGAGTTTTTTGACATGATCGAAGATGAGCATATCAACGAAGGACTGGCCGAAGAATTATTGTTCAGTTACTGTGGGGACTTAACTGCGAACCAAAGAAAATGGGTCATGTATACTTGTCTGCATATGCTGACAGTCAGTGAAATTGCAGAGGTAGAGAATGTGTCCATATCCGCTGTGAAAAAGTGGCGGAAGGGAGCAAAGGAAAAGGTTCGAGGGATATTGGACATTAACGGGTGAATAATAAGTCGTTTGCTCAAAAGTATTAGAAAAGGGGATTTAATGCAAGCTCAAAAAGGGCCAAGCGTTTGTGGCCCTTTTGAAATATCTTAGTTCATCGTTACTTCTTTCACTACCGCCATTTCCCTGCCGAATCGGTCACCGTGATCGACAAACCCCAAACTCGCATATAAGCGGTGAGCCCCATGGTTTTCAGGATGATATCCTACTATGATTTTATTTATACCATAGGTTTCTATCATTTCATTCATCATCAGATCTGTTGCGGCTTTTCCGATGCCTCTACCTTGATGGTTTTTATCCACCATGATTCTGTAAACCCAATAAGCATCCAGTTCTTCAGGTACAGAGTTGAACATTAAAAACCCGACGATTTTATCTTCAAAATAAATGGCGAATGGTTTTAAAGTAGTCTCGAATTTCGATTGAGCAATCGAAATGGCATTAGGCTCAATAAATTCCTGTTGCTCCATGGAAAGTTCCAGTTGACAACACTCGTACCAATTTTCTGCGTTTACTTCTGCGATTTTCACTTGATTCTTATTCAAGTATGTTCCCCTTTCAATCTACGAAGATCTTGTATTTCAGACCATAGAATCATACCATAAATTTCAAGAAATAAGGAGAGGATTTTCATTTTTAAAAATAAATAGAAAATTTTCCATCTGTCTTTAACTCTTGGAGGTACGAAGAAACCGTGGATAGGCAGCGATGGCAATCAAGCCACCAGCTATTCCTGCAATGACCAAAATCAAAATATTGAATAAGACATCTAATATGGTTCCATCTTCTAAAATGATCTCTTTGTACCCTTCAATTGCCCAGTATTGAGGAAGTAACTTACTGATTGTTTGCATGAACTCCGGCATCAAATCGACGGGTAACCACAATCCCCCAAGCATTGCACCACCAAGAGCTATGATCTGGGTCATGGCAATACCCATATTTTCCGTTTTCACGAGTACGGCGAGCGCCATGCCCCAACCGGTTACAATAAACGCCAAAGAAATGGATAAAATGATCAGTCCAAGGGGATCCCCTAAAGGAAGGTCATACACAACGACGCCAAATCCAAATAATACAGCAATCTGAATCAACACGATCACCATGAAAGGAATCCATTTCCCTATAAAATAGCTCATGATAGGAAGTGGCGTACTGGCAATCCTCGCAACCATTCCTTTATCCCTATCCTTCACTAATCCGATGACCATTGAAATCATAATATAAAAAGCGAACATGATGGTATAGCCTGGAATGATTTGAGTGATGACTTCTTTGTAACTCGTATTTTCATCACCTGAAAAAATGGAAACAAAGGCAATGATAAAGACGATCGGTAAGATAAATGTCCAAAACCACAAGCCTTTATCCTGTATATTTTTCTTAAATTCCATTTTGGCAATGGCCCACATATCATCCTCCCCTTTCTATGAATCTCGAAGTTGCGTTCCAGTTAATGTGAAAAAGATATCCTCCAGTTTCGGTTGATATAACTCTAGCCTTCTTGGCAAAATGTTATAGATGCGGAACTCGGCAATCAATTTTTCCAATGTCATCAAAGGATCATCACTTCGCAGAATAAATCCGTTTCCTTTCGATTCGACCTCTCCATGTTTGGATAAACCAACATTATCTAAACCTTCACCGGAAACAAACAATGACGGTTTATTATATTTTTGCTGCAACTCACCCAGAGATCCACATTCGATTAATGAACCCTTATCAATCAGTCCGATGCTGTCACAAAGCTGCTCTACTTCCTCCATATAGTGACTCGAATATATGATTGTACTTCCCTTCTCTTTTAGTTCATGTATGATTGAAAAAATTGAGTTTCTTGATTGTGGATCTATTCCCACTGTCGGTTCATCCATGATGATAATGGAGGGAGCATGTAGAATGGCACAGCCAATGTTCAACCGGCGCTTCATCCCCCCTGAAAAGGTGTTGACTTTATCTTTCCCTCGTTCTTCTAAACCGATTTGCTGTAACACTTTCTCGGTTCGATCTTGAAGGTCTTTTCCTTTCAGACCATAAAGGCTACCAAAATACAATAAATTATCCTTGGCAGTAAGGGATTCTTCCAAACAGATTTCTTGAGGTATGTAGCCGATCAGCTTTTTTACCTTTACTCTATCTTTCTTGACAGATAGGCCCTGGACATTGATGTCCCCACTAAAGTTTTGCAATACACCGGAAAAGATCTTCATCAATGTGGATTTTCCCGCACCATTGGGTCCTACAAGGCCGAAACAAGAGCCTTCCTGAATTGAGAAATGAATGTCGTTTAGCGCTTGAAGTGAATCATATCGCTTGGTTACGTTATCAACCGTGATCATGAATAAACCTCCTCCAACAGTTACTTTTAATAAGATGTACGAATCATAATTGGTAAAAGTTTCAACTACCAGTAAGAAACGAAAGAAATAGGAGTGGGGTTATATTCCACTCCTTTCGTTTTTTTACTATTTTCGGGTGAACGGAAGACGGTAACCTTTTGAATTGAAACCAGGTAGGCGTTGTTGATACATAGTTATGCCCGCTTGAATCATTTCATGCCTTGTACAGGATTCAAACCAATATGAATATCGTTATGAACAACAACAGTCTTATACTACTCCTTCACTTTCAATCCCAATAAGCTTGCAAATCCGATCGCCTGCTCTGGTGAAATCTCACAACCAGAAAGATTTTCAAGAGCTACATTGATGCGTGTAAACTTGCAAGTACTAATATCGATACCCTTGAGGTCAGTTTGAGTGAAGTCAATATCATTAAGATCGCACTGATTAAAGTTGACCTTAAGCAGTTCACAGTCAGAGTAATTGGCATTTTGTAAAAAGGTCTCGTTGAATGTTACTTGTTTTAATCGTGTTTCAACAAAGTCACTCATATTCGCCAGGCACTCTTCAAAACGTACATTGCCTAAATGAGCACCGGTAAAATTCACACCCAATAATTTGCATTCTTTGAAGATGACCCGATGTATGATTCCTTCACTGAAGTTTGCATTCGACAGGTCACAGTTTTCAAACACCACATCTGTCATGTCGATACGGGGGAAAGATGCACCGGTGAAGGAGACATTTTTAAACATGACTTTTGATATCACGAGCTGATCGATTTCTTCCCCTTCCAATCCTATATTTTCGATCAAACCATTTGATAGGAACGGATCTTCTTCATAATAGATATCTTGAAAATTGACAGAGCTTAAACGAGCAGGGATTTTCGGGTCTTCGACTTTAAATTTTTGCGCCATGATTACACCTCAAATTATGTTCTTTTTGTATAAAGAAACTATATCATGAAGAAAATTGAATAGTAGTCTTGGATTTTTATTAGGTGTGTGTCTCGCCATGATGTTAGTGGTCAAATTTATAGTATGAAGCATTGTTGGATTTCCTCTCTTATATGTTTCAAGTATAATAAGGTGGAGTGATATGAAATGGGGTGTTCCTTATGAAAATTACAGAAACAAATCGGCTCTCACTTAGATGGGTGGAGGAGTCGGATGCAGGATTTATTTTAACATTATTGAATGAGCCTGGATGGCTTCAATACATTGGAGATAAAGGGGTTCATACTTTGGAAGATGCAAATCGGTATATTTTGAATGGTCCGAGAGCCATGTATGAGCAAAAAGGTTTTGGATTATTCTTGGCAGAACGAAAACTTGATCATACACCAATCGGTTTGTGTGGACTGATTAAGCGAGACGGACTGGAAGACGTGGATATTGGCTTTGCCTTTCTATCTGACTATCAATCTCAAGGGTATGCGTATGAAGCCGCATGCGCTACGGTGGAGTTTGCCAAAGAAGCGGGAATTAAACGGCTCGTAGCGATTACGTCAAAAGATAATGACCCTTCTTCCAAACTTCTTGAAAAGTTGGGTATGACGTTTGAAGGGTATGTGACATTGCCCAATGATACAGAAGAATTGAAAAAATACGGATTGAAAATCTAACTAAAAGGAAATGTATTAAATGTTATTCACGTTTACTCATATCGAAAAGAGCTGGGTCATAATAAACCGACAGCTCTTTTCCATTCCCTATACCGGGTAAGCGTCCACATTCTATTCGTATAATTTCTTTAATTCTTCCAAAACATAGTTTTCCCTTTTGATCCATCGATTGTTCTCATACTTGTCCATCAGCATCTCATTTCCGTCAATGGCTTCATCCATGGTAATCCATCGGGGAGCCATTTCCAGCTCCGACTCATATCCCTCTAATTGTTGAGGAATTTTATCAAAGTCTGATAGTTCGCAATGAAAATAATGTGAAGTCATTTCAAATATTGTATCTTCATCATTTAGGTCGGGATGCCTTTGTATAACGATACCTACAGGCTCTTTAACATGACAGTGTATGTAGCCCGTCTCTTCGGCCACTTCCCTTATCAGAGCAGCAGACAGACTCTCATCTTCTTCGACTCCGCCTCCTGGAAATTTATAATCTCCCCTGTTGGAATGCATAAGAAGGATTTTACCATTTTGTATGATGACTGCCTTAACAGCGGTTCTATATTTCATTTTGTAATCAGTTACCAAGCTTTTTGGTTTTCCCAATACAGTTTCAAACAAAGTTATCTCACCCTCCCTTCTACTATGTTGATTTCATTCCCTACTTGTTTTCAATCAATCCAATGCCCACACCGGTGGGGTCCACTAGATACGCAAGAAAAAAATGCTCGAATTCCATCTTGTCTCTTACCACCATTGCCCCATTTTCTTTAGCTGCAGAAATGGTTTCTTCAATGGATTCTACTTCAATTTAAATTCGTGTACCGTGTGGATGATCGTGGGGTCCCTTGCTAATCCCCCCATTTATTCCATCTTTGTGTCCGGTCGTGACTGTTTGGTAGTCCCACTGGGGTTCATCCACTTCCCACCCGAAAACATTCGAATAAAACGCTGCTGCTTTTTCTGGAGCCTGACTGCTTATTTCAAAGCCAACTACTTTTCCATTTCGATTTTTCACATTCATTCCCTCCACATTTCTTATCATGTTAAATTGAACTCACTTAAAGACAATCCCTGATACCATTACGCACTATTTACAATTCGACAAAATTTCCCATTATCCTTCAAGCGAATAATGTTTTCCAAAGAAAGAGGTTGGGACAAAAGAGTTTAGTTAAAAGAAAATCCGAACGATCAATCGAAATCGTTCGGATTTATCATTTAGCTGTTTACGTAAATACAGTTGGTTTTGAAAGTAGTGAGTAGTGGTTGATTACAGCGAGAGTTGCTCGCTTTCCGCGGGGCTGGCGGT
>NZ_BCVQ01000005.1 GCF_001591825.1 Rossellomorea vietnamensis NBRC 101237
TTTCCCGCGTTTCCCGCAGGAGTCGAGCACCTTCCGCTACAATCAACTATCGGGGTGTATGTTAATACTACTTAAAAATCAATTGTGATTGAATCCACTTTTAAAAATCCTAAAGATAGACGCAGTCATTAAAAGGGGTAAAACAAAAAAACTGACCCCTATTACGGAAGTCAGTTTTTTTTATGTGGTTAAGCCAATGAAGCCATGACGTTTTTCACTGCGTCGGCTGAGTTGGATAGTGCAGCTTTTTCGTCTTCTGTGAGTTCGAGTTCGATGATTTTCTCGAGGCCGTTACCACCTAGGATAGTCGGGACGCCGAGGTAGATGCCTTCGAATCCGTACTCACCTTCGAGGTAGGCAATGGCCGGGATGACGCGGCGCTGGTCTTTAAGGATGGCTTCGACCATTTGGACGAGGGATGCGGCCGGTGCGTAGTAGGCACTTCCGTTACCGAGAAGTCCCACGATCTCTCCTCCGCCTTTACGCGTGCGCTCCACGATGGCGTCCAAGCGGTTTTTCGGGATCAGTGTCTCTAGAGGGATGCCTCCAGCGTAAGAGTAACGAATAAGAGGAACCATGTCATCACCGTGGCCGCCGAGGACGAAGCCTGTAATATCCTTCACGGACAGGTTTAATTCCTGTGCGACAAAGGTGCGGAAGCGGGCTGTATCCAGGACTCCTGATTGTCCGATTACGCGCTCTTTCGGAAAACCGGATTCCTTGAACACTGTGTAGGTCATGGCATCCACTGGATTGGTCAGAACGATGATGTAACAGTCAGGTGAGTGCTTCACGATTTGCTGGGTCACTGATTTCATGACCTTTTGATTGGTCTGAACCAGATCATCACGGCTCATACCCGGTTTACGGGCAATCCCGGCAGTGATGACAACGATATCGGAATCCTTCGTATCTTCATAATTGGACGTACCGATGATGGTTGAATCAAAGCCCTGTACAGGACTTGCCTCAAGCATATCCAGTGCTTTCCCTTTCGTTGGATCCTCGTTTTGCGGAATATCAACCAATACAACATCTCCAAGCTCTTTCTGGGCGAGCATCAATGCCGTTGTCGCCCCGGTGAAACCTCCACCGATTACAGATACTTTTCTACGTTTAATTGCCATCATGATTCCTCCTATTCGTCTCATTATGTAAAGGAAGGAGTGCTCCAATACGAAGCACCCCACCCTTATGTCACATTATTATGCTTCCATGTTATCGATTAAAGCTGAACCGAACTCAGAGCATTTCACTTCTGTCGCGCCATCCATCAGACGGGCGAAGTCATATGTTACCACTTTAGAAGCGATTGTTTTTTCCATTGATTTTGTGATCAGGTTAGCAGCTTCTGTCCAACCAAGGTGTTCAAGCATAAGCACACCTGAAAGGATGACAGATGAAGGATTCACTTTATCCATACCTGCATATTTAGGAGCCGTTCCGTGAGTTGCCTCAAAGATCGCATGTCCTGATTCGTAGTTGATGTTTGCTCCTGGAGCAATACCGATTCCACCTACTTGAGCAGCTAGTGCATCAGAGATGTAATCTCCGTTTAAGTTCATTGTTGCGACAACATCGAACTCAGCTGGACGAGTAAGGATTTGCTGTAAGAAGATATCAGCGATTGAATCCTTCACGATGATCTTACCAGCTGCTTCAGCATCAGATTGAGCTTTATTAGCTGCTTCCAATCCGTCAGCTTCTTTGATCTTGTCATATTGAGCCCAAGTGAATACTTTATCGCCGAATTCTTTCTCAGCAAGCTCGTAACCCCAGTTTTTGAAAGCTCCTTCAGTGAACTTCATGATGTTTCCTTTGTGAACTAGAGTCACTGATTTACGGCCTTCAGTGATTGCATAGTTGATTGCTGCACGGACTAAACGGCTTGTCCCTTCTTCAGACACTGGCTTGATTCCGATACCTGATGTTTCAGGGAAACGGATTTTGTTAACGCCCATTTCGTCTTGAAGGAAGCTGATTAATTTCTTCACTTCATCAGAACCTTTAGCGTACTCGATACCTGCATAGATATCTTCAGTGTTTTCACGGAAGATGACCATATCAGTATCTTCAGGACGCTTAACCGGTGAAGGAACACCTTCGAAGTAGCGTACTGGACGCAGGCATGTGAATAGATCCAATTCCTGGCGAAGCGCAACGTTCAATGAACGGATTCCGCCGCCTACAGGAGTTGTAAGTGGACCTTTGATCGCGATGAAATATTCACGTATTGCTTCTAGTGTATCGTTTGGAAGCCATTCACCCGTTTTGTTGAATGCTTTTTCCCCAGCATATACTTCTTTCCAGGAAATCTTGCGTTCGCCTTTGTATGCTTTCTCTACAGAAGCATCGAGGACGCGTTGAGCTGCTGCCCAAATATCTGGACCCGTTCCGTCACCTTCAATGAATGGGACGATTGGATTGTTAGGCACATTAAGTTGGCCATTCTGGTTTGTAATTTTTTCACCTTGTGTCATTATGTAACCTCCATTTTTTCATTATCAAAGGGGATGACCCATTAGAAGCATATTGAGTCATTCCCCTTCTCTTATTATTACACCAATATTTTTACTATTTGTAAATATCGATGATTAACCTCTTTGATCAACAGGTACATATTCCTGCTTGCCAGGCCCTACATAATCAGCACGAGGGCGGATCAGGCGGTTGTTGGAATATTGTTCAAGGATATGCGCCAACCAGCCGGATACACGGCTTACCGCAAAGATCGGAGTGAATAGATCATGATCGATGCCTAAGCTGTGATACACAGATGCTGAGTAGAAATCAACATTTGGCGGCAAGCCTTTGTTTGACGTAAATACGTCTTCTACCTTAACGGACATTTCGTAGTATTCGCTTTGTCCTGTTAATTCAGTTAATTTTTTGGACATTTCTTTCAGATGCTTCGCACGTGGATCCCCTTGACGGTAAACACGGTGACCGAAGCCCATGATTTTTTCTTTCTTCTCTAACTTGTCCAGGATATATTCTTCTGCTTTATCGACAGAACCGATTTCAGTAAGCATCTTCATAACCTGCTCATTCGCACCACCGTGAAGCGGACCTTTTAAAGCTCCGATTGCAGCGGTAACACCTGAGTAGACGTCTGATAGAGTTGCCACACATACACGTGCTGTGAACGTGGAAGCGTTTAACTCATGATCTGCATGAAGGACAAGTGCTTTATTGAACGCTTCAACTTCAACAGGCTCAGGATCTTTTCCTGTCAGCATGTATAGGAAGTTAGCGGCAAAGCCAAGGTCCTTGCGTGGCGCAATCGGTTCCTGACCATTTCGGATACGTGCAAAGCTCGTGACGATCGTCGGGATCTTCGCTTGCAGGCGGACGGCTTTCAGATAGTTTTCCTTCTCTTCCATCACATCTGCTTTGTCATCATATAGTCCCAGTAAAGATACAGCAGAACGTAAAGCGGCCATCGGATGAACCTTTTTGATGTCATACATTTTGAAATGTTCGATGACTTCTTTCGGCAATTCAGCGTTAGCAGCCAACAGTTCTGTAAATTCTTGAAGTTCAGAGGCAGTAGGAAGCTTCAGGTGCCACAATAAGTAGATAACCTCTTCGAAGCTTGCATTGTTTGCTAAATCATCAATGTTGTAGCCAACATATGTAAGAGTATCGTCAATGATGGAGCTGATGGACGATGTCGTTGCTACAACTCCTTCTAATCCGCGAGTTGCTGTCATAATAAACCTCTCCTTTTGTTAATCTTTACCCATTTTCATATGAGTATAAAACCCTACAAAACGATCTATTAAATCTAGTAGGCTTGTTTAAATAGAACGTAAAGAAACACGTTGAGCGATTGCTCAATTCCTATACAAAAAATGATTCCCGGCTCTTCTATGATAACACGAGAGCTTGGGATGCGCTTACATTTCCTATTATAAACAATTATCTGACTTTTGTGAATGAAAACGCATCAATTTCTATAAAAATTATTTTTCTAGAAAAATAAACCAGAGATAAACAGAGGATCGAACCGGGGGATCACCCATGCATGTTCACAGAAATAATTCATACAATTTCATAGCAAGATAGGCGATCCCGGCTCCGATCAAAGGCCCGACGGCAACCCCTTTAAAGAGAGCGACGGCTAACACTGTGCCAAGGACGAGGGCCGTTGTCAGGTGGGGGTCATCTTCCAATAGAATCAACCCATTCTTCGCAATCAATGCCACTGCCATCCCAGAGGCGAGTGCAATCCACGCATAAGGTGACTTCAACGAATCAACGAGATCCTTAAAGCCGATTTCCCCTGTCGCAATCGGTGCAAGAACGGCAATCGTAATGATCGTCACACCCCAGTTTATGCCTTTCGACTGAATCGTCGAGAAAATCTTCTCATCCAGCCCAATCAGCTTTAATACAAGTAGAAATGCTACGGCTATAATGATGGATTGATTTTTCGCCATCAGCCCGATTCCCAATAAAAGCAGTAAAAACATGAATGGCTGAGTCATATCATTCCCCTGCCTCCCCTTTATGTACTCCAATCATTATCCTACCATATCAACTTTTCATCTCATTCATAAAATGCTCCTGCCACTGCAAATATATCTTCCTTTCATTTCCTGTCTCCTATAAAATAGAATTACTAGACTCGGTAGGAGGGAAACTCTTGAATTTAGATTATGTTTATCGAACGATCCGCTTTCTGATTGTTCTCTCGATCATCATTCTCTCATTGATTTCACTCTATTACATATGGAAGCTTGCATATCCATTCATCATCGCTGTTGCCATCGCCTTGTTGATCAATCCCCTGGTGAACGGGTTGGAGAAATGGCTCCCCAGGATATGGGCCGTCACCGTTTCCCTCATCTTGATCGTTGCCATTTTCGCAGGTCTCATCACATTATTGATTGCCGAAATAGTCTCCGGAGCCAATTACTTGGCAGAAGAACTGCCTAAGCATGTTCAAACCCTTGTTACATATGCAGAGGATATCATTGTCGGACAGGTCATCCCCCTGTACAATCAGCTCGCAGGATTATTCAAAAATCTTGAAGCCGGGCAGCAGGATACGATCCTCGAAAATGTCCAGACAGCCGGAACGAAAATCGCGACGTCGGCTGGTGATTTTCTGCAAAACTTTTTCACCAAGCTGCCCCAGCTGATCTCATGGATCCCAAATGCTGCTTCCGTCCTGATCTTTGCGGCGCTCGCCACATTCTTCATTAGCAAGGATTGGTATACATTATCCGCCAAAGCGGAGAAAATCATTCCGGGGAAGGCGATGAGCAGTGGGAGAAAGGTGTTCTTCGACTTAAAACGGGCACTGTTCGGGTTCATCCGTGCTCAATTCACTCTCATTTCCATCACAGCGATCATCGTTCTGATCGGCTTGATCATCCTGAGAGTAGATTACGCGATCACCATCGCACTCGTGACAGGTCTCGTGGATATCCTCCCTTATCTCGGGACAGGGGCAGTATTCGTGCCGTGGATCATCTATGAATTCATTACGGGCAATACAGGATTGGGGATCGGGCTTTCGGTCCTGTACCTGGTCGTAGTCGTCCAGCGGCAGATCATGGAGCCGAAAGTACTGTCTTCAAGCATCGGACTCGATCCTTTGGCCACCCTTATTGCTTTATTTGTCGGGTTCAAGCTTATCGGTTTTCTGGGACTGATCGTCGGTCCTGTTGTACTGGTGATATTATCAACTTTAAAAAGAGCAGGGGTATTTGAAGATACTTGGAAATTCATCATGGGTGTGAAATAAGAAAACGCACTGCTCCATCTGTGAGCAGTGCGTTTTCCGTTATCTGTATATAATGACGTTCCCTTTGTTGATCAAGCGTTTGAATAACCGATAGAAGAAGGGCTTGAACATTCTCCTCGTGGCCGGGAGCAATAAGAGGAATCCAAGGGCATCCGTAATGAATCCCGGTGTCAGCAGGACAATTCCACCTACAAGGATACACAACCCATCCATGATGGCCTCCCCGGGCATCTGCCCATACTGCATGTCCCGCTGGGCTTTCCTTATCGTCTCGATCCCCTGCTTCTTAGCCAGGTATGCTCCAAGGATCCCTGTCGTAATGATCAACAACACGGTCGGGACGAGACCAATGGCCTGTCCGGAAAGGACCAATAAGCCAATTTCAAGTGCCGGTATGATAATCAATAGTAATAACATATATCTCATGATGGATTCCTCCATTTGATTTAATACTTGCTTAGTATTTATTATAGCATATTAGAGAAGTTATGTTTTATGTTGCGGTACTTCTGAATGATTGGCTCCACAACACTCCATCCTATACAAAAAAACCAGAGCCCATAAAAAGACTCTGGTTTTCCCATAACTATCTACTCACAATACACTCGCATACCCATTATAAATCACGCCATGAGTCGCATCCACTGTGATTTCCTGGCCATTCTTGAATAATGAAGTGGCATGGTCGACTCCGACCACGACAGGAATTCCAAGGTTGATTCCGACTACGGCTGCATGACTTGTCAGGCCGCCTTCTTCAACGATCAGTGCCGAACATTTTTCAAGGGCAGGCATCATTTCTTTATCCGTGCCGATTGTGACAAGGACGGCACCATCAGTCATATTCTTCACGGCTTCTTCAGCTGATGTGGCAACGACTGCTTTACCGTATGCTGATTTACGTCCGATTCCTTGACCTTTTGCAACGACATCGCCCACTACGTGGATTTTCATCAGGTTCGTCGTTCCGGATTCACCGATCGGAACACCCGCTGTGATGACGATGCGGTCTCCGTGCTTCGTCATACCTGAGTTGACGCTCTCTTCTACTGCCATATCAAGCATTTCATCGGTTGTCGTCACTTTGCGGCCGACTGTAGGGTAGACGCCCCATACAAGTGCCAGGCGGCGTGATACAGAGTCTGTACCAGTCACGGCTACGATTGGTGCTTTCGGACGGTATTTAGAGATCATGCGTGCCGTGTGGCCACTCTCAGTCGGAGCGACAATGGCATTCACATCAAGATTAAGAGCTGTATAGGCAACGGATTGACCGATGGCATCCGTCATATTGTGCTCGCTGTCTTTGCTGCGTGAAGAAAGGATGGCATCGTAATCAAGTGCCGTTTCTGCTCTTGACGCGATATTATGCATCGTTTGAACCGCTTCTACAGGGTAAGAACCTGCTGCCGTTTCACCAGAAAGCATGATCGCATCTGTCCCATCAAAGATGGCGTTCGCTACGTCACTTGCTTCCGCTCTTGTCGGTCTTGGGTTGCGCTGCATAGAATCAAGCATTTGAGTCGCTGTGATGACAGGCTTACCAAGTGAATTACATTTCTTGATCAGCATCTTCTGAACAAGTGGTACTTCCTCAGCAGGGATTTCCACACCAAGGTCTCCACGTGCAACCATCAATCCGTCAGATACTTCAAGGATTTCATCGATGTTGTCTACACCCTCTTGGTTTTCAATTTTAGGGATGATTTGGATATGAGACGCGTTGTGTTCTTCCAGTAATTGACGGATTTCAAGTACATCAGATGCACGACGTACGAATGATGCTGCGATAAAGTCAACACCTTGTCCGATACCGAATACGATATCGTTGGCATCTTTATCCGTGATTCCAGGAAGGTTCACAGAAACGCCCGGTACGTTTACACCTTTTTTATTTTTAAGTGTTCCACTGTTGGCAACATGTGTATGGATTTCACCGTTCACTTTGTCGATTTCGGTCACGTCCAACTCGATTAATCCGTCATCAAGAAGAATCTTGGAACCAACATGAACATCATCGATCAATCCTTCGTATGTAACGGAGAATTTCTCAGTTGTTCCCACTACTTCTTTCATGGAAACGATGATGTTGGATCCTTGTGTTAATTCAATAGCTCCGTCCTGCATATTGTTCGTGCGGATTTCCGGACCTTTAGTATCAAGCAGGATCCCGACTGTTTTACCGGCTTTTTCTGCTGCTTCGCGGATATTGATGATGCGCTGTCCGTGCTCATCGTGGTCACCATGTGAAAAGTTCAAGCGGGAAACGTTCATTCCGGCTTCGATCAGTTGTGATAACTTCTCTACACTTTCACTGGCAGGACCGATCGTACATACTATTTTCGTTTTTCTCATTTTCTTTACCTCCTGAAATCTTACAACAATTTAGATTGAAAGCTCTTTGGAAAGTCTGTACATGTTCAAATCAATTTGATGTGGCTTGGCAAGTGCTTCAATAATATCGTAATCAACTAGTTGATTTTTCTCAATTCCTACCGCTCTTCCGCCTTTACCCTGGGCCAATAGTTCAACGGCATGAGCCCCTAAACGGCTGGCAAGGACACGGTCTGCAGCTGTCGGCGTTCCACCGCGCTGGATATGACCAAGGACGGAGACACGCGTATCCATTCCTGTTGCTTCTGTGAAGCGGTTCGCAAATTCATTGGCAGACATGACACCTTCTGCAACAATGATGATACTATGTTTCTTTCCGCGTTCCTGTCCTTTTTTCAAACGGCCGACAACGTCGTCAAGATCGAATTTCTCCTCAGGGATCAGGACCGTTTCCGCTCCGCCGGCAAGACCTGCCCAAAGAGCGATATCCCCCGCGTTGCGTCCCATTACTTCAATGATGAACGTCCGCTCATGGGATGTAGCCGTATCACGGATTTTATCGATCGCATCGATGACCGTATTCAGCGCTGTATCGAAACCGATTGTATATTCAGTCCCTGGGATATCATTATCGATCGTCCCCGGTACACCGACACATGGGTATCCCCATTCCGTCAAGGCTTTTGCCCCTTGGTAAGAACCGTCCCCACCAATGACAACAAGTCCTTCGATGCCGTGTTTTTCTAATTGCTCGATCCCTTTTTTCTGGCCTTCTTTTGTTTTGAATTCTTCACAGCGGGCTGTATAAAGCATCGTTCCGCCACGGTGGATGATATCACCGACAGAACCAAGCTCAAGCTTCTTGATGTTCCCGTTGATTAATCCATTATACCCTTGATAAATACCATATACCTCTATATCCATGAAGATGGCTTTACGCACAACTGCACGGACTGCTGCATTCATACCGGGTGAATCTCCACCACTTGTCAATACACCAATCTTTTTCACTACGATCACCTCATTAAGAAATATGCCTTTATATGTAATTGAATGGTATTGTTAATCGTTTCACATAAATCAAAGAAAAGGAAAATTCCAGTTTTCATTCATTACATTATTATGGACCAATAGACTTTGGATTATTTCTAAAATAACACGAAGGTTCAAGGTTCTCAACAAGTTACTAGGAGGAATAGCAAAAGACGAAATAATCTATTAAATGGAAGCGTTTTAATTGTTAAAACCTTCAAAATATCGTCACAAAGCCCTTTATCCGGGTAGGAGTAAGGAAGATTGAATGAAAAAGACTGACAAATGGTATCTCCTATTTGTCAGTCCATCGTTTGTTATGATTTTACCCCGATAAGATCATTTAAAACCGAATATTCACCCATCGCCTTGAATTTTTCATAACGATGTTGGATGAGCTCGTCCTTCTTCATCGGAACCAACTCTTTCAGTGAGCTCATAAGGACGTCGTTGATATACTTTGCCTGTTCCTCGACATCTTTATGGGCTCCGCCTTTTACTTCCGTGATGATGTCATCGATGATCCCAAGCTCCTTAAGATCGGGAGCCGTGATCTTCATGGATTCAGCCGCGCGTTTCGCCTGGGTGGAATCCTTCCAGAGGATGGCCGCGGCCCCTTCAGGTGAGATGACGGAGTAAGTGGAGTTTTCAAGCATATGAATATGATTTCCCACGCCAAGTGCCAAGGCTCCGCCACTACCGCCTTCACCGATGACGATGCAGATGACGGGAACCGTGAGGCCGGCCATCTCCACAAGATTCCGTGCAATGGCTTCACTCTGACCGCGTTCCTCTGCCGCTTTCCCGGGGTAAGCACCCTTTGTATCGATAAAGCAGATGATCGGACGGTTGAACTTGTCCGCCTGCTTCATCAAGCGCAGTGCTTTTCGGTACCCTTCCGGATGAGGCATCCCGAAGTTCCGGCGGATGTTTTCTTTCGTATCTTTCCCTCTTTGGTGACCGATGATCGTCACAGGGACATCGTGAAACTTCCCGACGCCTGACACAATCGCTTCGTCATCCCCATATAGACGGTCTCCGTGCATTTCAATGAAGTCCGTAAAGAGATACTTGATATAATCCAGAGTCGTCGGACGCTCCGGATGACGGGCCACCTGGACCCTTTCCCACGGCTTCATGTTTTCGTAGATATCATTTTGAAGCTTTGTGAGACGGTGCTCAAGCTTCTCGATTTCCTTCGATAAATCGACGTCCGAATTCTGGGTGAACTCCTTCAGTTCGGCAATTTTCTTCTTGAGCTCGTATACAGGCTTTTCAAATTCCATCTCATTTACCATGGCAGATCACCGTCCCACTGATGTATATCAAGTATTGTCCCGATTTTCTCTTTCAACTCGAGTCTCGAAATGACTCCGTCAAGTTGTCCATGTTTTAATAAAAATTCGGATGTCTGGAAGTCTTCCGGCAGGTCTTCACGGATCGTCTGCTCGATGATTCTTCTGCCTGCGAATCCAATCAGTGCTCCCGGCTCAGCAAAGTTATAATCCCCGACGGATGCGAAACTTGCGGATACTCCGCCTGTCGTCGGATGGGTCATGATCGAGATGAAAAGCCCTCCGTTATCGCTCAGACGTTTCAGCGCTACACTGGTCTTCGCCATCTGCATCAAGGAAAGGACACCTTCTTGCATCCTGGCCCCGCCTGAAGCGGTGAAGATGATGAACGGTACCTTCCGTTTATCGGCTTCTTCGATGGCTCTCGTAATTTTTTCACCGACCACCGATCCCATGCTTCCCATCCGGAAACGGGAATCCATGATGGCTGTCACAACTTCCACACCATTAACCTTTCCTGAACCCGTCAGAACTGCTTCGTTCATGCCCGTCTTCTGACGGTCCTTTTCGACTTTACTTTCATAATCAGGAAAGTTTAGGGGGTTACCCGAAGTCAGGTCATGATCAAGCTCCTTGAACGTGCCCTCATCTATAAAACTATCGACTCTCTCTGGTGGACTCATGCCATGATGGTATCCACAATGGATACACACCTTTAGGTTTTTTTGAAGTTCTTTCGTGTACATGATTTTTTTGCAATCAGGACATTTCGTCATGATGCCTTCCGGAACGTCATGTTTGGCCGCTTCAGAAGGAATCGTTGCATATTTTTTCTTTTCCTTTTTTGATTTGTTAAAAAGTTCCTTTAGCAAGGTGAAACCTCCTTACCGAATGACACTAGCTTGCTTTTAGCGGGGAAATATTCCCTTACATGACAGCTGCCCATTCGCTTCTCTATAGTAAGTGCATTAACTGCTTGACTATCAGTTTAATGGAAGTGTTTAAAAAAAGATGTTGGAAATTGTCGCGTCTTCATCGACAATTTTCCTAACCCTTATATACGTCTCTTGCACAGTCTCTTTCTCCTGGTGATCGATGCCACTGAGCATGGTGATCAACTCTTCCCTCATCGCTTCTGTGAGTTTTTTCTCACCACAGATCAACGTCTCGAAATCATTCAGGATATTCCAGATCCGTTGGGATAAGTAATTCGAACTCATCATGACGATCTCCCTGAACACGTCGTCCAGGTTCTCGCATTCAGAAACGCTCACATGCAGGGAATCTGTATTCCTTTTATCTATATACAAAGCCTTCAATGCTTCTTTTTCAATCATCATCTTCGTCTGAAGAATGTCTTCCTGAGCCATGTCGTCCTGGAGGATGAACATGCCTAGAAGATCGATCAGATGATGATCCCTGAAGTCCCGCAAGAAGGTACCTTCGCCTCTGCGGGTTTCAATCAGTCCCAACAGTTCAAGGGCCCGGAGTGCTTCCCTGACAGAGGATCGCCCGACATTCAGGCGCTCGGACAGCTCTCTCTCGGACGGGATCTTATCTCCCGGCTTCAGACAGTCCTTTGATATCATTTCTCTCAGCTGGTGAACAATTCCAATATATACTTTAGCGTGAGTTTGGAGAGAGTTCACTTCTGTCATCATTCACTCTTCCCGATGACGGCTAAATCTTCCGTTTTCTTACGGATTTCTTCCGGGTCCACCTTTAAGCGGGCAACCCCTGTTTCCATCGCTGTTTTCGCCACGGCAGCAGCAACGGCTGGAGCGACACGCTTATCGAATGGCGCAGGAATGACATAGTCTGCGTTCAGTTCGTCTTCCGTGATCAAAGAAGCGATCGCTTCAACGGCAGCCTGCTTCATTTTTTCATTGATGTGGGTTGCGCGTACGTCCAGTGCACCCCTGAAGATCCCAGGGAAGGCAAGGACATTGTTCACCTGGTTCGGGAAATCAGACCGGCCTGTCCCGATCACTTTGGCTCCGGCTGCTTTTGCGAGGTCAGGCATGATTTCAGGAACCGGGTTCGCCATGGCGAAGATGATCGGATCCTGCTTCATGGAAGAAACCATCTCTTCCGTCAGGGCACCGGCAACAGATACACCGATGAATACGTCGGCATCCTTCAATACTTCACCTAAGCCGCCTTTGATATGGTCACGGTTCGTAAACTTCGCGACTTCATCTTTCGTACTGTTCATCCCTTCAGGACGCCCTTCATAAATCGCACCCTTGGAATCACACATGATGATGTCCCTTACCCCATAACGGTAAAGAAGCTTAATGATGGCCATACCGGCAGCACCGGCACCATTTGCCACGACTTTGATTTCGGACATTTTCTTTCCGACTATTTTGAGAGCGTTCACAAGTCCAGCCACGGTGACGATCGCCGTACCATGCTGATCATCATGGAAAACAGGAATATTCGTTTCTTTCTTCAGGCGCTCTTCAATTTCAAAGCAATTCGGAGCGGCGATATCTTCAAGGTTCACGCCTCCGAACGTCGGCTCAAGGAGCTTAACGGTTTCAACGATCTTGTCCACATCCGTTGTGTTCAAACAGATCGGGAATGCGTCGACTCCTGCAAAACTCTTGAATAGTACCGCTTTTCCTTCCATGACGGGAAGAGCCGCTTCAGGTCCGATATTCCCAAGACCCAGAACAGCCGTACCATCGGAAACAACCGCGACCATATTCCCTTTCATCGTGTAATCATAGACCGTTTCAGGCTTGTCATAGATCACCTTGCAGGGTTCCGCCACCCCGGGGGAGTAAGCTAAGCTCAAGTCATCCGCATTTCGGACTTCCACCTTGGATTTAGACTCTAATTTCCCTTTATTCACTCGATGCATATGCAGAGCTTCTTCGCGTAATGACAAATTGACTCACTCCTTCTGATTCTTTTACATGCTATGGATCGAATCGCTAAAAACGACTCTTCTAAACGTAAAATTGGATAATAAAATAATAAGTTCAGAGGTGGTCAGACCACCTTTTTCTATTAAACAATAATATAAATTATGGTTTTAGTAAAGTATGTTATTGCAATATCACGTTTGACTCCCCAAGAATTCGGTACAATTCCCTAAGAGCCTCTTGTGAAGGACTGATGCGCAGATGATCCGGAAGCCTTATACTCTTTTTGGCCTGCTCGTTGTAGACGATGACCGGATTCTTCCCTTTGAACCGGTTAATGGCTCGATGGATCCCCTCCATACAGCCCTCTTCATCCTGACCCACGGCGATTTTCAAATAGAGTTTCTGGCTGCTCTCTTTCACCCTTGCCTGAACGTCTTCCATCGTTTCCAACTGATTAACGATGAACTGAAGCTTATCGTTGCGGTCTTCCACATTGCCCCCGAATAGGAGAATATTCCCTTCTTTGAGCAGAGGCATATTATGTTTGTACACATTCGGAAACACAACGGCTTCCATCTCTCCGCTCTCGTCCCCGATTTCAAGGAAAGCCATCACTTCCCCTTTTTTGGTCCGGATCGATTTCATCCCGGTAATATAACCGCCGAGTGAGATTTTCGATCCTTTTTGAAGATCGGCTATCTGTTGCAATCCCATTCCTTCAAATAAAGGCCGGTAAGAAGAAACCGGGTGATCCGATAAGTAGAGTCCAAGTACCTGTTTTTCAAACTGAAGCTTCGTATCGATCGTCATGTCATCCACTTCCACATATTTGGGCTTTAACATAAAAGCCTCTTCTTCATGGAACAGGTCAGGATCGTCATCAGGGTTCACAAGCTCAGCATGCTGCGCCGCCACATCCAAGCTAGCAAGCAAGGTTGCGCGGTCGATCCCGAATTCATCAAACGCCCCGGAGAGCACAAGATTCTCTAAGATCTTCCGGTTGATCGTCTTCGAGGACACCCGCATGCAGAAATCGAAGAGATCCTGAAACGGCTTTTCTTTTCTCGCACGGATGATTTCCTTAAGAGCCGCGGCCCCGATTCCTTTAATCGCCCCTATGCTGTAGCGGATCACATTCTTTCCTTCGACTGTAAAAACAAACTGGCTGCGATTGATGGAAGGAGGCAGGATTTCAATGTCATACTGCGTGGCCTCCCGTATATACTGAGCCACCTTCGTTTCATTCCCTACGACAGATGTCAGGAGTGACGATAAGAAGAAAGCAGGATAATGGGCTTTCAGGTAAGCCAGTTGATAGGCGATCATGCTGTATGCAACGGCATGTGACCGGTTGAATCCATAATCTGCGAAACGAACGATCAAATCATAAATTGTATGGGCGACCTCTTCCCTGTAGCCTTTCCGTATCGAACCGGAAACAAAATGCTCCCGTTCCTGATCGAGGACATCCTTTTTCTTCTTGGAAACGGCTCGCCTGAGGAGATCCGCTTCCCCGAGGGAGAACCCGGCCATTTTCGATGCGATCTGCATGATCTGCTCTTGATAGACAATGACCCCATACGTCATTTCAAGGATCGGTTTCAAATCGGGATGAGGATATTCCACCTGCTCTTTCCCATGTTTCCGGTTGATATACATCGGGATGTTCTCCATCGGACCCGGACGGTACAAGGCGTTCACCGCCACGATGTCTTCAAAGGAATTGGGTTTCAGCCTTTTTAACACATTCCGCATCCCATCCGATTCCAGCTGGAAGATCCCATTCGTCTGCCCTTTAGTGAGCAGATCGAACGTTTTGGCATCATTCATCGGGATTGACTCGATGGCAAACGGTTTTCCCGTCCCGATTTCAACATTCTTCACGATTCTTTCCAATATACTCAGATTGCGAAGCCCAAGGAAATCCATCTTCAACAACCCAATTTCTTCTAAAATATCCATAGAGTACTGTGTCAGGTGAATCCCCGATGAACTCCCCTGGATCGGTACCCACTGTACTAAAGGAGCTTCACTCATCACGACTCCCGCCGCGTGGGTGGAGGTGTGTCTCGGTAGTCCTTCAAGCTTGAGAGCAGTCTGGAACAATTTTTTATAATGATCAGAGCCCGTCACAAAGTCGCGAAACCCCTTCGACTTTTCATAGGCTTCCTTCAAAGTGATTCCGAGCTGGTTCGGCACGAGCTTCGACACCTGCTCCTGCTCCTTCATATTGAGTCCAAACACACGACCCGTATCACGGAGAGCCGCTTTCGCTGCAAACGTCCCGAACGTGATGATCTGGGCGACATGCAGGCTGCCGTACTTCCCTTCCACATACTCGATCACTTCGTCGCGCCGGTGATCAGGGAAATCGATGTCGATATCCGGCATGGTCACCCGTTCTGGATTCAGGAATCGTTCAAACAGCAGATGATGCTCCAAAGGATCCACGTCCGTAATCCTGAGGGCGTAGGATACGAGGGAACCTGCGGCCGACCCACGTCCCGGTCCGGTCAGGATCTTTTTGTCCTTCGCGTATTTCATGAAATCCCACACAATCAGGAAGTAGTCGCTGAACCCCATCCTGCCGATGACTTCAAGCTCATAATCCAACCGCTCGATATACTCATCAGTTACCGTTTCGATCCGCTCGCTTAACCCTTTTTCACAAAGATGCGTCAATTCCTCGAGGGCGGTGACTCCTTCAGGCAGAGGATATTTCGGAAGGAGCTGTTGATGAAAAGGAATGGTCAGATGGCAGCGGTCGGCAATCTTCATTGTATTTTCCAATGCCTCAACATGATCAGAGAAAAGCTCCACCATCTGATCCTTGCTCTTGAAATAATACTCCTGAGATTGAAGTACGTCACGGTCATCCTCCGACAGCTTAACCCCATCCCGGATCGCAGCCATGCACTCATGGGCAAAATGATCTTCCTGCTCGAGGTACTGTACATCATTGGTAGCGACCATTTCCGAACCGGTCTCTTCCGCTATCTTCTGCAGTAAAGGAATAAGCGAATCCTCAGAGGCAATGCCGTGCTTTTGAATGCTCAAGTAAAAGGAGTCCCGACCGAACATCTGTTGATAGGTGCGGATACATTCCTTAGCTTTTTCTTTTTCATCATTCAATAACAGGTTCTCTATCTCACCCTTGACGCCTGGAGTGATGGCGATCAATCCTTTACTGTAGGAAGAGAGCCACTTCAGCGGTAATCCTTCTTTCGACTTTGCGCCGATGGCACTCGAGATTTTTAATAGATTCTGATAGCCACTTTGATCTTTCACGAGGAGAACGAGGGGATGGGAACCTTCCTCCGAGGCAATATCTGCGGTCAATCCGATGATCGGTTTGATGTTTTCTTTTACACACGCCTTATAAAAAGGGATCGCGGCATACATCATATTTTTATCGGTCAAGGCAAGCGCCCTGTACCCTGATTCCTTCGCTTTATGTACAAGTCCATTTATCGATATCGTGCTAGACAAGAGACTATAGGCACTCGCTATTTGTAAATGAACAAATGACATGTTATGCACAACCTTTTTTTCAATATACTTTTATTATAGGAAAGAAACCGAAAAAAAGAAAATATGTTCTCCCTCATATCTTGTCCCCGAATCCCATATAGTTATCGTAAAGACACGTAATAGATGGAGATGATGAAATGGCGGAAGCTTTCTTTCCGGAATTATTCAAAAGCTTCTTTATTGCTATGGGGGTACTGCTCGGTGGATCACTGCTCGGCGGATTGGCCTCGTTTGCCATGGGGCAGCCCTTATTCATTGAAATGAGACGACTATCCGATTTCCTGCGGATCTGGGCCATCATCGCAGCGATCGGCGGCACATTCGATACAGTGTACAGCTTTGAAAAAGGTTTCCTGAACGGGGAAACAAAAGAACTCTTCAAACAATTCCTGTGGATCCTGTCTGCACTTGGAGGAGCCAACACGGCTGCCATGATCATCACGTGGCTCACCCAGGAACATATGCCGTCATGAGGATCCCCCCTTTCTACCGACTCCCCTCCTGGCAGCGGTTCTTCGCCGGAATGGTCGTGGGGGGCATCATCAGCTGGATGATTTTCCTCTTCATGTTCGGCACCATGCATGAAAAACAGGCCCTGAAAATAGAGGAACAAAAAAACGACATCAGCAAACTGAAACACACTCTGTCCTACTTACAGGAAGAATACAAGCAGCTGAATCAGGAAAACGAAAACGAACTGGTCATCCAGGAAGTCAAAATCAAGATCATCAACACGACCAAGACAAAAGTGGAGCTGCTGAGCATTCATCAAACCGAGGACAAACTGAGCGAAGATTTGCGGAGCCTGTTGACCAAGGACCTGGAAACGGTTTACGGAAATAAAGAGCTCATCAAGAAAATCATTGAAAATAAAACCGTCAAGCTGAATGATAAGAATTTCCGGCTGAAAGTGAAGGAGATGTACTTTTATACGACCACGCAGATTACTTTGGAGTTGAAGTATGAGGATGATTAGATTTGTTGGGTGAACCTGTCGGGTGGCGGGTTCTTTTTTTGTTTGATTTTGTTCGGGATGGTTTTGAAATGGTCGTTTGATTCCCTCTTTGACAGGTATTATGGGGGCATCGCCTTGACATTTAGTCGTGATTGCGTCATTTCCGGTGGTCATTACGTCGAAATTCAATTTATTGCGTCTTTATATTGGGAATTGCGTCAAACGTGACCTTGATTGCGTCATTCCCCTCAATCATTGCGTCAAATGACAAAATCATCCATCCCTTACCACAACACCATAGTATAATGGAATAAGTCAAAAAAATTCCATTATTCATGAGAATCATTTCCCCATCCATTCGTTGTACATAGTGTAAAGGCCTTTCAATCATATAAGGAGCGAATGAAATGAAAAGTTCACCAACCAATTTCATCAAAAGGTTAAAAAAGAAAAAAGAGGATGCATTGGAATATATCATCGATGCTTACATGCCGCTTGTGAAAACGATCGCTACAAAAATTCTGCACAATCAAAATCGTCTGGACGTCGATGAATGTATTAACGATGTATTCCTGACCGTCTGGCAAAACGCACATCAGTTTAAAGGAGAGCCTGAAGACTTCAGGAAGTGGATTGGAATGATCACAAAATACAAGGCAATCGACCGATACCGTCAGGCTGAAAAACGGAACGCCCGTGAACATCAGGACGAATCTCTCTTTGAAAAATCAAGTACTCCCGGGACCGATATATCCATATTGCGACGGGAAGAAAAAAATGAATTACTAGCAGCGATCAGTCACCTGGAAGAGCTGGACCGTGACATCTTCATAATGAAGTATTACCTGGACTTAACCAATATAGAAATTGCTGATCAATTAACCCTTTCGAAAGCGGCGGTGGATAACCGCTTGTATCGCGGGAAGAAAAAATTAGCGTCAAATGTAACATTAAAGGAGCGACTGGTATGAGCATGAAGGAATGGATGGAATTAGATATCGACTCACTTGAACTAGAAAAAGTGACCGAATTGGAAAAAAAGCGCGTCAAACAACATGTTCTAAATAAACGGAAAAAGACAAACATTTGGAGGAATCTGGCCGTCGCATCCGTTATGCTGATCGGCGTCTCCACAGCGGCAAGCTTTGCGTATCCCTCGTTTGCCACACAGCTCCCATTCATGGACGATGTCATACGCTATTTTACTGATGAGCCATACAAAGAGTTTGAAGACTACTCGACTGATATCGGTCTTACCCAGACAAGCAATGGTGTGACCATCTTGATTGATAACGCTGTTTATGACGGCACGAATATTAAAATATCCTATGCCATTGAAACAGACAAAGATTTCGGGGAAGACATCCACAGTGGTGGGCAATGGTTTAACATTAAGGGTGCAAACGGAAGCGGCGGGAGCAGTCAACTCACCAAGATCGGTCCTACCCGCTATGTCGGATTGTCCTCCATCACTCCGAGCTTTAAAAGCGGGGACTTTCCGGAAAAGGTAGACATCACGTGGGAACCAGAGACTCTTTATAGCACCTCCAATGATACAGAAGTAAAAGGAGACTGGTCATTCGCCTTCTCATTAAAACGGCTTGAAGGCGATCTGCAGCTTATCAATGAAACGGTTCAGAGTAAAGATGCAACTTTCACGTTGAAATCTATTGAGTTTACTGACGTATCAACCGTCATTTCTTATAACCAGGTAGCAGCAGACTCCCTGCTCGAGGAGTGGCCGGAGGTATCACCCGTCTTCAAAGTGACGGACGACCTGGGTCATGTATATATGGACGGAACGGGCGGTGGCGGTTTTTCTACAGATAACGGAAAAACATACAAAGGGACAACAGAGTTTGGAACCATCCAGGATGGAGCCAGCCAACTCATCATCGAACCCATTGAAATTGCCAGTCTCGGGTCGGGGAAAGGTCATACAGAAATTGAACTTGAACCGATTGTCGTTGATTTAGAAAAATAATTCCCATTCCCCTATTGAAGTTGAACGACTTTAATAGGGGAATGAATTCTCTATAAAAGTGTGATCCTACCACGTGGTCACTCTTTCTATTAACAATTTGGCTAAAGCCTTTCCAACACACACCTAAACCGTTCCACCCCAGGATATTTCTCACCCAAACTCATAATCTTAAATCCAAGTTTCTTATAAAATATCACTGCATCCCGATCCGTTTCAGCAGTAACCCTAGTACAATGGCCGAAATAATCGATCATCTTATGACCTATTCCCTTCCCCCGGTGTTTCGGCATCACGGCTATATGCTTTATTTCACACTCTCCCTCATTCAGGAATTCAACTCCTATACATCCAACCAGCTCATCTCCAGACGTAAACCCATATAATTTCCGTTCGGTGGAATGGATGTACAGATCATATTCCTCTTCAACTTTTTCTACAGAAGTTGCAAAGCATAATAATTTTCTAATATCCGGGTGAATGGACTTTATTCTGATTTCTTCCATAATCGTCCCCCATTTTCAACCAGGTATCATCTATACCCCTTCATCCCATTCTCAAATGCTACCGGATCATCATTCTCAATTCCGTGAAGTGCTTCCTGCAACCCAAATATACCCCTGTAGAAATTCATTCTGCCGAAAATTCGATCCCCGTTCGGATATATCTCCAGACATCTCCTGACGAAGTATTCGCCGTAACTGGATAATAATCCGGCAAAGTCATAGGCAGGGTCACCCACTTCGGCTTCTCCAAAGTCGATGATTCCGGAGACTTCATGACGTTCCGGATCCCACAGGATATTGGATGCCCCAAAATCACCATGAGTGAGGACCGGTTGAAAATCCAGAAGTTCATTCTTTGATAAAAACAAATCGAAATGTTGGCTGACTTTCACCTTTGCTCTTTCATTCATATGGGGAAAAAGTTTCTCCTTGAACCGATCGTATAGGTCTTCAATCGAACGTCGTATCTCCCCTATACTCTTTTTCTCGATGTTCATAGATTCCAAAGATTGTGAGTGAAGTACAGTCAAAAAACCCACCAATCGGGAAGCGATTTGTTCATGATGTTCTTCATTTTCTATAAAAACGCCTGGCCACAGTGGACTCCCTTCAACCAGCTTATAACCTGTAAATACCATTCCCACTTTCTCTGGTTCCAAGGATTGATAAATAGGATAAGGGACCGGTAACGGGATGTTTCCCTTTATCCCTTCCAACACCCTCGTTTCTTTCTTCAATTTCATGATTCCTTCCGTATACTTCGGGAATCTGAAAACAAGAGAGTCGTTAATTATAATGACATCATTATTCTGACCAATTTCATTCATTTCGCTGTGAGTGATCTTTAAATCCGGGTATACCGCTCTTATTCTTTTTTCATAAGATGAAACCATATGTGCTCCTCCTATTTCCTTTCATACAAAAACAATTCATACTCTTCCTTAAACCGGCTTGATTCCTCAAGAAACGGGTAATGATTACTCCTCTCGAAGATGCCCAGTCTCGGTATTCCCTCAGCCATTTCAATCGAGTACTTCAATGGACATTGCACATCGAAGCGGCCACACATGATTAACGTCGGGACCTCAATAAACTCCAGCTTTCTCGTCACATCATATATTTGCAGTTCGCGGATAAAGAAGTTCATTCTTGCTTCCGACATCCCTTTATGAATATCCAAGTGAAATAGATCATGATATTTCTCAGGTTTATGTAATGAAAATTTCGTTCTTTCTACTGAAAGCTCTTTCCTCTTAACAAGCGATAGATCCGGTTGTTTCAATGCCTCAATCAGTTCCTGCATCCTTTCGTAATCCGAGTGCGCTTCGTTGTATATGCAGTCCTCCGAGAAGGTCATATACTCTCTCGCAGCTGCCCCGACAATCACAGAGAAATCCAGACTTTTTGAGAAGTGAATTCCATAAAGGATCCCTAACATCCCACCAGTGGAATGCCCGGCTAACCCCCAATGAGATAACCCTAATGCTTCCCGGATCGCCTCCAGGTCAAATATGGTTTCCAGCATACTCAACTGATAGGGTTCATGAGATTTGTCAGAGCCTCCTGCTTCCCGTAAGTTAATCAAGAAGACCTGGTTGGTAACTGTGAACGTCTCTGCGAAATAGTCCCCGGTCTCATTGAACTCGGAATAATGGTGGGTGACACATAGAGGATTTCCATCACCCTTGATGAATACTTCAAATACTCCCCGTTCTGTATGCAGTAACTTCCTTTCCCATGCCTCCATCCTTTCACCCCTTTTTCACTTTGAAAAAAGGCTTCCCGAAATGGGAAACCTGATGATTCACGATTCTTCAAACCGGACGCTTAAAGGTTTGTTCAAATTCTTCAACCTGGGATTCACCCAGAAGTACAGAGCAAATGCCAGGTAACCGACGCCTGATAATACTAATAGGAATCTTCCAGAAGTGAACTCTCCGATCACACCGCCGAGCAGAAACCCTAAAGGACTCAGTGACCCGAGCAGCGACGAAATGAAGGCAAAACCGATTCCTATATATCCTTTTGGAAGATTGACCTGAATCAACGTTTGCACATAAATCCCGATGATGCCGATCCCCATCCATGATAAAGCAAACAATAGATAAGGCATGATCGACAAGTCCTTCAGGGTAAACGCCAGCATCCAACACAAGCCGGACCAAAGCGACAGTAGCGGTAGAATACGATTTAGCGCTATTTTCTCTACCTTACTGGATAAGGCGGTCCCTGTCAGAGTGCCTAATGACATGGCCGTCAACCAGAATCCGTATTCCGCAGAAGAATCCGAAATGACCGGAAGCATAGCCATCCCCATCGTCGCCATCACATTCATAACGATAATGCCCAATACCATGCTTAGAAGCGTATGACGCTTTCTCACCACCAGAAATCCCTCTTTGAAATCTTCCTTGTACTGCCTGATAAAATGAGCGCTTCGTACTTCCGTTTCCTTTTTTGACCTCGGGACGCTTAAATAGAATAAAAACAGCATTCCCGTCCCGATCAATAAAACGCTATTCGTCACATAAATCAAACCCAACCCAACAAAAGCGATCAAGATCCCCGATACAGCATCACATATGATATCCAGGGTTTGATAAGAAAAGGCAAAAATCGAGTTTACTTTTGTAAGCTGTTCACGGGGAGTCAGGCACTCAATGAGGGCACTTTCAGTCGGATACGTGCATTCCGATAACGAAAGGGCCACAAACATCAATATGAACAAGAGTGGCAGCCATAAGAGATTTGTAAAATACAAGATCGAAATGGCACTGACCAGCACCCCCTGCCCGAGCATGGCGACATAAAGAATCTTCTTCTTTGAAAACCGGTCAATAATGGGACCGTATAGAAATTGGATGGTGACAGGCAAGATGGCCACTGCACTTGTCAATCCGATTAACAAAGGCGAAGACGTCGTCGATTTCACGTACCAGATCGTCGCAATCATGTAAAAGCTGTCAGCAAAATTGGTGATGATCCTGCCTGTTAACAGAATCATTAATTGTTTATTCATATATGAAAATCCTCCTTTAATCATCAGCAAATAACACGAGGTCATTCGCTAACCTTAAGGCGGTTTCCACACAATGAATGAGTTCTAATGATCGAATGGATTTTGAAAGCGTATGAGAATCATAGACTCTTTCCTTTCTTATACTAGTATTGGTAATTATTTCATAAATATTCCGAATCTTCAACCTTAAAAAATAAACATCCCTGCATGCAGATCGGCTTTTCTGCAAGCAGGGATGTTTGACTTTAGTGTGTTAAATCGTTGGACAACTGATCAGAGGCAAGCCCCATCAATCTTCTCCCTATCATCCAAATGGCAAAGCTCGTCACCCACAGAATCAACGCAGATCCTAGTCCGACAACAGACATGTAGGCATTAAGCTGATGACCACTCAATGACATTGTCTCAGGTACGAAAAGCCAGGTGACAATAGGAACCACACATAGTAAAAGACCGGTGTAATAATAAATCCTAACCCGGAATAGTCTGGCCAACGGCAGAAAATGAAGTCCGACGATGATGGCAATGACAATCGGAATATTTTCTGTGTGTCCAACAGCATTGCACACTGCAATGGCAATCCCGATCGCTATCCCCTCCCCGGCGAAAATGATGTTAAACCACATCCTCATTTTCCTTCCATCATTCCCGCTGTGGGTGGATGTCCCTTGGGGAAACCCCTTCGACGCCGAAATCAATGAGAAGCCGCCGATGACTAATACCATTCCGATTGCTAAAGCAGCTGTTAACAACCACGGGCTTCCCCAACCTTGTAGACCCATGACACCTGTATACGACCATAAGGTACCGAAAAACGCCATGAATAAAACACCAGAAGCTGTTCCACGTAAGTCACCTTTCGTAACTGTATGTACCATCAAGTACACTCCTTCTCAAGTTTCATTGAAAGTTCAATCATTAACATATCTATTCCGTTATCGTCTGAATATCACTCGCCCTGACCCTTCCAGGAGAACCTTCCTCTAACACCTCATCGACTTTCAAGACAATTTTGTCTCCCTTTGAAAATTCTTGGGCGTCTTCCGTTTCTACATATAAAAAGGTACCGTTTAAATTCGCTAAATCTTCCCCTTTTACTTTTTCCAGGGACACTAAATCTGGAGCCGTCAAATCTTCTCCAATCAGAATCTGATTTTCCTTCACCTCCAAGATGTAACCATAGACGACATTTTCACTGGATTTTGTGGGATGTTGGGATACATATATAATGTACTCAGCAATATCAGTGAACGGTTTAGAGCTTTCATGAGATCCGCAAGCATTCCAGTTAAGCGTTCGGCCACCTCCATTTATCTTCACTTTCATCAGATAGTTGTCCGCCTGTTTTCCTTTAGGGCATTCATCACTCGTAGGCTTGGAGTCTAGATAATTCGCCAACACCAACTGCTTATAGACTTCCTGCTTATCCTCATCATCCACTTGAATCGTTTGTTTTTCTCCTTCTTTGGGACCGTACCTTAACTCCACTTCAAACACATCCTGGCGCTTTACGTCATAAGAAGTCTCGAGAACCCCCCAGGTTTCCCCCTTTACACCCTCACAACCTGTCAGATAATAGGACAGATTGGTAGGATTCTCTTCCCGATTCAGCTTTCCGCATTGAAAGGACTCCACCTCGCCATCGCCATATTGGTCTCTAGTGTAATCGAATGTTACATCGATTTGTTTCCCATCGTAAGCTAAATCCGTGAGTATGGGATCTCCCTCGATTGTGTAGGATACGACTCTCAAATCTCCTTTTTTCTGCTTCTTTACCCTCTGAAAATAGTTCTCCATGTTACCCAATCCTGAAATCCCACCATGCATGTTCACTACATCCGCATTCAGTTCAGAACCGTTTTCTTCAGTAGGTTCTGCGGTCTGATTGGATTCATTGCATGCTGTGAGAAAGACCAAGATGATGGCAAGTATCCATAACCATTTTGAATATTGCATTGAATCCCCCCAGATATTTTCTAAATTGAATTTCATACAGTTTCCTGCTTTAAACGGTTTGTATTACACAAAAAACTGAGTCATCCAGGCAATATAATATGAACCCGGGATAAAGATCAGTTGAGCGAGAAGTGTCCCGAACAGCCTGGAGATGACCATCATGATAGAAAGGCCTTTTAGCTCTTGGTAATTCCCCTTCCCATTTGCCACATCGTCGGCCAGGACGGAAATCTTAGGATCAATAAACAGTGTCAATAAAATCGTTGCAATGCCATTGATCAAGCCTGAAGCCATAGTCGCACTGCCTGATCTATCTGGTACGATGAGCGCAGCATAAAGCGCTGAAAGAACGCCAATCGTGTACACTGCTGTAATGACCATATTGATGAAAAACAACCTTTTTGGAATGGCTCTGAAATTGATTCCCGTCAAATATCTTCTACCTGGTTTAGCAAAATGGTTCATTCCTCTTTTATATAGATCATTCTTAAACCCAAGCTTGATTAACCTTGGCACAGAACCTCCCTGCTCTGATAGGTGGATAATCCCCCTTGAAAACAAAGCAACAAACGTAGGCAATAACACGATTCCAAGGAGAGTACCTAAAGTCGAGGCACCGATCAGCACCCTGAACTGCTCTTCCACCACTTCTAATTTTCGGCCCTCAGGTGCAGCATCAGTGAGTCCTCCTGTAAAAGGCTGCTGCATCATATTTGACATCCGTGACACAATGACCATCATATTAAACAGGGAAAGACCTGACGCAATCAACTTCACCCTTGCCCCGGATAACCTGACCGCATAAGCAAGTGTTTCAATGCTATGTATGATTAAAATGAATAATGCAATAAAGAGTACTGGTAACGATAAAAATTCCACGATGACAACTCCCTTTTTTATCCAATCCTATTATAGCATTTTAAAAAAGGAACATTTCGTATTTTTGAAATGTTCCTTTAAATTTACTTTCTATAGGCTTCATACCAATGAAAAGGCTGGACTTCTTTTAATGTCTTAAATTGAAGATCACCTTCTGGATGGTAGATGCCTACTTTCACATCCTCTCCCCAATAAAAAAGCCTCTCCTGGCATATTCCACAAGGAGTGAGAACTTTGTAGTCTGAGTTTTCATCATCACGTACGACACAAACAGAATGAGTCACTTCCGTATTCAGTTTGTGGGCTTCCAATATGGCACCTGTTTCAATGCATAGCTCGGTGGACGCATTGATGATTTCCGGGGAAACGCTGGTGAGAATGACGCCACTTTTTGTATACATGGCTGAAGCACCGCCCCAGCCTGTTGGATATCTTTTTTCAATTAATGCCACTGCAGCTTTGAATAGTGTTTGTTCAATATTCATGTACCGGCCCCCATAATCAATACTATGATTTTAATACTAGTGGGAAATCTTCCATAATACCAGATGTATTCAGGAGAATGCTCGCTCCCGTTATGAAGACAAAAAAACCTCAAGTCAATAAATTCAATGACTTGAGGTCTTACTTAATTCACTTTTGACTATTCATACGTTTTTTCAGGCTGACTTGCGTTCGATGCCGCGAAGCCATGCGGTCAACAGAACAGCTCCTGCCACCATAATCGCACCGATCCAAGGCGTATGAATCAAGCCTATTCCATCCACGATAAGTCCACCGACGAAGGAACCGATGGCAATCCCGACATTAAATGCGGCGATGTTTAGAGCAGATGCAACATTGACCGCTGAAGGGACATATTTTTCAGCCAGGTTCACCACAAGGAACTGCAGCCCCGGCACGTTCATGAATGCGAATAATCCCATTAGGAATATTGCGATGAGAGCCGCCACTTTAAATGGTGCTGCGAATGTAAGAGCTACTAGAATGATGGCTTGCATAACAAACATCCAGAATAATGCTTTTAACGGGCTCTTGTCAGATGCTTTCCCTCCAACGACATTTCCGATCGCAACGGCAATTCCGTATACAAGAAGGATGATACTCACCCATTTCGCACTGAAACCTGTTACATCTTGCAATAAAGGTGTTAAATAAGTGAACGCGACGAATGTTCCGCCATATCCAAGGGCTGTGATGGCAAAAGCTAATAATAATCGGCCGTTTGTTAGAATCTTCAATTGTTCACTGAACTTGGCTGGTGGTGCTTCTTTCAGGTTCTTTGGTACAAGGATGGAACTGGCAATGATTCCGACAATACCGAGAAGAGCAACTCCCCAGAATGTGGCTCTCCATCCGAATGCCTGCCCGATGAAGGTTCCAAGTGGTACTCCTGTAACCGTCGCAACCGTTAATCCTGTAAACATGAAGGCAATCGCACTGGCCCGCTTATGGGCAGGCACTAGATCGGCCGCAATCGTCGATCCGATCGAGAAGAAAATCCCGTGTGAAAATGCTGTGATAAAGCGTGCTACAAGCAATAGTCCAAAGCTTGTGGACATGGCCGCAACCGAGTTACCTACAATGAATAAGAGCATCAAGGACATAAGCAGTGATTTTCTGCTCATCTTACTTGTTAATGCGGTTAATACCGGTGCCCCAATGGCGACTCCAATGGCATAACCTGAAATCAATAATCCTGCGAGTGTGATCGATATCGATAGATCATCTGCAATCGATGATAATAATCCAACGGGAACAAATTCTGTCGTTCCGATTCCAAAGGCACTGATGGCAAGGGCAAGTAACGCCGGTGTGCCACCTTTCGTTTTTGACTGATGTATAGTAGCTGAAGTTGAACTCATAACGTAACTTCCTCCTTAAATGATTGATTGAAATGAGAAACGAAGGCGCCTTCCGTTTCTCTGTACACATATAGTAATGAGTACAACTATTTATGAGAAGTACGCACTTTAAAGTCATGTAGGTACTTTTTTGTAACCTAGTGACCCGCAAGTGCCTATATGCCTTTCAAACCTCTTCGATAAAAATAGGCAGGTACTGTTTGAAAAGCTAAATTGAATTATGAGGGCTAGCCAACATTTTGGGAAGAACGCACTTTGAAGTGGCATAGGCACCTGGAAGTACCCTAACCAACGCAAAAAAACGCTCACTCTATTGATAACGGGTTCGGTTTTAAAGTGAAAAATTTGAATTAGTCGTGCTTTTTTCACAGTGAATTTCAGTAGAGAAAACGTAAAAAAGCTCGGAGCCATATGCTTCGAGCTTTTTAGTCAATTCTATAGATCAGCACCCTTACGCTGAATAAGGAGAACCGCTCCCCTGGCGTATGAAAATAAGCGGAAAAATTCCGTCTAAACCGGAAAATATAGCTATTTTACGAAAATTAGCCGGAGTTTTTCCGCTTATGGAACATTATCCGTTGAATATTGTTCCAAATTGAGCCGTTAAGCGGAAATTTTCCGCTTAAATCAGCGTTGTAACCCTCCTCCAGCTGCCTTAACCGGAATTTCTCCGCTTATAAATCTGTCGCCATCATTAAGCAGTATGCTTCATTGGATTTAGATACATTACTGATCTACTTGTTTTTCATTTACTTTTCTAAGTACATGTTGAGCTTCTAAAAAATTTTCTCTTTGATCATCAGAAAGTTTATCGATTTCATTGGATTCTTTCATTCCATTTTTGGCCATGGTTTGCTCATATATCATGATTGCTTCGATATATTCTTCATATTCATCTGATGACAAAACTTCTTTGCTTGATTTCTGTCCATTAAGTCGATCAAAGAAAGGCTGTATCTCAAATAAAGTATTTTTCAGTTCAGCCAGCTGTTTAGCAGGAACTTCTGAATAATCAATGTTTCCATTTTCATCCCCATATTCTATCTTCGCGTTTGTTACGGTTTTTAATAATTCTTTAAAGCGCTTGAATTCTTCTTTTTCCATATCCCCTTGGGCTTGAGTCAATTTTGCATCCAGAAGCAGGTATCCTTCCATTGTGGCACTGGATAGGTGAGCCTTCACATTTTTAAATGAGCCATAGAACTCATCGGCAAGTAAGGTTTGATAAGCAATGGCTCCTGTTGGAAGAATGAAGGAAGCCGCAATAATAGCTGATACCATGTTTTTCTTGATAAACCTGTTAACTCTTCCACCTTTTTCGAAGCGTGCTTTTCTCACTCCCATTTTTGTTCGTTCGTGCAGTGTTGGTGGAATGACAATTTTGTTTATCTCCTCCTTGAAATTACTCACACGTATCAGCCTCCCTCATGTGCTCTCGAAGTTTTCCTAAAGCACGGTACAAGATCGTTTTCGCAGTGCCTAAGGGTATCTCTACTATCTCTGCAATTTCTTTAAAGGAATACCCTTCATAGAATCTCAGGGTAACGACGCTTTTCTCTTCTTCACTTAATTTCTCCAATAGTTCATGAAGAGTGATGCTAAGGAGAGTATCCTGATCTTCCAATCCGATCATTTCCTCGTATTCCGGTTTAAGTTGAACCACTTTTTTATTTTTTTTCAATATATTTAATGCAGTAGTTATTGCAATTTTAATTAACCAGGTTTTAAAATACGCAGGATTCTTTAACGTTTCAATATTCTTAAAAGCACGGTATGCGACCTCTTGTACTACATCTAACGCATCATTTTCATTTTTCACATACACATATGCCATTCTGTAAATATCCTCTTCATATTGTTTGAAAAGTTTTAAAAACGCCTTATCATCGCCTTTTTGAGCTTTCTTAACTAATCGATCGATGTTCTTCACCCCTTATTATCTTCTTTCATCAATTAGACAACTGAAAAGACGAATTGGCTTTCATTTTTTTATAAAAGTAAAAACAATAGAGAACTATGATTGCTGTAGACTTCATTAAACCAACGCTCTATTCCAGTATTATACTTCACATTAGTATTGGGCTTTGTATCAGATAAGCTCTTCCCTAGTCAAAAACCAAACAACTGGTTACACTAAAAGAGAATGATGTTATAGAGGAGAGTACATAATGAAAGCACTCGTATTTGAAAAGTTCGGCGGACCGGAAGTCCTCCACTATCAGGAGATTGATACTCCGCAATTAGGCCCGGATGAAGTTTTAGTGGAAATGAAGGCAATCGGGCTGAATTTCGCCGATGTATATAGAAGAAAAGGGAATTATCATTTGGAAGGAGATCCACCGTACATTTGTGGATATGAAGGAACAGGTGTCGTCAAAAAGGTTGGAGACAACGTGCAAGGAATGGCTGTTGGAGACCGCATTGCTTTTGCCGATGTACCTTATGCGAATGCGGAACTGGTGGCCGTGCCAAAGGATAAAGCCATCCCATTGCCGGATGAAATATCGTATGAAACAGCTGCATCCCTTTTGTTACAAGGACTTACAGCTCATTACTTAACGAAAGACAGCTATAGTATCAAGAGTGGGGATACTGTTTTAGTCCATGCAGCTGCAGGCGGAGTCGGGCAGCTGCTTGTCCAGATCATCAAGATATTGGGCGGTACAGTCATCGGGTTAACGTCTACGGAAGAAAAAAGACAGGCAGCGCTGGCTGTTCGAGCGGATCATATGTTTTTATACAGTGAAGACTGGAAACAGAGATTGCAGGATGTGACAGAAGGTAACGGCGTGGACGTGGTGTATGAATCAGTCGGTTCGACTCTGATGGACAGCTTCGAATCAACTCGCATCGGAGGGACTGTCGTCTTCTTTGGTATGGCAGGAGGCGATCCTGTTTCGGTTGATCCACGGATGCTGATGGACACCTCGAAAACCCTGACCGGCGGGGATTTATGGAATGTATTGACGTCTCACGAGGAACGGGTGAACCGTTCACATGAGTTGTTCGGATGGATCCAAGAAGGACAGTTAAAGGTATCTGAACCAACGGTCTTTCCTTTAAGCGAGGGTGCCAAAGCACATGAGTATTTGGAAAGCAGGAAAAGCACTGGGAAGATTTTATTGATTCCTTAATAAACTGTAAGAGACCCTATCCAACTCGGAAGGGTCTCTTTCTATATATCCTGAGACAACCGGATCATATCCCTGCACTGGATGCCATTTTCAACTATTTCTTCTGGATAATGTCTGACGAAGAAGTCCAAATCCACTCCAACGATTCTGAAACCACATTTTTGATAAAGGGCCAATTGGCCAACGCCTGAATTCCCGGTCCCGACTTCAATGGTCTTGTACCCTTTCTCCTTGGCCACCTTTACGGCATCCATCACTAGCTGTTTACCGATCCCTTTCCCGTGCAGCTCTTCTGCAACCGCCAAATTCACTAGCTCGACAGTTTCCGGTCTTGTTGGCAGTAAGACGTAAATGCCAACGATTTTCTTTTCGAGCTCCGCTACAAAGCATTCTCCTCTGGCGGTATATTCCTTCACAATGTTCTCTGAAGGATCTGCCAGGAGAAGCAATTCCATGGGAAGTTCTTCAGTCTCGTTTAGTTTCTTAATAATCATTCCCTACCTCCACTAATTCACTAAAATTTCCAATCTTAGAATAACTTATTCTGATCAACACATGAAGAAAAAATATTCATCTAGGCATATCACCTTTACTAACCTGAAAATAATAGTATACTGAAATTATTCTTCATCTTGAAGATAGTGGTTTAAGGCAGGACCCCTTATTGTAAATCGAAAAATTCCTTATTTGTAGCGGCTTACCAGTGTTTTGGTAAGCTATTTTTTTGCACACTAAAATACTAATTTTCATAGAACCATGTACTCGTTTCTATTCAGACTACTTCTCCCTCTGCTCTGATTCCTGAATGAATCTTATAAGAAACGCAGTCCCTGCACAGTTTAGAATAATACTCACACTAAGGATGACAGCCCACAACGGGGTTGGGAGCGGAAGAATGAATGATAATAATAAGAATAAAATTCCTGTTAAAACAAATACGATACCCTTTGATACATGAGTCATGAATCTTCCTCCAGGAAAAAAATAAGATATTATATATTTTAACATAAATATCCATTATCGACGGCTGTTGCTTTCCATATGTATTAATTCACTACCTCCCAAACACGGCCATCTTCCATTGGGATGATCTTACCTAGAAAGCCAAAGGTTCTGAAGGTCAGTTCTTCTCCCGTATCATACTCATAATTCCTCTCGTATGAAGAAAAAAATCCAACGTTTCTAAAATGGCCGGATCGTCCCCAGATGGCTTGATTGTCTTTCATACAATATTTAACCCCTCCATCTTCTGTACAAGCAATGTCATTCTCTTCCAACATCCAATCCTCCATTTCTTCACTGGTCGGAGAGGTATAATCCAATATGGCAAATATTATGATGAACATAATGATCCCTGAAATGAACTTTCTCTTTTTTGATAACACAATAAACCACCTTTAATAAGCTTACACTTTTTGTTTAATCAATCGAATACATTCCTCAGCCGATGACATGGATGTATCCACCGTCACATCATAGTTCATACCATTGTGCACGAAAGTAGCCTGTGATACAGCCATCCCTTCAATGCGGTCTCCTCTTGCTTTCTCACGGGCATCCGCTACTGCCGGATCACAGAAGACACCGACCCATAGTACCTGCAACCCTTCCAAGGCAGTCTCCCAGTTTTCACGGCCTTTCACTCCACTTAAGAAAACATCATCAATGATGATCCGGGCACCTCTTCGGGCCATTTCTCCGATACCTTGCATCCAGGCAGACTCCAGTTCTTGAAATTCCGTACCCGGAGTGACCGTGCCGTCTTCATCGAGCTTGATTCCGCTGTCCTTCTTTAGCATGGATTCAGGCATAGATTCGATTAGATCATCGATGCTGAATCTCAGCCATGGCCCGGTTAATGAATTCTGGAGACATTTTGCGAGCGTTGTTTTGCCGGAGCTTGAGCCTCCGTTTAGGATGATGATGTTGGTCATAGTGAATGCCCCACCTTCTTTTTGGCTTCTTATGAAGATAAAATGTACTTCATTCTCTTAAACTACCGTTTCGTTTTCAACCATATCAGTTTAAATTCTGACATAGGATCCCAGTTCTCATTTAATGGGCTATTTGTCGAAAAGTCGAAGAACAGCTGTTTTCTGATTATTATTCTTTTACTAACAACACTAATTTCTCAGCACGCTCCTCATAATGATCAAGGTGTTGTTTCATTGCCTCTTCATCACCAATATCGATTAAATCTAAAATTCGCTTAACAAAATTCCAATTCAAACAACCTGATAACCATAGGAGGGACTGCAGACGATGTATCTCTTCTGAAGAGAAGGCTTGAACAGAACGATAGGCTGCCAAAAATGTTTTAGCAAGAATAGGCGAAAAGTGTTTGGATTCAATCCCATCGGAACGGGAATACCACTTCAACAACCATGCTAGTCCTTCCATGCGATCTGTATACGCAATCGATTCAACGTCCACTATACCTCTTAGACTTCCTTGGTCGTCCCATAAGAGGTTTAATGGGTTAAAATCTGATTGTACAATGAATTCCAGAGTATCCGTTTTCCCAGCAAAAATGTGAGCCTCCGCATTGATGACATAAGAGTACACCAATTCCTTTATCACATCAGATAACTCCGCAGTATCCAGCTTTTCCTTGACCGTGTCCAGAAACTGAACATACCCGTCAAGGTGTGATATTTTCGGAAGAATCCCGCTTTCAAACCTTTTAGAAACCGTATGTATCTTATTGACCGAATCACCGACAAGTCCGGTAAAACGTTCTGTACACTTCGTGATGTGTCTTCCCTCAATCCACTTGAAAAGCACCACTCTATAACATTCATTCCATTCGATGGAGACAAATGGTTGACCTTCATAAGAGGGAACATGCTTCATAAAAGGAATTCCCTGTTGAGCTAAAAAGTTCGTATAACGAATTTGCTCCATCAGTACATCGTCTGAGATTTTACCAAACGCCTGATGGCCCGAACGATTGTGACTGATGAACCTTATTGAATAGAAATGTTGATCTACGTTTATTTTGTAATGCAAGTCATTATTCCAGCTTCCCTGGTGCAATTCCTTTTCAATGGATAAGAACTTGTATTCGGGAAAGAAGGATCTGATGACTTTCTCCACTATTGTCGTCATGAGCTCATCCTCCTTTAAATCCTGCATGAAATACCTTTCTTGGATTTTCAAGTAACTATTCAATCCAGGTTGGCACTTCGTAATAAGCTGGGCAATAATTCTAGAATCATTTAGACTCAAACAATCCCGTTGATTTTGTAATATGAATAACTCCATTGTTGGCTTCTTTTTCAGAGGCAAGGAAACGAAGAAACTCATCTAACGTGTCATCGACTAAGATTTCACTAAGTTCCGTATTCGAGGAAAGCAGATAATCCACTATGGCTTTTTCTTCTGTAATCTTCATCCCGCCTGGAAAATCTTTATAGACGATTTCATTGAAATGGCCCTGAAGCTGCTCAGCCCCAGTTTCCACTCCAAAATTCAAGGCATGTTCTCTAGCAGATGGAAAGTCCAAATTTGGATCAAAGCGTCTTAACAACTCACCAAATTCCTTCAAATGATTCTGCCCGATAGTTGAACTGTAGAATGTTCCACCTGGCTTTAATATTCGCCTTACTTCACTTAAAGCTTTCTTTCTATTCGGGACATGATACAACATATGGTTGGCAATGATCACATCGAAACGGTTATCTTCAAAAGGAATATCCTCGATGTTAAGTTGAGTGTACTGGATATTAGGTATTCCTATTAAATTCTGTTGAACAGACTGGACCATCCCCTCTGAATAATCAGAGAGAGTCAAGGTCCAGCTCGAATCTATCCGTTCTCTATTTTTCAACCAGAACGTGCCGTCCCCACATCCAATTTCAAGAACCCTGCTATTTGGAGAAATGTTAATTTGTTCAAAAAGCCATCGATGCCAATCCGCTTTATTTTCACTATATTTCTCGTGAATGTTGATCCGGGTATTTAGTTTCGTTGGATCACGATATTGTTCTTCTAATGAATTCATGTATTATTTCCTCCACCCATTGAATGTTAGAACCCTTTTATTTAGCTTATCTGACAACCCACCAATACCTCTTTCATCCCCTCAACATTTTGGACCACATACGTTGGGTTGGACTCACTTATTTCTTCAATTGACCCATATCCATACGTCACACCAATGGAATCGATTCCCGTATTCTGTGCTCCAATAATGTCGTGCTTCCGGTCTCCTATCATAATAAAATTGTCTGATTCATATTCATGATAAATGTCTAGAATGTATTGAATGATCTCGGTTTTTGACGTTCTTGTGCCATCAAGGTTGCTTCCTGCAATCAGGTCAAAAAACTGGGCGATATTAAAATATGATAGGATTTGTTCAGCAAAAATAGTAGGCTTTGAAGTGGCAACAACTAATGTATGCCCCTTATCTTTTAACGTTTTCAATAGTAATGGGATCTTTGAATATAGTTGATTTTCAAACATTCCCTTCTCCTTGAACCTTTCTCTGTAGAAATCAATTGCTCTTTGAGTTTCCCTCTCACTAAAACCGCAATTTTCAGCAAATGACACTTGTAGTGGTGGCCCAATAAAACATTCGAGTTCATGAACCTCAGGTACCTCCACACCCATTTTCTCTAATGCATATTGAATCGATTTCGTGATCCCTTCTTTCGGATCGGAAAGTGTGCCATCTAAATCGAATAGAATGAATGGATATCTGTTCATATAAAACTCCTTTCTTTGACTCTAGATAAACAACTAAAAAATGAAACATTTCCCATTTAGTTCCGTATAGACTAATAAGGGGGCGATTTCACGAATGAAATACCTGGCAATAAGATTGTTCATGTTTACAGCACTTGTAGCTTTAGTGACAGGATGCAGTGCACCTAATGAAAGTGATGAAAACGCGGAAACCATCCAAACCTTTTTGAAAAATGAATTCACTGGACCTGATGATGAACTCAAAGCTGCATTTAAACAAGATGGTGCTTTTCCACCAGAATTAAAAGAGTATGTAGATGAGAACTACAAGCCACTTGTGATGGATTGGGAAGACATGTTGAATACGAATCACATTTTATTTTATCAGCGTCTGGCGTATGAAAATGGGTATCAATTGAAGCCAACCAATATTGAAGTGAAAAAGGATCAAGATCTCGCTTATGATTATGAAGTCAAAGTGAAATACGAGAAAAATGGTGAAACCAATACCACAACGGTCAGTGGACGAATGAACCTCAATGACGAGGGGGATATTGTGACAATCCGTAACATGGATGATGGGGGATTATTGGAGAAATTGAATCAGTAAGACACCATCAAAGGGAACTTCCAAACGGAGAAGTTCCCTTTTGTTTTTACTGTCTTTCAATCATCAATACATCCTCACTTGGAGACAGATACTCTTTTCCCCCAATTGAAAAATACCCTTTTTGACGATTCATTTCTGCATACTGCACCACTTTACCCTCTTTTAGAAAAACAAGTAAGTAGATATCATCCCTACTACTGATATGGCTTGGATCATCATATTCAACCCCCAGCTGTTTTTCAATATGCTCTTCGGGTGAATAGGGTTCGAACAGGTAAGCTTTGTCCCACTTGAAGTCTGCTATTGAATTGACCTCAATTTCCCTGTTGGTACGATCTTTAACCATAGAATAGATGGACTTCTCAAAGTCTTTATTATGCTTAACTTCATGGTTATTACAGCCAACTACCATAGCTACTACGAGAAAGAGGGAGAAAGGCAGACTTCTCAATGCAAACATCTCACTTTCTTTTCATGAAAATTAAGCTGATGGTCCCCCACCACCACCTGTTTGGTTGTTGGCATTCGTGGCTTGTTGAGAATGCTGAGCCGACTTTTGATAAGCTTCGTCTCTTGGATTGGAAGAATTCTTTTTAATGCTGTCTCCATAAAACTCCATTTTCCTTGAACCGATGAAAATACGGATGGCAAAATATAAGATGACGATTCCCAGAAAGATCAAGAAATACATGACTACACACCTCCAGTATTTGGATTTGGTTTATATTCACTGTAACACACATGACTTATGGGTTTACTTTTTCATTGTGAGGATTTAGCGCATATTTCAAATACTCTATCTTCTCCAAGTCCTTATGATTATTCTGGTCTGCCCGGTAGCTGTCCTTGGATGAAGCTTCGTACACACGCAAATATTGTTCGGGATTCAACAAATAATAGGTCACCTCATCCTCTCGATGAGTCTCTAAATCTTCTATCCGAACTCCAGCAAATTCCGGCAGCGTATCGATGATTCCGAACTCCACGGATAGTCCATCTTTCGAAAATTCATGTTCATGCAAATCGATCAGCGCATAGCCCATGGAATTCATGAGCTCTACAATATCATTCCAGTTATGTATGGATGTTTCAGCAGGAACTTCCCATCCCCTCTTATCACCAGGCACATGGATGTCCAGGTCTTGTGCGTCCCAGCTTCTGCCTGTGACCACTTCCAATCCCACCGAACCCATTAGCAGTGGAGTAATTCCAATCCCATTTAGTTTCCTGGCAATCTCAATAAACTCATTAAACTTTTGGTTCATAATCAAACTCCTCCCTGAGAATACTCATCCGCAGTCGATCGACGAACTCTCCGTTTCTCAATCGATCCTGCCTTAAAATGCCTTCTTCCACATATCCCATTTTTCTATAGGATTTGATGGCTTTTTCATTATCGATTTCCACTCTGAGCCAAATCTTGTTCAGCCCGAGTTCCTTGAAGCCCCAATGAAGCATCTCGCGCATGGCACTAAATCCGTATCCTTTTCCCCAGTAATTTTTATCACCGATCGCAATCCCTAGTTCTGCATGCTTATTTAACCGATCGATGTTTTTTAAATCGATCCAGCCGATGTGTTTGCCATCATCCGTCATGATAGCCTTTTGTTCATACCCATTGGTTTTGTTGATGCACATGTTAATCCAGGCACGGGTTTCTTCCAGGCTGAAGGGAGGATATTTTTCCGGCATGTTCAGGTGTTTCGTTACTTCCTTATCCAGGCACCAATGATACCGGTCTTCTGCATCGTCCATCGTTAATTCTCTTACTATTACGTTTCGCATTTGTGTCTCTTCCATTGTCACTTTCCCTCTCAAACTCGAATCTTTCTGTAATGTTCTAATATTTCTTTTAAAATCCCTTTGTTGTATCCCGTTTTCCCATGAATCCTTTCAGCCCACTCGGACACTGTTTCAAGCTTCGAGTCTTTTATCAATCCTTCTGTCGTACTCAGAAAGCTCTCCCAATTATAAAACTCCCAATGCGCCGTTTCGGATTGGTACGGGATTCTGCACTCCAATAATGGATGATTCTTTATCATATGTTGAGAATGTTCAGCAGCCTTCAGGAAGATATCCATCTGGATTCGTTCAGTCTGGAAAACTTGTTTGGATACTTTTCCATTCGGACGATGGTACAGAATTTCAGTGCCTTCTGGATGAGCTTGAACCTGCACCCCTGCAGCAGGGAAAAAACCATCTAATATTTCGTTGGAGTAATCGGGACTCTTCGTATCTATTAAAATCGGCTTCAACCATTGATCGCCCAGGTCACAAAGGAATCGTTCCCCTTTTTCATTCAGAGCAATGACGGCTGCATGAGCCTCTTCCGAATTCAGGTTATGACCGACGGGATACGCCTCGACGCCGTCTCTTTTAAATTCATCCAGTAACCAGAGTGCGAGATCGAAACAATTCCCCGACATGCCGAATTGTTCCCGATGTTCACGCATAAGAGAGACCTCACGCTGTTTCTGTACACTCCCCTGCTGATAAAACCAAACTTTCGTTAACGTTTCCATGGGAAAATCATTAAATTTTGTCCATGTACGTAAAATGCTTTCTGAAGCGTTCATCCTTGCACCTTCTTTAATTGATCTATGTATGGCATTATATAGCTTTTATATTCATCGGTTAATCCATCGGGCAGTTCATTCAGTTTGAAAAATTGGACTGCAACCGATTCGGTTTCATCGATGTCCATTTTTCCCCTCACATCCTTTGTGACATAAACAGCCGTGACGGAATACAGTTCATCCCCATTCGATACTTTGAAATAATAGTCCTTACCAGAGAAGATATTTACAAGTTTCAGCTCCCCAACCTCTAGACCCGTTTCTTCCTTCACTTCTCTCCTTGCCGTCTCCTCTAAACTTTCCCCCAGTTCCATCAATCCTCCCGGAAGCCCCCAGCCACCGTCTGTCCGGTGCTGCAGAAGGACTTCCTGTTGATCGTTTAAGACCATGACGACAGCCCCGGGGAGAATGAGGGGTCTGGTGCCAACGAGTTTACGCAGATCTTTGACGTAGTTCATTATTTTGCCTCCTTGTGCCATGTACCATAACGATCATTCAACCTGATTCAAGATCATTCACCCTATATGTCTTGCTTCTTCAGTCCTCATACTTCTGATTTTCGAAACAATCAAATTCATCAGAAACCCAACGACTAAATAAACTAGTAAAAGTACATCATTCGCTTCTTTCCAGATGATTTTAGTCGCAATAAACAGGGCAAGCGAGCCCAGTACGGCTGTCAACCACAACCACAACCCCACTTGAAACGTTTTCTCTGACATAGAATCCATCCTTTTTAATTTCTTTCTAGAGTAAATGTTTCCTCTTGATCATCCCACTTCACCGTTACCTTCACCTCAGTATCATCACTCATTTTGGCATTCGTGGGATTTGATTCACTACTGTCCCGGATGACTCCATTCTCCTCAAGGGTCACACCCGTTCTACCGTATTCCCTGGTGTCCGCCTCAACTGTATAGGCAACGTCACCAACAGAATCAACATCATTCCCTTTGTACTTCAGGACAAAATCCTGTTTTTCAAAATCACTGGACTGATTGACGTTTAGGTCACCTTTCCAGTGATCGGTTTCACCTGAGAAGGAGAAATCTTTCGTGTTGCAGCCTGCTAATAGAAGCATAGTCCCAACTAAAAGAAGTATTTTCTTCAACATATACTCATCCTCTTAACTTGATTTATCCCGATGAGATAAATCCCCTTCCAATACGATTCTGCTTCCCTCTTCCCATAACTCAACCACGGTAAGACTGGTATCATGGATGAATGGAGGTTCCCATAATCTCTCTAAGGGAAGGTTTTTGAAATAAGCTAGCAATGTCTTGATGACAACAGAGTGGGTAACGATTAAGATATTCCCTGAATCGTGGATATCACGAATCGAGCTTATACAATTCAATACTCTGTCCTTTACTTCATCAAAGCGCTCTCCACCTAGTGGTTGATAAAGATGAGGCGTATTCCAAAATGCGTGAAACTCGTCGGGATGGTTCGCCTGAATGTGTGAAACCGTTTCTCCCTCCCAAATCCCCATATTGATTTCCCTCAATCTTTCATCCAGGATGATTGGAATTTTATTGTTACCCCTTATTAAGCCTGCCGTCATTTCGGTTCTTTTACTTGAACTTGAATAGATGGCCTCGAACTCAACCTCTTTCAGCCTGCTCCCCAAACGTGTTGCATGTTCCTTCCCTTTATTTGTGAGGTTTGAATCACTCCAGCCCTGCATTCTTTTTTCCGTGTTCCATTCGGTTTCTCCGTGCCTTGTAATATATAAGGTTAGCAATATTATCGCTCCTCCAGCTTCATAGACATCATCTTCTTGATACAATAGCTTTATTACTGACAATTCCAATTATTCCAGTTTACTGACAACAACTCAATATATAGAGATAAAAAAGAAGCTTATCATTAGAGATTGATAAGCTTCTCGCCTCACACGTGATGAATGTCTCTTGTTTCTTCAATCTGTTCAAGATGCCCTTTTGCATGTCCCGCTACCATCTTGATCATTTTCCTGACGGTAAGCACACCCTGGTCTTCCGTTTGAATTTTTCTATCAAGGGAGTCCGGTAAGCTCTCACAAAGATTGAGTACGTGTTCCCGTATCAATTTAAAAAGGGATACCTCGGTTTCGATTGATCGACCTTTGTAATTCGTTCCCGTTTCCCATAGATTGGGGTCGTAAGGATTATTCTTATAGTTTCTTCCGTCTTCAGCGAGCGCAAACTTCATGCGATGGAACATGGTCAAGTCCGAATCAATGAAATGCAGCACGGTTTGCCGAATGGACCATTTCCCTTCAGCTCTAACCAAGTCCAAATCATCGTTCGATAACCCCTTTAGCACGGTATCGATTCGATCAATCCCGCTTTTATAAAGCGATAGTATCTCTTCGTCTGACATAAACAACTCTTCCCAATGTGAAACGATATAGCCATCCGGATCCTTTACCATGATTAATTGACCAAACCCAGGATCTACTTCCAGGTCAAAATCAACTTGTTCTTCCTCAAACTTTTGCTTTAGTTTTTCAATTTTCTCTCCCATAATATAAAACCGCTGACCGGGATCAGGTTTGACAAAAGCGACATCGGTATACTCCTTGAATTCCTCTTCGTTTCCTTCCGTGAACAAAACAGCCCCACCACTTGGAAGCCTCCATTGTGCAATAGTATCTTTTCTCCATTCCTCACTCCAACCAAACAAATGACGATAGAAAGAGAGAGACCGTTCAAGATCATCCACCGTTAAAACCAATCTAGGCTTTGCACTTTGCATATCTTCACCCCTACGAAAAATGTAGTATTTCTTCTCCTTTTGAACTGCTTATCTAATATCTCTTTGATTAGCTCGAAATACGATCCCTCTGACTATTCCCCACTGCTACTCACCAAAATATCTCTTATTTCCACAATAGAAGAAACAATGGCATACGGACTATGATCCGTTGGCTTTTCTTCCCCTCTGATATTGACCCATATCGCTTCCATTCCTGCTTCCATGGGACCAACTACATCATGCGTCCACGAGTCGCCTATGAATATCGTCTCTTCGGGTTTCTTATTAAATGCTTCTAGCGCAATAGTATAGATTCTAGAATCAGGTTTTCTAATACCTATTGGTTCTGCATGAATGATCTTATCTTGGCTGAACATATCCCCTAAACCCATTTTGATTATTTTTTGTTGAGGATCATAAAGTCCGTTTGTAACAATTCCAACTTCATAATCTCTCTTCAGTTCATTCATCAAATGTAATACGGATTCATCAGCAGTAATAAAGTTCATACTTGCGTTAACAAAGAGTGATTCAAGCTGATCAATTTCTTCAATATCTGCTTTCACTTCAAAGAAATCAAGAGCACTCTTCCATCTTTCTCTTTTAAATTCAAATGTAGTTAGTTCACCACTTACAAGTTTATCGATTAGAGATCTTGGAGGTTGTTTTATTTTCTTCAAAAATTGTTGTTCATCCATTCCCTTTGTCAATGGATGTTCGGCAAGAGTCTGAACCAGCCCGTCGTCAAACCAGGACGAATTTTCAAGGAGCGTGTCATCCAGGTCAAATAAAAGAAGGCTATACTTTTTCATTGGCTTATCTGTCAGATTCATCGTAACCACCCCTTACGGATGAAATCGTCCCATCACGACAGTATCGTAGTAACGCCCATCCGATAATAATTTATCATTCTTCAATACTCCTTCAACTTCAAAACCGTTATTTTTATAGAGCATGATGGCTTTTTCATTGGTTTCAAGTACATTCAAGGTGATCTTCTTAATGCCGTTATCATCTGCCCAGCGTATGCTCATCTTTAATAGATTTTTCCCGATGCCGTATCCCCAGAATTCCTTTAAAACACCTACACCGAACTCTACCTTATGAGCAATCCGCTTTAATGATTTCCCTTCGCACCTGGAGAAACCGGCAATCCTTTCCCCTACTTCACAAACCAAAAAGAGATTCTGGGGACTCTCTGTATCTTCAATGATTATTTGTTTAAAATCCGCCTCATCTATATACGCTTCACCTTTTTCCCTATCCATGTTTTCTGTCTCTCCATCGACCTGCAGCCGTACTTCTGACAGATTCTGAGCATCATCTACTTTTGCTGATCTGATGGTATAGGGTATATTTCGAATATGGAATTCTATTGGATTAATGATCATACGAATCTCTCCCAACTTTGATGATTAAGCTTATACCCATTATCCAATAATTTCTAATTCACAACAACTCTATTAAACTACTAGAGAATAAACTGTAATAACGATTTTCCGACAAACAGCTTATAAATAGTGAATGTTGGCTCGATTGAAATCCAAAACAAGATAAAATTCGTAAACTGAGGTCTGATCCCTTAAAAACTCCTTAGGATCAGACCTCAATTATTCTGAACTGATTTGGCATAATAGACTTTTTGACCCATGTCCTATTTCTGAAGGAACCAACCTATAAAAGATTCTTTAAAATATTTCAGAAACAACTCTTGAATGAATAAGAACAACCCCCATCCACATATTCCGATTCCAATTGATAAAAATAGATTAATCGAATGTTGAATTGCTACATAAACGATTACCAGAAGGAAAGCGGTAGCCGGGAATCCCCAAAGGACCCCTAATGCAAATTTGCTTATTTCAGTGGATTGTTCTCCTTGAATGTACAACCAAATAATACTTAGTAAACTCACTAAAGGCAGTGCTGCGATTATTCCACCGTATGAAGGAAACCTTCTTGAAATTTCAGTCACCACGCCTATAACGATTGCTGATACAATAATTTTCGCCATCACGTACATTCTTTTGCCCTCTTACTTAGTATTTTGAGGGCTTGTTCAACCAGTTCTTCTTCATCGTCGCTCAGTTGCTCCATAACCTTCCCTAACTTTTCTTCATCCAGGCTTGTATTCCTATACAAAACCTCTTCCCCTGATTCTGTTAAACTCAAGATTACTTTTCGTTCATCAAGGGGATCTCTCATTTTCACTAAATATCCTTTTTCAATCGTTCTCTTTACATGCTCAGATGCAGTATTATGAGAAACATGTAAATAGGAAGCAATTTCATTTACCCCAACTCCTGACTTCTTGTCTACAAGTTGAAGAATACGCACCACCCGGTGAGAAATTTTTTCTCTATGGAGATAATGCAAATGAAAATAAATATCCGTCCAATACTGATTTAACAACACAAGTTTATCTTTCAAAAAAACACCCCTTTATATCGTTAATAAAGATTATATCTTAATATACGATATAAAATAAAGAGTTTTTATTTTTATATAGAAAAAAGCTGAAGATCATTTTTTGATCCCAGCTTTTAAAATTCACTCCCCACCAATTAACGCTGTGACGGCCACGCCCCCTGCATCTTCCTCAATTGCATGATCTGCCCCGTATGGTAAGCATCATGCATCAGGATGTCCAACAATTTCTCTTCAAGAGAATGTTCTTTAAGCATTTCAGCCGTTGTTCTACTAAGCGCTTCCCTCAAGCGACCATGGGCCGATTCAACACGCTCAACGACTGCTCCCCATTCCTTGTCATCATTTATTTGTTCCGTTAGATAGAAAGTATCATTACCATCGAGGGTTTGAGTCCATTCACGGCCTTCCAATTGTGCCGTCAGTCTTTCTTTGTAATAAGTAAGGTGATTCACATTCTCCCATATGGTTTTCGCCGCTTCTCCATCCGGTCTCCAACAAGCCTGTTCTGCAGAGAGTCCTTCAATTGCTGGTTTTAATGGAGCATACCAGCTTTCCTGGTCGAATGTGGTGTCGAGCATTCTTAAGAGTAGATCCGTACGATTCATTTTTGTCTGCCTCCTTTATAATGTCGTGCCATTGATAGTATTTCATCATAAAGTGAAGAACTCCTTCTTTTGAAATACCTTCTTTATTACATAAAGTTTTCTTTCAAGGAAAATAGTAAGACCATCTTCCAAAAAGGAGCTTCACCAAATGAAAATAGCAATCCTCCTGGCCATCGTTCTTTTTCTACTTTTCCCTTTAGCCACATCTGCAGCTCCATTCGATGGAGTGAAAGCCGCTTTTATCAGGGAGGGGAATGTGTGGACCTTGGTAAATGGAAATGAAAAACAACTAACCAATACCGGTAATGTCCACTCTAAGCCCAAATGGTCGACCGAAGGCACTCTCCTCGCTTACCAAGTAGAGACAGCAACGGAAGGACAGTCTGAACTATGGACCTACAATCTCAACACCGGCAAAAAGAAGCGAATTTCATATAATGGCACCTCACCGGAATGGGCACCCAATAAAAACCATATCGCCTTTAATGATAAAGGGATATTAGATATCTCTGACCTCAACCGATTCTACAACATCGCCACCGGGGTCAGTGATTTCACGTGGCTCCCGGACGGCAGTGGATTCCTTCTCTCTTCATCGGGAACCCTCAACCCGGATGGATGGTCAAGCGCCTCTTTGTTTACTAAAAAAGTCGGCGATAACTATGGGGATATTGTTTTGTTCGGAGGCGTGGAGCCGTTTTTCACACTACCTAAAGAAATTGGAACAAATGAACAAAACAAACTGATTGCCGTCAATGCGGAAGATCTGACCTATTCTCCGAACGGAAAATGGATTTCATTTGTCGTATCTCCCACCGCTTCCTGGTCCATGGACAGCGATATGGTCTGTGTCATTGATAGTCTCGGGAAAAATTTCGAGGTATTGGACGAAATGATTTTGCAGGTAGGACAGCCAAAATGGTCACCTTCAACCGATACACTAGCCTATATCGCAGGCGGTGGAAGAATCGTGTTCGGCTTCAAAAATAAGGACTTAAAGGTAAAAGAAATGCCTGCGTCAGGGACTTATACACCTGCCGATTACGCTGACCTTGATTTTGATTGGATGACTGACAAATCACTTGTCGTGTCGAGGATCAAGGAGCAAGAGTGGACAAACGACTTTAGCAAGCATCCCCTGCCCGTCCTTTACACCTTGAGTATCGATTCGAAGAAACAAATGAAGATAACGAGCCCTCCTAAAGGGTCTGGAGACTATGCTCCTCAGTATATCTCGTCCATTGGTAAACTCGCTTGGTTAAGGGGGAAATCCCTCACTGATACGAAAAGGGATCTGTGGATCGGAAATACGGATGGGACTGAAGCTATGGAGTGGGTTCGGGATATTGAGGAAATTGTATTTTTTGAAGAATAATATTGGCTTCTTTGATTGATTTTCATGAAAAATGGTCAGTGGCTGAGTGCCTCTGACCTACTTTTTTATGAGATTTATTCAATTAATCCATTTAGATGAAGACCATTATTTATTTACATTGTTATTAAGTCTTTCTTTTATTTGTTCTAATAACTCAGTCTGCTTGTTTTGATTTATTAAAATCTTGTCTGAGATTTTTTCTAAAGTCTTAGTAATCGACCATAAAGATATAATGATGACGACAATTACCCCTATTGCCTCCAATTAATATCACCTCTTTTTTCCATCTAACCCTGTCCGTGTTTAAGGGTTTTTCTTAATATTATCATACACACTGCCCTTCCTTTCTTTGTTTTTGCAGCTTAAAAGTCTATAGAAATTACCCTACAAAACACGAATGAAGAAGTATCCTTTGATTATCCCAAAAAACAACATATACTTTTAATAGATTAAAAGGAGGGGAAGATACATGGCTATTTATCATAAAATCATCGGGGACGGCTTTCCTATCGTAATGGTGCATGGTTGGACATTGGATCATCAGGCCATGATGCATGCAATGGAACCGAACTTCGAGAACCGTACCGGATGGAAAAGGATTTACATAGACCTACCTGGAATGGGGAAATCGGAAGCACAACATTCCATCAAGAATTCCGACGATATGTTGAAAGCTGTTCTGGCACTAGTGGACGAGTTGATTCCCGATCAACCCTTCATCGTGTGCGGATATTCGTATGGGGGCTATATGGCGAGGGGAATTGTAGAGGCTAGACAAGATAGAGTTCGGGGCTTAATGCTTCTGGCACCCATGGTGATACCCGATACGGATAAAAGAGAACTGCCAAAGCAGATCGTATTGAAAAAGGACCCTGACTTACTATCGAATCTCTCCTCACTGGAAGCAGAAGCTTTTTCAGCGATGGGTGTCGTGCAAGGTCAGAGGGAATGGGAAAGGTTCCGTGATGACATCCTGCTTCCCTCGACTCAAACGAATGAGGAGTTTGTAAACAGGATCAGGGATGATGGCTACGGCTTCACCTTCGAGCTTACACATACACTTGATTGTCCAACACTAATTGTCACAGGACGGCAAGATCATGTAGTGGGGTATCAGGATGCGTGGCGATTAATCGAGAATTATCCAAGAGCGACCTTTGCCGTGCTTGATATGGGGGGGCATAATGTGCAGATTGAGCAGGAGGATTTGTTCAATTCATTGGTACATAATTGGTTAGATAAGTTAGAAATAAATATATAGATATCACGTTCAAAAACGATCAAGGTGAATCCTATGATCGTTTTTTTAAACTATTACCTAAGTATTGAAATGAATCTCTCCAATTCCTCCTTCGTAAAGTCAGCATACCCATACCGGACTTTTTCATAAAGGGGGATCACTTCTACCGGACCGTTGATTCGATGGAACCATTCTGAAATGGTTTCACTTTTATTTCTCTTTTTATTAGGTGATAACCGGTTTTCCCATTGTTTAAATGTGACTCGCACTTCGTTCATACTGGATAGAGATAGTGCTTCGGTTTGAACGGTTAAATTCTCTTTTTCGACTTGCTTTTGGCTAGGTTCTTTAAAAGCATCGGGTGCTTGCCTTGAGACATCATTCGTTCTTTTTTTCTTGGCCCGATACCATAAAGCTACTACCAGGACACTTAACGCCACCATAACCGTTATAATGGTATTCCTTACATTTGACCCTTTAGAGGAAGGAATATTCACCGGTAACTTACCTATCACGATAATGCGGCGCCATGTGCCAGAGTGGTCGGGAGGTTCTTCCAAATCCGTAAATTGATCAGCATTCACAACGAGTGGCGGACCAGCCTCCACAGATTTCACTTCTTCTTTATTAGAATAAAAATGTTTGATTATACTTGTGGTAGCCATCGATCCTTCACTTAACAGAAACGCAGTTGCTAGCCCAATAAATAAAAAAACGAAGATAACGAATGTTTTTTGCATCATGACCCCCTATTTGGTTGGCATGGTTTAATTGTAATTTATATACAATTATAGCACATAGAGGATTTTTCGTTGGAACAGGGTTTCATCCCATCCAATCCCAATTATCCCTATCCTCTATATCCATATGCCGCGGAATTCGATCATGCGGCACCTCTCCCTCGTCATCCAAATAATAATGCCTGATAGGTTTCAAGTCGTCATCCAGTTCATACACGAGAGGGATGCCATTGGGTATGTTGAGACTGACAACGCCGTCATCCGGAATATGGTCAAGGAATTTCACGAGGGCCCGAAGCGTGTTTCCGTGTGCTGAAATGATGACACGTTTATTGTCCCGAATGCTTGGGACGATCACCTCGTGCCAATAGACGAGAGCCCTCTTTTCCGTATCGAGGAGACTTTCAGATAATGGCATATTCTCCTTGCCAACGGTGGCGTATTTCGGATCGGACAGATTTTCGCGATGGCCCTCCTCTGCAATCGCAGGTGGCCGTACATCGGCAGACCTCCTCCATTCATGAACCTGCTCTTCGCCGAATTGCTCCGTCACTTCATCTTTATCCAGTCCCTGCAGACCCCCATAATGCCGCTCATTTAATCTCCATGATTTATACACGGGAATCCAGACCAGATCCATTTCGTGCAGAGCGATCCATAGCGTCCGGATTGCCCTTTTCAAGACCGATGTATGGGCCACATCGAAAATGAACCCGTGTTTCTTCAGGACTGCCCCTGCTTTTCTTGCTTCTGTATAGCCGTCATCGGTTAAATCGACATCTGTCCAACCGGTGAACCTGTTTTCAAGATTATAGAGGCTTTCACCATGACGAAGGAACACAAGCTTCTTCATTTTCATCACTCCAGATCTTTTTTTTAAGTATGTGCATCTCGGAATAGAAATATTGAGTAATTTAGGAAGTATTGTACCAAAATAAGACTAACCAATTTTTGAGAGGAGACGGTGTGATGTTTAAACAGAACGCTGGAGAAAAATTAATTGATCTTTTGATTGAATGGGGAGTCGACCATATATACGGGATGCCCGGGGACTCCATCAATTCCATTATAGAACCACTTCGAAAAAAGCAGGACAAAATCAAGTTCATTCAAGTCAGGCATGAGGAAGCAGGAGCACTGGCCGCTGCCGCTTATGCAAAATTAACGGGGAAACTTGGCGTATGCACGGCGATTGCCGGTCCAGGTGCGATCCACCTTCTAAATGGTTTGTATGATGCTAAGCTGGATAAAGCTCCGGTATTGGCCATCACTGGCCAAGTGGAGACGGACCTTTTAGGGACGGACTCTTTTCAAGAAGTGAATCTTGAGCGGATGTTCGACGACGTGGCCGTGTATAATCAGCGCATCATGTCCGCAGATCAGCTTCCTGCCGTCGTCAATCAGGCGATCCGGACTGCCTATGCGAAAAAAGGGGTGTCTGTCCTGACCATCCCGGACGACATCCCGCGCTTTGAAGTCGGAAAAGAAGCACGTGTGACGTCTCATTTTTCAGCAAAGCAGAACATTGCGCCTCTTCCTGAGGATTTGCAAAGAGCAAAAGAACTCATCGAGGGGGCGAAACGACCGATTATCCTTGCGGGAAAAGGCGTTCACGGTCACCGCGAAACACTATTATCTTTTGCTGAAAAAGTGGGGGCACCCATCGTGTTGACCCTGCCCGGCAAAGGGGTCATCCCTGATAAGCATCCGTATTGCTTAGGAGGTCTCGGCCTGATCGGGACAAAGCCTTCGTATGAAGCGATGCAGGAAACGGATATGCTCATGATGATCGGGACCTCATTCCCGTTCACCGGATTCCTGCCTGACAGTGCCAAGACAATTCATATTGACATTGACCCCTCCCAAATCGGGAAGCGCTATCCGGTTGATGTCGGTCTTGCCGGGGATGCCGGCACTTCCCTTAAGTGGCTAACCGAACATGTCGCAAGGAAAGAAGATCGAACATTCCTGGAGAAGAATCAGGAAAGGACGAGCAAATGGTGGGATAACTTAGAATCACAAGAGGAGGATGGATCGGTCCCACTCAAACCGCAGCGGTTGATTCATGCCCTTAAGGAAGTCGCGTCGGACGACGCCATCCTGTCCGTTGACGTCGGAAACGTAACGGTGTGGATGGCAAGGCATTTCCCTATTACCAATCAGTCCTTCATCATTTCGAGCTGGCTCGCGACACTCGGCTGCGGTCTTCCGGGTGCCATTGCCGGTCAAATCGCCTATCCTGATCGTCAGGTATTCGCGATATGCGGCGACGGTGGATTCGCCATGACGATGGCGGACTTCGTCACGGCAGTCAAATATGACTTACCCATCATCGTCGTGATCCTAAACAATCATAAGATTGCCATGATCAAGTTCGAGCAGGAAGTGATGGGGAATATTGAATTCGGCACCAACCTACAGAACCCGGACTTCGCTAAATACGCCGAAGCCTGTGGCGGAGTCGGATACCGTGTCGAACGCCCGGAGGACATCCTGCCATCCCTCCAAAAAGCGATCCAACAAAAGAAACCGTGCATCATCGACGTCGTCGTCGACGCCGACGAAGCACCAATGCCGGCCAAAATCCAGTTCTCCCAAGCCGCCGGTTACACCAAGCACATGCTCAAACAACTGTTTGAAGAAGGAAAGTTTGACCTTCCACCGTTGTAAAAGATGAGGGACGGACCTTGGAATGCAAGGTCCGTCCCTCTTATTGTTCGTCCAAGGCAACGAGGTTGATTTTTGCCATGAAGCCATCGGGTTCTTCTCTTTTCATGATGTTGGCGTATTTTTTTAGGAAGGTGTTGTCTTGTGATTTTTCTGTGATGGAAACATTTCCGTCACTGTTGGAGAGGTTTTCACCATGAGGACCGAGGGCTTCTTGTACATTTTCATCTTGTTTTCTCGGGTCAATGAAGATTTCCAGTCTATAGCGTTTATTTTCATCCGGTCTTGGAATCGTGATCGACTCAATTGTCCCATCCTTCTTCACTCTGACCGTTCCTGAAGATGCGACAGTGTTCAGTGGTTCAATAGCGTTTCTGATGATTTGAAGGGATGTTGCATCATCGGGATATGGTTTTAATTGAACACCTACGACTGCTCCTTTGGGTAAAGTGGTCTCACCGCGTAATAGGAGTGATTTTTTGAATAACTGCACTGTTGCGTCCAACTTCAATGCTTCACCATGCATTTGCACGACCTGTTCCACTTCACTCTTCTCTTTACTTTCATCAACCAAAATCACCCTGCACCCTGCTATCATTGGAAGGACACATAGCATGGCTATCACCCACTTCCTACCCCAACCCTGCATACCTAAATCACCCTCTAATCTCAACCAGTTTAGTTAACTCCCATTATACCTCTTCCAATCCCAATAAAAGTAAATAAATCAAAAAAATCATCCCGATCGATAACCGACCAGGATGATTTTCTCTGTCTCAAAGCGAGACGATGATCCTCTTATAATAGTTCAATATACCCTTCTGTCCCATGCACACGGATCCTCTGTCCATCTTGTATCAGCTCGGTCGCACGTTCAATGCCGACGACAGCCGGTAGTCCATATTCCCGTGCAATCACCGCTCCATGGGTCATCAGTCCGCCAACTTCAGTGACTAACCCTTTGATGGAGACAAATAACGGTGTCCAGCTCGGGTCGGTATAAGGGGTAACCAAAATATCTCCCTCTTCCAAATCCGCGTTTTCCATGTTGACAATCACCCGTGCACGCCCCTCTATCACCCCTGATGAAACAGCCAGGCCGGCAATGGCACCTGCGGGAAGATCTTCCCGTTTGTATTCACCGGTGATGATTTCACCGTCTGACGTAATCACACGTGGGGGCGTCAGTTTTTCATTGTAGTCGTACTCTTCTTTTCGCTTACGGATGAGGTCATCTTTCGACTCATTGGTTCTCACCAAGCCCTGTAATTCTTCGAATGTAAGATAGAACATGTCCTCTTTTTCTTGAAGAACATTCTGTTCGACTAGCCGTTCAGCTTCTTTTAATAATGCCTGCTTATAAACAAAGTAGCGGTGAATCATGCCGTATTTCGGATATTCCCGGTAACCGGTGAAATGCCGGATGATGTCGATCCTTCTTTTCGTCTCTTTTACCTTTTGTTCACCATCTGGTAATGAGGTTAATCGCTCCAGTAATTCTCGTTCTTTTTCTATCGCTTCCAGCCGCCCTTGCTCAAATTTACGTTTGCTTTCCTGCAGCTCGAACTGTTGGATGTTCCTGAGGATCATTGGGATAATGATTGTTGGCTTTTCACTCCAGCGCACTCTCGAAAGATCAATTTCCCCGCTGCATCTCATCCCATATTTGGAGAGAAAGTCTTCGATGGCTTCCCGGGCTTCTTCCCCACCATCTACTTTCACCAATTCATCCAGGAAATTGTCGTCTTTTTCCTGGCGCAAATAATCGATTACTGCCTGATGCGGACGTATAAAGTCGGCTACGTCCATTAATGCCAAGCCCATTTCAGAAGTGATGTTATTCGGGACCGATTGAGACAGTGTATCTGCCACATTTTTTTCTCCCAACCACTCGTACATATGGTCATTAATCCAGAATAAAGCATCCATTGAAGCCATGATCACCCGGGAACTTTGCGGATCAAATAGAATCCTCTTTAATTCCTTCATATCTTCTAAGATGTAATCCATCAACTCGGATCCCGTTTTCGAATGGATGGTTTGTTTCAACTGGTCGATCGAGGCTTCACTTTTATTTATTAGTTCCGCAACGATGGCAGGATCGGGGTCGATTGGCTCGACTCCACCTTTCCTTGGCGCAGGCATAGCTTCATCCTCCACCGTTTTGATGAAGCCTTTTCTCTCGATAATTATTGTGAGAGCATCTTTTATTAGTGGTTCAGATTTCCCCATTAAATCGATGAACGATTGTCTGCTGGCCGGTGATGCCAACCGAGGGGTGCAATCCACAAACAATCTTCCTCCGGCGACTTTCATCGGTGCAGGGGTCGTTAACAGGAAAAAGGACAACCCGAGGGGCTTCATCGCATCAGTCATCATTTGCTGATGGCCGACGGAAAGATACACTCGATTCTCCCCATCAACCGCTTCTGGAATCGGATATAAGGTGGTGATCGGCCTACTTTGCACAATGTAAAAGGTGCCATCTTCCAAACACCATTCAATATCTTGTGGACAGTCAAAATGCGCTTCAATCATCCTGCCGATTCGGGAAAGCTCTACAACCTGTTCATCCGTAAGGGCCGCTGCCTTTTGCTGATCAGGAGGTATAGGCTTCGTCTCCGTCCCTCCACCGTTCACCCCATAGATAGCCATTTTCTTCGTTGCAATTTTCTTATCTATGATCATGCCGTCCTGAACTTTATAGGAATCTGGTGAAACCAGGCCGGACACCAAGGCTTCTCCAAGACCATAGCCTGCCTCGATCGATACCACTTTCCGATTGGAACTCACCGGGTCAGCCGTAAAAAGAATCCCTGAAACCTGCGGGGATACCATCCTCTGAATAATAACGGAAATGTGAACCTCACTGTGATCAAACCCATTTTGCATACGATAAATGATGGCCCGATCCGTGAAAAGGGATGCCCAACACATGCGGATATGTTCCAGGATGGAATCCTTGCCGATCACATGAAGGTACGAATCCTGCTGCCCGGCAAAAGAGGCATGTGGCAAATCTTCCGCCGTGGCACTGGAACGTATGGCATACGCATGTTCCTTTCCAAACCGGGAGTGATAGTGAGTAACGGCTTCCACTACATCAGAAGGAATCGTTACATTCAGGAGGACATCCCGTATCTCCTTGCTGACTTCCCCGATTTGATTACGATCTTCGGGCTTGAGCTTGGATAACCTCGCCAGCAATGTCTGATACGTCTCGTTCTGTTCCACCGCTCTCCGAAATCCAACCGTCGTCACACTGAAACCGTCCGGTACCTGTATCCCTTGAATCTTTGATAATAATCCTAGATTCAATCCTTTTCCACCTACAAGTGAAAGCACCGATTGTTCCATTTCCTGAAAGCTGAGAACCAATGAATTCATCCTGCCACTCCCCTTATCCATCAATGTTATTTGATTTTAGCAGTACTGCAGTGGAAGAAACAGTCTATAATGATTTTTTTAAGCGTGGTATAATAGAAGTAGGAAGAGACGTTTGGTTTGTAGAAAAATCTTCGAATAAAGATGATAAAAGCTCAGAGATCATAGCTCTGAGCTTCTTTAAATACAACTTCATATTGGTCATTCAGCTTAACGTGTTATGCTTCTTTAACTCTCATTTTAAGCTTCTTTCTCCCCACAACGTAATAAACCAAATACCCTAAGACATTAAACAAAGCAAACACCACTATCCACCCAATATTTAATCGTCTATGATGATACGCGTTAATCGTTGCCCAAATCGTAAACAACGTGATATAAATTGCCATTCCTGAGAACAAAATGATCGCCAACCAATCACCTATATGTCTTGTTTCCATTTGGATGTACCACTGTTTTCCATCCCCGTTTCCGTATGGAAAGAAATCTGCTTGGAGCCATTCTGGATTCCACACTTTTTGTTCAAATCGGTAATCTGGCTTTGCGTCTCTGACATAATCAAATACCATGTTAGTATTTTCCACGCTACTTACATCATAAATCTCAACGCTTGCGATTTGATCCGTCATTTCAATTAAACTATTTATTTTCATTTTCATCTCATCAGTAATGCTGGACTTATTTTCTAAAACATAAGCAACTTGGGTAGCTATTTCAGAGTTTTCACTGGCATTTTCTTCTTCCAGTGACCATATATACCCGAACGCAGAAACGGTAAAAAGAAGAACAACAAGTGCAAGATATAGTACCCATTTAGCGAACGTTTTTTGAGCCTTGAAGAGCTGTCCTACAATCGAACGCATTTCCTGTTCCCCACCGAAACGCTCAATGGCTACATCAACGGCTTCTTGCTCACCCATTCCTTCTGCTCTCAGTTCATGAACAGCCTCCAGTAAGTGACTTTTCATCTCAGCCTTCAATTCCTGAATTTCTTTTCGATTACCCCCGATATGTTGATAAACAGAATCTACATATGCATCAATCTGTCTCAAGGTTCTCTCCCCCTTCAATAAAGGTATCAATGATTTTCTTTACAAATTGCCACTCTCTGCGCTTCTCTTCAAACCCCTCTTCGCCTATTTGGGTAAGCGTATAATACTTCCTTCTTCCGCCCGGCCCCTGCTCATCACCCCAGTAAGAAGAGATCCACTGGTTTTTTTCTAGCCTTTTCAATGATAAATAAAGCGTACCTTCTTTTAATTCAAATTGATCTTCGCTTTTTTCACGGACCGTTTTTGCTAGTTCATACCCATACATATCACGGCTATTCAGAAGCGAGAGAATCAATGTATCGATATGACCTTTTAAGACCTCTTTATTAATTTCCAAATTTTACACCCCCTTATATATTTATATAATATATTACCTAATAATGCAAGGTATTCATTTATATAAAAATCATCCTTAGGTGGAAGGATGATTTTTAAAATGGACTATCATTCAGATTTATTTAACAAGCGAAGCCCTAAGGTTCACACCATATTCCATGTATCCCTTCAAGCATGTTAGCATATACACCCAGCCTTCTTTATTATCTACTAATTCGTTGATAATATTTTCACTATCCTCATCGAACCCTTCTTCTTTAACCCCTACGATTGTGCTGCCTGTTTCTTCTTGAGTAAAGGATATGGTGACTTTATGGTTTCCTGCCCACTCGAAAACAATCTTCTTTTCTTCTTGGATTTCGAGTATATGTATATCACCTTGAGCGTCATACTCTTCATACCTTAACGTAACCGCCTTTCCTTCCTCCCACCTTTCAGAGCTTGAAGAGAACCAGAAGTTCCCTATCATTTCGGGATCAACAAACGCCTCGAAGATTTCATGTGCCGGCTTTTGAATTTTCATTTGAGTGATATTATTCATGAACCATCCACTCGCTTTCATTTTATTTAACACTCATTATACATCAGACTCGCCCATTCGAAATCCCTTGATTTGCCAATCTTGAAAATGGTATAATTTTCTTACCAATAACGAAGGGAGTGAGATGACGCAATGACTAATTTCATGAAGATAACCTTGGAGAATGATACGGATTGCCCTCTCACTCATACGGATACTATGTGAAAATGGAATGAGTATGGCAGCATTGGTTTGTTATGAAAATCGAAATCTTTAGCCACAGGGTTATTTAATATACCTTGTGGCTTTTTATATTTCGCTTTTTACAGCAATATCTTCTCCAGTTTTTCTTCTCAAATGAGTGACCAAACAAAATGAGGAGTTGACTGTTTATGTTGAAGCTGAAATACCTTTTTAACAACGAAGACCTGGCAGAAATGCTGGTAAGGAATTGGGGATTTGATGGAAAATCACCTGACGTGTTCACAACCTACAGAATCTCATCGAATGCTACTTATTCTTTTTATTTCAATGGAAAGACCCAGTTTCTCAGATTTTCCCCAACATCAGAGAAGTGCCGGGAAAATCTTCTCGCGGAACTTGATTTTATTTCTTACCTTCGTTCAAAGGAGTATGGCGCACTAGAAACTGTGGGTTCAAAAGACAGGAAAGAGCTTATGGAAGTTCAAACACCATGGGGAGACTATTATGCTTCCGTGTTCAAAAAGGTACCAGGTATACGGATTAGTGAGACCGATTTAAATGATCATATTATCTTCACTTATGGAAAATCATTAGGGAAACTTCATCGATTGTCCAGTGAGTATCATCCTGTTCAATCCGAGAGGTGGTCCTATTGCGATGTCCTCAGTTCTATTGAGTCGATTCTGATGGATCTTCCTCATGAAGCATTAGCGTTAAAGGAAACAAAGCTATTACAAGAATATTTTAAAAGCATACCTAAATCAAAAAGTAATTTTGGATTGATTCATTATGACTTTGAATACGACAATGTGTTTTATGATGCAGAATCTCAATCTTGTTACGCCATTGATTTTGACGATGCGATGTATCATTGGTATGTGATGGACATTGAACAGACACTTGATAGTTTGCAAGATTGCATTCCACCTGAGAAGTATCAAGAGAAAAAGGAATGCTTCCTGGATGGGTATCGAACCGAATTTGAAATCCAGGATGAGATGCTGGCATTACTTCCGGCTTTCAGAAGGTTTGCCGATTTATACGGGTATGTCCGTATTTTAAAATCATCAGAAGAACAATGGAGCCATGAACCGGAATGGTTAGTAGGCTTGAGAGGAAAGTTAACACAGGCAATGAAGAATAAATCGATGTGTTTTGGAATGGATTTATAAAATAAAACGGGTGTCTGGCTCAATTTGTTGAGGGCCAGACACCTTGACTCTGTTTATGTAAGTTCGAGGTCCAACATTCTTTTATGTTCTTGAGCCAGTTTTATTATCATAAATTCATCAGTTTGAAGCTGTCTCATAATTTCTTTGCTTTCATTCCAAGCTAAATCATACATACTTTCAGAAATCATTCGTTTTTTATAAGCCTGCTCAAGCTCATCCTCATCAAGCAGAAAGATTTCCCCAGAGGGCAGAACGACAATATCCAAGTAGAGATCATCCAACCACGGAACACCGTCCTCCACTCCATTTTCCAGGCATATATCTATGTACCACTGAACGATTTCCCCATTTGCATCAAGCATGGTAGTGACGGAATGATGTTTCCCAAAAGGAAACTGTTGGAGCCACATATAACCGTTATCAACAAAGCATATTTCTTTCTCTCCATATCGGGTAATTAATGGCTCCTTCACTTCCACTGTGTTCAACAGAGTGATATACCCTTGGAACTCCTTCGTGTGAAGATGGGTTTGAGCGTATCTCCTTTGTTCTACTCTCTTCCAATCAGCACGGTTTCCGTATTTTCTTTTGAGCATAAGATCAATTAGGCAAATTCAGCTGCCACGATACCCCAAAACGGTCATTCACCCAGCCAAATTTCTTACTGAATCCATAATCTCCAAGTGGCATAAGCGCTTGACCACCTTCATTCAGCTTCTCATAGATCGTCTCAAGTTCTTCTTCCGAATCGCACTTAAGAAAGATGGAGAAAGAAGGTGTGAAGTCAAACTGATGCTTCACATTGCTGTCAATACACATAAACTCTTGTCCCTTCAAAGTGAACGTCGCCTGCATGACCGTCCCTTCATCTCCACTTTCATTTGCTCCATAGCGAGCTATATTGGTAATGGATGAATCCTCAATCAGAGAGGTGTAAAAGTTCATTGCTTCCTCGGCATCTCGGTTTTGAAACATTAAGAATGGTGTAACCTTGTTCATAGTGAATCTACTCCTTTTTTATGTATTACCTAAAGTATCATTCAACAATTATGATTATATCCAATCGCTCTTTTAAATTCACACAACATTTAATTCGCTAGTTAGTCATCCCTAATAGGTCAGCCACAATATCAGCACTTCCCGGGGTAAACATAAAAATGGATAATCCAATCAACACAGCACCCATCACACCATAGACAAACACTCTTGGCTTTAAGAAAGAACCCTGCTTAGACGCCTGCAAACCAGCACGGAAAATGAGAAAAACCCCTATAAATAGAATAGCAAAATAATAAACTCCCATTAAATAATCACCTCGTTAAAGTTTTAAACGACTAAAAAGAAATGCCCACAATCATACTCATTCAAATGAATGACCTGTTGATATTTTTCATGCCAATATCCATTCTCCAGATCCCTCTGCAAATGTTCAAGGCACTGGTTCACCTCCTCCCCCTTGGCAAGTGGAGATGTCCCCCTTTGAAAATCCCTGTCTAAATAAAGCTCCGGCGTCCTCCATCCCGTAAAGAAAAATTGATCCGTCAAATCATAAGGTAATGGAAAAGGAACCATGGTAACCGGTCGCTCGATCTGTTTCTCAAGTAATTGGGATAGCTCTTTCACTGGAGGATGAATCCTATAAGCACCATCTAAGACTGGTCCGAAATAGTCAAACAGCCAGCACTCCTCTTCGCATAATCTTGGATCCAAGGTGAAAATGACAATCTTGCCACCTTCCTTTAAGACCCTTCTCATTTCCTGAAAACTAACGGATAAATCATGAAAATGATGAGAGGCGAGTGTGCAGATGATTCCGTCAACGGACGCATCTTCCAATGGAATTTGCTCTGCAACTCCCTCTTTCCAAGTCAAATTCCTATGCTGCCTGCCCTGGGTCCTCATGATTTCTGACGGTTCAAGAGCAATGACACGGTATCCCTCTTCAGCTAGTTCATAGCTATAATTTCCGGTTCCTGCTCCAATGTCTAAGATGGTTGCAGAGGGTTCCAGTTTGAGTTGCTGCAGGATCATCCGAGTGATGCGAGAATCTGCTTTTCTGGTCGCGTTGTAGGTTTTTCCTATTTGATTATAAATTGGCATAATCTAATCACTCTCCCTATCTAAAACCCCATAATTATCCTTTACTTTTCCAAAACCAGATTACACTAAAAATAATCATAAGACTCCCCCATACACTAGACGAGAATAAAAGAGTCTTACGTTTATATACACGTTTCAGAATTTCCATTCCAACCCATTCAACCGCTCCAGCTACTAATAGCAAGCTAAACAGTAATACAACATGATTCATTTTCAGCATCACTCACCTGTCCTGAATAAATCACTTTCTCTGCCGACCTTCCTCAATCATCTCAAAATACTGCGTATCCCCTAATCCATACTCTCTGAAATTCTCAAGCATAAGCGATACCAGCTTCTCTATCGGAACATTCGGATGCTTCTGGATATACACCATCAGTTCACTATCCTTCTCCCAGTAGTTTAAATAAAGCTCAACTCCCTTTTTTAAAGGTTCTAGCACAATGTCCTCAGGCATCGTCCGATGAATCATCACTTTTTCGTAAAGGGCCGCATACCCCTTCGCCTCTAAGCTGTACTTATTCACTGGCTTATACTGATGATCTACAAGATGCAGCTCAATAGACCCTTTATACTCCCTCTGGTCCAACCAGGCGAGTATCGTCAGCACATTCATTTGACAGAACATATCTTCATCAAACCACAAGGCAATAGTGTCCACACGCTCATGAAAGAGTGGCTCCAACGGCTTCAGGGTGATGTCTGTATATTGATTCCGCGTTACATGATGAACCTTCGAACGCATCTCAATAAACTCATCTGAAAATATGTTTTCGCACGTCTCTCCCCAACACATGGCTTCGTTAAATGGAATCATCTCTTCTGATTCAAGAAACCCAGTCTCTTTGAAACGTTTGTACATCTCTGTTCCATTTAGAATATGGATTGATTTATGTTGGATCACTTGGATACCCCTTTTCTAATGAACGATTTCATTTAATACCTTGCTTTTTTGCAGGAAACAGCATTTTTAATTCCAGTAACCCCTCAATGATCACATCAGCCTCCGCAAGCTCCTCTTCCCGGGCAAAATCAAAACGACAACCAATGGAAATCAACCCATTGTCCTTCGCCGCATGTATATCCGATAACCGGTCCCCTACCACAGCTCCACTCGTAATCTCGTATTTCTCCACAATATGCCGGACTAAATCTGATTTATTCAGAGATTCAATATGCTGAATACTGAATGTCTCCGTTATCCATTGGTCCAGGGCATAATAATCAACAATAGCGTTTAAGTATTCAATTAATCCGTTACTGGCTATGTAGAGGCTGAATCCATTTTCTTTTAAATGGCTAAAAAGTTCCTGAACATGAGGATATAGGGCCCCTTTTCCATTCCTTATATTCTGAATTAATCTCTCAAGAAAAAAGGCATCGGTCTGCTCTCTTTCTTCAAGAGAATGGTCAGGCAACAGTGCCTCCCATACCTTTGGCAGAGGAACACCCATAATCCCCCGGTATTTCTCAATCGGGGTTTCCTCATACCACTTGCCTTCTGACCGTAATCGTTCGAACGCATCATCCAGAGAGACTTCTAATATTTTGTCTGTTTGAAAGAGTGTTCCATCCATATCGAAGATCAATGATTGTGTCATTATAAATGTTCCTTTCTCTTTGTCATCGTGCAAAATCGTTCTGCTCACAACCCAGTAACATTATCAAAAACGGCAGGCTTACTATCCACTAAAACATGAATGACGTCTTGCCCTTTATCTCTTGTTAAATAATAGACATGTTGCTCCACAACATTCTCTTTTGACTCGGAGGTGTTGAACTTGATTGTGACCGTATCATCTTTTGACTGCACATCTGTTTCTACTTCTCCACTTGATTGAAATACGATATATGAACCCTTTTTTCCTTCATCCATCAGCTGGAGTGTGTATTCGGGTTCGATTTTATTTTGTACATCAGCTGGGACAGTTTTCACTTTACTGAAGCTTAATGTTGACGAATCCTTTGATGAACTGCATGCGGTTAATATCGAGAGCACTAAAATGGCTAAGACTATGATTCTCTTCATTCTCACACTTCTCCTCTATAAGAAAACGATTATTTCTTATATGCATTGTTTAGTTGATTGAAATAATCCTTTATATGTTGCCGTTAGCAATACCATGGTATAGAGAAGGAAATAAAATAATTTAGATGTGTTCATAAGTGGTTCATCTAAAGAATATGCCAGAAAAACACCTGACAGGATGAAAATACAATATGCCCAGAACCAAAGTTTGGCATGCTCCATTCTCTTTTGAAAGTACAGAAGCATTGGTTCAGTAATTGCGAAAATTAATAATACAATTCGCACATATGTGTAGGGCTCATACACGAAGAAACTGATCACGATACCAATCGCAGCAAGGAGATTAATCCAATTAGAAGCTTTTAAATCTTTCATAATCAATCCCCCTCTAAATATGTCGGCTTCAAATAACATTTTTTTCTTATCCCTTCAATCCATTCAATTCCAATTATTCCAAAAACTCTCCCAATAAACAATCGGTTTGTAAAACTTTAGCCTACATGAAATTCACCATTCCCACTTCTTACCATTCATACTATAATACTATATTGTGACAGGAATATTTTTACACAGGGCAGGTCCTTACATAAAATTTACAAGTTTTTAAGAATAACAAGGAGTGCTCTACAGTAAAATGAATTTTGTGACAAGAGGAAATCCGCCTCAAGACCTAGGCGAATATTAGCCTGGAGGTGGCTGTGATGCATTCCGTATTACAGTATCTTTAAAAAGAAGGTTAAAAGCCAAATCAGTATTAGGGGGGAAACACATGCAAACTTTAACCAATTGGGTATTCCGCAATAAGGCAGCCATGACACTATTTATCATCATAACATTGCTTCTCGGCATCATAAGTTATTTCCGTCTGCCTATGGAATTCCTGCCTGAAGCGGATAATCCACAAGTGACCGTCGTCACCCTGGGTCAGGGGTATGACGCAGGCTCCATGACCACGAACATCACAGAACCCGTTGAACAGGCAGTGACATCGATTTCAGGGAAGACATCGATCCTGTCCACGACCGGGGAAGGATATTCCCAGGTGACCATTAACTTCGATTCAAAAAGTGACATGAAGGAAGCCAAGAACAAGGTCGAAGAGGCCATCAAAGGAATCCAGCTTCCTGAAGGAGTCGGACAGCCGCAAATCTCTCAGCTGAACACCTCGATGATCCCGATCAGTCAGGTGTCTGTGACATTTGATGATGGATTGACGAAAAAGAACCTTGATCTCGTCAATGATGAGTTCAAGCCGCTCTTTGAAAATAAGGGCTCCCTGTCTCAGGTAAGCATCGCTGGAGAAAACAGCCCACGGGTCCAAATCAATCTTGATCACCACAAACTGGAGAAGTTACATATTCCGGTCAATGCGGTTATGGGCGTACTGCAAGGGCAGGATGTTTCTGCCTCTGCCGGAAGCACGACGATTGACGGCCAGAAGAGTACGATCAACGTCACGGACAATCTGACTTCCGTAGAAGCCTTGGAGAACTTGCCGGTACCAATGCAAGTCCCGAATGCTCCTGCAGTCAAATTGAAAGACATCGCAAACGTTGAAAAAGTGAAAGCGGAAAACACCATCACCCGTGTAAATGGGAAAGAAGCTTTGGCATTCGTCCTGTTCAAAGAGAGCGATGCCAGTGCCGTTACCGCCGGAGACGATGTGAAAGAAACAGTCGATCAAATCAATAAGGACTATGACGGTGTAGAAGCAACGGCACTGTTTACCACAGGTGATATGGTGGAAAACTCAGTGAACAGCATGGTTCGCGAAGTGGCACTTGGTGCTCTTTTCGCAACCCTTGTCATTCTGTTGTTCCTAAGAAAGTTCAAGCCAACACTGATTACCGTTGTGTCTATTCCATTATCACTCTGTATCACGTTATTCCTGCTCTGGTTATCCGGAGTCACCTTGAACATCCTGACACTGGGAGGGGTCGCAGTAGCGGTCGGTCGACTCGTTGATGACAGCATCGTCGTCGTCGAGAATATTTTCAGGCGAAGCCAAAATGAAAAACTGACCAAACAGAATGTCCTGCTCGCGACAAAGGAAGTTTCCCGTGCGATTACGTCTTCCACTCTCATCACAGTGGCTGTATTCCTGCCGATGGGACTCGTCAACGGATCGTTGAAAGCATTCCTGCTTCCGTTCGGTTTGACTGTTACGTATTCATTGCTCGCATCTCTGCTTGTAGCCGTTACGGTCGTGCCATTATTAAGCCGAGGAATGTTGAAAAATACAACCTTGCCAAAACACAACACGCCGCACCGCTATGTGAATGTTTTGCGTTGGTCACTCAATCACAAATGGATTCCCATCCTGTTGGCCATTCTTGTATTCGGGGGATCCATTGCTCTTTATATCACGTTACCCAAAGCTGCAACGAGTGCGAATGATGCCTCTTTCGTAGCCGTCACCATGGAGTTTCCGAGTGATACACCAGAAGACACGATTAAAGAGCGCACCATGGAATTCGAAGAAACGCTATCCGGGTTTAAAGGGTACGATTACTTGATCACCCAGTACGGTGCAAGTGAAGAAAACGCTGAATACGGAGCCGTGAGTGATCCAAACACAGCGGTGTATACCGTCATCATGAAAGAAGGATCCGATGCAGAATCCTTCATCGAAGAAGTGAATGAAACAAAGAAGGATGAAAAAGGTGTGACGATTACAGCTTCACCATCCTCCATCTTCGGAGGCTCATCCAACTCAAGCATCACCTATGATGTTGTCGGAAATGACGCCAATGAACTTCTGACTACTTCCAAAACCATCATGGATAAGATCAAAGATGTAGACGGTGTGAAGAAAGTCTCAAGCAATCAGGAGAAAACGTCACCTGTTTTCACGGTGAACGTCAATACGGAGAAAGCGAATGCCCAGCAAACGGCCATGCAAATCCGTTCCTTATTGAATCCACAGCCGATCGGGGCCATCAACCTGGATGATGTAACGACACCTGTATTTCTGGACGCAGGCGTCAATCCTGAATCAACGTCAGATTTGAAAGACTTGACCATTGCGACAAACTCAGGCATCCAGCCTCTTACAGAAGTGGCTTCCATAACGGAAGAAGAAAAGCCAAGTACCGTCCTGCATAAAGATGGTGACTTATATGTCCGAATCACGGCAGAGGTAAAACCTGAAGAGCTCTCGGTTATTTCGAAGAATATCGGTACCGAAATCAAGGATATCGACCTGCCAAAAGGCGTTTCCCTTGATACCGGCGGCGCCGCTGCCCAACAGGCCGACGACTTTAAGGACCTTGGCATGACAATGCTTGCATCCATCATGATTGTCTACCTGATCATGGTCCTGACCTTTAAGACGTTGAAAGCACCGCTGGCGATTTTGATCACACTGCCACTCGCCTCAATCGGCGCCGTCCTCGGACTGCTGATTGCACGCGTCCCTGCAGACGCAACGGCTTTAATTGGAGCGTTGATGCTGATCGGTATTGTTGTGACAAACGCTATCGTCTTGATCGACCGCGTCAAGCAGAATGAGGAAACGATGATCATTCGTGACTCGATCCTGGAAGCGTGCGGCACCCGTCTCCGTCCGGTCGTCATGACGGCGATTGCCACGATCTGTGCCATGCTCCCGCTTCTTTTCGGTCATACGGAAGATGGAAGCCTCGTATCGAAATCACTTGCCGTTGTCGTCATCGGTGGTCTTGCCGGTGCCACGGTGCTGACGCTTGTGGTCGTCCCTGTGTTTTATGAATTGCTGTATTTCAGGAAGTCGAAGCGACAACGTGCTCAGCAGTTGGAGAGTGAGGAGAAAGTCGCACAGTAATTTAAAAAAGGTGTTTATCCTGCTTTGGATAAGCACCTTTTTTGGTGGGGTGAAGTTTTGATTTTGGTTCATTCAGCTGCTGAATATTCGTTGTTCTTCACCTGCTGATTCAACCGAAAAAATTCAGCTGCTGATTATAACCATATATTCAGCAGCTGAACCCGCAAACCTCAACCATAAAAAAAGCCACACCCCTCAGATGTGGCCCCCATCTAAATCACTTTGATTCCGAAATCAAATACTTCTCTCTAAACGTCGGACTAAGTTCACTCCACACATCAAACTTATTCCCATCCACATCATAAAAAACAAAATTCCTTCCTGAATGACCTCGGTCCTCAATCTCTCCAACCTTCATCCCGCGACGTATAAAGTCCCCGCGCACATTCTCCAGAGCCTCTAACCCATCCACTTCAAAGGTTAACGAAAAGCGTTCCTTACCGTGAATATCTATAAAGTTGGCACTCTCGTTTTCTTTTGATTTAACAAGAAAGATACTTTGATTTGCAAGATTTAAAATCGCCTTATCTTCATCTTTATAGTTTAATTCTGCCTCCAGTTTCGTCACATACCATTCTGAAGACATTTCCACGTCGCGAACTGGTATATACGTGGTTCCGACTCTTACTAATTTTTCGTTCATCGTTGATTCCTCCGAAACATTTGTTATTTTTTTCTGCCGATATAAAGCAAGTGTGATGATACCCCAAGGATATAAGGATCTGTTGCTCTTTCTATAATAAGATCAATGATTTTCCTCACTTCTACTTCCCCTTTTTCTCTCCAGTAATCCCAGTGGGTCTGATTTAGAAGAGCACCTGCATTCGATCCGATGAGGTCAATGGTTTCAAAGCCATTGACTTCCATAAATGGATTGATGTCTTCTATATCAAAATAATAGGCACCCGTGAAACGTCCTTGATCGGCATGGTTGAAACAGCCTGTTTGGGCGAATTGCAGGATCGCATCCACCTCATCATGGGGCTTCCAGTTGTCAGGAGAGACGAGCGATGTGAGGATATGCCTGATCCTCGGCATGAAGGCTACAAATACGAGGCCATCCTTTTTGGTCACTCTATTAAGTTCTTTCACGGCCATTATGCGGTCGCTTTCTTCCTGCAGATGGTACATGGGCCCGAGCATGAGTGAAGAGTCGAACTGTTCATCTTCAAGCATGTGCAGGTCCCTGGCATCGGCTGCATGAAAACCGTCGAATTGTCCTTCCAGATGAAGTTCGTTTGCTTTACCTTCTGCAATTCCCACTAGTCTTGGTGTTAAATCGGTCAATGTCACTTGATATCCCGCTTTGGCCAGCTCCATTGAATATTTCCCCGGTCCGGCACCATTATCAAGAACAGTCCCCCCAGTAGGCATATGTTTCCGTATATAATGCCAATTCACCTGAAATTCAACTGGTTCACGTTCAAGTCTTCCCCATTCATCATATTGATTGTAATAGTCGATAATAGTACTCAGTTCCTCCACCCACATTCCACTTTTTACCTACTGTATTCGCTGCAATCCATGTCAAATCCTTCCGAATACCCATTTTTTTGAAAAGTATCTTCTTCAGGAGAGAGGATATCCTCTCTCTTCATCGAACTTATGTAAAGACGATTAAATAGAATAGGAGAAGATAAGAAGTGAGAGATCAACTCATCCCGGCCATTATTGCTTTTGTATTAGTCTCGGCATTATCCCCTTTGTTCATTGCACTATTAAGAAAACTGGGCCTCCTGCAGCCCATTCGTAAAGAATTACCTTCCAATCATCAAATAAAAAAGGGTACACCGTTAATGTTTGGGATCATTCTTTTCATCGGAATTATCGTAGCCTTAGTGATCTCACCTACCCCACTGATGTACTTCCTGGCCATCACTTACATCCTATTCAGCTTTATCGGCTTTTTGGATGACTTCTGGAAAGCATCCCGTCAGGATCCCGGCGGTGTATCAAGTAGAACGAAGCTTATCTTCCAATTTCTTTTTACGGGTGCCCTGCTTTTCTATTTGATGAATGAAATGGAGATTGATACGACAATTGATGTGTATTATAACCTCTCCATCAATCTTCCAGCTGTGGCGTATTTCATTGTGATCACTCTATTTGTGGTGGGTTCTGCCAATGCCATCAATTTCACGGACGGTTTGGACGGGCTATTGGGAGTGGTGGCCATCCCCACCTACTTTTTTCTTTTTCATGATTTCAGATACACACGAGGTAAAACTGTTTTGTTTAATCATGATCGGCTGCCTACTCGGATTTCTGATTTATAACATCTTTCCGGCCAAGGCTTTCATGGGCGATACGGGGTCACTTGCGATTGGAGGGTCCCTTTCCTTTCTGGCCGTCATTGAAAAAGTGGAGATCCTCATTCCCTTATTGTTCTTTATCTACTTTGCTGAACAACTGTCGGTCATTCTGCAGGTGGCTTCATTTAAATCAAGGGGTAAGCGAATCTTCAGAATGACTCCGATTCATTATCACTACGGCTTAAAATACGGCTGGGGGGAAACGACGATTGTGACCGCCTTTGGATTTGTTTCGTGGATTTGTACGTTTATTTGCTTTGCATATTGGAAGTTTGTTCTCTAGTCCTCATAGAAAATGGACGAGCATCAAAGTATCATCCCTTTGATTTTGAAACCTGGTATCGGATGGAAGCAAATATAAAAAGAGGTGCTCTCTCTCTGAGAACACCTCTTTTTTTCTTAGTAACACATGTCATCCTCTTCTTCTACCATATCCACCGTTGTTCTTGGACTACAGAAAGAAGCAAGCACTTCCAGTATAACCGGGTGAAGAATTTCAATTTCCAGGCATGCAATGAATTGAATGTGGACCTGTTCCTGGGTGAGGGTTCCTTGTTTTTCCCCACATTTGATATCGATGATGGAGCATTTCACATTCTCAGGATCGATTCCTTCAGGTAAACAAATGGCGATCTTTTTATCAAAGAAGACCGGTGTTTCCATCGTGCAGGTTTCTGCTTCAAATACTCTGGATTGGATGGTCAATTGAAGTGTTGCTTGGCCACGCACCTCCACATATCCCGGTGTCCCTCTTTCAAACCCGATGACCGAACATCCGGCAGGGGTTAACTGACATGATACCTGTATACCTTCTCCCCTATTCAGGAGTTCATCGACCAGCTCACTACAGCCTTCGGATAACCAAATAGGTTGGGTTGCGTTATGGGTAGCAATCACCCAATCATATACTTTATCTACAGCGATGCATTCAGGCCTCAAATTTGATGGTGGAGGGACTACCTCTCCTAACTGAACATTCAGCACCCGATCCTCACCTTCTTGCAGAGTGATACTCACCTCTTTCACCGGGTATCCCGGTGCCGTGAACCTGATGATGAAATTCCCAGGCGGGAGTCCTAACAAGATATAGAATCCATTGGGATCGGTTAACGTTGAGCGAATGGCCACCTGTGATCCAATCGGAAAGATTTGAACCAGCACCTGAGAAATCGGTGCCCCCGTTTGGATATCTGTTACATATCCCCTGACGCTTGCAGGATTGTCTTCCAGCAGAAAGTTGAGGGTCCTTGTGGTTCCCCTGATGAGCGTGACCGTTTGGAACTGACTTTGATAGCCTCTCGCTCTCACAACAATGACCACTTCTCCTCCAGGGAGCCCCGAAAGCGTATAGTTCCCATCCATGTCCGTCAGCGTCACCCCCAGTAACCGTCCATCGGTTGTAAAGGCTTGGATAAGGGCATTATCTATGGCTGCCAGAGTGCCAGCATCCCTGACATTTCCTGTTATCGTGGCAGGGTTTGATTCCAATGCTGCATTTAGAACCGCCGTTTCCCCTGGACTAAGGGTGATAGGGATTGTCTGCCTTACATATCCATCTGCGGAGAATATGACATTGTAATCACCTGCAGGAAGCCCGGTCAGAATATACCTTCCCTCTTGATCGGTTAATGTTGATGCCACAACAATTCCTGATCCACTGATGACAGTTACGACAGCGGCACCGAGAATTGGCGTTCCCGTCCCGGCATCCGTAACCGTGCCTGTCAGCGTGGCAGGCTGACGTCCAAGTTCTACATCGAGAGTCCTCGTTTCTCCATTCGTCAGGAAAATCCTGAATATTTCACTCGTATAACCCTCTGCAGAGAACACCACCCGATACTCACGGGGCTCAAGGCCCGTAATCAAGTAATTCCCAGAGCTATCGGTGAGGACAGAAGCTACCGGCAGTGTCGTCCCAACCCTGAATACTTGAACCAGTGCTGCTTGAATAGGTTGATTGTTGGCTCTATCCCGAACGGTTCCCTTAAGAACCGCTTGTAGGTTCGAAAGACTGAAGTTAACAATTTCCGTTTCACCTGGTGACAACGTCACAACCGCTATTTGATCTCCAAATCCATCCGCGCTTGCTATGGCCGTATATTGACCTGCTGCTAACCCGGTAATCACATAGGCTCCATTTTCATCAGTCAGAGTGCTGGTAATAAACACACCGTCTGAGTTAAAGATCCTTACGAGTGCCCCTGGGATTCCAGTCGCAGTTTGTGCATTGAAGACGGTACCTGTCATTCCAGCAGGATTTGGTTCTAAGGCTGCATTCACCGTTTCTGTCCCATTCGGGGTAAGGATGACCGGGATGATTACTGTTCCATAGCCGTCTGCTGAAATGACCACATTGTAATTGCCGGTTGGCAAGTTGCCGATGGAATACGTTCCATCACTCGACGTCAAGGCGCTTGCAACAACGATATCTGTATTTGGCATCACCACTTTGACAAGTGCTCCACTGATCGGATTCATAGTAACGGCATCTAGTATCGTCCCTTGAATCGTTGCAGGAAACGGCGTAAGGGCAATATCAAGTACCTCAGCTTGACCAGGTGCCAAGAAGACATTATTTACATTGATGGCGTATCCTTCAAGTTGGGCAATGACGTCAAACGCTCCCTGAGGCAAACCTTCTATCAAATAATCACCGTTTTCATCCGTAAGGACCCTCCTCACTAATATACCTGTGCCACTTGCATAGACTTCAATGATGACTCCTGTCAAAGGAGAAGCTGTAACGGCATCCACTACATTCCCACTGAGTGTGGCAGGGTTAGCCAGGAGATTGAAGTCCAGTATGGTGGTGGTGTTGGGTTGAATATTTACCTGTTGGAGCAATGCCTGATAACCCGTATTGATCGCCGCAACGGTATAGCTTCCTTCTGCCAGACCAGGAATGACATACTCCCCGTTCACATCCGTGTGTGCTGTGCCGATAACGGTACCCTGACTGTCAATGACCCTGACCAGGGTGTCCGATAAAGGTAGCAGGGTTTGCGCATCCCTGACCGTCCCCGTTAATGAACCGGGATTCGGCGTGAGAAGAATTTCAACATTGGTGACTCCTCCGCTCATGACTTCCGCCGAAACAGCAGATGCCCCGTAACTCGGACTGCTTCCCACCAGTACATACACCAAAGGAGAAAGAGTCGTCGTCTGAAAGAATCCGCTCGAATCGGTGATGGTGGTGAAAATGATCGGACCGGTTCCGGAAAGTTCACGGACGACTACAGTGGCTCCAGCTATTGGAGCAAGCGTAATCGAGTCCCTTACGAATCCTTGAACGATTCCAGGGTTCGGCTTCAATGCAAAGCTCAAAAAGCTGGTTTGATCAGATATGACGATCGCTCCCGCTGTCTCCGGACCAAATTCGGCTGCATTGGCCACGACAGTATACACTCCAGGAGTGACACCGGCAAACGTATACTCCCCATTTTGGTTGGATAATGTGGTTTGGACGAGTACATTCGTGACATCGTAAAGTTGGATGACGGCGTTTGAGATGGGATTTCCATTTGCAAGATTGGTAATGAAACCTTGAATCTGTCCAGAATTTGGAGAAAGATTGAGTTCAGCAAAGAGAATGTCTCCAGGTCCCCCGATAACAGACTTCGTATCTGTCCCGAATGTGGCTGCATCCGCTGTAATATTCAGTGTACCTACCGGCAAAGAGGTGAAGGTGACATTTCCGTTCGCATCCGTAATACCGGTGGCAATCGTGATATTGTTGGAATGCCGAATGGTGACGGTCGATCCTTCTATAGGAGTCGAAGTATTCTGAATCAATACCTGCACGGAAAGGGTCACAGGATTTGCTGCTAGCACGTTGGTAACCGTTGTGGTTTGATTGGATTGAATGATTGCCGATACGGTGGACGACGAATAGTTTGGTGCTGTAGCTGTAACGAAATACGTCCCTGGTGCAAGTGAAGGCACTGAATATGTCCCATCAGAGTTCGCAAAGAAACTGACAACGAGCACATTATTTTCGTTAAACACAGAGATTTGAATGTTGTTACCTGTAATTGGATTTCCGTTTGTATCTTCCACATTTCCTGTAAGCGTACCAGGATTCTCATTTAAAGCCAGATTCGCTATCGTCGATGAGTCACTTTGGACGATGGCTCCGATTTGTTCTGTCGTAAAATCCACTTTCGAGGCCGAGACGATATAAGATCCGGGAGCCAGCCCACTGACAGAATAGTTACCGAAAACGGATGTCGTTGTCGTTGCTACGGGGATTTGGGAGATCCCATCGATAATGACTACCGTGGCCCCGGGAATGGCATCGCCAGTTGTCAGATTGGTGATCTGCCCATTGATACTTCCGGGATTCGGAACCAATGAAATATTGACGCCGGTTAAATCTTCCCCCACTCCCAGACTGATTCCGGTGATCACCTGTCCAAATCCAGGTGCATTGGCCACCACGGTAAAAGAGCCACTTGGTAAATTTCCTATTACATAATGACCCGATGCGTCCGTGAATCCGGTCCCAATCAAGATATTGTTTTGACCGAACACCTGAATGATGGCGTTTCCGATTGGAGTTCCTACATTATCGGTTACAAATCCTGATATAGATCCCGGATTTGGGGTAAGTGTTATGGCAACCGAAGAGGTTTGATTGGCAAGAACAGAAACCCCTGCCTGAGCCGTGGAATAATTGGGAGCTGATGCAGACACTGTATAGGTGCCTGGGGTCAAGTTTGTAAAAGAGAAAGTCCCGTCTTGATTGGCGACTGTAGAATCGATCAGGACATTGTTTACATCTCTTAACTGAATGATTGTGTTTGGCACGATAGGAGAAACGGTTCCTGTAATCGCTCCAGGGTTGGGTAGCAATGAAACCGAGACGGGTGTTGTCTGACCTGACGAAACAAGAGCACCCACTGTAGCGTTCTGGAAATTGGCAGCGAACACGTTCACTGTATAATTATCAGGTGCCAGTCCTTCTACCATGAATAATCCATTTGAATCCGTCAGTACCGTCGTAATCAGACTACCGGAACTGTTGACAATATTCACGCTAGCCCCCGCGATAGGATTGCCTCCCGGACTATCCACAACGGTTCCCGTTATCCTTCCTGGATTAGGCTCCAAGGCAATACTGCCATCGACCGTTTGGTTGGATGAAACCTGTACAGTTGCAGCGTTAGTCTGGAAATTGAGTGCTGATACAACCACCGTATATACTCCCGGTGCTAACCCATTCACGGCATATTGACCGTTATTGTCGGTTAGAGCTGTTGCGATAACGGCTCCACTGGAGTCCACCACTCTCACCTGAACGTTTGCACCAATGATAGGCGTGCCGGTTTGAGCATTGGTTGCGTTCCCTGCAATGGATCCTGGATCGGAGGCCAAATTAAAGTTCACAACGCTCGTCGCATTGGACGCGATTGTCACCCCTTCAGTGGCAGCCTGATAATTGGTAGCGGCAGCGATGACGATATAATTTCCCGGAGCAAGGTTCTGAACCGTATAGGACCCATCAGGTGCCGTCACAGTCGTAGCAACGATGATGCCCGTTCCCGTGCTGATTTGCACGGTGACACTTCCACCTGCAATCGGATTGCTATTGGTATCCCTGACAAAACCGGTCAATGTACCGGGGTTTTCATTTAATGTGACATTTAGCGTTGTGGTTTGGCCACTTTCAATCATGGCAGCAACTGTTTCAGTTGTGTAATTTGGTGCACTCACAACCACAGAATAACTACCAGGAGGGAGGCCGGGTACCATATATTGCCCATTGGCATCTGTCACGGCCGTACTGATTTGGATATTGTTCTGAAATACCGTGACGGTTGCTCCGGGAATCGCTGCACTATTAGGGTCCTGAACGGTACCAACCAGCGCACCCGCAAGCCTGGATAACGCAGCATCAACAATGGTGACTGTATTCGATACGACGATGGCACCGAGAGTTCGAGTCGCATAACCATTCGCTGTAAATATGAGAGAATAAGAACCGGGAGTGAGACTGGTGAAGGAGTATTGCCCACTTCCATTCGTTGTGGTACTCGCTACAACCACATTCTGACTATTGATTGCCTGAACGGAAGCACCAGATATCGCCGTCATGGTGTCAGCGTCAATGACCGTCCCTTGAATAGATCCTGGATTCGGGTCGAGGAAGAGGTTCGTAATGGTGGTATTTCCGGCGGTGACAATCGAAGAGACCGTCGTGGAACTATAGTTAGCAGCAAAGGACCTGACCTGATACGTTCCAGGTGCTAAATTATTGAAGGTATATTGACCACTTCCATCAGCCGTGGTCGTAGCAATGTGCACCCCATTGGAGTCCAGGAGCTCTAAATTGGCAAATGGGATTGTGTTAGTAGTAGAGGCATCACGGACTGTACCGGATATTGCACCGGGATTTGCAACAAGCGTGAAATTGACCACAGACGCCTGGTTCGGTTCTGTCATCACCGCTTTTGTCTGAGATTGAAATCCTGTGGCCACAACAGATACGTTATAGAGTCCAGGTGTCACATTAGTGAAGGAATAATTACCGGCTATGTTGGTGGTTGTGGTATCCACCACCGTACCGGCATTATTCAGAAGCTGGACGGTCGCATTATTGATGGCACCACCATTCGAAACGTTACCTGTTATGGTACTTGGCTGAGGTACGAGGGCAATATTGCCGGTTGTCGAAGTTCCTGCTGTCGCCGTCACATTCACGCTTCCTGTCACGTAATTGGTTAATGAAGCCTGAACCGTATAGTTTCCAGGCACGACATTGGTAAACGAATAAAAGCCGCTTGTATTCGTTTGTGTAGTGGCAATGACGCTCATTCCCTGCAGAAGCGAAACGGTGGAGTTCGGGAGTACCAACCCGGTTGTTTGATCCGTGATGGTCCCATTGACCGTAGCGCTTTGTTGCACGGTGATCGTCACCACGGAAGTGTTGGATTGAATGGGGTTACCCGACGATGAATCTACACCTGATGCCTGTACCCCATCCAAGTTTCTCGATCCGCTGGTTGTATAGGCACCACTCAGTGAGAATGTTAGAGTAGCGGTGGCACCCGGATTCAGGTTTCCGACGTTCCAGGTCAGTAGTTTAGTAGCTGAGTTATACGTGGTGAGCCCTTGGGATGTGGAATTCACGACAAATCCGGTAACCTGATCCGGACCGATAATGTCATCGAGAAAGACCGTCGTAGCTTGTGAAAGACCCGTATTCGTCACAGTTACGGTACCTGTCCACGTTGCCTGCTGACCAAGAAGGACCGTTTGTGGTCCGGAATTTCTTACCTTGTTGGTCGAAAGCCTGGCCCTGATATCGGCCTGACTTGGCGTGACGGGGTCACTTAATGCATTCGCGAAGGAGAAGCCTTCACTCGTCCTTAAAGAATCTTTGTTGTAGTTGTTTGCGTTTGCTGATGTAAAATAAATGGCACGGATGGCTGTTGATTCATTAATGCCCAAAAGGGAGAATACCGTACTTGCTGGAAGGAACCATTCCAGGAAAAAATCCTGATCGCCTCCGATGCTTGAATCTGCAGGCGTCACCCGGGCATAATCAAAATTGGTAATGGGTTGAGAGAAATTAGGGTTTCCTCCTCCAGTCCCTTCCGCAGGGTCATTCCACGAATTGACCAATTTCACCGTATTTTGAATCAAACTCACTCGGTTATTCAATCCATCCACGTTAAAAAGCCAATCGTATGTCCCGGCAACACCGGTTGTATTAATTAAAACCCCCCATGCGAAATTTCTGAAACCTGTTAATTGATTGTTCCGGGGATCCCCGTTCAGTCTTAATCGGAAATATACATTCGTCCCGTCGTAAGCAAAGAAACCTGCAGGAAACGTTGAATTCCCTACAATATCTGTTGAAACGGGACTTTCATCTCCTAAGACATCAAATACGGGTGTCCCCCCCACTATAACAGGGGTATACTGTGAATTACTGGGAAATGCCACAGAAAAAACCTCCTATAAATGATATGATCTTTACCATTATATTTAGGAGGGTGAGAAGTTGTCTGTTCAAACGTCTATTAAAGTAAATTTCTTAGTCCTTTTATCCTAAAGTAAATCTCTTTCTTTTTCATTAACGATTATGTTCCCTTATTCTTTCATGTGGATCGTATCCCCTAATATCACCTTCTCAAAATGATCACCGTCAAAACGGACGATGGACAGACTTGTCCCGTGAATATTGGGTGGATCCCACATTTTCACAAGGGGTATATTCCAGAAGAATGCCATAAGCGCACGGATAACGACACCGTGTGTCACAATCAGTATTCTTCCTTCTGGACTTTCGGAAAGAATCCGTTTCATGGCGACTGCCACCCGTTGTTTAAAGGCTTCCAACGACTCTCCGTTGTGGTGCAGATGATTATATTTGTGTGGCCGGCTCCAGAAGTTATCGTATTCCTCCTTCCCTTTTAACTCTATTTCTTCCCTGGTTTTCCCTTCCCAGTCTCCAAAAGATATTTCATTCAACTCTTCTATAATCGTGAATGAGGAATCATCGGATATGATCAATTTTGCTGTCTCTAACGCCCGCTTACTTGGGCTTACGTATATCCTCGTAAATTCAATGTCTGACAGACGCCTTCCCAAAGCGGTCGCGTTTCTGACTCCACTTTCAGTTAAGTCGGAATTAAGAGAGCCCTGCAGACGATTTTCTACATTCCATTCCGTTGCACCGTGACGGGTTAAATAAATTTCCAACATACAATTCCCCCTTTTTCATAGAAACTTCCTTTTTATGCTTAAAAGGTTATATTAAACTACGTTAATGACATTCTCCTTAAATACTTGTTCCCCTTTATTTAAAATAGGAAAGGTGCATTTCCGACAAAGAAATGCACCTTTCCGTGTTACTCCATTCTCTTTTTAACCATGCGTTTATGCTTCTCTTGGATGATCTTCTTATTTAGTATTCTTACTTCTCCCACCATCAGTAATCTCATATCTTCCACGATGTAGTTGGCCAGTTCTTGATCAGAGATGTCATCCCCGTCAATATCAAGACGGAACTCCTGTCCTTGAATACCACCACCGTTGGTAAAATCGATTTCAAAGTCAAATTGAACCCGCTTATCCATTTGAAACCTCCTATTAGATCATACTGAGAGCTCCCCGAGGTAAATGATTAAAGTTTACACCAGACATCTGAAATCCTTCACCATGTCATTGAATTTCTCTTGTTCCTCGACATGCGGAGAATGATTGCTATTTTCGAAAATATAAAAGGTTGAATTTGGTACTAAATGAAAGATTTCTTCAGAAAACACAAACGGGCATTGAGCATCGTGCCTTCCGCAGAATATGAGTGTCGGAGTGGTAATGTCCGAAATGGTTTCTCGAATATCATACTCAGGAAGTTCCTTCTTAGAGTAATAGTCCAGCCGTTTTTTAACCATTTTTCCACTGCTTGGCTTGCCGAAGTATTCATCGTATCTTTCCGGATCATACAATGACATTTCCGTCCACGCCTTCCCTGCCTGCCGGCGCTCTTCTTTCGTTGCCTTTTCAGAATATAAGACGGAAACGATTTCCTTCAAACGTTCATTTTCCGGATTTTTATCGCAGTATATACTGTCCTGATGCTCCATATATTCGTTTGTTGCGGAAGCCCCACCTACAACCAATCGTTTGACAGACTCCGGATGATGAGCGGCATAATGCAGCCCGAGCATCCCACCGGTTGAATGCCCAGCAAAGTTCCAGTCTTCATATCCGAGAACTTGGCGGATCGCTTCTAAATCTTTGCTAGTCTCACTCATGCTCAGTTCGTCTTCATGGGTCACTTCAGTGGAGTTCCCTGTTTCTTTCAGATTCACCAGGTACACTTTAAAGTCCTCGACAAATCGATCAGCGAAATGATACCCGCGCTCGTTAAATTCACTATAAAGGTGCGTCACGCATAACGGTTCCCCGTTACCTGCTTCAAAGATTTCAAAAATCCCACGGTTTGTTTGAATCAGCTTTTGTTCCCACATTCCTATTTCCCCCAGTCTGTTTTGTCTGTATTGTTTTTTGGGTATTTTATCTTATACACTATTCATTAGACGGGTGCCGAATCGGAATAGTTTCAATTATTCTGTTAACTTCTTTTATTTTCATAGAATCCATTTATGGCAGATCGTCATCTACACCAGACCCTATGCCACACCGTTGTGAGCCGGCTCATCAAACAGTTGTTCTAGTCATTTATACGTCTTATGAACGAAAAAAGTTTCGAAATAATAGGAGTAATTTGAAGTAGAAGATAAATGGCGTGCACCTTTTTGTTTCCACTTTATTCTTAACGGGGTGGAAAGATGCCAGAAGTGTGAAAGATACGGCAGGAGAATGGAGCGTTTACTTGAATGTACTATAGTAGACGAATGGAAAGGAAGAAGGGCAAGCGATGACACGTTTTGATTTTTTTCGGCCAATGATTATGCCGAGCCCCTATACGAAATATAAGGAATTCCAACCGGCACCGTTTCTCCGCCCCTACATTTGCTGCTACTGGCTGGCTTCCCTTTATAAGATGCAGGTCCCCTTTTGGCAACCGTTTTTATCCGGGGAGCTCTGCTTACTTTATAAGGGAGTTCATCCCTCCGATACCATTAAAATGTAATCACAAAATAGGAGGAAATAGAATGAAGAAATATACAGGAGTCACCTTTCAAGTTCGAGTGACAGATTACGAAAAAGGGCTTAGTTGGTACAAAACCCTCTTCAATCGCGACCCCGACTTCATCCCACATGATAATTTTGCCGAGTGGGAAATCGTGAAAGATACCTGGCTGCAAGTGGCAAAAGGAAAGCCTACAGTGGGGAATGGTCCACTGCGTTTAGGCGTTCAAGACATCCATTCTGAACGTGAAAGATTGATAGAATCGCTGAATATGATGATAGAGCAAGTCCAAACCCGGGAAGGCGTTCCCGCTGCCTGGTGTTCGTTTAGCGATCCGTATGGTAATTCAGTTGGGTTGTTTGAGGAATTAGAGGCATAACGGTAGAGCGGGGATGGCACCCGCTCTATACCTGTCCCCATGCCCCGGACCTTACTGTTTCCAAAAAGCTCCGGGCAGCTGGAGGCAGGGACTGTTCGCTATCCAGGCTTACTAAAGCGACTTCCCTATAGAGAGCCGGCATATCATTTGGTACCAGCTTTACCAATGTTCCATCTTCTAAAAAGGCAGAAACCATGGACTCCGTGAGAAGCGCTGTTCCACTGTAGTTCTGGACGAATTCTAGAGCAGTGGCAGGCGGTAATTCGATGGAGTCACTACCGAATGACATATGGGTTCTCTGCCAATGCTTACTCTCCTCGCTCCAATCGGTCATGATGTACGGTTTACTCCTTTCAAAAACATCTTCCACCCCATAACTCCCGTCCTTCATCCCGCTTAATGGCTGATCACGGCGGGCAACGAAGACCAGGGGTTCTTTAATACTATAAAGCTTTCTCAGATCTTTATTAAAAAACGGGGAAGTGATCATTCCCAGCTTGGTGCTTCCGTCATACAGCATATCGATGATTTGTTGGTTATGGCCGGTGTGGATGGCGATCTGGATATCGGGAAATGCAGTGTACATTTTCTTGATGATCGACGTGAAATGTCCCGATGTAAATGTCGGAAGGGTTCCGATTGTGATTTCCCCTCTTTTCCCTTCTTTTATCGACTGAGCCCTTTCTTTACCTTTATGTAATACTTCAAGAGCCTGCCTGGCATAAGGAAGGAACCCTTTACCCAAATCTGTCAGCTCCATTTGTTTCCCTGCCCTGACAAAAAGGTATCCCCCCACATCTTTCTCTAACTCTTTGATCCGCAAACTGATAGTAGGCTGCGAGACATCCAGGTATCTCGAAGCTCTGCTATATGAACCGAGCCTCGCAACAAGTTCAAACGCGATCAGCTGATTAATTTCCAATTTGACTCCTCCTACTATAAAAATATCTTATAACAACTATAAGTAATATAGGATTGTTTAATGGTGATAAGAAAATTATAGTGTAAATACACAATGAATAAAAGGAGGGCGTTTAATGAATGTGAAAGCAAAATTCCAGCACCTCATGGACACCCAGTATTGCCGGCCCGCAGGAGTTCTAGGATGGTTCATCGGGGAGAAAATGATCCGTCAGCATAAGCCTGAAACCCTGTGGACCATTGAAAATCTCCAGCTCCAGGAAAATGAACGGATCCTTGAGATTGGATGCGGGGCAGGATCTGCGATGAAACAGATTGCTTCGTTGAATGGAGGCCACAAAGTCACCGGATTGGATGTGTCAGAAACTCTTCTTCAGTCAGCCGCTTTGCGCAACAAAAAAGCCATCAGACAAAAGCAGATGGCACTCGTTCACGGAAGCGTTGAAGAAATGCCCTTCCCTGATGAAGAATTCACAGCCGTGTTCAGCATCCATTCTGTTTACTTCTGGGAGGACCTGTCCATATCGTTGAAGGAAATCGAACGGGTGCTGTCTCCTGGAGGAACCGTCCTGATCACGCTTTGCGATGGGAAAGACGGGGAAGACTGGACTACAATCAAGAAGATGATTCAAGGTGAATTACTCCCAATGATGGAACAATTGAAATTTAAGGATGTACGTGTACTGGAAGGACCCGTGTCGCGTGGGTATCATACGGTGGCTGTATGTGGGGGTAAATCATCAACGTGATGACTTAGAAAGCCACGAGGCAGGTCAGTTTATTCACAACGGAACTGTCTCCATGGCTTTTTTTATATACATTTCGTCCCTAATTAACCAACCACTTTAAAAACCAACTCAAATTCTGTTCCATAATAGCCCGGTGTATTCCCGGCTTGTCAGAGCTGTATCCCATGCCATCAAATACAACTAATTCTGTCTCGACTCCCATATCCCTGAGTCCTTTATAGAGCTCATATGCATTAGAAAGCGGAACTCTTGCATCCTTCTCACCATGCTGGATGAGGGTTGGCGTAGAGGCTCTTTGAATATAGGTCGTTGGTGAAGATTTGGCATAGATCTCCGGGTCATTCCACGGTGTCTCTCCTACATGCATCCTGATAAAGGAAGGCAGATCTGTATTCACATAATTCGTGACCCAGTTACTGATTCCTCCTCCAACTGAGGCAGCCTTGAATCGATCACTATAGGTTGAGCAGAATGCTGAGATGAATCCGCCCTGGCTCCAGCCCATCACCCCGACTCGATCTTTATCTGCGATACCCCGGTCTACGAGTGCATCGACACCGGATATCACATCCTCGTAGTCACCGATGCCGAGGTTTCGATAGTTTGCCTTCAAGAAGTCATTCCCATATCCTGAGCTTCCCCTGTAGTTTGGTTCCAAAATGATAAAGCCCTTTTCAATAAACGACTCAACTGGATATTTTTCATTGAAGCAGCTTGAATGGATGGGGAAAGAAGCCCAGTCCGGACCGCCATGGATGAAGACCAGTAAAGGGTGTTTTTCATTCCAATCCATGTCTTTCGGGGTTGTTAATACCCCTTCTATTTCAAGGCCATCACGGCTTATCCATGAGATGATCTCCCTGTTACTTGTAAGGCTTCCCTGGAGCAGACCATTCTCATTGGTGATTTTTTCACCATCAGCATAGACTTCAAATATTTCATTGTGTGAAGCCTTGCGATAGGCGAGATGATTTCCATCTCCTGTTACAGAAGCCTCCATGGTGCAACCTTCCGCTGTCTCGTTTATCATGTTCAGCTTCCCATCTTCAGATAATAACCCGAGACGATAATTCGTTTTGTCCTGCCACATCAGCATAATCCCTTTAGCTGTCCAGCGTATGGGAACAACCGCATGGTCAAAATCCAGCAATGGTTGAATCCGCTCACCATTCGTAAGATCATAGATTTCGAGTGTACTGTCCATGATATGAGTCTTGTAGTAATCCTTCTCACGTAAGCTTGCCGTGTAACACACTTTCGTTGCTTGAGGAGAAAAGCATACGTTACCTCCGACTACCTTATCTCCCTTCAGCTTCCGCAACTGTCCATATGGGCGATCGAGCAGGTAGAGTTCTCCATTCTGATTATCCTCTCCTTCCGGGCTTGGCGTAACCATGAACACCACCTTGTCCCCATCGGTTGAAACATCGAATTCTTGGATGTGAAAATCTCTTCCGTCCGTCAGTTGATTCGGAACCTGCTCAATTAATTCAACGTACCATAAACAATGATTCCGGTATTCCTTTCCTACACGGTGGAAATCTCCATACTTCTCCCTGCGTCTCTTGATTTCCTCAGGTTCCGGTGAAGAGGCAACATAGTAAATTCCCTTGCCAGAAAGATCCCATTTGAATTGAATCACCCCTTCTTTTTCATCGGTGACTTGTACCCTGCCATCACCATCGATCGACTCCGCAAAGATTTGATTCACCGTACCTCCATCACCCGCTGAAAGATAGGCCAAACGTGTGGAATCCGGCGACCAGAGTGGGGAGGTCCCCTCTGTGAATGACGTGCATTCCCCCTTGTCTTTTTCATATATCACGATGGAATTCCTATATCTATTCTCTTCCCAGTCAGCCGTGTTTTTGACAAATGCTACGCGTCGTCCGTCCTCACTCATGTGTAGTTCTGATATGGCAGGTATGGAAAGAAGCTCTTCAATACTTAAATATGTATCACTCCTATTCATTCAGGTACCCCTTCATCTTTAAAATGCTTTCGTACATACCGGTCTTTCTGGCGTTTGGAAAAGGTCATGGACTTGATTCACGAAGGTTGGGTTCGATATTTCTGCTTTGCCCCATTTAATTAAAGAACGGAAAGTCACAGCCCCCATGATCATCGAAGAGAACTCGGAGATATCCATTCGTACGACAGTATCGACTGCCTGTTCATGAAAGCGTTGAATCTCTCCACGTGAAAACGTCACGGTGAAGTTCTTTGTCTCGTCACCTTGCAGATCGTCCTGTATTTCAAATCCTATCGTTAAAGAAGCACTGCCGAATCGATGCTTCTTCTCGTACAGTTCCATCAATAACCCTTTACAATCAATGCCCCTGTACATCACCCCAACCCCAAGGTTCACCATATGCTTATTGTCAACTGAAGGCGCCGTATCAAGCATGGTGTCCATACCACTTTCAGGTGAACTCAGAAAATGAATGAGGTCATCATCGTTAGAATTGATGATGATTCGTTTAAATTGATCGGCCTGTTGGTGTAAGAAGGTAGATAATTCTTCAATCGCTTCCCTTGTTTCAAAGAATAACTCATGGATGTAAAGATCCTTCCCCTTGCCTTCGTGCAATACGTAGCCAAGTACTTGACCATCCTGTTTAAAACCAACCACTTGTCCAAAGTTAAATGGTCGATTCAATTCCCGCTCTGTTGGAAATCGTTTCGTCATCCCATGCGTTTTTTGAAAAACACGGTTGTAACAATCCAGAATGAGTTCTCTGTCTTCGTAGCCTAATTGTTCAAGATGCTCTTTACGTGAACCATTCTGAAAAGAGGATGGGCTCACATAATATTGATAAACCTGTGTCCCCATTCCAAATCCCATTCTTTTATAAAAGGAAACGTTGAACGGATATAACATTACAAGATGATGCCCTTTGGACTTATTCAGTTCATAGAAATACTTAATCAGTTGATACGCATTTCCCTCTTTCTTATGTAACAAATCAACGGCAAGCATCCCGACTCCACCGACAGGGATGGTGGTTTGGTTCAAGTTCATTTCAAACAGAAATGTCCTCATGCCAGCCACTAAATCCTTCCCTTTGAACAATCCATATAAGCTTTCGCTCGGTGTTTCTTCAATATGCCCCTGCAGCCACTGATCGGCATGTAAACCAGGGAATGCCCCATTGACAAGTGAACAGAATGAGGCATATGTAGAATGATTGATTTCCCTTATTTCCTTCAACTCGAAGTCCCTCCCCTAGTTCTGAAAGCTTGTGAGAACCTTATAAACGGATTTCCATCAGCCTTGATTTAGTCTTTAAATTCATGGATTCATAGAATTTAATGGCATCTTCGTTAAACTCCCACACGCCTAATTCCAATGAATCTGCACCAATCTTCTTAGCGTACTCCACTACTTCCCCGAAGAATCTTTTCCCCAAACCTTTTCCTCTGAACGTCTGATCCACGCCAAAGTCGTCCATATAGACCACTTTCTTAGGAATGAGGATCGGCCGTTCTGCTGCATTCTTGATTGTAAGAATGGTATAGGCGATGGGCTGGTCTTCTTCTAATATGAATACCTTCGTGTTCTCTCCATCTACTAAGTTGGTAAAATAGCCCTGGTCTAACGTGGTGTCTGCCATTTGGTAATGGTCTGGTCGTTCTTTTGTATGCATCTCGTGCACTTGTCTTTGGATTCGATGAACTGCATCATAATCGTTTTTGGTGGCTTCTCGGATAAGTGTTTGCATTGTATTTCCTCCTGGATGTTCCTTGTAGGTTACTTACTCTAATGAACTTGTCTTTTAAATTGCCCCATGGCTAACAACTTTTTTATAAAAGATGAGAGTTGCATTTTCGTTTAATTTCTTACGGATTCCCGTTTGGTTATAACCCATTTTCTCATAAAGGTGACAGTTTCTCTTTTCTTCTAATAGTGTAGCTAATTCCCAGGTTTGTGCCCGGGGGAACATTTCTTCCACTAAGAGGATCGTCTTCTGTGCGATTCCCCTCCCTTGATAAGAAGGTAAAATAAACATTGGGCTAATCCTGAATTGCACATCGTCTTTCCAGTAAATACAAATAGCACCTACAAGTCTATCTTCCATCATAATCTTATAAAAACCGCCGTCAGGTCTAATGATTCTCTTCTTCACTTTTTCAATGTCCTCGTTCGCTGGATTGGTTTCATAATCTTTGTACCTATCCAATAGCGGCATAAATGATTTAACCTGAAGATCATAAATAGATGGTGCATCTTTTACTATTGCTTTTTCTAACCGTATCTCCATCATTACACCCATCCTTGGTTTTGTTTTACTATAATCGAACCGCTTACTTATGTGAGGAATGTAATAAGAACATTCCAAATGAAAAACAATGCCGGTAAGGCACTGATGACTAATCCCAATCTCGCTGTTTTTTTAATAAAGGAGAGTACGGAACCAATAATCCATACTGCTAAAACGAAAAGAAATTCAGCGTATACAAATGTATCACCTGTATAATTCTCACCCAATCCCCCACTTGCGATAAAAAGAGTAACCGGTACAGTGATCATTCCTGTAATAACAAGGTGAATGATTCTATATGTTTTAAGATTCATAGTATCACTCCTCTATATTCTTAACTAAACCTTTCTTAATAAATGGTATGATCAAGTTTGAACCTCACTACCAATGGACTCAGCAGGGAGCCGATAAGTAGTAATAGCATACCAATTCCAAGATTCAATAAAATGCTTTGAAAAGGAGTAAGGAACAGGATAAAGAGTGTCGCCGGTAAATACAACAGACTAAGCATGAACCTCCCCTTCATCGTAATCAAGTGCTCTTGATGGCATACATGACATCTGAACGGTTTTATGATTGGGCCCCACAAATACCGGTAGACCTTTTTCCATTTGAATTGGGTATGACAGTTCATGCAGTGCTGCAAAATCTCATTCCCCCTAAAAAAAAATGTGAACAGCTTAAGGTCATTGAAATAACCTTATACCGATCACTGAAAGGTTTTACCTTCCGTCTCCTCTAACCATCGATCGATCGCTTTAACAGGAAAGTAATATTCATATCCCATTTTTATGTATGGAATTTCACTAATAACAACATCATCTTGTTTTCTGGGATATATTAATTCTAATTGCTCGTCGCTTATGCCTAAATAATTTGTTAATTCCGTAGAACTCATCAATTGATGTTCCTGTGTTGAATTCATATTGACCGTAAATTGTTCATCCGCATTTTGAGAGTCGCTGGTTTGTATAGCATTCGAAATCATCCATGCACCAGCTAAAATACATACTCCTAAAATGATAAGTGAAATATTGGTTGATAGTTGTTTCATCGTATCCGCCTTTCAGTGGAAAATCACCTGCCACAAATACCCATTATTTCAAACCTTTTCACTTCTGGCAATATTCATTTTCTTTTGAATATAACTTATTATTTATTTTACACGACCTGCAAGCAACCCCATTAACCCCTCTGCTGTACTTTTTTTACTCATGTACTTTTGGGGAGAGTGAAGCTTTGAAACAATAAAATGCTCGGCATTTTCACCATAGAGAGACGCCGTTTTATTCGCAACCATGAATTCTGCCTCTGAAGAGTCCATTCGAAGGTTTGCCCTCTCGAATAAGTATTCCGCATCATCTGTATGCTCTAATTTGAACCCTACAAGTAAGACGTTCGGATTCCATTTCTTTATTTCTGATAATACTTTTGGAGCTTTTTTAAAATGAATGATTGGGGTTCATCACTCGTCATTTTCCCTGTCTCCAAAATTGGATTCCCTCGTTGGTCCACCATTTTATCGACTATCCAATCTGATCCGGCAGCTGCCATGATCACGACATCAATAGGTTCAGATTGTACAATCGATTTGATTTTCTCACCTAGATCTTCTATCCCCTCAAATTGTATCAAGTGCATGCTTCCATGGTTTTCAGGAAGCTTTGCAAAATAGCCATGTAAGTAAATGACCTCTGCTTCCTGTCTGAATGCTTCTTCCGCTAGGTAACACCCCATCGTCCCTTTTGCTAAATTAGTATGTCCCCTTACCGTATCCCATTTCTCTATCGTACCTCCGCTTGTTATGAGGATCTTTTTACCTTTTAATAAACTCATACATTCACCTACTATTTTCTTTTCACATTCATATGTAATTGAACTGATAAACTGACCTTTTATTTAGGGATGATGCTTGTAGATTTAGCCCTATCTATTAATTAGTACTTAATCTTCCTATAGACCCCCACTCCCAGGTAATATAAGAGACCAATCCCCATAATGGTCACCCCATAGACCATAAATCCTAATCCTTCAAATCCTCGGATAAAGACGATACCAATTACAAAGGATATGTAACCTATAGTGGATATGGTTAAAGGAATGATGAACCCTCTTTTACTTTTCACGCTGAAGAAATGAATCGAACTTAAAATCAATATTGCTGTCAACACTGATACTGCAATCACTGCATCCCCATAGTACTGCCACCACATGGAAAGCTCCTCCTTTCGTTATATCTTTCGATCAAGAAAAGATTGGGTCACATATATTCCTCTTTCAATTAATGAAGAAGATCATTCAAACGGCACACAATACCAACTATAATTAAGCTTATTCCGAAACCCTATATTCTCTGCAACTGAAACAGAAGGAAGATTGATCTCCATACAATCCCAATAAGGTGTAATCTCATTCTCAAAACAGTCTTGAACAAAAGCATGAGTTACTTTCTGTGCAAGCTTTTTCCCTTGATGATGTGGTAGCGTCTCAATGTCAATGCCGTGCACATTTCCAGCTACAACTCCTGAGAAACAAACGCTTACAATTTCATTTTGATAAACCACCATATTCCCGAGACCATACTGTAGGAACTTATCAAACGATGGCCAAAACTCTAATACCTTTAATTGTAAGAATTCAATGTTTCGATTTGTTTCGAAACCCTTGTTTTCCAATACACTTTTGGTTATTTTAACCGTTTCATATCCTTGTTCTAAACGAGGTTCATGCTGGAGATAATGATCCTTTTGTAATTCATACACTTTTTGATTGTAGCCTTTCAGGTTTTCACCAAATACGCTTTTAATCGTCTTATTCCACTTTGGCTGATCTCCTATCGCTTCGAAACCTGTTAAATCCATTTTTTTGGCGTCTGGTTTGATGATTCTATTGAAATGATGGTTCAGCTGGCTATTAAAGCCTGCGTTTTCTTCGTTTCCAATAAAAATAAAACCATTATTACTCCCCAGCCATATAAATCCTGAAGTAGGAGACAAAAGATCATCGACAAATATGCGGTCGGAATGCATACCTTCAATGGCCGCTTTGGATTCCAATAGTCCCCCATGTACCAATAATGCTTTGCATCTATAAAATTCAGACTGTTCAAGCTCTGAAATCACTGGGTTTCATCCTTTCAAATCATTATCACTATTTGTCAATGCATCCCTCAGATATCGATCCTTAATCAACCTTCGATGATGGATTTCATGTCCCGCAATAATGTAAGCAATCGCAAGAGCCGTCACCTCGGAGCCGTTTGCGTTTCCACGTTGGCGCATCGCTTCTTCATCCAGGCTACTTAAAAGGAGAATAGTGTGTTGGCGGACAAGTGCTTGATGATGTAAAAGATCAGATAGTGAAAAACGATTGAACTGCCCTCTTTTCACATAATCATCATCGGTATATCCAGGCAGCATCCCCTTTTCTCCCCTGGCAATACTGAGAAGGCGGTAGCACATGATTCGCTCCGTGTCGGTTATGTGGCCTATGACTTCCTTGATCGTCCATTTGCCCGGAGCATACTGGTATTCTGCCGTTTCCTCACTTAAGTCTTTCAACAATTCCTTGGTTTCCTTTTGTTGATCATCAAGAATCTGGAGCAATTCTCCGTCGGGTACATTGTTTACATATTCCTTATAATACGGTGGGTATTCGTTTGTTTCTGGTTTACTTATCATCGCTTCCACCCCTTCTATATGTCATTCACTTACAGTTATAACATTGTCTTATCGCTTATAAGTCCTTTCCAAACTCCAGATGAATGGAGAACATTCGATAGCCTAATGACTCGTATAAGGATATTGCCCTTCCGTTATCTCCGAATACACCCAGAGTGGCTTCACTCTTCCCATTATCTTTAAGGAACAATAAAGCTTTCGTAATGACGGCTTTGGCGATTCCTTTTCTTCTCCATTCAGGTAATACAAAAATATTTTCCGTCGCACTTCGTTCCTCTCCAAGCCCCCAGGTCATGACGCTTCCAACCACTTCATTTCCATTAAAAACGGTAAACGTATCCCACTCTCCCCCGTTTTTGGTCCACCTTAGATGATTCAGACTCCAAGACACCCCATAAAGATCTCCTTTTGCTTCTGCTGCGAGATACTGTTCCTCTTCAGCTTGCGTCTCCATTTCCCACCTTTTGATCACCAGATTCCCTGGAAGAGAATATTCCTCGATGTCCTCTCTTAAATCCCGTTTCATTAGTAGATGGGTCCTATGAGTACCAAAACCTTTCGAAAGATAGAAATCGATTTCTTCCAGATCATCTGATGAAATGGTGTGCGTCACTCTTACTTTTTTGTCAGGATACCCTGCTCTCAGTTCCCTCCCTCTATTTAAAAGACATTTCAGCAATTCACCATTCACATTTTCAGGAGGCGGCGATTCTTCGTTCAAAGAAATGTCTATATTCAATTGGTACACAAAATCAGAAGGCTGATTTGAATGTTCGATCTCTGACCATGTTTGATCTGGAACTATATGTCCAACGCCAACTATGTGATCATTAGAATCAACAGCACAGAAGACATTTTGCTGTTCATAATCACGGTTGTACCGATAGGCAAGCATGGCGGTAACATCAAATGCAGCAATCTGATTGGCATCGTGATCTTGGTAATTTCGTATCGTGTATTGAGTCGTTGTCATAAATGGATACATCCCTCTCTCATTTTTTTCAGGCAGAATGAGCAAGTACTTTCAAAGGATTAATACTCTAGATACATATCAATGATCGTTTTACTTCTAAGAAATCCAAGATCTTCATATAGCTTAATCGCTGCATTATCCTTAATGACAGATAAGCGAGTGGCCGGGTATCCTTCACTCGAAGAATGGATCGAATGGGTCAACAAGTATCGTCCAATCCCACGTTGTTGATGATCAGGGTCCACGACTAAACTCATGATAAGCGGATAAGCTTCAAATTCCATGTGCAGACAGACACCCACAATGTTGTTCGAATGAGTATCGACCACAACCCTCGAACACTCATCCATGATTTTATTATGTTTGTGTACATCAATGAATTCATTTACGTGGTGGAGATAATCCTCTTTTGTTCCGATTTGCTTATAGGCCGGATTGGTCCTATTGGCTTTCATAAGTAAACATGCGATATCCTCAGCATCTTCACTTGCTACAGCACTGGAGCTATACCCTTCAGGAAGAATGGCCATCACCGGCTCCGTCGGACGAATCATCCATACATTCACTTCCTGAGTCTTGCATCCAAGTTGTTCATACGTTGCAATATGTTCCTCTACCACTTCTCTTACAATGATCTTTTCTTCAGTCGCAGATATTTTTTTCACATAGTTTAATAGCTTGCTGGCCAAGCCTTCGTAGTCCTTATAGGGCGGTACTACAAATAAATCCGAGATGAAATTAGGTTTCAGAAGTACACCGCCAATGATCATTTCGCCTTCCATGATGAAATATCCGCAGTCAAAAATGGTTGCCACTTCCACTAACGTCTCCGGGGACCTTCTAAAATAGGAATCTGCATATTTTTGTCCATGGTAAATGGAGTAATAGCGGGTGTATTCTTTGGGTTCTTGATAAACCAACCTTAATCCGTCTTCAATCTTGATAGGTTCATGCTTATTCATATTTTTTCCCCTTTGTTTGAACAAAGCACTTCGCTCTAAGATCTTTTAAATAGATCCCTTTGCTTCATATACTCGATTGCCTTGGTTTTATTCTTTTGTTTAGAAACATATTCTGCTTCGTTTTTATCTTTATAAAAGGCGTTAAATCTTTTTTCTGAAAGCGTACCTTCCTCGATGGCTCTTTGAACCGCACAGTCTTCCTCGGTTATATGAGTGCAGTTCGAATACTTACAACCCCGGGATAATTCTAGAATATCTTCATATCCCTCTTCTGCTTTGAATTCCGAATCAACGAATGCTCGCACCATTTTATTCTTTTTCATCCCCTGCCTCCTCTACAATTCAGATAAGCACAACTCAATATCCCTACGAAGAGAAATCAACTCTTCACGGGAACTTATCTTTACGTAAAAGCTTTTTAAAAATGTTTTACAGTTCGCTTCTAAAAACCAATAATTCTCTTCATCTACTTGTTCTTTCCGACGTTTCAGTTCGGCTGGTATTGCTTTTAATAAGTGTTCTATTTCCACGATGTCCAATCCCTTTTCTAGCATGGCAAGTATAGGTGTAATCATTCTCTCGTCTTCACCATGAACATAGACACTCTCAGATATAAGGATTTTCTCCCAAAGTGTCGGCAATATGTCTAAAAAATCTTTCTGTTCGATTTTTTTATTGAGTATTAATTCGTCAAACGCATCTGCCACATGGGCTATACTATGTGCCCAGCCTTTCACAGGTACGAAGCCCCTCAGGTCATTTTCAGAGTTGATGTAGTTGATTAAGTGATCTTTGGTTTTATACACAGTGTCCCGGGAGAGAAAATCATCCTTATTATCCTTGTATAAAATAACGGCGATGACAAGTGAACTAAACGCCCTTGTAAAGACGGTATCCGTGCCATTTTCACCTATTCCCTTGAATAACATGTCGTCACTTAAACTGTAATCCAATAGCTCACTCAATAATTCATGCTCCAACTGGTTGTCTATGGCTAAGTGAAAAAAGGTGCTGTAGATCAACTTGTCCCTAAGCTCACTATCCGTAGAGCCGATGAAATGCATCATGGACTTTACAAGACCAACATGATTCTTTACGTCCCATGGTTTATCTCCGCTCTTATATTCTTGTAAGTATCTTTTCAGTTCCTGTTCTTCCATTACCAACTCTGTTGATCGAAAATCCACCATCTACTATTCCTCCTATTGATCTTCATTCAATTGCTCTTTTCCGAATAAAAAAGAGACTATCAAGATACGATAGTCCCCACTCACTAATAAGATTAAAAAATCTCAGGCTTTAACAATATGCGATAAGAAGGTTTTGACATCGTAAATGTAGTTGTTCTTGTATGAAGTTTCTTTGAACGCACGATTTCCAACCTCCTTCATTAATCAATTTCATATCCTATTTAATTATAACAAACTGGTTTTTTTTAGCAATTAGAGATTTGAATTTTCAAAAAAAGGACTTACCCTGTTTTGGATAAGCCCACTGCAATGATATGATTCATTTCTTATTCATCAAAAACCAGATTCAAATAGTCAGCGTGACCTCTTATTAGTTCGACTTCTTCATCGGATGAGATCCAAAAGAATTGAAAGGTAAGTCCGTCTTCTTCTCCTCCACCTGTTGGGTTGTACTCCCACGCATCAGCCTTTTCATTACAAACGATCTTATAAAAATACCTATTGTGCATAGCGCCGTCATCATTTCTCCAAAAGTCAGCTGATATCAATTTTTCCACTTCAAATTTTTGAATTCCAGTTTCCTCCTTAACTTCTCTAATTACAGCGCTATACGTGTCTTCCTCTTCTTTTACTGTCCCTTTAGGTATTTGGATACCAGCTTCAGGAATATCCTTGTGTTGAAATACCAGTACTTGTAGCCTTCCATCTCTTACTCTAGTGACGTAGGCGTATGCTTTTTTTATTGGGGGCATCGGTTCACGCTCCAGTGATTTTTCCCTTTACTATATTGCGAAACAATTCACATCATTAGTAAATTGATTAGTTTTGATAATTAAAGATGGACTGCACTACTTGATAACCACATTCTCAACCAACGCTACCCCGCCTTGCCCCATCTTGTATCTGTCCCGGGGAATGCGTGCAGTCACCATGACACTAAGGTATTTTTCCTGGCTGAGCTTCTCATAGATATGCCGATATTTCTGTCGGTCAAGGTAGAGCGTCCATCCTTCCAGCGCCCGGGGATAATCGACATACTGTTCACCGTAATGATCTTCGACGATATCAATCCGGAAATGGGTGTCCTGCAGATCTTCATACTCTCCGCTGGCAGTGGCATATGGGTCCATCTCCGCCGTTCCTTCTACAAAGAATGGTTCTTCTATATAGGAAATCGGATCATACAATACTTCCCTTCCGATAACTGATAATCCGTTTTCCTCCAAATAGGACTGACCCTCCATCGATGTATCGGCATAGCGTTCCAACGGCTCAAATTCCACATCCTGTCCGACGGCATTTGTTCCAGCATATTCGGTAAAGCGATCATCCTCCACCATCGCGGTGACATTGACATGGACCATCCCACCAAGTACCTGTTCATACAATTCCTTGTACTTCATCCTGTCAAAGACGATCCTCCACAGCTGCTCCTCACTGTTTACCGTGTCCCGCACACTTAATACGAAATGGGTAGGTTCCAGGTCCTTGTATGCGCCGGCATAGCGATAGGTCACGAGTTGCGCGTTCCCACTGAGGGCGAATGGCCGATCAGACATTCCCTTTAAGTCGTACAGGATATCCTTTGCTGTGAGCTCCACGGAATGCTTCTTCATATAGTCAGCCAGTTCGTCATCAAGTGGCTGTTCTTCTACACCGCTTTGTTTAAACAATATTTCCTCAACGATTGAAAGGTGACCCTGCCCCGTTTCGAAATATTCCTTCGGGATGGAAACGGTCGCATACACATCAACCGGTCCTTTCTTTAACGCCTTAAACAGATCCGGGTACTCTTCCCTTGGTAAATAAACATACCAATCCAATTCATCTTTCTTCATAATCTTGATCACAAAATGACTTCCTTCCAACTCATTGAAGCCATAATTATAATACCTGCCGAGCTGTGCCTTCCCTTCCAGCGCAATTAATTGATTCGTGAATGTTTCTTCCACCCTGTAAGGAATGTCAGTCCCCTTTAACGAGACCTCATGATCTTTCATGAACTCATCGAAAGTGTAACCCGCTTTAAGATTTCCTATTGTCTTTGTTTCTGTTGAAGGAGTTTTTTCTACTTCATTAGAAGATTTTTCTCCCTGTTCAGCGGCATTACACCCTGACAAGAGCAAGATGACCATTATGATACATAGTCGTTTCAATTACATTCGTCCTTTCAATTTTTGAACTTCCTATTGAAAAAAATACGTCAATCTTTCTGACATGCTTATCCTATTAGGTTGATGACAGAATAATGAGGAAAGTGACCGAGTATCGTCACTTTCCTTTTTGATAAAACCTCCGCACCTTCGCACGATTCCCGCAATCCGCCATGGAACACCAGCGGCGACTTTTATTTCGGCTGGTATCGAAAAATAACCATCCGCAAGGGTCTCCCTCACATTGCTTGACCCGCTCCAATTCTTTTTTTGAAATGAGTAAATCGACAGCTGATTGGAGAATCGGAGGCAGCATAGGGTCCAGGTTTTTTTCTGTTTGTTTGAATCTCAAAGTGAATTGATCTTCGTCTTTGGTGACTTGTAGTAATTGATAATAGTGGCTCACTGATTGATTGAAGCGTCCCAGATCCTGCTCGTTGGGCGGGGTTTTCATTGAAATGTTCTTGAACATACGGTACATGACTTCACGCAGTTCGATCGCCTGCTTCAGGACATCTTCTGCTTTTGAGGGGTTTTCCTCTGCTTCACTAAGAAGATCTTGTGCCTGTTGAATTGTCAACACTTCAGCATGTAGGGACCAGTCGACCAATTTGGTGTAACTCGTAAACCAGTCCCGCCTTTTCTCCGTACTTTCCCGCCAGCTGACGGTATTGATGAAATCCATACATAGTCGTTCTCCGACCATCATATAAGGGTTTGTTTCTGACATAATCATGACTCCTTTACTCTAACCATCATAATACACATTGACAGTTAGAAACAACCGGAGTAAACTTATAACCAGCTAAATTGTTTTAGATGGTTAAATACAATTTCAGGAGGTACTATGATGGAGAATCCAATGTTGGCAGCTGTTAAGACCTTGTTGAAGGAAACATTTGAAGGGCCTGAAGGAAACGGAAGCTGGTACACAGAATCGAAGCCTGGAAGTGGTTTATTTGGGACGTTAGAAGGATTATCGGCAGAAGACGCTTCGATACCGGTCAACGGCACGACCATCGCCGCCCAAACCGATCATACCCGCTATTATCTATGGGTTGCGAGATCCTACTTGAATGGAGAAGAACCCGACAAGGACTGGGAAGCATCCTGGAAAATCACAAGTGTAGACACCAATACCTGGACACACTTCACCTCTGAAATTCACCAAGAATACACCACACTGCTTACAACAATTGATTCACTTGACTCCTTAGATGAACAAAACGTAACAGGAATGCTTGGGGCAATCGCCCACTCCGCCTACCATCTCGGATCGATACGACAAATGATCAAAGAGATTAAAGTTCCAAGTCAGCCGTAAAGTTGAAAAGAGCTTCCGGCATCATTAAAAAAGAAGAACCCGTCGTATTTGACGAGTTTCATAATGTTAAGAATACTTAATAAGCGGAATTTTTCCGGTTACCTTTAAGTTGGAACCTGTTTTCGGGTTAAATAAGCGGAGTTTTTCCGCTTACGCCCAGAAAAAGCGCCTATCATTGGGACTATTGGAGGAAATAGGCGGAATTTTTCCGTCTATTTCAATCTTTTTTAATAGAAATCTCTAATTAAGCGGAATTATTCCGTCTATTTATCAGCCAGTTCTTAAACTCCACCTGACCACCCAACCGACATAAGTCTATAAAATAATGATATGGGAAACCAGCACATTCTAAATGGGCTGGTTTTTCTATAGATTAGTAACTTTGCTTCATCCACCCAGCGTCTGTTAAAAAGTCATCTCTAGTCAGTTTTTGACCGCCAATATACTCCCTATCCTGGGATCCCCCCTATTCTTTAATAAGTGACAAAACAAGTAAATGCCTTTCTGCTTTTTGGACACATTTTTATTACGAAGCATCCAATTCCTGCAATGCCTCAAGCAATCTATTCTGCATCTTTTCATCATCACTTATATAAAACACCAGAATATTATTAAATTGGTATGCTCTATGTTCAACTACTTCTGCTGTTGCTGTATTCTCTTCAAACCGTTGAAATCCTTTTTCTCTATCACTTGCAGAAGAAAAAACATAAACCGATAATGTATGTCCCTTTACATTATATACTTCGGGAGTAATTCCGTTTAATTCTTGTATAAAGACGTTCTCACTTTGCAAATCAGTCTCTTTATCCAATTCAATCCCTTGGTCCGTTATGATCGTTTCTACTTCTTCCAACGTAAAGTTCTTCCCTTCAGTCGGGTTTTCTTCTGTTTCTTGTTGACTACAAGCCCCCATAATCGATATGACCAGTATCAAAAACAATAGTTTTCTAATCACGTATCCCCCCTACAAAATTAACTTCACTTCCTTAATATTTGCTTGTCGCATCCTCAATTCTTCTACTAACCTGCTTTTCTTAAGCTTCTTTTAAAACTTATTAAGATAACTTCTACATTCCCCTGCCGCTACTATGTACCCGTGCCTCTTGTAACCCTTTATATTCGTTTCATTTTACCCATTTTTTAGAAATTATCCTTTCATTGGTTTAGGTAAGGCAGTTTAAAGGAATCACCGTTAACAACTTTATCAATCCTGCTTAAGTTTTACGTATCAAATTTATCGTTAGGAGGCACACGATGAAATTTACGGGTATAGGTTTAGTCATTCTTGCCGCTATATGTTGGGGGATTAGTGGAGGGATTGCTGATATTTTAATGACTAAGGGCTGGGATCCCCTTGTGATTTCAATATACCGAGGGGCTGTTGGGTTTATCTGTTTTTTCGTGTGGTTTCTCCTTCGCTTTAGACAAAATCGGGGTATCTCTCCACGTAATTGGATATGGTCTCTTTTAGCGGGTGTGGGCGTTGCTGGTAACTTCACATTTTATTTTCTAAGTATCCAAGCCTCGAGTATTGCCATTGCCGCTACTTTAATGTATACCGCACCTGTATTCGTCCTATTAATCTCCTTTTTATTACGAATGGAGCATTCAACTTGGTTTAAATGGGGTTGTATTACTGGTGTTCTTTTCGGAATTATCCTGCTTACAGGTGCCTATAATACTGAATCGATTTCAGTGAGTTTGTTAGGAATGGCTGCCGGGCTTGCTGCTGGCCTTTCCTATGCTTTATTTATATTCGGGTTTAAGAATGCGTCTTCTCATGGAAACCCACCTACCACGTTAACCATTTCATTTTTTTCATTTTGTCTCATCCTTTTTTTCTTTACGGACAAAGGGGAGTCAGGAGCTGTACTGGCGTCTAAGGATTTAGGGCTATTTTTACTATTAGGGATTCTGGGTGCTGGACTGTCCTTTTTAGTGTATGTAATTGGAATTCGAAAGACTACTCCGGCAAATGCTTCGATGGTCGCTATGGTAGAGCCGGTGACAGCATCATTATTTGGCGTTCTGGTAATCGGGGATAACTTGAACCTCATCCAAGTGTTGGGAATGGCGGTCATCCTGGTGACGATCACCGTACTTAGCGTGAAACAGTCCAACTGAGAAAGATTATTTCATCCAACTAATTAATAGAGAATTTTCCTGAAAAAACATTTAGTTTCCAAAGGAAAAGGGATGTGAATGTATAGCCCTTTTCCTTTGGTCTATCATTGAAGTATTTAAATACTAATGTCTCAACGCACAATAAATCGAATAATCCACTTCACCCGATATATTTTCCAGGCCATTTGTACACAATTCCAAAGCCATTAAATTCTCTTCGGAAGGTGGGAGGTTTTTCTCAGACGCATAGATTCCGAATGCAGTTGATGTCCTAAATCCAAAACGGTGATAGTATCGAGGGTCTCCTTCAACAACGATTCCTTTGAACCCCATTTCAGCAGCTAATGCGATTCCTTCCTCTAACATAAACGTGCCAACACCATGACGTTGTTTATTCATTGCCACTGAAACGGGGGACAACATCAAGATTTCATGTTCATGCCTATGACTAATGGGAAGTTTTGAAAGGATACAGTGACCGATAATGGCTTCTTCTTCCTCAACGACCAGATCAAGCTGTGGAATATAATAGGGGTTTTCCCGGATTTCCTTTACAAGGGCTCTTTCAATGACTCCATCTGAAAAAGTGGTGTTCCTGAATATCTCATAGACAAAGTCTTCAATAAAACGATATTCTTCTTTTTTAACGGGTCTTATGTTCATTCATACACCTCCAAAGGTAAGCTCTACACACTCAATCTAATGGCGATCGTCCTTCCAAAACACTTATATCCCAAAGACTGAGCAATGGAAACGGAGGGGGTATTTGATTCAAGGGTCTGATAGTGCATAGTTGCATCACTTGTTAGCCCTCGTTGTGTGAGGGCATTTACAATTGTCTTCGCATGGCCTTTACCTCTATAAGCAGGATGGGTAATAATCCCGACACTCAGAAAGCCTGATTCTCCTTTTATCCAGGAACCTGCTGCCACTACTTTCCCATGAAGGATCTGTAATAAGATTGGACTTTTCTCCTCATCAATGGAACTGTGCTGCCATTCGATTTCAGAGCATGAGTCACGCAATTCTTCCAGTAGCGTTCTATGGTGTTCACTCTTGTATTCAATCACGGATGAAGAGGATGTTTGAAGCAGTGAATCATCCTCTATATACCCTTGAAATGCCGGGCCGATGATATTGGCATGTTTGCCATCCAACGATTGACTCAGCCATTCAGCATCAAATACTACCGCAGGTCCTAGGTTCCTTACCGCTTTGCCCAGCACCGGTACGTATTTTAGTGGAGCGGATATGATACAGGAGATTCCATTGGAGAAAGTGTAAATACCGTTATATCCATCTAAACTCTTGGAATGCTGCAACACCTTCACATTAGGAACAATCAGGTCTGAGTAGTCACATCCAAGAAACTCAGTCCAATGAGCATACACTCGATCTATCATATCTTTCTGAACCATCTATTCTCCCCCCTTCTAGCCTTACTCAGTAAATTTGAGAAAACTCAGTTTCCTGAATAATTACTGTTCACTTCCTTCATACTGCTCGCGATAAACATCGAAGCATCCTTCTTCATGAACACACGCTTTCCATGATGAAATGTCTTAATTCCGGTAGAAGTAAATCCTACGGCAGAGAGTGTTTCTTTTAACTCTTCTTGAACAAATCCGTTATGTACCTTTGGGTGGCTGATTTCTTCGTTTTTGTCAAAGTCCACGATGATAAGCTTGCCTCCGTCATTGAGGATCGTGAACATTTCCTGTAAAATCTTTCGGGTATCAGGGATGTGAAGAAGAACAAGTGACATGAGGATAATGTCTGCTTTCACATCAGGGGTTCCCTGAGTAAAGTCGGAATGAAGGACATCAGCGTTGGGGATTGCTCTCTGGGTGATCTTTTCTTTTGCCACTTCTAACATCTGCTCCGATGAATCAATTAACAAAACCGATTCGACCATATCGGCAAGCTCCAAACCAACAAGCCCTGTACCGCTCCCATAATCAATCAAGGATTTAGTTTGACTGTCCTGCAGTTCTTTTTTCACTTCCTCCCCGACAATCTGAGCAAGTTCCTTTCGTTCTTCTGTATCGTATCGCTTGGCCATTTCTTCAAAGACGTTCTGCTCCATCGGTCACACTCCTATTAAAGGTTCTTTGTTGTCATTATATCAAAAGTCAGTAATGGGGATTCATTTTTGGTACACTACATATAGTCCAAAAAATGAGAAATGAGGTGATGGTTATGAAACAATTCAGATCGGAAGAACAGCAGCAGTCGATAGAAGCGTTTCAATCGATCATACGTAAATCGGAGAATGCTCTAGCCCGCATGAATCCAGGTACGCCGCAGACGAATCTTCTTGAAAAGAGATTAAACGCAGCCAGGATTGGCGAAGAAATTCTTCATGCACGATGGGAAGGAAAGGAGTTGGCTGTCAGCAAAGATGAATTAATGGCAGCAAAGGAGGTGCTGGAGGGCTTGCTGTTAATGCTGCCATCTTTTCTTGAGAAGACAAAGACCGGGAGTGGGCAGCGGACCTATATCGAGAGAAGGATAAAGGCATTTCAGACTGCTGTTTCCTATTTGGATAATGAGAGTAATTAATAGAGCTGGCTCGCCAGCTCATTATTTTCTCTCTCTTATTTCTTCACTTCATTCTTCACACACGCCATAACCGTATCCCCAAACGACCTTACGTCGGATAAGTAATCATAACCCTCCGGAGAGCCAAAACTATTAAACATACGAACTGCCACAATGTCCTCTTCTGGAATGACTAATAGGGTCACATTGGTAAATCCAAGTATTTGGTAGGAACCTTTAGGGACTTGATCACCTATCTCTGTCTTTTTGGCGGATAAACCTTTGACGAACCATAAGAAACCATTTTGAGGTAAGTCCTTATGAAGGGTGGATGGACTCTGAAGAGAGGTGGCGACCTCAATGATTTCTCTTGGAACTTTTTGCTTTCCATTCACTTTTCCTTTCTTCAAATGAAGGTATCCCCAGTATGCGAGCTCCCTGGTCGAGACATACATGTTCATTTTGTCCCCTTCAGTGCTTTCACTCGTTTGCCAGTCTTTATCCCCTTCATAACGCAACATGACATCAACCAGCCTTTCGTGCTTCTGTGAATACCAATCGGATTCAGTAAACCCTAAAGGGGTAAAGGCACTTTCATGAATGATGGCAGCAACTGATTTACCAGTTGTTCGTTTAACAATTCGGGTTAGAGCCTCGATCCCAATTTGCTTATAAGACCAGCTTGAGCCTGGAGTAAGCTCCCGAACGTCTTCATTCGACTCTTGTGTTAATCCATGGGTATGAGTAAGTAAATGTCTTATCGTTGTACCTTTCCAGACGTTCTCAGCAAGTTCAGGCAAATAGGATAAAACCGGATCATCTATGCTGTTGATGTATCCGTAGTACAAAGCATACGAAACTGCAAAACCGATATAACTCTTCCTAACTGAAGCCACATGAAACTGAGTATCAGCCTGAACCGTTCTAGCGTCTTCTTTCCCTGACTGCTTCCCTATGTACCGCTCTAACACAATGGAATCTTGATGAATGATAAGAGTGGAGGCTCCTGAACAGATGACATTATTAAACGTTGATTTTACGTGGTCAACTACTGGTGTGAAAATTGGATTGTCTTTGTGGTCAAGGATCAATTCGTGTTTAATCAGTGGCATACCTTCACTCCTACTCATAAAATTCCATATAAGGTTTAGCTTCCTTATAATAATCGATTCGATCGTGTAACGTGCCACTATGAAACTCAAATTTGTGACCATCAGGATCTGTGAAATATATTGATTTCTTATCAAGCCTGTCTCTCTTTCGACCTGGCAGAATGTTTACCTTCAAATTCGTTAACTCTTTATACGCCTGCTCAAAATCTTTTTCTTCAATCGAAAAGGCTATGTGAGTATAAGATTGTGAGATTTCATTCCTAGGGATATCCTTTTCCTCATTCAAGGCAAGCCAGTGGCCATGAAGATCAAAGTAGGCTGTGGTTTTCCCTTTCACGAGTAATTTTGCATTGAACACTTGCTTGTAAAAGCGGATGGAGCGTTCCAAGTCAGAAACAGAGAAGAGAAAATGATTTAGTCCTTTAATATTCATGTAGTTCACCTTAATCCCTATTTTTATAAATCTTTCATTCAGCTTAATATACCAATTATTTCAAATTAGAGCCGCTTGCTCAAGAGAAATGTAATAACAAAAAAGAAGCTCATCCTGTTCAGGATAAACCTCCTTTAGCTGAGGACTCGAAGACATGATAGATCTCAGTTTTCTAAATCTGAAACTAGCATTCCATATACAATGCTGTCTGTCCATTCACCCTTACTCCAGAAATCCTGTGTGAAATGAGCTTCCTTCCTCATCCCTATTCGCTCACACAACTTTTGTGATGCCGAATTCCGTGCATCAAGGGTGGCTTGAATCCTATGTACTTCAAATTCTTCAAATAATTTTCTTACTAAATGACTAACTGCTTCTGTCGCATATCCCTTACCTGAAGTTTCAGCAGAAAAACTGTACCCAATTTCAACCGTATCCTTCATCCCTGTATACCATACAGATAAATCACCAATGACATTTTTGCGGTTCACCACAGCCAAACTTAAGCCGGTATCTTTAGTGAGAGAACTGTTCTTTAATTTTTTATCAAATGATTCCTGCATGGTTTCACGTGTCCATTTAGTATGTAGTAGGTACTTACACGTCTCATCGTTACTGTATATCTTAAACACATCTTGTAAGTCAAAGCTCTTAAATGGCCTGATTGTTAATCTTTCAGTGGTAAATTCCAAGAAAACCTCTCCTTATAGCTATTTGCCACTTACAATGGGTAGTCCCAAATCTATAAATTACTCAGCTTATTATGTAAAGTTTTATTATTCTTTAAAAATTTTCTTTAAAACTCATTTACTTCACACATAAAAAAGCCAATACGACAGGGATCCTTTGCCTTCTAACAAATTCCTCGTCGCTACTAAAATGTTCACGTTTTGGTGTCCCCTCACGTAAATCCAACACTGTAAAACCTGCTTGTCTAAGCGCTGAAAAATATTGTTCAATCGTGCGATGATACTTAACTACTACTTTATCAATCCACGGCTCTCTTCTTTCACCATCAAGGAAATAATCATCGACAATCCAATTACCACGTTTATCACCGGTTTGCTTACTCGCAAATGACGAAGTGGTAAGGGGATGCTGGATACTAAACGCAAATCTTCCGCCTTCTCTAAGCGTTTTATTAACATTTTGGAACAGTTGGTTAATGTCTGAAACATAATGGAATGCGAATCGGGATGTTACAAGATCAAATGCATCTTTCGGATAATCATACGTTTCCATGGTTTCATTGTGTATTGTTCCTTTTTGTTTTTGTTCAAGTAAGTTAGACCGAGCAGCTTCCACCATTTGTGCTGAACCTTCTACTCCTGTATAGTTTTTTGCCCCTTGAAGTATGAGTTCTTTTCCGAATGAGGCATCACCACAACCTAAATCTAAGATGCTTTTATTTTGAATCTCTCCAATTAATTCATAAATAAGTGGCCCTTCAATCGCATTATTTGGACTATCCTGTCTATTTCTTCTTTTCATGAAATTTGAAAAAAAATCCGATTGATCGTAAACGCTGGCTCCTCTGAATTCCATCGTAACATCTCCCAATCTACTACTTTTATTTATTTATTGTAAAAATTTTACTATGTATTGTCGCTCAATTCATCCCACGATACACAAATTAATGTATTTTAACACGAAATCCCATGTAGTCACAAGAGTTAAATTCCTAATTTTCAAAAAAATACATCTAAAAGAACCATGTGGACGGGTCCCGTAGCATTAAGACGCCGGTAAAAGTGAAATAAGTTTGTTATTGTTGAGATATCTATATGCGAAGATTATCAGCTAGGTCTTTAGTAAAACCCCCCTTAATTGAAGAAGGGCAATCGACGGTGATCAATTAGCTTATCTTCCGTTATTGCCCCCGTTAACTTAATAATATCTATATAACCCAAGTAAGAAGAATTGAGATAATAACACTTTGAATGAGTAAAATTGAATATCCTTTTTTCTTGCCTGCTTTACCCTTTGATAAGTATGTATTTACTATAAAGCTGATTATACCTATTACAAGGAAAGTAAAAATAAATGTTAATACAAATTCGTAAGCCATTGCTCCTTCTCCTTTTTTGTTGACTTTTAAGAGTAAAATATAATAATTACCTTAAACTGGTTGTTTAACTATCCTGCTCTATAATCAATAAAGAATATGTGATGGCCAACACCCAATGTTGCGAAAAAACAGTACTATTTTCACTTCAGACGATCCACGTTTTCACTCATTCTCTCCATATTATCGGTTTCGAGTTCCTGATAAGCTCTGTATGCTAAAACTAAGAAAAATGCAGTTACTCCAAAACTAATTACAATTGCTGTTAAAATTAATGCCTGAGGGAGAGGATCTATATATCCTTTAGCAGAATGTTCACCCAGTAGGGGAGGTGCTTCTTCTCCCTTTGGTAATCCTCCCATTGTTATAAGCAAAAGGTGAACCGCGTGACTTAGAAGCCCTGTGCCGATAATAATTCTAAGTAGACTTTTAGAAAGTATTAAATATACCGCACACATCATAATTATTCCGATTACTATGGACATTAATATTTCCACTCAAAATCCCCCTGTTCTTCTGTTATCCTGTCCTTTATTAGAACAAAGGGCGACTACTTGTTCAGCAATCGCCCCTGTTACTTGAATATAGATATTAGTGTGATACTGGATTAATCGCAAGATAAATAGCCATAAATATGCTAAAACAACCTAACAGAAAGAGAGTTGTAAGGACGACCTTTCTACCTATTTGTCCAGTGAAGTAGATATTCACTAAAAGATAATAGATAAAAGCACTTCCAACAATACAGTACAAAAATTGTTTGGTGTCCTCGGTGGAAGGGAGTGGAGTTGTTATATTAGTTAATGCTGTCCCAGCAAATATGAATAGTCCTAATATGTTTAGTAACCTTCTCATACTCACATCTTTTTTGGTATGAGAAGGTTGAAAATTAGTTTCCAAAGTGACACTCCCATTTTAAATACTTTACTAACTATACGTATTTATCGAACAAAAGTTTCAATTATTTATGTATTTATTCAACAATTATACCTTTTAATGGAATAAACCTCTCCTTTACTAGGACAAGTTAACCTGGATTTGACGTTTTAAAATATCAATCAGAAAACTCTGTAAAACGTTGCGGTTAGCTTCGAAAGAAGTTGAGGTAGTGGGACACCGCGATCAATGAAGAATATCTCACAAATAATAAGAATTAAAAAACCAATCAAGGTAGATACCCCAAAAACCACTGTCCATGTTTTGCTATCTCCAGCTAAATTTACATTTTTATTATTCTTCTTTCTGTATAAACTTTGCGCCATTCGTAGCCGTTGATTTTTATCTTGTTTGTCGGAATTATAATCTATATTCCCTTCTTTCAACAAACAACATATTGGTGAATACAAGAACTCAAATACTTTTCTATCCTATCGTCACTTCAATAGACCATCTAATAAAAATTTATGGTTGATTTCACAACCCTGCTCATAAACATAACTGACAAATAATTTCTCCCATTTTCTAGATAACTCCTAGTGTATCTCTTTTAAATAGTAACGCCCTCTAACCAGACACCCAAGAATCATTTTGAAAGCAAGAACTACACCAATTTCCTCTAATGGAATAATGATAATGAGATACCCTAGAAAGCTTGCTGCTATTATCAAGAATAATAAAAACAACGAAATAACCTCGAAAATACTTATAAAGAAACTGCCATCAACCTAATACCAATTATTTCAAAAAACTTAAACTTACTAAATATAAAATTAATCTTCTTGGTGAGGGTGCTATATTTCTAGGGTGATTTAGAAGCATTTTAAGTATGCTGTGTTTTAGGTTGAATATAAACCATTTAAAAAGCTCAGAATGTCCTCTGAGCTTTTCAATGCAATCCTGTACCCTTTCTAAATAAACAGTCAAGTATAATGCCATATAAATGGCTGTGGTTCTGTTACACACTATTTATAAGTTTTACTATATAATTTATCGTGTTTCTTATCTCTGATAATAATGATATAAGGTATCTTCTCCAAACCCACTTCTTTTCTTTTAATTTCCGTCACCTTATGTGCATATTCCTCAATGACAGCTGCCTGATCTTTACCTTCCTTTCCTTTCCTCAGTGATGTTTTAATGATGATTTGCAAAGGTTGGGGATGGAAAGAATAAGCAAATCCTCTTACTTCGGTAAAGTTCTTGTTGGTTTCATTCATGATTGAATCGAATATTGGATACCAATCGCTTTCTGTCTTTTTAATTTGTGGTACTCGATCAACCGCTACTTTGTATTGCAAGTCGCTCTCTTCGTCTAAAGTTCTCTGGATATTTTCCTCCAAATGAGTTTTAATCTTCTCGAATTTATCTTTTGACTCAGCAATAGTAATCGTAAATATCTTTTTACCTCTACTTATACTGATTCCTTCTGACTCATATCCGTTCTGTTTTAATTTCTCTAAAGCAATATTAAAGAATTCTTCTTCCATTTCCATTCTTTCTTTCTCTTTATTAGATATAGGGACCCTATTTAACTTCCCAACTTTTACTTCTAAGTTGTATTTGATAATATCATGTTTCTGTGCATATTTTTCAACAGTATTCCGGACTTCTTTTTCATGTTGATCCTTTACTCGTTTATCATCTACTAAAACTAACATGAAAGGTGGATCACTTGGGAATTTTTGCTTCATGCTCACATCGATAATCCCTGTATCTTCTTTTACCAATTCTTTATACAAATCATGATAAAATCCTTGTACATCTTTCTTTCTTTCTTCAGTATCGTTCATACTTTTGTATATTTGATCAATGTAGGGGATTTGTGACAATACTTTGGCCATTGTAGGAGAGACTAAACCTGACCCTAGAAACAGTCCGATTACAATAATGGCCGCACCGGCAAGATAACTAATTTTCTTATTAATAGAAAAAGTGGGCTTACTGTTTTCCTCCAATCGGTTAAAGACTCCCTCTTTTATTCGATTAGACGTTTCCTTATCATAAACACTCTCATATCTAGCCTTTATATCTTTTAATTGTTTATCCATGAAGGAGACACTCCTTTCTCAAGAAGGATTTTTCTCAATGCTTCCCTACCCCGGACTAATCTTGTTTTGACTGTATTAGGGTTAATTTCTAATGCTTCGGCTATTTCATTAATTCTCAGATCATGAAAATAGTGTAAGATTATGGCTTCTCTGTACTTCACAGGCAACGTCAATACAGACTCAAGAAGTAAGCCATTTTCATCCCTTTTTAAAACCGCTTCCTCTGAACTCCCACTGCGCTGCAGATTTTCAAAGAACCATTTCGGGTACTTTAATACGTTGAAACTCTTTCTTTTTAACATATCTTTCGACGTGTTGACCGTAATTCTATAGATCCAGGATTTCAAAGAAGCCTCTCCCCTGAAACCATCAATTGATCTATAACACTTTATAAATACTTCTTGTGATATGTCCTCAGCCAGCGATTTTTCCTTCACAAAAGAATAGGCCAGCAAAAAAACATCCTTCTCGTATTTATTCATCAATTCTTCAAGCATTATTTTTTTATTCGTATTATTCCATTGGCTTATTTTCTTCTCCAACTATTTGCACCTGCCTTCCACTATTAAGACTTAGTAGGTGTTGTTATGGTTTCACTTATTAATTTATTTTCATAAAAAAAGTATTGAAGTTTAAAATATAAACTTCAATACTACTTAACCACAAAGTGGGTCTTATTTTGATTTCATCTTCAAATAACTTCCCCTATAATGGAATTAGGCTTGTTATTTAGTTGGAATAATTCCTACTATACAACATTCCATAAGTATTATTATATTTAATTCAACACAGTAAATCCTTCATTTAATCATTATTACCAAACATATAAACATTCGTTGTTGCGGATATATTATTAATAATACTCAAAGCTAATATAGTACCTAATACAGAACTCCCTCCATAACTTAACATAGGTAGAGGTATTCCGGTTATCGGTACCAACCCAATGACCATCCCAACATTTTCAAATATATGAAAAGTTAGCATCGAAATGACTCCCGCACCGATTAGGATTTCGTAATCTCCTTTATTTTTCAAAGCAATAGTTATTATTTTATAAATTAAAATAAAGTATAAGCATAGAACAAAGGATGAACCCAGAAATCCGAATTCCTCTCCTATTACAGTAAATATAAAGTCTGAATGAGCTTCAGGAACTGCCACCTCTCCATCATAAAAACCTTTTCCCATAATCGTCCCAGAACCAGCAGCTAAAATCGATAATCTCAGTTGATACCCTATGCCCTGCCCATTTCCAAACGGATCCAACCAAGAATAAATTCGATCAAGTTGATACTGATCTAAAAACATCAATAATAAATCTGGTCTATAAATAAAAATGAAAACTAATAAAGCAATAATAGTAATCCCTATAAAAGTAAATAAAAAGAGTATATGTTTATTTATCCCCGAAATAAATAACATTCCAATCATAATACTCATCATAACCATCCCCGTTCCCGCGTCGGGTTGTTCTAAAATGAATGCCAATGGGATAAGTGTAAAAGAAAATACTTTGAAAATTAAGAATGAATCGGAGGATAGGGTCTTTTCTACGTGTTTATCATTATGTGTTTGGATAACATGTGCTAAAAAGAGTATTAAAAAAACTTTCATAAATTCTGAGGGTTGTAAGGATCCGAAGCCAGGAATCGAAAACCACGCTTTGGTTCCTTTTATAATGGGTGCAATACTAGCAGGAGCTACCATTAAAATGGCAAGCAACAAGACACCAAAGCCAAACAAATAGGGAGACAACCTCCTTATTTGCTCAAAATCAAAATAGTAAACAATCGATGTAATGATCATTCCACCAATAAACCATATAGACTGCTTTAAAGCAAAATTCTGATCATAGGGTAGAAACTTTTGAGAACTATAGATTGATACGCAGCTTATTGCCATAAAAACAAAAACGATAAATATTAAGTCTAAATCAAATTTCTTGAATTTACTAGTTTCCATAAAAGCTCCTGCCTTTTTGTGAATATAAATTTAGCTATACAAAGAAAAAGGTGGAGTCACCTTCCTGGTTCTCCATCTTTTCCATAATTGTTATTTACCTTTTTGAGAACTTATAAAGAAAAGAATAGCTAGAGCAAAATTAATAATACCAATTGCCAAAAAGTAATAATAAAAAATTCACCTTCAATTGTTGGAGAATGCTAGTTAATGTTCTAAATATTTCAAAATAATTTCCTCCTCATTATTTAGACGAAGCATTCAGAGATTTGGTTTCAAGTCATTCCTAAATTATTTACTTTAGAAGAGCAAAAAAATAGCAGGAGATAATCTAGTGAGTCTTCTCTTATTGCCCTCGTTAATTGAGAAAAACGCGGTTAGGTATTCATATTCTTTATATTTTTCCCCATTCTCATTGACCACAGAAAATCCTGTTCTATTCCAATCATAATATAGTAGTTTTTTCGTCCGTCTATGTACTTTTTTCTTCAACAGTTATCTTTGTGCTGTTATTGGAAACATCTGATTCTTTAAATTCCAGAGTCTGGTTACTTGTACCTGTTGACACAACCACCATTTTCTGACCTCTGATATAGTAAAGACTCTAAACTCTTGAAATTCTGTGTGTTCATTTTGTAATTGCTCTACATAGTTCTTTACACTTCCCACTTCATCAAATCTATCTTTCTCCAACACCCACGTATTACTACCGCAGGCACTTAGAAAAGCTACCATTATAACAAATATTACAAGGTGAATTTTCTTCACATTAATCCCCTCTATTTATAAAAATACATATTACCTTGTGCCACACTCCTTCCCTTTAATGCAATAAAGAAAAAGCGGAAGACCAGCAGCTTAATTTTACGTGAAAACAGGGGTTTATTTACGCCCAATGATCCACATGTTCTCTCATACTCTCCACATCATCCGTTCCAAGCTCCTGATAAACTCTGTACGCTAACACTAAGAAAAATGCAGTTACTCCAAAACTGATTACAATCGCAGTTAAAATCAACGCCTGAGGGAGATGAACTATATGTCCCTTAGCAGAATGTTCACCCAGTAGGGGAGGTGCTTCTTCTCCCTTTGGTAAACCTCCCATTGTTATAAGCAAAAGGTGAACACCGTGACTGAGAAGTCCTGTGCCAATAATTATTCTAAGCAGACTTATAGATAGTATTAAATAGACCGCACACATAATAATAATTCCTATTATTAGGGACATTAATATCTCCATCCAAAATCCCGCTGTTCTTTTGTTAATATGCCCTTTAAAGGAACAACACTTATTTTACTGAAGTCAATGAATCAGCCATCATTTTAAGGTCTTCAATAGTAATTTCGGTATCCTTGAACATTACTGCCAATTCTTGGACATCTCCATCATTGTCAGCCCATTGTAAGACTTTTAATTCCTCTTCATCTTTTTTCAGAATTGCTAATTCCCCATTATTTAACTTGATGGATTCATAACTTTTTGATGAATCAACTTTGTCATTATAATATGTGGTGAAACTAAGATTTATCTTATTACTTAGTTCACGCTCAACAGGTTCATATACTACTGATGTATAAACAATATTCTTTACTTCAGGCGTAGTCGAAAATCTAAAAAACTCGACATCAAAAGGAAACTTCGTTGGTACTTTTATCTTAACTTGAATATCTTTAGGCAAATTGCTGAGTTCTTGGTGGAATGATTGAGGATACTCTTTTATTGGTAATTCATATGCACTTTGATTGGAACAAGCCCCAATTATTAAAACAAATAATACGATGCAAATTTTCTTCATATTATCCTCCTCTCAAATTGATTATATGGTGAAATTCTTTTTCAATTAACCTGCCCTTTAATTGAGCAAAGGGTGCCACTTGTTCAGTGACACTCAAAAAGGAACAAAAAAAGTTTATTCTTCATTCAAATCCAGCCATCCTTCAAAATCTTTATTATTCTCTAAGTTAAAATAATGGTTAGTAAACCTTACAAACTCGTTGGTGTTAATTTCTTTGAATTTGTACTCCTTAACGTATGTTTTGAGGAAGTTCTTTGCCGCTTCTCCTCCTCCATACTTCTTAAACAGCATTCCAAGTCCCAAAGACGCTTTTCCATAAATATAAGAACTTTGATTACCGCTTGGGTATTGGTTTATAGGAAGGTTAACGGGGAGACTAAGTTCTTCTCTAAATTGATCCCCAAAATCAAAAGTAACGGCTTCCTCTTCATCATCAACGTAATACAAAAGCGAGGCAATCTCTGCTAGACCCTCATCAAGCCAAGCATCGTTATAGGGGTCATTGCTAACCATCCCATAGAACCACTGATGTGCTACCTCGTGAACAACCATACGTCTTAATGCGGCTGAGTCTAGTGGTTTAGAGTTATAAATAGAACCCACAGTTACTACATTTGGGTACTCCATCCCAAGCCCACCAAGTATTACATCGAACTCCTTAGCAGAATAAGATCCGAATTCTTTTTGAAAATAGTCCAGAGCTTTTACCGCAGTTTCTAGCACTTCATTTACTTGATCAACTCTTTCTTTATCACTGAATACACGTACATTCACATTATTTATAGTCGTTGTCTTTTCAAAAACCAAGGTATCTTTTAATAAAGCAAGGAAAATCTCTTTTTCATTTTTTACTTTGATTTTTGTCCCTTGGTTATTAAGTAAGTCATCTTCTTCACTTGATGAAACTATGGTATAAGAAGGTGGGACTTCTACATCCAATTGAAAATCACTAAAGGAAGTATGATAGGTTTCACCTCTTGATTGATACTCTTGTTTATTCCACCCGTTACGATATGTTGGTACCATAGGATACCATTGTGCCAGGTGAAGGCTCTCTCCGACTTTTGTAAATCTTAATCCCTCTGATGGCAATGTAAAATCATAGTTTATTTGAACCTTGACATTGTGGTTCGGAGACAGTTGTGTTTTTAAAGGGAGGGTTAGGGTGTCTTTTTCTAAGGAGTAATTTGAAGTTGTTCCATTTAACTTGATATCTTTAATATTTACAGATGCCGGATGATCTAACGAGGGTGAACTTTCTTCTGTGAATATATTCGGAATGAAATATAAAACAAGCTTATCCCATTTTTCTTCAGAAATATTGGTAATATCAATTTTTGCTTCCACACTAACCTTTTCATCTTTATTCATCTTTAACGAAAGATTATAGGAGCTCTTACTTCCTGGTAATACCTCTTTAGCAACAAAAGGTTGTTCTTTATTATTGCTCGATATAGTTGAGTCTCACTGGAAAATCAAACAAAATGCGATCACACATACTGAAATAGAAAGTATTACAAGGAAAGACCTATTCTTCAAATCATAACCCCCATATGATATGCAGTCTATTCTTTCAACAAATAAATGAATACGATTAAAAATTTTTTTATACTCTTACACAACGAAAATTCTATACCTAAAATAAGCTCCCTATTGTGTAATAGGACTACAAGTTTGAATATCCTTCAGTTTCCTTTACAGTCTATTCTTATTCAAATAAGGTACTACTTATGAACTGTCCTATTTTATTCACTTCTTCCGTAAACCTCCCCAATAATTGAAAAAGGGCAATAGCTGGATCCATTACCTGATCTTCAGTTATTGCCCCCTATAATGTGAAATAACACTAATTTTCAATTATCCTAATATCTTTAATTGGATAAAAAACAATACTTGTAGTTCCTTGTGACCGTCAAGTAGAATGATACAATTTTTGCTGACTAATTTGAGACACTTTGTTCACCAAAAATCGTTTTTCGATGTTTCATTCTCCAACTATCATCATTTAAATGAACTATTTCCACTCGATGTAAGATCCGGTCCAGTATAGCTGTCGTGATGGCTTGGTCGCCCAATAGCTCACCCCATTCTTTAGGACCTTTATTAGATGTAAGTATAATCGAGGATTGATTATAAAGGTTGTTAATGAGATGGAAGAACATATTAGCTTCCTGTTTATCCATTGCCATAAACATCAAATCATCAATGATGACCAAATCTGCCTCTCTAATTCGCTTCATCCTTGTTTTGGATTTCCTCGTTATTTCTTCTGTCTTTAATGCCTGAATTAGATCTCCCATAGTGGTAAAGATCACTTTATATCCCTGGTTTAAAGCTTCAATTCCAAGACCTATCGAAAGATGGGTCTTACCGACACCTGGCGGTCCTAGAAAAATTATATTATATAGCTGTTCAATCCAAGTTAAGTCTTTTAACTGGTTTAACTTCTTACTGCTCAAAGACTTTTGCTCTTTCACGTTATACTCATCCACTGTTCTATGGAAGGGAAACGTTGCCCACTTAAATCGCCTTTCCAGCTGCTTTTCATCTCTTCGTTTTTGTTCATAGGTTGCTACATCTAGTAGAAACTGAGTAAAGGACAAATCCCTTTTCTCAGCTTCTCTTATTAACTCTGGCAATCGATCAGCTGTTTCAGCTAACCGAAGGGATCTAAATATTTCTTGGACCTCCTGAAGCTGATTCAACTTTGATCACCTTCTTCCAATAAGGCAGTATAGGCATCGACATTTCTCTTTTGTGCTTCTGTTTCTATAATCCAACCCGATATACTATTTAATGGTGAAACAGTCTCAGCTTTGTCGTTTGTTGTATCATGAACTTGTCGTTGTCGCTTGAGGTATAAAATGATATCGCTGAAATCTGTTGCACTATATAAGTTTCTCTTAATACATTCCGAGAGGGCGGTTGTTAGAAGCTGCTCGTTATTTTGTTTTGTTTCTTTTAGTATCATTTGTAATTGATCACGAATATACCGTGGGTACTTCTCACGAAGTTTATCCAAGTAATCGTAGGCCGTTTCAGTCTCTTCGAATTGGTTTGCCACAGAATCAATGAATGCATCGATTCCTTTTGTGCGATCTCTTGTATGCTTTCTATCTTTAATTAATTGTCCTTTACCATCTGGAATTTGATGCTTGGCCAGGAGTTCTCCTGTATCAGAGATATAGATTAATAGTTCTCTGTCTTTAGTTTCTTTTATTGAGACCGTTTCATGCTTATGAAAAGTTCCAAGTGGAAGGGAGTACCTATTGGATAAATACCGTATGGTATTGTCCTTATGGACGCTTCTTGTTATACTGTTTTCATGATTGTTTAGGAAATTCATGTTTCCTGTGACTGGTCTTAAGTGTTGCTTTTCCAAGGAGAACACTTCGACCGGTCTTTTTTTTGTTGTGTTATGGATTTTTCTATTACCTGTACGATTTAACCATTCCCACCCTTGTTCATTCCAGGAATCAATATGATTGAATACTCTATACTTGGCGAAATTGTACTTAATAAATCCTACAACGTTTTCTATTTTCCCTTTGCTTTCCGGATCGGCTTTTCGACAAACCCGGAGGTTTAATTTTCGAGTTAATTTATAGTGCTGGAATTCTTTCGTTAAAATGAGATCTCCACCATTCTCACTCACTACAATTAAGCTATCCTGATCATACACGAGTTCTCCTGGAATCCCACTAAACCACTGAAAGGCATTTTCATGAGCCTGAATGACATCTTGTGTTGTAAATGGGCGATCTAACCACTCTTTATATTTGTATCTCGAGTTAGATAGCACAAAGGCAATAAAGTTCAGCTTCACTTCTTTATTATCAGACGTTTTTTGCTTGGTGTGTCCAAAGTCAACTTGGACCTGTTCCCCCATGGGTGAATCAGGAATTGCTTCATAATCCCTTGGTGAAGATTCCTTAGCTATTTTATATTCAACTCTTAGCTCCCTTACGTAAGCACGGACTGTACTTTCACCCACTTCAAGTTGTTCCTTATACCTTTCCATCAACCAATCTTCTACTTGTGCTGCTGAAAGATCAGGATGTTCCCTTAACCACTTCAAGATTAACTCTTTATAAGGATCCAACTTTTTCTTTCTTGTTTGTAACGATTCAACCCATTCTGCCATCTCCGAAGGAGATCTCTTAAGGTGACGATATACAGTCGCCCTGGACACCCCCAGCTTATCTGCTACTTTAGTTTTACTGAATCCTTTCTTGAGTAACTGTTGAATTTCCATATACATTTCCCACTTATCCACCTTTTCTTAGCCCTCCAATGATTTAAGAATCAAACCATCATCATACAATGGAGGGGCTATATATTTTACTGGTATATTAGGGTAAATAAGTGTTTCATCTTATCTAGCAAAAACTGTCTACTTTAGTTTAGCAGTCACATTCCTACAACCTCATCTATGGGGATTGCTCCTATTAGTCTGCTATCTGTACTATTTCTTCTGTTATCCCCCATAACAAATAAATGACCTTCTGGTACAGTAGCTTGCCCTACAACAGTATCCTCTAATTTAAAGGGTTTCGTTATGTCACCATCAATCCATTCCAGAGTTTCATTTTTCTTTTCAACCATTTTTTCATCCCCTCACTTTAGATATTCAAGTTCATCCACATTGGCTTTTCCGTTAAACTGGCCTTTAGTTGAAGAAAGGACCTTTGTTGGAAGGGGCAAATCACTAGGTAATTAATATTATCTGTGCACCAAACCCCCAAATGTCTTCTTTAATTATTTTGCTCGATAAATATTCAGGCAATAGAGGGACAAATCTATCCTCTAATTGTCTAGCTGCTACATTTGCTCTTTTTTGTTTTTTGCCAATATTCTTTGCTTCAATAACCCTTAAAAATCCCTCACTGTGATTCGGTGTGAAAATTAGACCATCCAACTCACAAATAGACTTTTTATCTTGATTAATAAATCTTAATGAGCCCAAGTAGACAATTATTAGTCCTCTGTAAGACGTAGACTCTAAACTTTTTTTTACAGCTTCTAGTTCGTGTATGGCATCTTTGTCATTCGGGTTTACCTTCCGATAGTTTTTAATATATTTATCAATTTTCTTCATAGTTTTCAGACTGCCATTTTCAATTATGAAAGGTGAGTTACCTTTATAATAATCATACTCACAGAAATAATCTTCAACTAATAGATTTCGGAATAGATATGTAAATATTTTTTTAAAAATGACTTCTTGTAGTTGCCCATTACTTACAGATTCGTATGAGTATTTACTGTATTCGTTATAATCATTCAAGGCTACTCGGATAACCTTGAAACACTTCTTAATAAGTTTGGTATCAGAAATATTCCTACTTATAGAATAAACAGTTCTATATTTTGAGAAACTTGGAGAAAAGCTAAATGCTACGAAACAATCTTTTCCTAGTTTGCCACTGACCTCTAACTCTCTCTGAAATACATCTTTTGGAAAATATTCTCTTTCTCTTAAGAAGTATGTTATACTTAAGTTTTTCTCTTGGTTCCAAGGAATATCACCATCAGCTATCTTGAACTCTTCATAAAAAGGAGATTTTTCTTCATCAGAAATTAGCATACCAATTTTTGTAATACCCCCATATTCTGCATCTTCCTCAAGGAGCTTCTCTAATTTTGAATTAATATCCATACTTCTGTAGGTACCCATCAATAGAGCATTGTTTTCTAAATAAAGTGTATCCTCTAGTAAATCAGTAACCTTTTCAAAAGCTCCCATAAGTCCAGAACTATATTTACTTAACTCATCTACAAACAATTTTTCATTGAATAACACATTTTGGAGACTAATAGAAATAGGAATGTGAGAATAGTGACTATCTAAAACTACATAAGAAACTTTTCTAATCTTATTGTAGAGATCCATCCACTTATCGCTTTGTTCCGATAATATTTTATCTATTATCCCCTCACAAATAAGTCTATAATCACTTAACTTTTCTGATCTTGATAAAATAAACAATGTATTGATCCACTGTACTTTATGGGAATTAGCACTTGATAATAACTGATTTAATAAGTATTTCCCCTCCCCTATCAACCCTTTTTTAAAGGAATTTCTTAATTCAAACTTGTTAGTATTCAGATAATGAAACCAAACTTTATTACTTGAAAAAGTATCTTTAAAATGTCCCATATTTCCATATAGGACTATTAACTCTAATATTTCTGCCCCAGTTATTTTTTCCTTGTTGGATAATTGATTAATGTTCCACAAAGAGAAATTAAATTTTGAACCCAAACCCCATTCACTGTTATTTTTCACGAAATTAATCAACATAAATTGTAATAACACATACTCATATCGAGTATAATGCGCTCCATTATGGATGAATTTAATTGCTCCCAATTGATTAATTTCTTTTAATCTTGATTCGATCTGGAGTTTATTATCACTATATAGTCGGCTTACAAAAGGATAAATAACTGGAGTTACTACTCCAATTCCGTTGATATTATACTCTAAATTTATACTATTCTTCTTAATATAAATCTCCTCTTTCGATTTTTCCAATTAAATCCATAATTATATAGTAATTATTTCAAATTTTCTAACATAAATCAATGTTACTATTCAATTAAATGGCCCTTTAATGGAATAAACATCCTTAGTTACGAGCTCAGTCCAAATACTTTGGTAAATCGCCTAACTAACTTAAAAATCCCACAAAAAAATCGAGTCAAATTTAATTTCAGACTCGGTTTCTTATATTTTCAATGATGTAGTGAACCTTTTTTGATGATATTCTCTTTTTTCTCTTTCACACATTTACTGAAATACACCGGTCCAAAGGGGCAGAGAAATGGGGGGTGAAGAATTTCAATCTGGTTATGTGGGTTCATGATATCTGTCAGACAATAAGGTTGAAAGCTTCTGCCATCTTCTTCAAAAACCCAGGCAATGATCCACTACTATCAATATAGAACAACTCAGTAATAATAAGTATACAAAGTGCCAGCAAGACAAAGATAATCAGAACCGCTGACCAGAATTTACTTTCTTTATATTTAATATTTCTATGCTTCTTTTTTCTATATAAACTCTGCGCAATTCGAAGCCGCTGATTTTTATCCTGCTTGGCGGAGTTCATAGTATCATTCCCCTCCCGTCAACGCTTAGAAAATTACTATTTTCAAGCTTTCTTTTTCATTCTAGAAATCAATTTATGAGAGCCCAATACATAAAGAAACATAATAATGAAAGGATTTATCGTTGGAAAAACATCTACCCCATCCTCTTTTACATTTACAACGTACAAGGATGAGATGTCGTAGTATTCTGCAAAGGAAGCCAGCAAGATAAAGCCAACATAGAATCCAATAAACGATAAGAGGTATAATAAGATTATTTTGAAGCTCAAATTATAAACACTTCCACTTGTGTATGTAAGATCATTTAATGGTCCTCCCGATCATTTTTTATAAAACCCCTCACTTCAAAACTTCCCACTCTTCAAAAACCTCTGCGCTCAACCCCAACTCATTGGTTTTCAACCACTCAAAAGCTTTCATCACTAAAGGGGATGCGTTTTCCGGAGTTACCTCATGTTCAGATACCCACACAGCTCCCAATGAATCTTGCCCTTTAAACTGTTCTGGAATGCCTATTTCCCCACCGATCTTTCTCACAGAATAATAGACGGCAATATGATGAACATTGGTAAAATCTCTCCACACTGAGGGGAATTTGAAATCACAAACCCCGATTTGTTCCTCAATTTCAATCTCTATACCTGTTTCTTCTATAAACTCTCTCCTCATCGCTTCAGCTAAACTCTCACCTTCTTCCAAACTACCTCCAGGTAAGTCAAACCGATTAATATATGGGCCCGCACCTTTATGTATAACTAAGAGTTTTCCATCTTCTATATAGATGCCATATACACCAAAAGCTCTATGATACTTTTTATCAGACATACTTATTTGTCCTCCCCAAGAAGTGTTGCTTCTCCCATATCCATTGATACCCTATGTCTGTGGCAGGGTTCTCTTCCTTCTATGGTTCAACTATCGAACCATCAGGCTTTCCGATCACAAACTTCTTGATAGGGTAGGAGGATATCACTTCACCATCTAATTCAGTAACGGATACCTTTAGATCCTTTTGAGTTATCATGTTTTCTAATTCATTTTTAGCAACTTCTTTAGTCAGTGATAAAGTAACTCCAGTGCAAATGGATTTCCCATCAGGTGGTAGACTTGAAATGTCTTCCTTACTTCCTTTAAGCAAATTTCGACTATCAATCGAAATGGTAGAGTCCTTTTCCACTATAGACTTTAACTCACCGATTACTTCGAATGTCACTAAAAATAGTTCATTTGATTGTTCTGCGTTTTGATTTTCTAAGCAAACCCTAGGTGCTAATACATTTTGACTATCAGAATAAGCTACATACGTTTCCTTTTTGAGGATCGTTATCCGTTCTTTCCCCTCCATGTCATTACTACAACCGAATAATAAAAGAATAAATAAAACACACACTACCTTCTTCAAGTCATCCCTCTTGTCTACGTTTTATTTTCACTCATTTCTTCGTAAACCAGGCTGATTTCCTCATATTGTAACAACCGTGTTTTGGCTTGAACTAACCTTTATAGTCATCATCTGCACGCTCGTTTACCATCCCATTAAGAAAGACAATGTACAATGAGTGACGGAGAAGATAAACGGAAATTATGTAACTTACTACCAATTATTCCAAAATCGAGAAGTTTACTCAAGGAAAACTTCAACAAAAAGGGCTTATCCTCCCCGGATAAGCCCTTTCCACCTATTGTTCTTTCAACACTGTATACTTCCGATAAGCCTTATAATAACTCCCTGCCAATAAAACCACCATAAAAGCAGGAAACAGTTTCAATAGGGCAAATGGCGTTTCAAAGAGAAACGCTTTCCAAAACAAATCATTTTCCATATTCCAAAGGCCTTCATGATATATTTGTGGATCCCTGTAGTAGCCAAAAGAATAGATGAGAAATATCATGCCAAACCAAAAGGAATAGCCCATGATCCGTTTATAATAATGTCTCCTGGACTCCCGGTCAGAAAAGATTTCATCCTGGTCATCGCTTTCTTTCTGCCAATACCGTATTCCACTCAGCCAGTACCCCTTCAGGTAGCTCCAACCGAAATCTTCATAGATCCCTCTGTATTCCTCCAACTTTTTCTTGGATAGATAATCCTGATAGTCCAGGCGCATCACATAGCTCTTATCGGTTTTTTCAAAGGTGTATACTCCCAGTCCACTGATGTTCGTGCACTGATAGCCTTTTTGCAATTGTTCATTCAGCCAACGTTCTTCTTTTTCAATACTGATGAACCATTTAAACTTCTTCAATCGCTTCACTTCCTTCATACAAGGATACAATGTGCAGGAGCCTTTCTTGCTCCATTTTCAAAATGGCGCTTCCTTCTGAAGTGATACTATAAATCTTTCTCCTGCCTGAATGTCCAACAGGTTCGATCCAACCGTGTTTATTCAGGTTCTCAATCGCACCGTATAATGTACCGGCAGCTAACACAACGGTCCCATTACTCATTTCTTCAATCTTCTGCATAGCCGCATATCCGTGAAGTGGCTCACGGAGAGCTAATAAAATATAATGCATCGTTTCAGACAATGGCAATAATTTATGTTTCATGTTCTCACCCTTTTATTCAGTTCAACTATATAGTTCAGCTTACTAACAAGATAATACAGTTCAACTGAATAGTCAACCATATTTTTGAAATTCCATTAAAAAAAGCCAATTTCCGGTACATTCGGAAATCGGCTTGATATTACCAGTGGGCTTGCAGCTTATTGCCATCTGGATCGTAAAAATGGAAAAAAGCATGACCACTATCTTCTTTTATCTCATCGACCTTCACCCCGTGATCCGTTAAGTGTTGATGAAATTCACCCAGCCTAGGACTTGTAAAACCAATGCTAAATTCCTGTTCCTGGTTCACTGTAAAATGGGCAAAGGTTTCATCTTCCGTTGGGATGAGGATCAGCAAGAACGGTCCTTCATTTACCTTGATGGCGGCCAGTTCCTCGTTAACGTTTAATAGCTCTAGACCCAACATATCTCTGTACCAATGTGCTGACTGCTCAACATTCTTGACTGGAATTCTAATATAATGCACTTGTTCAATGAATGAATTATTCAAATCCTTCTCTCCTTTATACTGGTCTATCAAGTAGTTCGCTTTCTGTATTCCCTCCTCCTCTAATTTTCTATAAAATTCCAGATTATTCATCTCTTAGTCCATCCTTTTGCCATCAGTCTCTTCCTCAGGATCTCTCACTTTCCCGTCCAGGATATCGTCCAAGGGAGTGTATTGATTGTTGGGGAGTTTCTTTTTTCGAATGGCTCTAATGATAATAAACGCCGGTATAGCAAGATAAACAACAAATGCAAGTCCCATTGATACAATTTCTTGAATGCGATTAATGAATTCCATCTACCCTTCACCCCTTAAAGAATGAGAACATGAACCGCTCCCACCATATGCATATACAATCCTGTGAGAGATAGAACGGTCCCCAGGAGAAATGTCCACGGGTTGTCCTCTGTTTCTTTATCAAAGGTCCAGATTGTAAAGAAGGCTACCGTCAAAGTGATGATTGGGAAAATGACATATTGGGGTCCGAATGCGAAGGATATCCCGCCAAAAATCAGGACAAATATGCCATAGGGATTGGCATTCTTGATACGATCAATGTATTCTTTTTCAGCAGTCGAGAAACCTTCATCATCATAGGAGTAAAATACTTGCTTCAATCGATTAAGGAGATTGACGATCTTTTTAAATACTTCCATTCTCACCTTCACTTCCTTCCTAACCGTTGGAATCCAAGAAGATTTATATAAATTTAATTATGAACTTTCTTTCTACCATCAAGCTTTCTTGAACTGAAAAAACACAACAGACCAACAGCTAAAAAAGAAGAAACAGAATGATGACATACTCGGGCATAATGATCGTCCAATAAAGGAGATACGCACTTATGGCAAACAGAAACCAGCTGATGATCAGTAAAAAACTTGAGGTCAGTTCTATGAATGTAGTCATGAATCCCTCCTCCCTATGAACATTTCCGAAATATCTTCATATGATAGTGACCCCAATCTTCTTTAAGATCATCAAAATGCACAATACTCCAAGCATTAAAAAAGGTCTGGCCACGTTTGTTAAAGAAGAAATGTCCGTCTATGCAGTAAGAGGCGTGCTGAATGATCCCGTCTGAATTCTCCCATGTAAGCACATCACCTGCTCTACTACCTTCAGAAGAGATTAAGTGATAATCCTCATTTTCCAAGCTTTGAAGAAACGTTTGAGGATGGACCCATTCATGTATGATCCATTCCTGTTTAGTGATAGCGAAGAGTGTGGCCGATAAACAATTACTACCTGCTGTGGATGGGAAGGTGTTCGCAAACTTAATTAAGTGTGAAGGCGTTTTGGTCGGAACATCATAGCAAGTCCATTCCTCCCATTCTTGGGCAATATCTGTTATGAGTTCTTCTTTACTAGTATAAGAGAGGTCTTCCCACATCGCTTTATGAAGGACTAGATACTTCTCTCCATTCACTTCAACAACATTGTTACCAATGGATGATGTGTCTACAGAGAAGTCAGAGATCGGATGAATCAATCCCCTGTTCACTTCCACTTGAATCTGAAAGAGTTCGTTTATCTTCTCAGCTGGTAGATGATTCATCCAGCCTGGAGGTGTCACCAGTACATACTTAACTTCCGTTGATAGATTCCAATATTCATAGCTGTTTGCAAGTTGAACCTGTTTATAAGTGGAATGGTTTTTGAACTCTTCGTGGGGCACCACTAAGATATTACTTAGATATTCTTTAAAACTGGCAAGGTTGGTCTCTGGGAGGAAAAAGAGGTCTTTATCTGGTACATATGCCTTTATCCATTCTTTTAATATGTCTTGTGTTGGCTGGAGCTTTCTTTTCATTTTTATTCACCTCTGTCGTCATTCTCTGCGGAATTCCAATATAAGTCCATCTCCAATCTGAGAAGACTGTTTCAGCAGCTCCTTGTTGACTGGATCAATCCAATAGTATTGAAGGATCTCTCCAAAATACGTTTTCACCTTCCAAGCATCAACAAATTCGTCAAACCCTCTTTTGATATGCTCTGCCTCGACTACTTGAATGTGAATATCAACTTCTGACTCAAGAGTAGCATTGAAACCATTCATTTGCAGGGAGAAACCAGACCTCAAAGGAAGCACACGCAATATAAGCTCCACAGAAAATGTGTCAACATAGTATCCATTTAGCTTGATGGTTTTTTCACTATCTTTAATCTTAATATGTACTCCTTCATCACCATATTCGGCTTTCACATGTGGACTACCATTTAAGTAATCGGTAAATGAAATAGGTTTACACGTTGCCTTTTCAATTACAGTGATACCTTTCCGATTGCCTATAATGTCAGAATTCAATGTTTGCACTCTCTCAATTGCTTCCCGGCCGTTGATACGAACAAACCTTATCTTCTCTGTCGTGGAACCAACCTTCGTTTCTTTTCCGTTTTCAATAAGATATATGTCTTTCTCATCTTCAGTCTCAACTAGTGCCTCTGCACTTATTTTCATCGATTGTGCTATACTCTTTTCCATTTCTACATCCCTCTATTATTTGATTTCCTCCGCCAGCTCTAAAATAATCCCCTCCGGACCACGTACGTAGCACAGTCTATAACGTTCTTCATATTGCTGGATCTCACTAAAGGTTTCCGTACCCTTTCTTTTCAGATGGGCAACCATGGTTTTAAGATCCTCAACAGCAAAGCAAATATGCCGGATACCTAATGTGTTGGGGAAGGTTTGCTGAATACCTTTTTCATCTGACGGTGTAAGATACTTGACGAGCTCTAACCATGTGAGACCGTCCGGTAATCCCATTCCTACGCATGACGTTTTCACACCTTTCATGCCGACGACCGTGTCCAGCAGCTCTCCATCCATCTCCCATTCGGCTTTAACCTCAAGTCCTAAATCAACAAAGAACTCTTTAGCCTTTGAAAGGTCGTTTACGTTGATACTGATATGATCCATTCTGTTGATTTTCATGTTAGTCCTCCTATGTTCTTATGCATTGCTAACAATTAACATACAAATGATCTTATAGCATCTTGTCCGCCAGTTTAATATTCTCCTTTAGATATACAGGTAGTTCCGGAAGGGCAAGAATTTCTAAGGTCGTCATCCAAATGACATCATCAACTTCTTCAGTACTTTTAGCGAAAGGTTCTCCAGTTTTGTGATGACACAGAAAAACGATATCAATTACATGGATCCCTGAGTCAGTATCAAAGGAAGAACTATTTACATATTTAAGCCCTGTAACCTCGCAACCTACTTCCTCAAAAATCTCTCGGATCAAAGTTCTTTCTAGAATATCTGATGAAACTCCTTCAACTTCACATTTCCCGCCTACGAGTGAAAGAGTGCCTCCAGCGTGTTCCTCCTTTTCACTTCTAAGAATTAATAGCCACTTTCCATCTCGGTGAATAGCACCTTCTACATTGACTACAAACACAAAATAATCCTCCTAAAAACAAATTCAATTTTTATCTATCCTGCGATTATGGCAATAGCCGGATCAATTAGCTGTTCTTCAGTGATTGCCCCCGTTAGATATTACAAAATACTCGATGATAAACCTTTAGATAGTAAGTATTCTTCCGCTTCTTTGATTCTTGTTCCGTTATGTTTTACAAACAATTCATAACGTCGCTTTAACCACTCAAAAGACCTGTCACGAATATGCGAGTCATCTGCACCTTGTATTAGGGGCACCACTTTAGTAAATGAGTCAAAACTTGATAAAGCTTCAAAGCACTCCAAATGTTCAACTTTCTTATTATTGATGCTCTGATAAGCATCTAGTATTATTTCTTTGAAACACACTCCATACCACGAATATCCGAATGTAAGGCTGTTCGCTATATCGAAACGAGGATCTCCTATAAAAGCTTTTTCCCAATCTAAAATATATAATTTATTTTCATTGGTTAGGATGGTATTCCCAAAGTGATAATCTCCGTGATTTAAGGCTTCAGTAAATGCAACATCCCTAAACTGCTTCGATATGTTTTGAAGGGAATTTACGTAAATAGAGTTTTCAAACTTTGAGACTCTATTTTTTAAACTTTCTATATAAAAGTGGATATCCTTTTTTTGTCGGAAATCGATATCATTATGAACCTCTTCAGTGCAAATGGAATGAATTTGTGCAAGGGTTGCACCAAATTTCCCAAACGCTAATTCCTTATCTGCTGAATCGGATGTGATATATCTGTCCAGAGTATCCCCTTCAACGAATTCCATCAGCATTATTCCCTTTTCAATATCTACAAAATAGACAGTTGGAGTACTGATAAAGGAATTTACAGAATTACTCCTAAGAAGTTTTAATTCTTTAGTAAGCTTCAGAATTTCGCTAAATTCTTTTAGGACAACATCCTCACTAAATACCCCCTCATCATGGGAATAAGTAAGGTGAAACATTGCAATGTTATTATTAAACCCATCATTATTTGTTTGTAAATTCTTTATCTCTATTTCTGTGCCTTTTCTTTTATTTTTCTTAATCAGTTGTTCTACTGTTTTATGTACTGCTACATTCAAATTTTCTGCCCCCAGCTTGGACCTATTCCATACTCATTCCTTGTATCTCAGCTAATTCCCTTCGCTTTTACGGACGATCTCATCGACTATATATTCTATTGGTTCAGTTGCATCAATGATTATTCCGTTTTTCGGAATGTCTTCTTTCGACTCGTGCAAACGAACGATGAGCTCCCGTTCCACCTTCTTACCGCCAAATTCATTTTCCGGTCTAGCGTCCAGTCGTATGTTCAATGTTTCTGTATCGATTTCAAGAACAAACACACCATCAAATAGATGAATAAATTTCGAGAAGTTACGAGAACCACCGCAGAAAAATGTTACTGGCTCACTCTTGTTATCGACCAAAGCTTTTACTTTATCTACATCCCAAATGTGGTTTTCATGTGAGGCAGTATTGGTCTTTTCACCCGTTTCAGGATTGCCCTGATAAGCCAATTCCCGGTCACCATGAATGGCTTGATACCCCCGCCGCTGCAATTCATTGCAGACGGTAGTTTTACCGGTGCAAGAAACCCCTTCAATTAGATAATTCTTAACGCCCAATTTAAAGCCTCCTTTCACAAATATATTCTCCAGGTTTGGTAGGCGCCTTCAATAGAACAACTTATGTAGTTGTTAACCCTAATAAATGATCTGAAAACAAAATAAACTCTTCCAGATAAATAGGTGAATTCGGTGATGCTAAAGGTGTCAGCTTCACATCCGTTAAGTAAATACAAGCAGTAGAATTTACGATTGTTTTGTCAGTAATGTCTATTTCTGGACTAAGCTCGTATTCTTGCAGAGCACGCCCCAGAATAGGCTCCTCTTCTACATTTTCTGCTAGTTGCATCTGAAAATCAGCCTCGATGGTTGCAGATTGAGTAAGAAAGATCATCTTCTTTTCTGGGTATTTATCTTTTAGTTCCTCAAATTTAATTTGTAATTCTACGATCGTCAGTTTTTTAAAGTCTACCGCCTCTACTAATTCTTTACCTTTCATCATTGCGCCTCCTAATATTCTTGTTCGGCATATCTGCGTTTAAAATAGTCGCAACACCCAATCCCAATTATTTCAAATGACGCTGATAAAACGCAAGAAAAATTTAACAATTCTTTTCGAAACTAGACCTTATGTAAGAAGTTAAGGTTCTGGCAGGGTAAACGGTATTTATGTCGAAATTTATACATAAGACGTATTTAAATGGGGGAGAAAATGATGGCTGAAGTTTTGTTGTACCACCATGTTTTAGGGAAAACAAAAGGGATTGAAGCATTCGCCGATCAATTGAGAGATGCGGGGCATATTGTACATGTGCCGGATTTATTTGATGGCCAAATATTTTCCTCACTGGAGGAAGGCTTGGGATTTGTGAAGGAAATCGGATTTGGAGAAGTGACTGCGCGTGGCATTCGGGCAGCTGACGACCTTTCTCAAGACGTCGTCTATGCTGGATTTTCACTAGGTGTCCCGGCAGCACAGCAGCTCGCTCAAACACGCGAAGGCGCAAAAGGAGCACTGTTTTTCCATGCATGCCTCCCGACCTCCGAGTTTGAATCTCCATGGCCAGCCGACTTGCCGGTGCAAATACATGCCATGAATGAAGATCCTTTCTTCGTTGAAGACGGCGACATCGATGCAGCACGTGAACTTGTGAAGTCTGCAAATCACGCTGAGCTTTTTCTGTATGAGGGCAAGGAACACCTCTTTACTGACAGCAGTATACCTACATACGATGCCGATGCGACGAAGTTAGTGATCAAGCGGGTTCTTGAGTTTCTCGCATAGTCATCAGGAAGCATGGGGGAAGCATGGGGACGGTTCCTGTGCTTCCTTTTGATTATAAGGAAGCAGCAAGCCATTCCAAGGTGGAATGTTCAACTAATCATTTCAAGATGATGACTTGATCAGCGATATTAACTTATTTCTTTTTCCCTCATCATTATTTATTTTTACAACAATATTTTCCTGAAGTAAGTATTCTCGTACTGCTTCATTATGAAATATCCGTTCATAATACATACCATTATCGCTAAGCTCCTTGAACCACCCCTCTTTTTTTAACTTCCGTATATTCTTTTGAAATCTTATATCGTCTAAGTCTAATCCCCCCATAAATAGTAAGACTAAGATTACACTTCCAATAGTCCCTAAAATAATCTTAACTATTCTCATTTTAATCGCCTCTTAATCATTATTATTTAAAACTTTTATTCATCCACCTTCATTGTTAGCTAGGGAAGCATAGGGACGGTTCTTGTGCTTCCTTTTCGTTAAAAAGGAAGCAACAAAAAGTCATCTTCAGCCCTCTCCCCAGTTACATTAAGAAGAGTTAATAACATGTATATTCCATCTTCAGAAACTCAAATGTGCTACCATTTGTATTTTGCATAAAAGTCTCTACATCCTTAAATCCAACTTTTCTGTACAGTTTTATCGCCCTCTGATTAAAGGTTGCTACTGATAATGTGATTTTTTCAGAATTAAATTCTGATTGTACATAGTTCATACATGCCTTTAAAAACTCGACCCCAGCGCCTTTTCCAGTTAAATCGGGTCTCATCCCTAATCCAATATCAAAAATTCCTTCAGCTATTCTTCTGACACTGAAGAAGGCAACCAGTTCCTTATCTTTGGTAACAGCAAACGTTGTATCTCCTCGTTCTTCCGGGTTTAAAAATTCTTCTAAATCTTCTTCATCCGCTTCCATATCGTAAAATGAATAATCACCATCGTAATGCCAATTAAATGCAATATTTTCTGCTTGTTCTTGTGTCATAACATTAAATTGATAAGTCATAAAGCCTCCTGTTAAATAAGAAAATTATTGTTCTGTATGCTTTCAGAATCGGTATCTCAATTCCAACTTGTTGTATTCTTATATAACTAACGTCCCTGATTGTTGAATAAGGTGAGTAAAGTGACAATTAGCTAATCTTAAGGCTTATCTTAAAATGATCTGCACATTAGTAGCAACATAATCTCTAAACCTTAATAGTTCATCATTCTCAAATTGACAATCATCTATTTCACTTGAGTAACAACTAATTATTTTATTGACGGTGCTGCTTAATTCTTTCGGCAAGTTCGCTAACCCCCAACGTCCAGCTTCTTCCTTTGAAGAGATGACTCCCTCTTTTACATACCAGAACACTCTAATCATATTTAGCGTGCAATAAACGGGGTCTTCTTGAATGCGATCTAGACATTCTTGAAAATCACCGACTATTGACGATAGATAATCTGAACGCGGAACTACGGGGAAGACTTCAGCAATAGGTTTGCCTGTCACACAAATCCCCCTTTTATGTAAAATAGTAATATGGGCTGCTAAATCCGGATCAGTGCTACTACTTCCAGTTAAAAATTTGTGTGTATTCCTTCCCAAATCATGTTCATACCGCTCTCTCCAGAACTCACTATAATGGAAACCAAATGGACAAGGGTGCTGCCAATCTTTTAATTGTTCCTTATTAATAAAACTGATTTCGACTGGATATGGGGAATTGGAGCAATTCAAAAAGAATTTAGCCAACTTCCTTTTCGTTTCAACTGTAATCGTTTTTTTCGTGACGACCAATAAATCTATATCGCTTTTGTCTGGATTAAATCCACCCATTGCCAAGGAACCGTGAATATACAAACCAGCAAGGTCATCGTTTAATATAGTAGTAAGTTCTTCTTGTATACTTGCAATAATATTTTCAATTTCAGCTGAGAACGACTGCATTAAGCCCATTTACTATTCTCCTTTTTTCGTTAACCTACCCATTACATGCCAATACTTGATTGAAGCTCATAATATGTATTTGTCCCCGCTACATTAAGAACTACTCAACACTATGTTTCAATTCTTCCTTTTAAACACTTTATTCCGTTCTATCACCGTACAACCATTATTCTTGAATGTCTTAAGCATCGGGAGGTTGTTGTGACCAGTAGAGCCAATGTAATAAGAAGCGTTAAAGTCTTTCTTTAAGATTTCTAGCGATTGCTGGTGGAGAAGTTTGCTTTTCCCTTTACCTCTTTCACTTGGAAGGATCCCGAAATAAAAAATCCTTCCCTCTTCTAACGTTCCGGGTTCTATATGAGGCATCGTGACTCCGATTGGGGCTTCATTTTCATAAGCAATCATACAAGACTTCTTATAGTTGGGGCCTAGTTCCACTTCTACGCTTCGCATCTGTTCATCGATATTTAATGAAGATGGTGAATTAAGTGTTTATGGCAATCTATTAATGTAGGGTTTGGCATTTTCTTTATGCCTTGCCCCGCGCGGGGCAAGGCATAAAGAAAATGCCACTTGCTAACCTCCCCAAATAACTTTAAACTCCTCGTTGGACCAACAACGTTTAACAGGAGGATTATTTAGGAGATGTTAGAAGTGACACAAATCAATTATATCAGACACGAAGCTAATCAAAAAGGTGATAGCTACGCTAGTATCGCTAAAAGAATGGGAATCGATCCACGAACTGTAAAAAAGTATGCAAACCAAGAAGAGTTTAAGCATAAGCAGGTACAGAAGCGTAAAGCTCCTGTGATGGAACACGTTAAACCTATTATTGATAAGTGGATTAAAGAAGATTTAAAAAAGAAAAAGAAGTTTCATAGAACGGCGAAACGAATGTTTACTCAATTAGTGAAGTTTCATAGTTTCAAGGGGTCCTATCGGACTGTCAGGGATTATGTTTCTAAACGAAAGAAAGAATTGCACGATTACATTGAAGAAGCAGCCTTACCACTGGAGTCTCTTCCAGGAACAGCGCAGGTGGATTTTGGAACAGCGCCTTTTAGCTACCAATCTAAGGTTATCGAGTTACCCTACTTAGTAATGTCTTTTCCCTATAGCAATACCTTCTATTTTCAAGTGTTTCCTTCTGAAAACACCGAATGCTTATTAGAAGGTCTACAACGAATCTTTAAATACATGGGAGGCGTGCCTCGAACCATACGTTTTGACAACCTTTCTCCAGCAGTGAAAAAGATATTAGCTAAAGGAGAACGAGAACTTACAGATACCTTCGAACGCTTTGTCATGCATTTAGGTTTTCAATACGAGTTTTGTAACCCGAGAAAAGGAAATGAAAAAGGTCATGTAGAGTCAATGGTAAAGTACGTCCGAAATAACTTTTTATTACCAGAGTGCACGATCTTAGACCTTGATCAATTCAATGCCACTCTATGGGAAATGGCAGAAGAAGACAGGGATAGGCCACATTATAAAAAGAAAGTAAATCTACAGCATCTGTTTGAAGAAGAACAACAAGAGTGGCTCATACTTCCTGAAAAAGATTTTGAATGTGCAATTCACCAAGAATTGAAGTCGGATAAATATGGGATGGTCAATTACGATTCAAAGGTATACTCCACCTCTCCGAGGTATGCCAGACAAGTGGTGAAAGTACAAGTTACTTACAATACTGTTGCCATCCTAAATGATCAGAACGAAGTTATAGTGAAACACTCCCGACTATACGGAATCAAAAGGCAATCAATGATTTGGCAGCCTTATCTTGACTTACTATCCAGGCGACCAAGAGCCATTAAGTACACAAGCATCTATGAACAATTCCCACCTGAGTGGACAGAATACTTAAGGCGTTGTACAGAAGACGAGCAAAAAGAAGTACTGAAATTGTTGGGAGGTCTGTTGAAAAATGATGACTTTACCCTTCTACAAGAAGCTCTAGTGAACGCTTCGCGAAAAGGCCACCCGAGTGCAGACCAGATTAAGCATTGTTTTTATAGTTTGCTTAACCAAGACCATCAACACCAAGCTATAAAGGTGCAGTCTCCGGTTCCTGATATGCCAGACATTCAGCGAGGATTATCTCATTATGATGCATTCTTCCAGCCAGAGGGTGAAGCATGATGAGGAAGGAGATTGAAGAGTACGCAAAGCGATTAAAACTCAGCTGGATCAGGGAGAATTATCATGAGGTCGAAGAAAAGGATCCACAAAAATATTTATTGAGTTTGTTTGAGAAGGAAGTGCAGAATCGAGAAGAACGAAAGATAAACCTATTACTGAGCCAAGCCCAATTGCCTAAAACTGGAGAGCAAGCTTATCAGTGGCAGCATATCCAAATCCCCCAAGGGATTGACCGTGAGACCGTTTTGAAGGGTAACTTCATACAGGAGAGAGAAAATTTAATCTTGTACGGAGGAGTGGGGACAGGGAAAACATACTTGGCAACATTGATAAGCTTAAATGCCATACATACATTTGGCAGTAAAGTAAGATTCTATACAGTGGCAGCGTTAGTAAACAAACTGATAGATGCCAACCAAAATGGCACTTTGACAAAGATAATGAAGCAGATTGAGAAGCTCGACTTACTAGTTCTTGATGAGCTGGGATATATCCCCTTGAATAAAGAAGGGGCGGAACTCTTATTTCAAGTCATTTCAATGTGTTATGAAAACAAAAGTATCATTATCACAACTAATCTTCAATTCGGTCAATGGAATCACGTATTCGGGGATCCCATCCTTACTGAAGCAGTCATTGACCGGCTGATTCATCATTCCCACCTATTACTGTTTACCGGTGATAGTTTTAGATATAAAGAGTCATTACAAAACCGATAATCTGGAGGAGCAAGTGGCATGCATAATTAAATGCCATTTCATACATTTTTTACTTGCCAAATACAATTAAGTGATCCTTCCATCGATGCTTCCCAGACCTTTTTAAACTCAGCTGTTGAAAGGTCGTGTAAATCCTTTAATTTGAAGCCGCCTTGCATGTTGGATGATTGATTAAGTGCTTTGTGAACAGTAACGTTTTCGTCATGTAACATAAACTCATATTCTTTCAAAAGGGAGACTACCTCTTTGCTACATTGACTATCCACAAGGATATTTACGTTTTTACAAGTTTTAACAGAGGACTTCCTCATTAAATATGGGAGGAGTTGGATTAGTTCTTGGTCTGTCAGATTTTTTGTATTTTCAACCGTTACAAAGTTTTCTCCTTTTATCATTTTTATTCTTGCCATTAAATCCGAGCTGAAAGCTTTTTTCATCATCTTCGCGTCACCCCTTCCCATTAACCTGTACTTTCATCTTTATACCAATTATTTCAAATCCAAGCATCTTACTCAAGAAAATTTTTCAATAAAAAAGGAGCTCATCCTTATTCAGGATAAGTCCTCCGATGATAACTTGAATTCCAGATAACGAATTAAAGTTTATGAATCGAGATAATCTAGAGCCACGCTTCAATACAATGGACTGACTTTGTCTTTGTATCTACTTTCACTTTCCTTCCTATAGCCAAAGGGTGCATGGGATGAGTATGGCATGTATCAAACTCAGCTAAAATAGGAATCTCTTTGTCGTCTAGTTGTTCCATAAGAATATCGATTGGCTTCTTGCCCGTTCCTAAATCATCATATCCCTCATGTTTCCCCAAAATGATTCCTGACACCTTTTCAAAGATTCCGTGCAGTTTTAACATAGCAAAGTTCTTTTCCACTATCGACGCATCTTTCGCACAATCCTCTATCAGCAAGACATCCCCCTTTTTTATAGGAGGGAAATAGTCCGTACCAATAAAACCATACATCGTATTTACATTTCCACCTATTAATCTGCCTTCCGCGACACCGGTGTTTCTTGTTATCCATTCATTTCGGAATAGAGTTTTTTCTTTTGTTTTGTCTAACCAATTTACAGGTTCATCAGACCAATATGTAGGCATGGGAACTTCATAAGGAAGACTGCTTTCTGTCATAAAGTAGTTAACAAAGTATTGGTACGTATCATTCACTAATGGTTCAAATTCACCAAAGGAAGGAATGAGTGCGGGACCATAATAAGTAGTGATATTTGTCTTATGATAAAGAGCAAGAAGGATAGCCGTTGCATCTGAGTAACCTACTACGATCTTCGGATTTCTTATCAACGCTTCGTAATCTATGTAATGTAAAAGGCTATTAGAGTTGGTACCGCCTATCGTGGACATCACCATTTTGATTTCTGGATCTCGCAATAACTCATTTAATTCATTTGCGCGCTCTTTAGGGGTACCTGAGCGATATCCTTCAGTCTTCCCTGTCAAATTCCCTTCGACTATACATAAACCTTTACTCTCCAGGAAAGATTTTGCCCGTTCATATCGTTTTCTTGCTGTAACTGTTGCCGGTGATGATGGAGTGAAGATCCCCACTTTGTCACCTGGATTTAATTTATTCATGGAAGCCACCGTCCTTTATTGTTCAAACAACCTGTATAGTTGTATATTCAACTATCAAATGTAATTTCATTACTTGGGTATACATCTGCAAACCAACGTAACACTCCATTATGATGGTTTATAATTTGTTGGGCCGTGATATCTTGCGAATCCCAAGTGCTGTGTGCATCTGAAACTAAAGTGACCTTGTAATCCAAACTAAAGGCTCTTCTACACGTTGTATCCACACATGCTTCTGTTTGAATTCCCGCAATGATCAAATGTTCAATCCCTTGTTTTTTCAGTTCATCATCTAAAAAAGTATTATAAAATGAATCTGGAGTCGTTTTTTGAATGATGACATCTTGAGGAGCTAGAGTGATTTCAGGATGAATCTCCCAACCCTTTGTACCATATTCTATGGTTTTCCAGCAGGTGCATTATGTTGTATAAAGAAAATGGATGTCTCGGTAGAGCGTGCTTTTCCAATTAGATCTTTTACAGTTTGGAGTAATCTTTCTCCTATGTATACAACATTACCTTCCTGAAACATCCCATTCTGAACGTCTATAACCAGTAGTGCATTTTTCATTATTTTCCCCCTTGAATAAAACGTACGTTGGAAACTACAATAAGATACTTTTACATTCGCCCTTCTTTAATCCATACTTATTCACACTGATTACGTTCAAAATGCTTCCCTTCCTTTGGCAAACTTCCCTCTGGAGGTGTCCAAGCAGTTTGGCAAATGTTCTTTTCACCTACCACTGAGTATGTATAAGTCCAGCCTATTTCGTTTTCAAACTGAACCTTGAAATGATAAGGATTGTATTGCCTCCCAGTTTGATGTTCAATTTCCCACTCTTGATTCGGGTATTTTTTCTCAAGAAAATAGTTTAGTTGTTTGGTCTTATGTGATATTTGATAATCAATCCAATAGGGTCGAATCACAAAGAATGAAAGGACGATTGCAGTTATGGAGGAAGCGATAATAAAACTCCGCTTTCTACTCTTTTTAGGTAATAAAAATGCGATTGCAAAGAGGACTATGATAAATGCAGCACACGTGGTCATTTCTAGTACTGTTATTGGATGCACTACTATTCCCCCGTCATTTCCGAATAGCTTTTAAAAAAACCTTTATGAAGCAAAAAGGCTTATATATTAATTTTTATCTTTATCATCAGCACTATCATTTCCTTCTTCTTGTTCATCTTCTATATTTCCTTCCTGAAATTCGCTTACTGACTGCCCTGTTATATGGTCAAACGGGGTGTAGTAATTACTAGGATTTTTCTTTTTAATTAATACTCGATAAGCTACTAATAGAATTAATATTACAAACACCAATACAATTGTTGAGGTTAAATAGAACAAAATATTAATTTAGAACCCCTCCAAATATAAAGAAAGCGTATTCAGTTAACCTGTCTACATTGATGAAGCTACTTTTGTAGTGATGGCACACAATCCACCCGTCGCATCATTTTATGTACACATTCAATAATCAAATCTGGTCGATCAAGGAACACAGAGTGTCCTGAATCACTCGCAAACACTAATTCACCCTGTAAAGACAATTTACACTGATGGGTGATAAGCTCTTCCCACTTCTCTTCAAAAACTCGTAACTCCCATTCAGGTATGCCATTGTCCAATTCAGATTGAATCGAATATTCCTTATCCCGTCCTATTACGATTAATGGAACATCAGGAAAATCTCCTAGACTCCTGATAAGTTCTGCATCTTGCGTCCATTCCTTGATCTCTGATGCCATGGCTTTATAAAGTAATGGACTCACTTGAAAGTCCAACAGTTTTTGCTGAATGGCCTTTGAAAATTGATGTTGTTTTTCCGTAAGTGAAGGCTTCAGTATTTCCAATAGTTCTTGTTCACTCTTGGTTGAATACTCCAAGCTCTTTTCAATCCACGATTCATCTGTGTCTTGGTTTAATACAGGTAGATCAAGCTTCTCTAATTCTTTTAAGTCAACAGAAGTCGAGTCCACTAATATCACTCCGGCCACCTTTTCAGGATGCACTTTAGCGAAGTGTTGAACACATAGGCCGCCATACGAGTGTCCCATTAAATAAAATGGCTCGTCGATTTGAAGGTGATGAAGTATTTCTGCTAAATCACGAACGGTGGATGCTGTATTTTGAACACCACTCCCGATCTCACTTTGCCCCAGTCCCTGCCGGTGAAACGTTAGGACTCCATACGTTTTACTTAACGTTTGTGTTACCTCATACCACTCCTCAAATGAGCAGCCCATCCCTGTAAGGATAATTACCAGCGGACCTTTATTCCCTTTAAAAAGAACTTCTATTTTGTGGTCGTTGATTTTGATCAGTTGGTTAATAGCTCTCAATCCTTTCACTACCCTGATGCCAATTATTTCAAATTTTGTGATTATGAGCAATGCTCTTATTTAAATAAATGAGAACATACTGCAGTGGTGAATTTTCCTTATCCGTGATTCCAAAAGCACGACGGGGACAGACACCGAGGTTCCTATTTAGAGCCGAGGGACCTGTCCCCATGGCTTCTCCTATCTTTTACGATGAACAAAGTGGTGAAGTGAGGTTTTTTAATGATGAGATTCATTCTTGTAATGTAATGTGAAAAAGTAGAGCGAGACCCGTCCCCGCTCTACCCCAACCATATTTAAAACAAAAATGAATATTAATCTCTGTAACCAAATCCAATTATACGATGGGATTTTATATCTGCATAAACTCCAACCCCACCTAATGATGGACTATCCTCTGAAGGATAATCCACAAGATAAACTTCTTTTCCAATAAACGTTTTATCTTTAATTTGCCCCATCGACTCCCGAAGTGTTATTTTTTGAACACTTGCATCCTTCCAAGATCCTGCGATATGTTCTTTTTGCTTTTCTGTAAGTTGGTCCCAAACAGCCTCCCTGACATCTAATGCCTGGGTTAGATCACTCTTTGTTTCCTTCACGTTTTGCTCTTCCTTATCGTTCAACACTTGTTGTTGGCAACCACATAAGACAAAAAATAGGATGAATGATAGATAAATTAACCTAAACCATTTCACACCTTCTTTACCTCCAATCCTATTATTCTTTCGTCAATTCAATTTGATCTCTTTCACAACCAGGTTTCCAAATGTTTGTATATCCTGTATATAATCGAAATTCTTATTCTCATATGTATATAAACTATTGTACATCCTGACAGCAACAGCGTTATATCGGGGAATGACCAGACAAGAACAACCTGAAGCCCCGAGAATTTGGTAACTCCCTTCAGGTAATTCTGTTCCTAATTCATTATATTCCCACGACACTTGATGATCTTTTAACCACCAGAAGAATCCGAATCTAGGCAGAGTTTGGTCAAGCCATTTGGGACTTTGTATGGTTGTAGCAAGGTTAAATACACCTTCTGGCAAGATTTGTTTTCCATCCATTAAACCTTTATTCAAATGTAGGCTACCCCATAGTGCCAACTCTCTACTACTAACAAATAGGTTTCTTTCATCCCCTATATTCGACCCTATCCTTATAGAAGGATGACTTTCTGGAGAGTGGATGTCACATACTAACGTGCTTTTCCCCTCTGTCGCCCATTCTGTACTTTTCAAACCCAAGGGTTCAAATACCCTCTCAGAAAGTATTTCGTTAACTGTCATTCCAGTAGCTTGCTCGACAATTTCAGCTAATAAATCAGGACGCTTCCCTTCAATGGAGGTTCCTGAATCGAAAACCCTTTGGACTATATCCTTCTTAATCTTTAATCCAGTGCACCTTGTAACCAAATGTCTTACGGTCGTCTCACCTAATATCCTTTTATCCAATTGTTTTAAATAGTCGCTGAGCTTATCATCAAGATTCAAGTAACCTTCATAGATCGCCAGTGCTGCTGCTAAACCAACATAGGTAACCCTGGTTGAATACACATTAAATTGTGAAAGGTGATCTATTTTCCTAGCACCAGTTTCAAAATGATGGGTACCGGAATACCATTCGTGTACGACCTCGTTATCCTTCATAATCAGTAACGCTGCTCCAGACGCGTGCATCTTCTCTTTCATTTCTTCCGTGTATTTAGTGAGATCTTGAAATGATCTTTGATCAGCTTCTACAGTCAACTTTTTCACTCATTTCTATTTTTCTAAGAATTTACTCCATATCTATCTATTCCATTATAAGAGGCATAACCCTGCTTATGGTTATGCCTCTTCATTCAGTGATTTTTCTTTCTCGGATAACTCCAGGACATTAGCAGGGGAACGTTAGCTGATCTTTAGGTGTTGCCCCCGTTAGTTAAAGATGACTTTATCTTATATTGCTGGTTCAGCTTTCATCAATAACGTGGTCGATGGTTTTAATTCTTCATCTGCTATAATAATGTTTGCTTTGGGATTATTATTTCTTATGAAATTAAATATGTAATGTTCCATTCTATTTTCTACTTGGATAGTAAAAAGCAGTTCAAACATTCCTTCTTCAATATCAATAGCTTTTGTCTCCATTACATTGCCAACCTCAATGCCTTTACAATTGATATTAAAAGGAACTGTAATTGCCCTAATAACATTGCGATTAACTTCTAGGTTATCCGTAACTCTTACAGTGATATTGCATTTTTCATTTTCAGAAAGAGTTCCAAAAGATACAGAACCTTCTCTCCAAGAGAAGCCCTGATTAAAATGGGTCTCACTCCAATCGTTAAACGGGTTTTCTAATCCAAACTGAAATACAGCTAATTGGGAATATAGAGTATCACTTTCAAAGCTTATCTCATTCATTTACCTCGTCCTTTTAAAAAATATGATTTTACTGTAGCAAAAAATCAGCTTTATTTGTTCCACTAAACTGCCCCATTAATAGAATAAACTTGTTACGTTGTCCTCCGTTTTTCTAGCAAAAAGATATAAAACGCCATCGTCAAATCCTGTTGCAAACACCACATCTTTAGGTAATCTTTCAGGGTGCGAAAGCAAATAGTTATTTGCAAGAATGATAGTTGATGAAATTGTTGTAAATAATCTTAAAGAGAAATTATCTTCATAGAGATTATACAATTCGTTATACAATTTAATACTAGGGTATCTTCCTTCAGGAAAATAATCATTATTACTTGCCCAATCTTCATCATCTATTTCCCATTCACTCGAACCTGTAATATAAAGTTGAATACCGTCTTCCCTTTCAAATAGACCGAAATTAAGGGCAATAATTTCATCTGGTACATTCTCTTTTTCAAACAAACCGTTAAGCCATACCTCAAATTCTTTATAGCCATCAGTTAAGAGGTTTCTAAAGGATCTTAATTCCACGGATACGTCTACACTTTTTGTATACTTCTCAATCATACTAAATCCATTATCCAAAGTTGGAACTTCTTTAATAAATTGTTGTAACAGCTGATCTACTTTTTCAATTTCTGACATTAGTGCACCCACTTATTTACATAATGTTTTATAAATTAATTAGTTTAACTGATGTAATTTTATTGAGTGGAACCTGATAACTTCTTCTTTTAACCTGCCGTATAATTGAATAAGGCACTAGCCGGTGATCAACTAGCTGATCTTCAGTTATTGCCCCCGTTAGTTGAAGATGGTAATCATTAACATTGTTAATACTTATGACCATTTTTCTTCATCGTCAATCCATTGGTTTTTCTTTAAATCAAATGATTTATAATCATCGTGGAAAACAAAGTACGATGGTAAATCCAGTGTATCTCCACCTGCTTTTTTCCAACATTGACTAAACCAATCTGTAAACACTTTTTGTTCTAGTTGTTCTATTTCCGGATAGTTTTTTTCGTAAAAGTTATCAATAAAATCATCTAATATGTTGTCGTTTAACTGATAATATTTTACATCTGGAATTACCTCCACACTACCTGCAAAAACTGTTGTGTCATTTCCTTCATAGAAAACTTCGTTAGCTTCTTTATCCATTGCGAACATTCTTATTGATAATTCGAATCTTGTATGTTCGATGAATGTGGAGAAATCTAACAAATCTATATAAGAAGAGAAATTGTATGCAATGATTTTTTCTAGATTTCTTACTAACAAATCCGATTGTTTTTCAATGTTAGATTTAATTGAACCAATATAATTATCAACTGAAAACATAAATAAACCTCCCTTCTATTCAAGTATTCTGCCCCTTTACCTTAATACCAATGGAGGAAAGCCATTTTTAATTAAACTATGCGTGATGATTATTAGGCGTTCTTTGGTAACAAGAAGGAAATTAGTAATAAGATAACTCCTAAGCCAAGTCCTGTGCAAGATATTAAATCAAGTCTACTGTCCGCTAACCTCTGGGATACTCCTAAAATAAATAATACTATTTTAATTAGAAGAGTAAGCATTACAATTGCATAAGCAATCCACTGAATATTACGCTTTCTGTTTTCCCTATTTTTCATCATACAAATTCCTTTCTTTCAGGTTAACCCAGATAACTGCCCCCATAGGATGCTTATAAGGTATCGGCTCTATATACATTCGAGGTTTTTCAAGGACCCAAGCATACGTCTTCTTATAAGGTAATGCTTGTAAGCTCTCACTTTGAACACGATGAAATTCGTTGCTTTCTTGGTAATCTTTTAAGGTCAACTCTTTACTATCACTTACATTCACTTCACCGTAAACCATACCTGAACCACTCTTTATAAGAGCGATAGGTCCTCGTATTTTTGTATTGGAACCCCTGATTTCCCATGTCTTTTTCCCTTCCAATATAAGTTCAATCCAGGGAGATTTTATGATTAGTCCTTTCATTTTACAGCTCCTTCATAAAAGTTCAGAACTTCAAATTCCTTATTTATAATGTTTGATTCCTCAAACCTGCTCTTTACTTGAACAAAAAGAGTTTTTACCCTCGCTAAGGAAAGTACTCCATTGGCTCAGTACAATGAACGTAACCATTTTTCTTGTAATAATTAACCGCTTCATCACTCGGCCACACAATTACAAATTCATATTTATTCTCTTTCACCCAGATGTTTATTGTACTTAATACTTTACTTCCAACACCTCTATGTCGATACTCTTGAATGGTGTACACGTTGGTCATATATGCAAATGGATGAGTGACTCTCCCAGGCCTAGGCACTTTTTGTATTAATTCTATGTATATATGAGAAACAATTTGCCCCTTATCCTCAGCAACCCAAATAAACCACTGGTTACTTTTTAACGCACTTTCTAAAAATGTACGACATTCCCTTTCAAACTCTTCATAAGACTCGTTTTTTTTGCTCTGATCAAATTCAATGGTATTATCCCATCTCATTTTTATTAATTGAGTAATGTCTTTTTCTTCAGCAAGCCTAATATTCATAAACTTCACCTCCTTCAAAGAAAGAATGCCCATTGCTTTTAATAAATCAAAATCCTAGCGATACGATCAATATCACTAGGATCAAGAACAAACGAATTATAAGTTTTCAATTCTCTTCATATCTTCTGCAGACAATTCGAAATCAAAAAGATCTAGATTAGATGCTTGATTTTCAGGGTTGTGAGATTTAGGGATCACGATCACACCACGTTGAATTTGATATTTTAATAAGACTTGTGCGCCAGATTTTTTATAGGACTCACCGATTTTATCCAACACTTCTTTTTGCTGGGCTTCGGTTTTCATTGGTCCCCATGCAACCGGTGTAATTTCCTCTTCTTTTAATACTGCAAGTAGATCTTTGTTAGGTTCTTTTAGGTTAATTTGAATTTGATTAACGGCTGGCTTCACTTTAGCGAATTCTTTCAATTCTTCCAGATGCTCTTTTTTAAAGTTTGAAATGCCGATTGCTTTTAGTTTGCCCGCTTCGTAGTATTCTTCAAAAACTTCCCACGTGTTTTGAAGTTGACCTTTGTCTTCGATAGGAAAGTGAATAAGAAGCAGATCAAGGTAGTCTGTTTGAAAATTTTGTAGACTGTTATCGATGGCTGCCCGGGTAGCTTCCTTCGAAGAGATATATTCTTCATTGGCTGGAACTTTTGTCGTAATAAATAACTCTTCCCGAGGCACTGTGCTTTCTGCTAACACTCTTCCGACAAGTTCTTCGTTTCGATACATGATGGCTGCATCTATAGAACGATACCCCAACTCAAGTGCTGATAGAAGTTCTGGAATTTCATTTGTTAACGCAGCGTTATAGTCATTGTTTTCTTTCCCGTAGGTGTTTGTACCTGTACCGACAATTGGCATTTTTAACCCATTATTAAGTGTGATGTATTCCATATGGTTAAGCACTCCTCAGTATTCTTTAAATTTTCTACTTACAAAATCTATCATATCAAATTAAAGAATTTTCAAAAAGTAATACGGAAGGAGGGAGTTAGCCCATGGATAAACCTATGAAATGTCATAGTCTGCTATTATCCTTATCTGCTAAAAGCTTATCTAATTTTTCTTCGACCCGTTTTAGCCTGCTATTTCTTCTCCTAAGAATAACTACAAGTACAATGATGCCAACTGGAATGGCCAAAAGAAATACTAAAGACACTAACTGAAAAATGATATCACCGGTATTTACTGCGGTTGTTGATTGCGCTGATGCGAATAGGAACAAAGAAACATCTCCTTTTAAAATAGTATGTAAATTTATATTAGCCCTTATAAAGTTGTTCATTGATCACGTTAATGGAATAGATGTTTTCTTCTACTATGTTATGAATGATTTGTTTTAACACATGCGGTTCTCGCAAATCCCCTTTTTCTAATGATAAAAGGTCATTCGCTTTTATCCACCTGCTGTCGGTAATTTCATCTTCTTCAAGCTTTAATGTACCTCCCGTTATCTCACCAATAAAATGAAACAAGATGACTTGATCATTCGTATTACTGGTGAAATTATATACTCCGGTCGTGCCAATCAGTTTTACATCCAAACCCGTTTCCTCTTTCACTTCCCGCCTTGCTGAATAAAGAATATCCTCACCATACTCGATATGCCCACTCGGAAAGTTCCACTTATGGAGGGCATTGGATTTGTTTTCTTTTATCATCAAGACTTTATCATTACTGAAGATTGATACACTTGCCACTAATACAATTCCATCTTGAGACATCGATTTCTCCTCGATTCTATTTAAATAATAAAATTGTTTAACCGGCCAGATAATGAATGAAGGGCAATAACTGGTTTTCAGATATTGCCCTTTTTTAACGGGAAAAAGAAAAAGGTGAAGATTAATAGCTCTCAAGATGATGACGAACGTTTTTCCCTTTGTTCTTTTTCTTTTAAATACATTTCATATACTTCTCTGGCCCTATCTCTGCTCCCAACTGGTACAAGTTCTTTATGTATGTCATGTATTAAAACAAACGCCCTGAAAATCACTCCTACTATAATTGCACATAAAATATATATACCAATAGGTCCAAAGAAAACTAATATACCTAAAAGCCCAGAAAGGAAAATAGATAAAAATAGTTTCATAAAATCCCCCTTACACTTTTACTTGATCATAAGAAGTTATTCTTCTACAACCAACCTGCTTTTAACTCAATACCAATTATTTCAAAATAGAGCACCATACACAAGACTATTCTTCAACACCAAAAGAGCTCACCCTTTATTGGATAAGCTCTTTGCCCTTATTAAATAAATGGACTTTTAAAATCTGCACAACACCTATTCATTCCCCTATGTGAGCTAATATCAGTGTGTACTCTTCCCAGTTCTGAAGAGGGAAGAACGTTTCGAAAAATCACTTAAATTCTTTCAGTACGACCTTAGCTGCCTTTGCTATAAGGTCATTATCATAAGTAGCATCCTCAGTATCACGGCTGGATAGAATAGCGATGATGATGGGATCTCTATTCGGCGGCCAAACGATCGCGATATCGTTTCGGGTTCCGTAGCCTCCAGCCCCCGTTTTATCACCTACCTCCCAACCCATAGGTACAGCCGCACGAATCAGTTCGTCTCCAGTAGTATTCCCACGCATCCAGTCTGTCAGGATTGTACGCTTGCTATCCGGGAGCACGTCGTCGACCGTGAAAGCCTTCAGGTTGGTGGCAAGTGCTCTTGCTGTACTGGTATCACGGATGTCTCCTGGGATGGCACTGTTCAAATCGGTCTCAAAGCGATCAGCCTCTGTGACATGATCGCCGATTTGCCTCAGTCCATTTTCGAAGCCGTCAGGTCCGCCGAGTTCCTCTAATAAAAGATTTCCTGCGGTATTATCACTGTAGCGGATTGCCGCATCGCAAATTTCCCTAAGGGTCATCCCGGTATCCACATGTTGCTCTGTAATGGGCGAATACGTGACCAGGTCATCTTTGGTGTAGGTAATGACTTCGTCAAGTTCGTCCAACGAGTTCTGCTGTAGCACCAACCCTGCAGCCAAAGCCTTAAAGGTGGATGAGTAGGCGAACCGTTCATCAGGTCGATAGGCCACCGTGCGATTGGTACCTGTGTCAATCGCATAGACGCCGAGGCGTGCATCGAACTTTTTCTCGAGTTGCATGAACTTATGAGCAGTCCCATGACTTGTTGCTTTTTCTTTTGCCTCGGTCTGTTTTAATCCGTTTCCAAAGAGGCTTAAACTTAATAGTCCAACACACATCAAGATTTTCAGCATTCTGGCATTTTTCAACATCATCAGTCCTCTCCTGTTTTATTGACAATAGTCTAATTAGACTTTATACTAGCTTAGTCTAATTAGACTATCGTGTAAAGGAATGAAACTGTAATGATTAAATCTTTTTTAATGCTAGGACAATCGAATATGGCCGGTCGTGGATTCTTGCATGAGGTAGATCCTATCTATAATGAAAAAATCAAGATGCTTCGCAACGGACAGTGGCAAATGATGACCGAGCCGATTAATTATGACCGTCCTGTTGCTGGAGTTAGTCTGGCAGCCTCTTTTGCCGACCTGTGTTCAAAAGCTAATCCGGATGACGAAATCGGGTTGATTCCTTGTGCGGAAGGTGGCAGTTCCTTGAACGATTGGCATCCTCAAGGCACACTCTTCCGACATGCTTTGTCTGAAGCCCGATTTGCTCTTGAAACGAGTGAAATTTGTGGCATCCTTTGGCATCAGGGTGAAAGTGACAGCCACCAGTCTCTACATGAGACGTATTATGAAAAGTTATCGCTTATCATTGAAACGTTACGTAACGAATTAAACCTTCAAGATGTCCCATTAATCATTGGTGAGCTGGGTCATTTCTTAGGGAAAGATGGTTTCGGAAAGTACTCCTCAGAGTATCAAGAAATCAACCAAGAATTACGTCGGTTTGCTCATGAGCAGCCAAATTGTTATTTTGTATCGGCAGAAGGTCTAACTGCCAATCCGGATGGAATTCATTTGAACGCCGTTTCACAACGCAAGTTCGGTTTTCGCTACTTTGAGGCATTTTCGAAAAGGTGTCATATCTCTGGGCCCCTTGCGGATGAAAATCAATCACTAAAGATAAATCATACCTATTCAAAAAATGAACAAATCTATATTCACAGTATGAATTTAGCTCTGGGCAACATCACATACGCTGAATTTGAAGCACAGATGGCGAAGGTGATGCACCCTTGATTCCCTTACTCATCCTTGGATTACTTATTCAAAACCCTGGCGCCCATGGCTACGAACTATTAAGTTTAATGGAAAAACGACATTATAAATATATCGTTAACTATACGAAGGGATCATTCTATTACAATTTGCAACAACTCCAAGAAAAAGGGTTGATTGAAGAAACAAATGAAGGACGTCCAAACAACGGTCGTGACATTCACACCTTTAAAGTAACGTCTTCAGGAATAGAAGAATTCCATAAATTAATGGCCAAACACGGAACGAAATCCGAGTATGTCAACTTACCGGTCTATGGGGCATTACTCTTTGCAGATGTATACGATAAAAACAAATTATTGGAGTTAATTCAATCTCAAATTGATCAAACGGAAGCCAGAATTGCTCTTCTCGATGAGTACTTGGCTACCATTGAAGAATCACCTGGTCAAATTGATTATTTTGGTCGCATGAACGAAAATTCCCGTTCTCACCATTTAGTGAACTTAAAATGGTTTAAGGAATTGAAGGCAGATATAGAAAGTGCGACTGTTTAATAAGAAAATCACCTGTCCAACTTTTCATCAAAAAAACGTCCCCTTGTTTTGCCTGAGGGACGTTTATTATGTTTCTCTTAAAGATTCACCATATCCCCGTCCAAGCTCGCATATTAGATAAAGAGCATCAAACAGAATTGTGCGGAATTTACAAGAATCGTGCGGCATTTGATTTAATCATGCGCCTATCATCATAATCGTGCTAGTTTAAAAGAAATCATGCGAGATATTGGATAATCATTCCGAGGTGTCGAATTTTCTTTATTCATGTGGAAGAAATGCGCCACGGGGACAGGTACCTCGACTCCAATTCAAAGAGCCAATGGACCTGTCCCCGTTGCTCCCTCATCCTCAACTCAACAAACTCCCCCTCAACCAAGCCTTCTCCCGATAAGGTCCAATCGGAATCTGAATCAAGGTCGTTAAGTTCTCAGAACCCAACCTATAAATCCCATCCGTCACCGCCGTATCAAACCCAAGCAGCGGATGCCCCCCAAATCCGGCGGCGGCCGAAGACAAGAGCAGGCGCTGTACGAGCATTCCCGCTTCCATTTGCATGATCCTATACCCTCTGTAGCCAAGGGAATCCTTGAAATAATCTTTATTCCCGATGATATGAAGGCACATCGGCACCTGCAACAAATTGACGTTATCCAGCGACAGCCCTGATTGCAGCTGGAGACGATAATCCCCAGTGCCGACTTCCCTTAGTGAATGGCGGGTGCTGTCATATGCGTATGCACCATTTGGTATTCCTTCTACGTTATACAAACAGCCGTATATGGAAACACGAGGTTCTACACTGTCAAAAATGTAGTCTAGGTCACTTCTAAACGAGTATGAATGAGTGGCCCTTTTCAATAAATCCGCAAGCCTCTCCTGACTAACCTTCCCCATGACAAAATCCATTTCCGGAGAATGGCGCTTTTTGCATGCTTCCACAAAATCATACGTACCGGACTCGATTTCCGGGAGAAGGATTTCTTTTTCTCCCGCTCTCATACCCGGTTGTTTCGCTAACTTTTGAAAATCACCGGTACATTCGAGTTTAGAAGCTTCATTCACCTCCAGCAACCTAGGAAACTCCCGAACCTTTTCAGACTTTTCATAATGTCCAAGAGAAATAGTTGGCAGCTCCCGGCATAATTCTTCAGCGGTGACTTCCCTCTCCATCCCCCTGCTGCCCCAATTCGTTGCAGCAACCGAAAGCGGGATGACGGAATAGACGCTTTCCTCTTCCTCTGTCAGTCCAAGCAAATGGTTGATCGGGGAATCGAGAAATTGAGCATAGACCCCTGTCTCGAATCCGAACTGTTTGGATGTTTCCAAGAGCTGCCCCATCAGGACGCCGGCATCGAGCCCCTGCAGGCGGTAGGAGAAGTTATTGTATTTAAAGAAGTTCTTCCAGTATCTCACCGACACAAAGGCCGTGGCAAAACACGACGAGATGTCGGAGCGATTGCCGAGTGCCCGTTCTACGTACGAATCAACATTCCCGTCCCGGAGCAGGACCAGTCGGTGGTGGGCGGGATCATAATGATAGATTCCTTGGGGCAAATCATCGAGTTTTATATAGAGATAGAGTTCGTTCGGATACAGCGCACCCCCTGATGGAGCAAACCGCCGATAGGAGTGGATGGGATACGACTCCTCCCCGAAATCATCGGGATGCTCCGACTGGCTTACCCCGGAGATGCCGTACACATACCAGAGAAAATGGCCGATTCTTTCTACATCGGGTTTCAACGGCGGCTGCTCCCCGGTGAGTGACAATGGAACCTCCAAAGACAATGGTACAACCGGCAATCCCCGGTACAGCTTATAGGGAAGGGGCGCATCCTCCCAGTCCACTTCCCAGTTGGGCTGGTTGGCCCGGTTGATATCACATTGCAGATTGTGCAGAAATTCTTCCAGACTCATCCTCCTTACCTCCTCACACCTTATGGAAACGGATGCGGTTTTTGATTGAGCTCATCAAATGTCAACGGCCGGTCCCTATATCCCAGTTCTGCCGGGACGTTCAGGATCCTTTCTAGGCCAGTCAGCCGGGTGAGATGGTGCCCGAACGTCATGGGAAGCATACCCGGAATCAAGACTTTGACGCAGTGTAGTCCGTTCTTTTCAAGTTCCGGCGCGGTTTGGTCCACAACGATGACATCAAGATTCCGGCTTCGGAATTTTTCAAGAATATCCTTCAGATCATCCGTTAGATCCGTGTGACGGGAATTCCATTTGAATTCATCCTGGAAACTTCTCAGAGGACGATCCTGTAAAAAGCTGAAACGTTCCTCCGCCTGGGGCAATCCATACAACATGCCATGATCATCCATCTGTCTCGCGAGGGAATCATCGTACAGCATCTTTTCATATTTCGCTCTGTTCTTCTCCAACTTTTCATCCAGATTCAGCATCATCCCGGCAAGCTCCTGAATCGCACTCTTTGCCGCTCTTACAGGGTCCAGATGTGCTCCTGCCGCAAGGATCAGATTCAATCCCGTATCCTTCCTGTTCTTGGCCATGGCAAAAACGCTTGGGATTCCGTGCTCCATGGTAGAGTTGTATAAAAAGAGGTCATACCCTGCGACTGCCCGCATCCGTTCAATCATTAACTGCAGCTCTTCGTCTTCAGCAGTAAACGGATCGAGACGAGGCAGACCCAGTTCTGCATACCAGGTCATCAGGAATGAATCCCGTTCGACCACCTCCATGATTCCGTAGAAAATCGCTTCCTCCCTGCTTCCCCCGAGGGCACAGCCATTGGACGTTTCATAGACAAAACCGGACGAACCGCAACCCAGACTGTAGTAGGAAAGGAGCTCCGGGACGAGAATCGGCCGCTCTTCGATGAGGGAGTATCCCCACACCCAGTCGATCCTCCTGTCAGGATCGAACTTTTCAAATGGGAATCCCGGCATGGCGTACTGTCCGTCGGTGTGCACGCCTACCTCCAGGGGATTCAATGCATGTTCCTCCACCTTCCGGTAGCTTTCATGGACAACCGTCCGTTTGCCCCGGGGCTCCAATCCGCAGTGACGCTCCAACCCTTCAAGGATGGCGGTCAGCTCGCTGTCTGAGTAAGCTTGAGTCCGTCCGGCCGTCCCTTCATCACCACCGGAGATCATCGGCATATTGACGCTCGCATCGGCAAACGGTGTCACCAAGTCATACATCTTGCTGTTAAAAAGCCCGGTCCGGTTATCCAAATAATCGTTTACAAGTACTGACTTCAATTCATCCAAAGGAGTACATCGGAAACTGTCTGCTCGGACTTTCGGGCTGGGGTTGAGGGTAACACGTGCTAGTTCCGCTGAATCGTCAGGAATCTGACTGCAGCTCGGGCATAATGAGTCGGGGACGAAGGAATGCCAGGAGCTCTTCAATGTTTTCAATTCCGTCAAACATATCTTCCCTTGAGAACGTGGCATTGCACCCTCCAGGACCCGGCAAGCTTCTGCAGAGATGATGTGAGCCATATGCGATAATCCGGTATTAGAAGCCCAGGGATCCTTCGTCATTCCACCGATTTCAGCGAGCTTACCCTGCACCTCCCGCATCTCATGCCGTTCCTTTCCTCCAAGGAGACGCCTGAGGTCGGCACATTGGGAGCATCCCGGTGTGTCGGTCTGAACCAGTGGCCCGATGATCCCTTCTCCAAACGAGACGAAGCCTCTCAGCCATGGAACCCGAGTCTCCCTCATGACTTCTTCTGCCATTTGATGGACAGCTGGATTCCAAGCATCATCCAACACCAGTACTAAATCTGTATTCGCAGGGAAGGTCGTTTCAACAGTCTTTTGCCTGAAAATGGGGTACCGGGCTGACATTTGCGCACAGACACGGTCCGAAAGCATACCCTCCCCCACAATCACTACGAAAGAACTCATTAGGCTTCCTCCTCTCGCAGCAGCACACCAAATACGCCTTCCAGCTCCTGCTTGAATACAGGTTCAATATCCAATTCATATACCGTTACCTGTTTCTGATTCAATTTTAAAGTGTAGAGAGCTTCTTTCAGATGATCAGGTTCGATCCGATCTTCACCCGCCGGAATGATGATTCTCTGTACATTCTCTTTCTCCAAAGCAACGGCAACAGGATGTGCGTCGCATGCATCCGTACCGTTCTGGGATTGAAAGAGTGCTTGCTGCAGGGAGTTCCTCAGCGCCTTGGTGATTGTAAAACCGGTATTTCCGTACCAGCCATTTCTTCCACGGACATAGACAACCGGAAATCCATGCACATCTTCTCCTAATCCGATGTCAGGTTCCTTTTGCATCGTGGTCAGTGCTTTTAGATAAAAACGGCATGTTTCATCCTCAACCGCTTCCAGTTCAATACGAGAAATGCTGTTCTTTTGAACGGATTCTTTTTTTCTTAGCTCATCGGTCAAACAACTCTGCAAACCGCGGCCCATGCATTCCGCAAACGTCGCCCCTGTACAGACCGCCATGTATTCCCCTATATCATGAGGGACCATCATGCTTCCCAACCTTGAAGCGTATCTCTCTATTCCCCTTAATCCTGCTTCGCGACGTGCCTCTGCATGGGTCAAAGCACTACAGACCACCGCATCCAAGAGTTCTGCCGGACCTTCAGAACGTCCATCGGCAGGCTGAACGCGGCATTGAGCCAAAGGAAGCTGCTTCGTATCCCCTTCCTCCCATACATGAAAAATCCCCGTCTCTTTAGACGTCAGCAGACTGAAGAAATAAAGCAGTTTTTCAGGATCCGACCTTTCTCCCCCCTGTTCAAGCCTGGATTCAAAATTCAGAACCGGTTCAGCTCCAATGTTGGTTTCCAAGGGATGAGGTAAAAAGGAATGCCAGCTTCCTTCCAGTGTTTCGGTATCCAACAGAAAAAGACGGTTTCGCTGATCCGGTTTTGTTACTCCTGTCATTTCTTTGAATAGTTCAAATGTAATCATGTTCGCCATCATCGCACCAGGTACTGCCGACTCAGCATGGTACTCCTCTTCTTTTTGCAAGGCAGTCCCGTGGAGACGCCTCCAGGCAGATTCCCACCCCGTCTCCGAATCAGGATGGACGATTGGTCCAGCGATACATGTCTGCTTGTGACAAATCGCCGGAATTAAGAGCTTTTGATCTGCCCTGCAAATGGCATGAAGCAGGTCGAATTCCTCGAGGTTTTCGTTTTGCGTCACATATAAGATCGAATCGTAAGGTCTTATCGTCTCCCGCCATCCGGATCCACTGAATCCCACTTCATGAAGCTCTACCTCGGGGTCAGTTTTACGGGCATGGTCCACAAGTTCCTTCAGCCTGCGTCTATTCGTAGGCACCTCATCGGTCACGAGTACCTGCAGCTTCGCCAACCCGGATTCAATGAGGGATGAAACCAATGAAGTCAGAAGGGGACCAGACCCCGCTGCCAAAACATTGGCATGACGGAAGGTTTCAAACCGTGAAGCACCTGAATCTGCCAAGCTATCGACGAACTCAATCTGTGAAGCGAATTTTTCCATTGCGTGTCGGGGCAAATTGTGTGGCAAGTCCCTGCTTACGTCCCGGACAAATCCATTCTTAAGCAACACCTCTGCTATTTCCATGACCCTGTTTCGATAAGGATCAGGCAGTCCGTTCGTCAAATCCTCAAGGGAGTACTCCCCATTGAACATCGGCAAGAGCTTTTCCACCCACTGATCAATGCCGCTTCCCTCCATCCGGAAAGAGCATAGGTTATTCCTGAAATACACGCCGCTGTCCCGCTCAGGGAGATAAAACGTATCCCTCTTCACTTTTAAACGTATAGAAGGGTTCAATTTTCCCATAGCAATCCTCCTAACCCCCGCTTATCTCATTTATATTTTGTTTGTCATTATTAGCGTATGAATTTCAATTTGTCCCTTATGTATAAAATAAAGATCCCTGCAATCACGCAGGGATCCATTTGAAACCGATATTCTCCTAACGACCGCAGCGTCCACATCTGCCGCAACCGCCACAGCGTCCACATCCACCACATCTGCCGCAGCCTCCGCAACGGAAACACCCGCCACATCCGAAGCAGCTAAAGAAGCAGGCGAATCCAAAGCCGAAACAGCCTCCAAATCCAAGGAAAAGTCGTTCGTCATTCGGGTCATACATATTCTGATCCCAGGAAACGGGCTGCGTTGCCTGGAAATCACCTACATTCAAATTCTGAAGTTCATTATGAAAATTATTCATATCCTCATTACCTCCCAAAAAAAGTACTATAAGGCTTTCTTATCGATCAACATGGAGTTTCTATTAGGCAAAAGCACGATAAATGTGAATCATCCTCAATAATTTATGTTCGCTCGCTGGGTGTTGTGACTGGTGAAGAAGCCTAGATTGGGATTAAATATTTTTGCACAAAAAAAAGCCGGCATTCGCCGACTCTTCGTAAAACTTATTGGTGATTCCTGCACACTTCCTGTAAATCCTTCATCACTTCTTCTTTCTCTTCCCATGAATAAATCGATGCGCCAGCCGCAAGGGGATGACCTCCACCGTTGTACTTTTTGGCGATTGTGTTGATGACAGGACCCTTCGAGCGAAGGCGAACCCTGATTTGATCATGTTCTTCAATAAAGAAGACCCATGCTTTCATGCCTTTTACATTACCCAACGTACTGACAAGAAGGGATGCCTCAGATGGTACGACGGCGTGTTCTTCAAGGATATCCTTCGTCATGACCATCATGCCGCAGCCATCCCCATCCATCTCGAAGTTTTGCAGGACATATCCGTTGAGCTTCGTAACGTTGGAATCAACTTCATACATTTTATTGAATAATTCATTCCGGTCAAAATCATAGCGGATCAATTCACCCGCGATGTCAAACGTCTTCTGGGTCGTGCTTGGATACAGGAATCTGCCCGTATCGCCGACAATCCCTGCGAACAATAGTCGTGCCCCTGCATCAGGAAGGGTCAATCCTTTGTCTTTTCCGAACTGGTAAAATTCATAGATCATTTCACTGACGGAGCTCGCTGTTGTATCAATCCAGAGGTGATCCCCGTATGCATCTTCGTTTGGATGGTGATCGATTTTCACAAGCAGATCGCCGAGTTTGTAGCGACGGTCACAGATTCGTTCTTCGTTGGCCGTATCGCATACGATGATCAGGGCTCCTTCGAATACGGAATCTTCGATAACATCGAGACGCTTTAAGTAATGGAGCGTTTCCTCTTCTTTCCCGACGGCATAAATATTTTTCTCAGGGAAAGAGGCTTTCAGCATTTCCACGAGTCCTCCCTGGGATCCGTATGCATCCGGGTCTGGACGGACATGTCTATGTACAATGATCGTTTCGTATTGTTTGATGAGGTTCAGAATTTGTTCTTTCATGGGAATCTCCTTTGTAGTGGAATTTATATTTGGCATTCTGCTCCGTTATCTGTAAAATAGTAGCGAGAGATGTCAACGATGGAGGACAAAAAACTATGTATTTTCTCGCATTACTGATTGTCGTTACGTTCACGTTCTATGTCTTTTATAAAATAAGACAAGTGAGAACGAGACGACCGATGGAAAAGAAATGGTTATCGGCGAAAGCAAGCATTGCCCTTGGGCTGTTCGTTGCCCTGTTCGGGATCAATCAGCTGTTTTTATTCCCTGGCACACTGACGTATGTCATCGGCACGCTGTTCATCCTTTTAGGACTTGGTAGCTGCTGGGCTGGATATAAGATGTACAAGCACGTGCTTCCTTTTGCACAGAGAGAAGCGAAGGAACTGGATAACCAATAAAGTACTGTAAAAGACTAGATGCCCATCTAGTCTTTTTGTTTTACCGATTAATGCCGGTCAATCAACTGACAAATCATCAGGGATTTCCCCATGAGCACGCCTTCGTTATATACTTCTACATCCACTTTACCAAATTTTCTCCCTACGTCGAGTACCTTTGGATGGATTTCGAGTATGCTTTCCATTTGGACAGGCTTGATAAAGTAAATAGTCATGTTTTCGATGACGAGGTCGCCTTTTTTGTACGGCTTCAGTGCACGGTTGGCGGCTTCAGTCATTAAGGTGGTGAAGACACCATAGGAAAGCGTCCCGATCCCCGTTGTCATCTGCGGTGTAACGGCAAATTGGTAGATTTCTTTGTTGTCTTTCTTCTCCCCTACTACTTCAACTGCGTTTGAGATGAGGTCGTCGATCGTTTCCCCCACCTGCGGCTGACGCTGGATCATTTGCAGGGCTTTCAAGACGTCCTGACGGCTGATGATCCCCTGCAGCTTGTTCTGTTCATTGACGACAGGAAGTAATTCGATCCCTTCCCAAATCATGATGTGGGCGGCGGAGGCGACGCTAGTATTCGGGCTGACGGTGATCGGCTGCTTCGTCATGATCTTATCAATGCCCGCATACTTTTCCTGACCCATGACGTCTTTTGACGTCACCATACCATGGACTTTCAAGTTTCGGTCCACGACTGGAAAACGGCTGTGGAATGTGTACTGATTCTTTTCGTACCACTCTTCCAACGTGTCATCGAGGTGCAAGTAAATCGTATCGTCCACTTTCGTTAAAATGTCTTCCACTAACACAATCTCTTTCTTGATAAGCTGATCGTAAATCGCACGGTTAATCATGGTGGCGACGGTAAAGGTGTCATAGGAAGTCGATATGATCGGGAGTTCGAGTTCATCCGCGAGCTTCTTGACGTCTTCGTCTGCATCAAATCCCCCGGTGATCAGGACGGCTGCTCCCGCACGCAGGGCATGTTCCTGCGCCTGGGTCCGGTTCCCGATGATCAAAAGGTTCCCGGCTTCAGTGTATCTCATCATGGCTTCAAGCTTCATGGCTCCAATGACAAACTTGTTGAGCATCTTATGCAGGCCGGATCGTCCACCGAGTACTTGACCATCGATGATGTTGACCACTTCTGCGTAAGTGAGCTTCTCGATATTTTCCTTCTTCTTCTGTTCGATGCGGATCGTTCCGACACGTTCGATAGTGCTGACGTAGCCTTTCGTTTCGGCATCCTTGATCGCCCGATATGCCGTTCCTTCACTGACGGTCAGTGCTTTTGCGATCTGGCGGACGGAGATCTTTTCTCCGACAGGCAGGGTATCTATGTACTCCAGTATTTGTTCGTGTTTTGTAGCCAAGCTTTTCACCCTTCTTTATAACGTCCTACTTTATATGTTTATTATAATGTGAAAAGCGCGGTGTTTCAATTTAATCGGGGCTTTGAGTGATACAAGCCCCGTTTTTCTTTACCCAAATGATCGTGATTTCACCTTACGAACAGGCTTCGATTTAAACTTTTTACCCTTGCCTGTTCCTTTTGGTGTGTAAAGCAGGGCTGCGAGGTTACCGGCAAGGACACAGGTGGCGAGGATGAGCCAGCCGATGGCGAAGTACCCTTGTAGGCCTTCTGCAAAAATAGACATACGTGGGGCTCCGTAGTAGATGAGTGCCCCTGTGATGAGTAAACAGAGTATATAACGTTGTTTCAAACATTTCCCTCCTCTCTAGGCTTGTATCATGTATATGCGAGTGGGTGGAGGATGTTGTGTAAACATGAGAAAAAGGGTGATGCGATTTGCATCTGATGCATGAAGGGTTTTTAACATTATGTGGTAATATAAATTTAAAGATTACGAATCTTCATTTCTTCGATTAACGGGCAGTTTAGTTGAATTACGAATTATATTTAGTTTTAGGGGGAGAGCATATTGGAGAAGGATACCGTAGAACTAATTAAGGTTGGAAGTTTAGCGGTGATAGCAATTAGTTTGGCTATTATTGCTTGGCGAATGGGCGATGTAGTTAACTATCTATACGATATAGCTCTAAAGTAAAATTCTTTACTTTAAGAAAAGTTTGCGAACCACCAGCCACCCTTTGTTCAAGTAAAGGGCAGTTTAACGGAAGAACAACTTTGAAGGTAAGCTTGAAAGTATGGAAGGGTGGTAACATTAGAAAATTAGCATTTATCGTTTTTATTATATTCCTTATTATGACAGGGTGTAATGGTGGCGAAAGAGATGAAACCCGTGTACTAAATGGAAATTCTAGAGCTTGGAATGCGGAAATAGAAGTTGTCTTTACAAGCTCCCAGGAAGAGGACAAATACTATATTGGGGGGAACCTAAAATTCCAGAATAACTATATCCCAAAAAAAGTTAAATATTACTTATCCTATCCCTCTGGAGAAGGTTCTGGCACATCAGAGGGAAAAAACATTAAGATATTACAGAGTGGAGGTTCAAGACCTGGTACGACAGATAAAATTAATGACTTTGCTGAAAAGATAATTTTAAAGGTAGAGTGGGAAAATGAAGATGAAAAAATGTTAAAGGAAACCATTAATTTGGATTGAATAACATTATTCAGTTTTAGGGGGCGTTTGCTGAGCAAGCAGCCGCCCTCTGTTCAAGTAAAGGGCAGTATTATAGAATATGGGAGTTATTTTTATGGGGGAAGGTATATGAAAAATGGTTTAGTGCTGGTAGTGGTTTTATTTTTTGTTTTAGGTTCTGCTATGGTTAATAGTATGAATTCGCTTAGTTACACATTTAAGTCTCTTTTTTACGGCACTTCTCTGACCGTTTTAATTATAATAGGATTAGTAAGTTTATATAGATATTTCAGAAGAACTAAACACTAATTAATTTAAGAAATTCTTGAACTGTCGGTAGCGTTTGCTGAACAAGCAGCCGCCATTGTTCAACTATT
>NZ_BCVQ01000006.1 GCF_001591825.1 Rossellomorea vietnamensis NBRC 101237
GGAGCGTGCTGCCACACGCACAAAAGAATGCTGCCCTTTAGGACAGCATTCGAAGCTTACTCTTCTTCTCCTGATACTTCAAACGGGTTCCCCCCGATATGTTTTCTCATTTCGTCTGTTAGTTCAAATGGAGTGTTTTCTTGTGTATCCCCTGCTGCAAAATGGTGACTGCCATCAAAGTGAAATGGTTTACCTTCCAATGTCGACACCTCCGTTTTACTGTAGTATGACCATTATGTACAGGTCCATACAGAACAGACCTTTTACCCAGTAGTATTTACTTATTATAATATGCTTTACTTCCAGAAGATATCCTTTTTTCCCATTTTATATTGATATTTTTTATTTTCTAATACTACGACCTGATCATGGGATGTTGTTGCGATACGCTTTGTTTCCTCCACGAGATGCTGAATGAGACCATGGCACTGCTTCGCCCCCTTCACAAGGAGGGGCACGCCGATCCAATCGATCTTCAATTCCCTTGAAAAAAAACCTCCCGCTGTCATCATTGGAGGGACGGTCGGTGAAGTATTGGAAATGATGATCTTCTCCTTTTGTCCGTATCGATTCAGCAAAATGTCACTCAGATCGGTTAAGGCAGGGACCACATACTTGGAATTCCTTCGTCCGATCGTATAGACGGGACACCCTTCTTCGTCCGTTCCGTGATATAGAATATGCCCTGTGTCTTTTTTTGTAAGTTGGTTAAAATATGGAACAGAAAGGATCTCTTGTTTCGTTAACTTCCCCGGTTTCAATATCTGTAAATGATACGCTGCCGCCATGGACGTGGTATGAGTCCCACCGAAATCGTTGTAAATATAAATCATCTGATCACCTTTAAGAGATTCGTTTTCTTCAGTATGAACGGTCGGGGTGGAGAGTATCCCTTTTCATCTTGATTCAATAAAAAAACCTGCTCCCAAAAATGGGAAAGCAGGAATTCACTGCCTGAATCAACCACCCGCAGGAGCAGGACCGGCTGCAGGTGTTGCTGTACGCTGACCAAGTTCCTGATCCAGTACGAGTAGAGCGGCGGGATTATCTCCGGCAAGTTTCAACCGATCCACAATCGTCAGCGCCTGAGCTTCTTCATCAATCTGTTCTCTCAGAAACTCCTGAATGATGACAGCAGTCTGTTGATCATTCTGGGCGGCATAATTGTACACTTGTTGATAGGAGTTGGTAACGAATCGCTCATGCTCCAGCACTTTTTGAAACGTTTGAAGAGGGGTGCCATACTCTTTTGGCTGCGCAGGGAGCTGCTGAAGTTCGACTAGCCCTCCCCTGTCTGTCACATAGTCGATAAGCTTCAACATATGTGTTCGCTCTTCTTCCGACTGTAGTCTCAGCCAACTGGCCATCCCTGTATAATTCTGATTCGCCATATAGGCGGACATGGCAAGATAGAGAGTAGTGGATACGTGCTCGATTCCAATCAAATTATTTAAGAGCTTTTGAATTTGTTCGTTCAGCATACCCTTCCTCCTTAAAATATATTGGCTCTTCATTTTATTGAAGGAAAGTAATAATTATGATGGATTCATTAAACCTACATATGGTGATGTTGTTTCCCCTCGAGGTACCGCTTTTGTTTTCTTCTGACCCCAAATTCTTCGAGGGTCCCGGAACCACACACGACTCCAAGAACGATGAACACCAGTCCGAACAGATGATAGACCGTCACAGTTTCACCAAGAAAAATCGCCGCTCCCAGAAGTGAGAAAAAGGTATTGAGATTCAGGAAAATCGATGTTTCAGCAGCCCCTATTTTACCAATCGAATGATTGTAGATCATATGTCCGACTGCTGTGGCCAATATGGCTGAGGCAAAAAACAATACCCATATTGCGACCGGTGCATTGCCTAACTGTTTCAGTCCTCCCGGCTCGGTGATCAGGCTGATGACAAACAGAATGGCGGAACCGAACACAAGCATATACCCCGTCAACAACCGGGGATCTAACGTCTTGGCGGCACGGCTTATGATGATGAAGCTCAAGGCTTGAGAAAAAATGGAGATGAAAATGAACAAATCCCCCATCTTCAGTCCACCGAGTCCTTCCCCTCCCGATAATACAATGATCGTCACACCGACACTGCCTGAAAGAAACCCGATGACCTTAATCACGGTCGGCCGGTTCCTGAGGATGATCGTCGCCATTAGAGCCGTTAACAATGGCCCCGTTCCAAGGATCAGTCCCCCATTTGTAGAGGACGTTCCCGTTAACCCGACGGATAAGAAATAATGATGACTGACCACATTTAACAGACCACCGGTAATGATGAACAGAAATTCCTTTCCTGTCGGCTTCCTGATCTTTCCCATCAGGCCAAGGAGGATAAATACTGTAACACCTGCTGTGAAAATGCGAAGCGAAGTGATCGTAACAGGTGTAAATTCGCTTACAAGCGTTTTTAACGCCGGCACATTAAAGCCCCATATGAGCATGATGAACACAAGGATGATATACGTTTGCCATTTTTTCAATACGTCGGAGCCTTCTTTCTATATCGGATATTTCATCCAATCATAGCACCCGAAAGCCATTCCGACTAGAGATAGAAATCCTTTTTTGGAAACAAAAGGGACATTTCAGCCCTGAAATAGACAACAGCTTTTTTTCTCCCCGACCCAAGACTATGCTATAGTATAGGTCGAAAGGGGTTTTTTAACATGACAAATCAAGAACTGCCACCAAAAACATGTACCATCGAGCGTTTAGTCACGAAAGCGGAAGACGTTGAAAAAGTGCTTCAAGGAACGAAAACGGCGACCCGCCGTAATGGAAGATACGCGGATGTCGGGGAAATCATGGAGCTTCAAGGAACGAAATACATAGTGAACAGCGTCTATTCACAGTCACTCGGTGAACTGACAGACGATCACGCCAAGCAAGAAGGGTTTCAATCAGTGGAGGATTATAAAAACGCTATCCTCTCTTATCATCCAGGAATGCCGTGGCACCCCGGCATGAAAGTATGGGTCCACGAATTTAGCTTAGTGACAGAATAGAGCACTTCACATGGAGCAACTGCTATATAGAACATTGATCTATCTTCATGTCATAAGTGTCGTGGCTTCCATCGGGCCATTCTTCTTACTTCTCTTGACGATGAACAAGTTACGGACCGCGTCCCCGTCCAACCTGCCTTCGTACCTGGATACATTCCGGTACACCGTGCAGCTTTCCAAGCATTCAGGGCACGTCCTTGTCGGAACGGGGATCCTCCTCGTACTTCTGGGACCATGGACATGGACGACGCCGTGGATCGTCATGACCCTCGTCATCATGTTCTGTTCTCTCTTCTTTCTGGCACGGGCATTTTCGCCGACTTTAAGGAAATTCGGAGAGGAAGATGCGGACAGGGGAAAGCTTGTTGGAAAGTTACATCGGACCGTTTGGATTTATCTCATTCTCCTCCTGGCCATGCTATGGTTTATGGTGGTGAAACCGGGGATGTGGGTGTAATTCTTTGCGTGTACCAGGTACAGTCGGGGACGATTGTACCCCGTACACGCTTTTTTTGTTCCAATTCCTACTCATCCCCCTTATTATTCCTCGAATCCAATACTTTCATAAAGTAGGCCGTCGGAAGTAACAGGCCGATCGCTGCTTCAAGCAGCGCAAAGAATCTGAGATGACCTGTCGGGATATAATCTCCGTAACCGACCGACAAAATGGTCACCCCGCTATAATAGAGATAGTTAAGGAATGTGTGCTCCACAGGCTTCCCACTCGGCGAGCTTATCCTGAGCATCGGATGGTCAAACGATAGGGCATAGTAGAGGACCGCAAACGCGATCATGATACTGAGAAGCACAAAGAACAGCTTCAAAAAAAACGCTGTGCTGAAATAACTATACTTAAAGTGCTTATCTTTAAAGAAATAAATTAAGTTGGCCAAAATAAATAGAATGGCTCCTACTGTAACGATGGTTGCCAAAACGTGTGAATCCTCCTCTTGTCAATGTAGTATGATTCATTTACCACGTTCGGTCTGTTTAAAACTTAAGACTTCAAATTCTTATTCCTCATCCCCAAAATCCACATATGATGTACCAATCCTCTTTTTAAGAAAGGTGAGAATGACATTGAATCTGCCATATAATACGTACAGACCCGTTCACGGCGGTGGTGGGCATGCAAGTTGGGGAAACGGGCACGGGCATGCGACTTGGGGACACGGAACGAGCTGGAATCAGGGAGGCAATTGGAATCACGGGGGAAACTGGGGATATCACGGTTGGGGCTACCCCGGATTTGCAGCCGGGACTGTGACAGGTTTAGCTGTTGGGGCCGCCGCGTCACCCGGTCCTTACCCGGTGCCGGTTCCTGCTTATCCATATCCGTATCCTTACCCTTATCCTTATCCACCGCCTTATCCCCAATCATAATCAGACCAAAATCCCCGATCCTGAATGGAGTCGGGGATTTTCTGGTGGTTGGATTTTTTGATCGCATAAAAGATGAGCATGTATTCTCTATTAACCTTGAAATTCCTCCCATGGAATAGAGTTAACGGCTCACGCGACAGCTGGACGTTTTTCTATTGAAAAAATGTGGTATAATAGATTAGTTAGCAAATTATTCATAGATTCGTATACACAAGGAGGAAGCAATATGGATTTGTTATTTCCACTTGGACTAGCCATATCCACTGGAGCAATCATTGCCCTTTTAAAAATCATAGCCATCGATATCATTTTATCTGGAGATAATGCCATCGTCATTGCCATGGCAACAAGGAGATTACCGAAGGACCTTCAGAACAAGGCCATTTTCTGGGGAACGGCGGGCGCCGTCATCCTGCGTATTTTCTTTGCTGCCATCATCGTTTATTTACTTAAGATTCCTTATGTGCATCTCATAGGAGGAGTCCTGTTACTATGGATTGCCTACCAGGTCCTCGTTGAAGATGAAGAGGAAGCCAATATCAAATCACACACCGGACTTAGACAGGCCATCATGACCATCATTGTCGCAGACGCCGCCATGAGTCTTGATAATGTCGTTGCTGTTGCAGGTGCCGCACATGGACATATCGGTATGATCGCCCTCGGCGTCTTCATCTCGATTCCGATCATGATATTCGGATCGAAAGCCATTGTGAAAATCCTTGAAAGATTCCGCTGGATCGCTTACCTTGGTGCAGGGATCCTTGCCTACACAGCAGGTGAAATGATAGTGTCGGATGAGAAGTTCCTGGATCTGATCAACCTTCATCACGGAACCATCACCACCATCATTACAATCGGCTTAATGATCCTGGTCCTGCTCTTAGGCTACCTTGCCAACAAGCGAACCCAATCAAACAGCCAAAGAAAAAACGTCGAACAATACAACGCATAACATATCCCAAGATGCTTACCTAGGTAAGCATCTTTCTTTGTGAGGGACGGACCTCACTTTCAGGCCCTGAATGAAACCTTGATAAATAAGGAATTCCCCCTACTTAAAGAAGGTCCGTCCCTCTATTCCATCATCTGCTTAACCAGTTCTTTATTCCTTTTCTTGAAGACTTCGTTATGGGAAGAGACCATGGCGAATTCATTGGCGCCTGGCTGAATGAATTGTTTGGCTTTATTGACCGCGTTTGCTGCATCCTGGAAAGCCCCGGCAATCAGGTTCACTTTCCCTTCATGTTTCAGGATATCGCCTGCTGCATAAAGTCCTTCTATGGAGGATTCGCTCGTTACCGTGCCTGCTATATAATACTCATCGATCATGTCGATATCGAGTGAACTATTCTTAAGTAAAGATGTATCGATTTCATATCCATGATTGATGATCACTTCATCGATCGACAGGTAGGAAACTTCATTTGTCTGGTGATTCGTCAATTCTACCCTTTCAATCGAATCATGGTCGTCACCTGCAATCAATTTAGAAATGGACGTATTTAGTAAGCAAGTAGCCGAGCTGTTCATGAGCTGTGCGCATTGTGCTTCATGTCCTTTGAGGGCGTCCTTTCGATAGGCAATGTATACCTTCTCAGCCACCGGCTCGAGTTCATTGGCCCAGTCGATTGCTGAGTTCCCTCCACCCGAGATGATGACGGTCTTTCCTCTGAATCGTTTCAGTGATTTAACCGTATAGTTTAAATTGGTTATTTCAAAACGTTCTGCCCCTTCGATGTCAAGCTTTTGAGGATTGATGATCCCGCTTCCCACTGCGACGATAACCGTTTTTGAATAATGCTTTTCACCTGAAGAACCTTCAAGAATAAAGATTCCCTCTTCGCTACGGGTAATACATTCAACCTTTTCATTTAGAACGACAGTCGGATCGAATGTAAGCCCTTGTTGAACAAGCTGCTCAATCAGTTTTGCCCCCGCTACAGGAGTCATCCCCCCCACATCCCAGATCATCTTCTCGGGATATACATGTATCTTTCCGCCTAAGCGTGGTTGAAATTCAATAATCTTTGTTTTCATTTCCCTGAGACCGCTGTAAAAGGCTGAGTAAAGGCCTGCTGGACCTCCCCCGATGACCGTAACATCAAATAATTCATTCTCCATTTCCGTTCACTCCTTGAGTAACCAAACTTTAATTGATTATCATTCTCAATTACATCCTATCTCTTTTTCATTCACTTGACAACCAAATTTTTTATTGACATTGGGAAAAAAGGATTATAATATTGAAATTGTTCGATAATGAGAATCATTATCAATTTTATAAATGGAGGTCATAACATGGTACGCCTCTGTACAGACGAATTAAACATTGGTTACGGAGAACGCCTGATTGTGAAAAATCTCAGCGTCGACATCCCGGATAAAAAGATCACCACCATCATCGGATCCAACGGTTGTGGAAAGTCCACCCTGTTGAAAGCGATTACCCGCATCATTCCCCACCACTCCGGCAATGTCCTGTTGGATGGAGAAAATATTTCAAAAGGAAATACAAAAGAATTGGCAAAAAAGATGGCCATCCTCCCTCAAACACCTGAAAGTGCAAGTGGTTTGACGGTTGGTGAATTGGTGTCGTACGGACGTTTCCCCCACCAAAAGGGAATGGGACGGCTGACGAAAAAGGATTATGACGTAATCAACTGGGCCCTTGACGTGACTGGGACTCTTGAATTCAAGTATAGGGAAGTCGATGCCTTATCAGGCGGCCAGCGACAACGTGTGTGGATTGCCATGGCGCTGGCACAGGAAACGGACATCATTTTCCTTGATGAACCTACTACATATTTAGACATGGCCCACCAGCTCGAAGTACTTGAACTGTTACAAAAGCTCAACCTGGAACAGGAACGCACCATCGTAATGGTCCTGCATGATTTGAACCAGGCAGCCCGGTTTGCCGATTATATCGTAGCGTTAAAAGAAGGCGAAATCGTCAAATCCGGAAGTTGCGAAGAAGTCATCACCCACGATGTATTGAAAAAGGTATTCCACATTGATGCCGAAATTGGAAGAGATCCCCGAACAAATAAGCCAATGTGTATCACATACAATTTACTCAAAGGAGAAAATCAACATGAAAAAATGGCTCATTCCGTTTACTCTGATATTAGTGTTATTGGTTAGTGCCTGCAGCAATGGTTCAACGGATGAAGAAGGGACAGAATCAAAAGAAAAGGATCCTAAATCCGATACCATCACCTATCAATCAGAAAATGGTCCCGTAGAAGTACCAGCTGACCCACAGCGTGTCGTCGTCCTATCCTCATTTGCCGGTAACGTGATGGCACTTGATGTGAACCTGGTCGGTGTCGACTCCTGGTCCAAATTGAATCCACGCTGGGATAAAGAACTCGAAGGCGTGGAAGAAGTAACCGATGAAAGTCTCGAAAAGATCATCGAACTGAATCCGGATCTGATCATCGGTTTATCCAATATCAAGAATGTGGATAAATTAAAAGAAATCGCCCCTACGGTTACATACACATATGGAAAAGTGGACTATTTAACACAGCACATTGAAATTGGGAAACTATTAAACAAGGAAGAAGAAGCCCAGAAATGGGTCGATGATTTCAAGAAGCGTGCTCAAGCTGCCGGAGATGATATCAAAGCAAAAATCGGGGAAGACGCGACTGTGTCTGTCATTGAAAGTTTCAATAAGCAATTATACGTATACGGCAACAACTGGGGACGCGGTACAGAAATCCTTTATCAGGAAATGGATTTGAAGATGCCTGAAAAAGTAAAAGAACAGGCCTTGGAACCTGGATATTTTGCCCTTTCGACTGAGGTGATGCCTGAGTTTGCCGGAGACTACCTGGTTATAAGTAAAGATCCTAAAGCGGATAACTCCTTTATGGAAACCGAAACATACAAAAACATTCCTGCCGTGAAGAACAACCAGGTATTTGAAGTGAATATGATGGAATTTTACTTTAATGATCCTCTTACTCTGGATTACCAGTTGGACTTCTTCAAAGACAAATTTCTAGGTAATTAATTCTTAAAGGGGGATTCTTATGATGAGAATCCCCCTTTTCCATACTTTAAAAAGAAAAGATGATGGATGATGCTCACTCAAAATCAACGAATCCCATTTATATTTAAATTGATCGGTGCAGCCTTTCTTTTTGCAGCTGCCTTCTTGGTATCTGTTACATTCGGAGCTGCTGAAACAACGGTGAGGGATGTCTTTCAAGCCCTGACTTTTTCGGCTGAAGGGGATAAAATAAACATCCTTCAAGAGATCCGCTTCCCCCGGGAAGTTGCCGCCATTGTGGTCGGGGCAGCCCTGGCCGTATCAGGTGCCATCATGCAGGGCATGACACGGAATCCCCTGGCCGATCCCGGTTTACTCGGCTTGACAGCCGGAGCGAATGCTTCATTGGCAGTCGCCCTCGCATTCCTCCCCTCCATCAGTTATGTCGGAATCATGATTGCCTGCTTCATAGGTTCTGCCGCAGGGGCCATTATGGTATTCGGGATCAGCTCCATGAAAAGGGGCGGTTTCTCCCCCTTTAGGGTTGTACTGGCCGGAGCTGCAGTCTCTTCCTTTTTATTTGCCATTGCTGAAGGGGTCGGCTTGTATTTCAAGCTATCGAAAGATGTCTCCATGTGGACGGCAGGTGGAATGATCGGTACTACCTGGTCTCAGCTGCAAGTGATCGTACCGTTCATCATGATTGGTATAGTGGTCTCCTTACTTTTATCCAGACAGTTGACGATCTTGAGCTTGAATGAAGAAGTGGCGGTAGGCTTGGGACAGCGCACGGCAGTTGTGAAAAGTATCCTGTTCATCGTGATTGTCCTGCTTGCAGGTGCCGCCGTTGCACTTGTCGGGAATATGGTGTTCATCGGATTGATGATTCCTCATATGGTCCGGGCGGTTGTCGGGACGGATTACCGTTTCATCATTCCGATCTCCTCCCTGTTTGGAGCTTCTTTCATGCTAATGGCAGACACACTTGGACGCACGATCAATGCTCCATACGAGACACCCGTGGCAGCGATCGTCGCGATGATGGGACTTCCGTTCTTCCTGTTCATCGTACATAAAGGAGGGAAAGGATTCTCATGATACATCCGGATTTGATTAGAAAACAACGACGGCTTCTAATTGCATTATTCATGCTTATTGTTACAACAGCTTTTATCAGCATCGGACTGGGCTATTCTTCTGTTTCGTATGGCAGACTCCTCCCCACTCTGTTGGGTGATGGGTCATTCAAAGAAGAATTCATCCTTTTCTCCATACGTTTACCGAGGATCATCATCACGATTCTCGCTGGGATGGCCCTTGCCTTATCCGGTTCCATCCTGCAGGGGATGACCCGGAATGACCTGGCCGATCCCGGTATCATCGGAATCAATTCAGGTGCAGGTGTTGCCATTGCCACCTTCTTTTTATTTTTCCCAATCGATGCGGGGTCATTTGCTTATCTCCTTCCGGTTGTGGCTTTCTGCGGGGCACTCCTTACAGCCTGCTTGATTTACTTATTTTCATATAGTAAGAGAAACGGGATACAGCCTGTCCGGCTTATCCTAGTGGGAGTTGGATTCTCAATGGCCTTGTCGGGGCTCATGGTCATTCTGATTTCGAGTGCTGAACGGGCAAAGGTGGATTTCATTGCCAAATGGCTGGCGGGGAATATATGGGGTGCCGACTGGCCGTTCATATGGGCGATTCTCCCTTGGCTTGTGGTCCTCATTCCATTTGCACTTTATAAATCCCATATGCTTAACCTGCTGGGATTAAGTGAACCCGTTTCTGTGGGGGTTGGCGTCTCGATCAACCGTGCGCGGTTCCTGATGCTGATCGTGGCAGTCGCCCTGGCAGCCTCTGCCGTTTCCGTTACAGGAGGGATCGCCTTTATCGGTCTGATGGCCCCTCATATGGCAAAAGCGATGGTCGGGCCGCGCAATCAACTGTTCATCCCCATCGCCATATTACTCGGAGGTTGGCTCCTGCTCCTCGCCGATACCATCGGCCGGAACATCCTCCAACCCGACGGAATCCCAGCCGGCATCATGATCGCCCTCATCGGCGCTCCCTACTTTATGTACCTGTTACTAAGGAGGGACGGACCTCTCTTTTCAAGTTAAAATGTGATTATGACGGGCTTTGTGCTTGAAAAAGGCAGGTCCGTCCCTCCAGAAAAAGGCCGATCCCCCACTTTCATGTGGGGATCGGCCTTTTTCTTTATAGGATATGGATGGCAATCATTCTGTCGAGTTTCCGGATGTCCATTTTTTGTTGAGGCTTAGGGTAAGCTTTCGGAATTCCCTACCTCGCTGTTGGAGTAACAGCTCTGTTACTATATTCCTCCTCCACCTCGACCTCCACGGGCTTCTTACTCCAAACCGTTGCAAGGATCGGTCCTGAAATATTATGCCATACAGCGGCAATGACACTCGGCAGGGCAGCGAGGGGACCAAAGTGGGCAGTGGCAAGGGCCACCCCGAGTCCGGAGTTCTGCATCCCCACTTCAATGGAGATAGCGCGTCTCGTTCCTTCATCAAGCTTCATCAGGACACCGGTTCCGTATCCCAAGCCAAGTCCAAATAGATTATGAAGAATCACAGCCGTGAAAATGATTGCGCCGGAAGAAGCGATATTTTCAACATTTGCAGAGACGACGGCTGAAACGATGATGATGATCGCGAGAACTGAAATAAGCGGGATGACGTTCAGGCTTTTTTCCACGGTACCTGGGAATAGCTTTCGTATCACTAACCCAAAAGTGATCGGCAGGATGATCACCTGCACGATTGAAAGAAACATGGCGACGGGATCGACGGGGAGCCACTGACCAGCGAGACCGAGAAGGATCAGTGGAGTGGCAATCGGCGCCAAAAGAGTCGACAGTGAAGTCATGGCGACGGATAACGCCAGATTCCCTTTCGCAAGATAGACCATGACGTTGGATGCCGTCCCGCCGGGAACAGACCCCAATAATACCAAACCGGCAGCCAGTTCAGCCGGCAGACCAAGTATGTAAGCAATTAAAAATGCACCCAGTGGCATGATGAGGAATTGTGCCAGGACCCCTGTGATGACAGGAAGAGGTTTTTTTAGTACGAGTTGAAAATCAACGGGCTTCAGAGTGAGCCCCATTCCAAACATCACGACACCCAATAGAATCGTAATATATGCTCCTAAAGATAGAAAGGGAGCGGGAATAAAATAAGCGACAGCCGCTACCAAGATGACCCATACTGCAAAGTACTTCCCTGCCAGATTACTGATGGTTTCAAGTAGTTTCATTTGAATTCCTCCTTCTGTTTATGTACCAGCTTATGAGGGTTGAAGATTCCACAGGGATCAAGTGCCTGTTTGATTTTCTGCATGACCTTCAGGGCTCCCCCGTGCTCCCGCTCTTGATATTTCATCTTCCCTACACCCACTCCGTGTTCACCTGTGCATGTGCCATTCCGTTCAAGGGCGTATTCTACGATCAGTTCGTTATAGATGCCGGCTCTCTTCACCTCTTCCGGATCATTCAAGTCAATCATGAGTGATGTATGATAATTCCCATCTCCCACATGCCCGAGAATCCCTCCGATGAGCTCTAATTCTTCAAGCTTTTTCCGTGCATGCTGAACAGCTCCCGATAATTCAGAAATAGGTACGCAAACATCCGTCACCATGAGTTTCCTTCCCGGGTGACCATGCACATAAGCATAGGCGAGATTATGCCTCGCTTCCCACAGTCTGTTCCTTGCTGCCGTATCCTCTTCAAAGACAATGTCTTCACACTGATGATCGGCCACGATTTCTTTTGTGAATTCAACGTCTTGATTCAGCCCCGCTTCATTTCCATGAAACTCAAGGAACAGAGTCGGTTTTTCCTTATAGTCCGTATCACTGAACCGGTTCACTTGAATCATGGACGGCTCATCTACAAGCTCACACCTGGCAATCGGGATTCCCGCCTGCAGGATTGAAACAACGGCTTCCACCGCATCATCCACATCTTTGAAAGAAGCACGTGCTGCCACGATGTGCTCTGGGATGCCGTATACACGGAGGGTCAATTCCGTGATGCATCCCAGCGTCCCTTCCGACCCTACGAATAAGCTATTCAAGTGATAACCCGAGGAGGATTTCTGTGCCATATTCCCGGTGTGGATCACGTCTCCATCGGGGAGTACCACTTCGAGATCACGTACCTGATCACGCATGACACCGTATTTAACCGACGTCGTCCCACTCGCATTCGTCGCAGCCATACCGCCAAGGGTCGCATCTGCACCTGGATCCACTGAGAAGAAGAGGCCATATTTCTTTAATTCTTTATTCAGTTGTGTGCGCGTCACACCGGGTTGAACCTTTACAAGGAAATCCTTTTCCCTTACCTCAAGGATCTTATTCATCTCGGAAAAATCGATCGTGATCCCTTTGTCATACGGGATGACATGCCCTTCAAGACTGGTACCGAGTCCAAAAGGGATGATGGGGATTTGATGAACGGATGCCACTTTCACGACAGCCCTCACCTCTTTACTGCTCCGGGGAAATACCACCACATCCGGCGGGCTTGGAGAGTGATAGGACTCATCTTTCCCGTGCTGATCCAAAACCGTTTCATTCATTGTCACATGGCCTTCACCAACAACCTCCCTTAATTCATCCAACAAACGACTATCCTTCACACTCATAAGCTCTCTCTCCTTCAAAAAGTATAATGTATCGAATTATACCCAATAATCAGAATATTTCAATAGTCAATTGGGATTCTTTTGAGAAACCATATGAGGGACGGACCTCCAAAAGCGGTCTTTTTACAGAGGAATCCGTATCATACCGGGATTTCGACAAGGTCCGTCTCTCCAAAAAAAGTGGTATCGGAAGAGTTCCGATACCACTTTTTTTGTCATTTTTGTTCTTTTTTTAGTTTTTCATTTAGGAGGGTGAACATTTTTTCCAGGTTTTCTTTTGGTACGGTTTTGTATTGGTCCCCGATGCTTGCTTCAAATACACATTCATTTTCGTTTACTTCTTTTACGTAGCCGGTTAAGCCGATCCCCGTTTCTTCATACACTTCGATCAGAATGGCTTCGATCTGCTTTTGAGGGTAGTGGAAGAAGACGTGAAACATATTCGAAACAGGCGTTTGAGGCAGGGTCCTGATCCCCTCACAATCATTCAAATAAGCAGCCAGTTCTTTCGCTCCTTCATAATATTGATCCATCTTATCGACACGTTGATCGAAATAGTAGTCGGCGCTGATGATGTATGGATAAAGACTGATCAGATCACCGCCATGGCGCCTTTTCCACACCTTGGATTCGTCAGTGAATTCCTCGTCGCCTGCAAGGATCGCACCTGCAATTCCTCCGAATCCCTTATAGAAAGAAATATAAACACTATCAAATAACTCACAGATTTCTGCAGCACTCTTCCCGTAATAAGGGAGCACTTCATAGAGTCGTGCCCCATCCAAATGAAGCTTGATCCCTTTATTCCGGCAATATTGAGAAATGGCTACAAGGGTTTCATACTCAGGCAGCTGTCCTCCTATTTCCCGTTGAGGAAGCTCCAATAATAAGCATGCAATCTCTTCTTTCAAACCAACAACATCTTCAAGAGTAATCACCGAGTCCTTATCCGCCAATAAAATAGGCTCGATCCCGTGTAATTTCTTCAACCCATCCTCTTCATGTATTTCCAGGTGGCATAATGGATGGTACGCCACTCTCTGCACCCCTTTTTGATCACACCATATGCGGAGGGCGATCTGCTGGGCCATCGTCCCGCTTGGAAAGAACACGGCCTGTTCTTTCCCCAGGCTCTCTGCCATCTTTTGTTGAAAGTCTTCTATGATTTTTCCTGATCCATATATATCGCTGTCCAAATCACCATCGAAACCCTCAAGAGCCTCCTTCAGGACCTGAAGATCCCTTTTCCCATGACCCTGTAAAGGATGGTACGCATTTTTATACGCTTCAAATAACGTTTTTTCCCCCATCAAGATTCCCCCTTCTATGATTTCATCGCCTCGGCAATGAATCCCTTGATCCGTTTCTTGTATTCTTCTTCTTGTACCGTGAACCCTTCTGTATGTCCTGCCCCCGGTACGATCCATAATTCTTTCAGACCCTTCGCAGCCTTATACAAGCGATTGGCCATCTCCGTCGGGACCAGTTCATCCTGATCGCCGTGAATGATGAAGAGGGGCAAATGGTTCTTCTTCACCTGTTCCAATGCCGATGCTTCCTTGAATGAATATCCTGCTCTCACTTTTGTCACCACACCCGTGATGTCCATAATTGGAAACGCAGGTAACCGATAAAGATATTTCAACTGATGGGCAAGCTCCTCGTCCACTGAAGTATATCCACTGTCTGCAATGATTCCCTTTACCTCATCAGGAAGGTCTTCACCACTCGTCATCAACACGGTCGCAGCTCCCATTGAAAAACCATGGAGAAAGATGGTGTCCTGCCCTTTTTCATTGATCAGCAAATCAATCCACCTTTTCACATCCAGCCGGTCGTCCCAGCCGTATCCGATATAGTCCCCTTCACTCTTTCCATGCCCCCGTGCATCAGGCTTCAGGATATTGTATCCCTCTTCATAATAGAATCTGGTGATCTCCGGCATTTGCTCACTGTTCCCCTTATATCCATGAGCAAGTATCACCGTTTTCCCATTTGGCGACTCGTTCTCGAGGTATTGGGCTCTAAGGGTCAGCCCATCCTCCGATTCAACCTCAACCGTTTGAAAATCCCGCTTACTTGTCCAGTTTCTTAATTCTTCCAACCTCTCCTGTTCTTCCTCCAATGCACTGACTGCCTCGACCGCTTCTTCCGTCCCGCCGTAAAGCTCCACTGCTTCATTGCTGCGGTTGATGGCTACATCGTAAAAGTAGTTGCCGGCAACAGTCAGACCAATGAGTAGAAACAACACCAAACTGCTGACAATCCACAGAATTTTCTTTTTCATGGCACGTTCTCCTTCATACAAGTAGTTATCTCTATTTTACTTGAAGGCTGCCTAAGTTTCACAGAAAAAAGACCTGCTTACATGTTTCTTCCCTAAAAAAAAACGCCCAGGTTCACTGAGCGTCTCTGTTGAAGCCTAAGCCATGACATTACTGCCTTCACGCCACCTGTTCATCTGCGCTTTTTCAATGAACCCTGCTCGTTCAGCGTATATCCTGATCACATCACGAATTTCTTCAGGCAAGTATTTTTCATTTCGGCCGTGACCGAGGGATTCATAACCGGACCCCCGCTGTAAATAATCAGAAGAGGCAACGGAATACCATTTCTCATCCTCCAAGGGCGTACCGCCGATGAGGATTTCAGAGATTCGCCGTCCTTCTTGAATAATTTCTGCACCGGACACATGAAGTCTGCCGACGAATTTCCCCCTGAACCCCGGACCTCTTCCATCAGCCAAGCAGACCTGGGCATCCATGGAATCCTCGATCGCCTTCCGGATATGCTTTCCCTGGATTTCGAAGGAGGTCGGATTCAATGGGGATGGACAAATCTCGATGAGTTTCTTATGACTGATATTTTGAAATGCCCCGGCGTTCACAATACCACTATTGATTAATCCGAAATCGCATTTCAGCATGTCCTGCAGACCGTCGGCAATCAAATTCGTCATCGGATTCTCTTCCATCACATCATGCCAAAGGGGCCGGTCGAGTGTGTAAAGCGGCCTGCTTAACACCTCGATCGCTTTTTCTTTATTGTCTTTCAGGATATCGATTACCTCTTGATCAACCGGAAAGGACTTTGTCGAGATCGTTTCACCGCGTATCAGTTCAACCCCCTCCTTTGTTACATCCACTTCGATCAGACCCACATATTCCCCATAGCAGCCCGCACTGTTCAACACAGTACCATTCACACTCTTTGCCCGCGCATAAAGCTGATGATCATGAGCTGAAAGAATCATATCCACTTCATCCAGCTCATTCGCAAGTTCCTCGTCAATTTCTGTACCCACATGATTCAGGAGAATACAGACGTCATATGTTCCACGGTGACGAACGAGTTCCTCCTTGATGGCTTTTTTATAATCCGTAATGTATACCCCGAGACCCTCATTGAACCCTTGCAGGTCAGGGGATGCACCCGTTATAAAAATTCGCAGGCCGTTTTTCTCCAGAATGACGCTTGACTTCACTCCGCTGATGGGTGCTTTGTCTTTTCTGTACAGATTGTTGCTGATAAAAGGGATCGGACTACTACCAGCCATATGTTCAAGGGTATCGAAGCCGTTGAACATCTCATTGTTCCCGATGGTCAATGCATCATAGCCGACACTTCTAAGCAGTTCAATTGCAGCCATCCCCTTTGTTCCCTGAAGCTCGATGCTTTTGAAATCGGCAAAATCTCCCCCGTCCAGCACAATCGTATTTTCATCTTTATATTCTTTGATCAGTGTCGCGGCTCTCGCGAATGCCTCAAAGTGGCTGTGTACATCATTTGTATGTAATATTTTCAGTTTCATTTTTACCCCCACCAATGTTTGTCAGAAAACTCTCTCTATTTAATAGTATAGGAATTTATGATTGTGTAAAGGCTTTTTATGGAAAAAAAAGAGAGCTTATCTTCCATGCGATGGGAGGTAAGCTCTACACTTAAGATTCTTCAGTTTGATCATCTACCAGCTCTGTATAGACAACAAGTCGTTCAACGTAGTTATGAATGTCATGATCGAAATAACCTGTGCATGTGATCAGATTCAGCATCCTTTTCTCACTCGGTCCAAAAATCTTCCGAAGCGGTGCATCATCTTTATCATAGGCGATCTTTTCCCTCACCACGAATGTAAGAATTTCTCCAGATTCCCCCTGCAGATGGATCTTATCACCGGGCTCAAGCGTCTTCAGCTCAAAGAAAACAGCCGGCTTTTTCTCATCATCTACATGTCCTGCAAGAACGGCATTTCCTTTTTCGCCCGGTTGAAAGCCCGGTTCAAACCACGCTACATCCTTTCCGTTCTTTGGAAGCTCCATATTCCCGTTCTTATCAAGCCCAAACTCCTTGATCGGCGCCTCAAGTCCTAGCTTAGGGATCGACAGGAAGGTTGGTTTGATCTTGTTCTCTTCTTCTACTGCTTCAGGCGTTTTGGCTTGAACAGGTTGTTCAACGGTGGATGATTGAACACCGGTATCCGGAACGGTTTGAGGCTCTTCGGCAGCACATGCCGCCAGAAGAGCCATAAGGGGAATTGTCAGTAATCGTTTTTTCATTATTTTTGCAGTTGTCTGCGTGTGACAAATAGTAGAGCCGCTCCACCTAATACCACTGACGCAAGGACAATTGGAAGATTGGAAGATTGTTCAGTCGCTGCTCCGCCCATCCCTGTTTCTGGCATGCTTCCAGGCATCATCGTATAATCCTTCAATACAAGCACTTCTAATTGATCGGCCGTGTTAATGGCAAATACGCTGTATACCGTGTTTTCTTCAAGCATCGTACCGGACAGATCCAACACTTGATCTCCTTCAGGTGTTCTGATTTCTAAATCATATGTTCCCGGATCTACTTCCTTGTAATCTGTGATTGCTTTGAATTCTGCCCCGCTGAAAAGTGCATCTCCACCTACAGGACCTACATCAACAGTCGATGCATCCGGTGAAAGATGTCCTACGCGTACCTTCGTCATCCCTTCCGTTACATCCATAGAATCTTGTGCCACGACTAGTTCCAGGTTTTCCAATGTATTGGCCGCTGCTACAGTGTAAGCCATACCTGCTTCAACCGTCAGGTCTTGAGAAATGACCGGATCTTCGCTTCCCATGGTCCCTGCAGCATAAATTTCTACTTTATGGTCTCCGGCAGGAAGATTCATATAATCCGTCGCTGCTTTAAATTCCGCACCTTCCACCACGGCATTTCCGTCAACATATACATCGACAGCCGGGGCATCCGGAGAAGCATGTACGATACGAACCATCGCGTCATTTTCTGCTGCAAACGCACCTCCTGCCAGTGATAGGAAAAGCATTGCTGTTACAAAAATCGTAAAAATCTTTTTCATTTCATCCACTCCTTTTATTTTGTACAAGTTTTGTAGTTTACTTGTACACTAAATGTATAATCATATGAAAAAGATTTCAACTTTGAACTGCACTACTCAGCACATTCACTCTCTTCGATTCACAAATAAGTGCCTCCTCATTCAAACAAGGGGACCCCGGGATCCTTATCATAGCAGTGAACAAGCATACTATGAAGCTGTCCACGATGGTGATAAAGATGAGCTGCGACCTCCACCAGCCATTCGAATCTTGTATATGTCACTCCCCAATAGGCCGTGGTCTCTTCTACCAGCATATCTTCAGTCCAAGCCGCCACCTGCTGTTTCAGATAGTGAAAATTCTGCCGTAGTTCCACTCTCATGTCATCGAGGGTATGGATAGATTTACTCCTGTAAAAAGAGTCCATTTCTTCTCGGCTGGCTTCCCCGGCGATGAGGTCATCCGCCATGCAGATGAGAGAAATATGCGAAAGCAGCTCCCCTACGGAATGCTTGGAAGGAGTCGGTCTCATGTTGAGGTCTTCCTCTTTAAGGCCGGCCATGATGTCAATGATCGACTCTACGGCTACTTCGATTTGATGCAGGGTGCTTCGACAATATACATTCATATTCATTCTCCTTATGACCTTTTACCTCTCATTATACAAGGAGATACCCATTGACACATTCCATTCGGTGCATATACAATGTGAAATAATCATTTTGCATAAATAAATATATTCGCATACTCGTATAATATTGGAAATATGGTCCAAAAGTTTCTACCAAACTACCGTAAATGGTTTGACTACGAGAGAGAGCAGCGACAGCAGTCCCTGCTCTTCTCTCTCTTTAAGTCAAACCCCGGATGGAGCCCGGGGTTTTTCTATTCGATAAGGAGAGGATCACATGAGTACACAAAAAGAATCACTAAAGAAACGGATTGCAGCGGCCAATAAGGATATCCCTGCTGACGTGGTCATAAAAAACGCGAAAATCATCGATGTCTTCAACCTGGAAATCACGGACGGGGATGTCGCGATAACTGACGGGATGTTTGTCGGCATCGGGAAATTCGAAGGAAAACAAGTGATTGATGCTAAGGGGAAATATATGAGCCCCTCCTTTATCGATGCACATGTCCATATCGAATCCTCCATGGTCACCCCTTCTGAGTTCGCTAAAGTCGTTCTCCCACACGGCGTCACAACCGTCATCACTGATCCACATGAAATAGCCAATGTATCCGGTGAAGACGGCATCCGGTTCATGCTGGACGATTCTGAACACATTCCATTAGACGTCTTCACCATGCTTCCATCCTGTGTCCCTGCCACACCTTTTGAACATTCAGGGGCCACTTTGACAGCACATGAATTGACCCCTTTTTACCAGCATGAACGTGTCCTCGGACTGGCAGAAGTGATGGATTACCCATCTCTGCAAAAACGGGAAGACTCGATTGTGGACAAAATGACCGCCACCGCTTCATTCACACACAATATGGACGGCCATCTGGCCGGTCTTGATACGAATGCCATCAATGTATATAAATCAGCAGGCATCCGGACCGATCATGAGTGTACCTCCGTTCAAGAAGCAAAGGAACGCTTGCGGAGAGGGATGTACCTTTTGATTCGGGAAGGGAGTGTCGCAAAGGACCTCTTGTCCCTCATCGGTGTCGTCAATGATAGAAATGCACGCCGATGCCTCTTTTGTACAGATGATAAACATCTGGATGACTTAATCGAAGAAGGCAGTATCAATCATAATATCCGGTTAGCCATCGGGGAAGGCCTCGATCCACTATTGGCGATTGCCATGGCATCCCTGCATGCCGCCGAATGTTACGGCCTACATCAAAAAGGAGCCGTTGCACCTGGCTACGAAGCGGATTTCGTCATGCTTGAAAACCTTGAAACAGTGACCATATCTGATGTGTTCAAAGCTGGAAAAGCAGTTGCTAAAGATGGGAAGTACATTGGAAATACAATTGTCAAAACGGTTCCTGACCCATCCCTGACGTCAACAGTTCATATTCCTGATATCACTGAAGAAGATCTGAAAATCAAAATCGGAGCTGCTAAAAAAGCCAATATCATTGAAATTAATCCCAATCAGCTTCGAACCAATAAAAAAATCGAAACGGTACAAGTAGAAAACGGGAGCTTCAAAGCCTCCCCCATACATGATCACCTCAAAATCGTCGTCGTGGAAAGACATACCCAAACAGGCAACATTGGATTGGGCATCGTCAAAGGCTTCGGACTGAAGGATGGAGCCATCGCCACCACCATAGCCCATGATTCCCATAACATTGTGGCAACGGGCACCAATGACGGGGATATCCTGATGGCTGTGAAGGCACTGGAAGAAATGAACGGCGGCCTTGTCATGGTGAAGGATGGACGGACCATTGCCTCCCTTCCTTTAGCCATATCAGGTTTAATGTTTGAAGGGGACTATGAAGACGTTGCAAGGGGACTTCATCAGTTGAAGGATGCCTTCGATGAAATGGGATTCTCCGGGGACTTTAATCCGTTCTTAACCCTCTCTTTCCTCACTCTGCCCGTGATCCCGGAATTGAAGCTGACGGATTTAGGGTTGTTCGATGTCGGGGATTGCCGGCATATCGAGGTGAGTGTAGAGAGATGATACGTGGAGTTGGATGGTTTGGTTGTTTTTTGTTTGACTGTTGAATTTCCCGCAGTTTTCAGCTGCTGATTTTCACCCTAATTTCAGCAGCTAAAATCCACTACCAACCCTAAAAGGTGCCATGCACAGAATCTTCATTCCGTGCATGGCACCTCTTTTTAATATCTTATTTACTTCCCTGACCCGCTTCTTCAAACTCTTTTTCTTCCACTTCGTTTGAAGCTGCTGCTTCCTTGTCTCCTGACTCGGAAATGGCAGGCTGGTAATGCGTCGGTTGAGTCCTGTTTGCATAGGACTTCAGTAATTCCCCCACATCGATGCCTGTCATTTCACGGAGTGGCTCCTGCATGTCAAGCATCGTTCTTGTGATGCTTTTACCAAAGGAAGGAACACCTTGGCCATTACCCGAATCGATGATCTTAACTGAATCGATGTTATTCAGAGGTTGAGCGATCTTCTCTGCGAATATCGGCAGCATTTCGATGAGTTTCTCGGTGATGATGACATCTCCGTGTTTCTCCATGGCCTCAGCCAGGAGTTTACGGGATTCAGCTTCGGCTTTACCGCGTTCACGGATGACATCGGCTTCGGCAGACCCTTCTTCCCTGCGGATCTTCGCTTTTGCTTCCCCGTCGATTTCCGATTTTCGTGCTTCCGCTTCCGCCTTACGAGTCGTTTCGTAATAATCTGCATCTGCTTTCGTTTTACGGACTTTCGATTCTTCCGCCTCAAGCTTAACTGCGCGCTCACGTTCAAGGAATTGAAGGGTCAGCTCTTCTTCTTTTACTTCCTTGGCAAGTTTCGCTTTTTCAAGCTCATAGGACTGTTCGGACTTCGCTCTTGCCCGTTCGGTTTCTTCTTTGAAGGCAGCATCTTTGATATCTTTTTCCTTTTTCGATTCTGCAATCGTGATTTGGCGTTTGTATTCTTCTTCTTTCGCTTCCTGGTCGGTTTGGGCACGGTGGATACGTGTTTCACGTTCTGTGTTCGCTTCAGCGATTTCAGCTTGTTTCCTCACCTCAGCGATACGCGGGCGACCAAGGTTTTCTAAGTATCCATTTTGCTCGTCAGCATCCCTTATGTCCGTCAAACCGAGTGACGTGATTTTAAAGCCCATCAGATCAAGCTGTTTCTGGGCGATTTCCGACACATCGGCATTGAATTTTTCACGGTTGCTGTTTATGTCTTCCACGGTCATTTTTGATAGAATCGCGCGGAGGTTACTTCCCAGTACCTCGATGATTTCATCTTCAATTTCTTTTTGATCCTTACCGAGGAACTGCTCGGCGTAGTTTGCAATCCCGTTCAAGGTATCGGCAACCTTCACCATGGCCACGGCATCGGCCACGATCGGCACTCCTCCGTTTGTGTACACTCTTGGTGTCGATAGTTTCAATTGGAATGATGTAAGGTTAACAGGAGTGGACGTCTGGAAACGTCTTAATCTGTATCCTCCACCACGGATGATTTTCATGGAACGGCCTTCCTGGTCGGTGAAAATATTCGATTCCTTCTCAGGATCCCCCAGTTTCGGTCCGGTAATGATCAGTGCCTGGTTCGATTTCGCCGTACGATAGCGGAACCTCATCCAGAAGTAATATGCGATCCCCACAATTGCTGCAATAACCAGAACAGGAATCAGGAAAACGAAAAATCCAATCACACTCAATGATCCTAGCATTCTGACAACCCCTCTCGACAATTTTTAAATCAGGTATCTGATTTAATTTATATAAAAGTGCTAGCTACACTACTATATACGGATCTGAATACGAAAAAGTTTCAATAAATTAGGCGAATCTCCTATTTTTATATAAATAGAGATCTATTTCTTCCCTTTTTTCTTCCTTTTACAATAAATAATCATCAGGAAATGATTCTCTATGATAAAATTAAACCGTTCAACAATTTAATCATTGCTCATTGGTGGAAATGATTTTTAGGTCATTTCCTTAAAAGGGAAGTTGGTGAAAATCCAACGCGGTCCCGCCACTGTAAAGCTGAGATTTCATATGTATCCACTGTTTCACTTTGAAATGGGAAGGAATTTGAAATCGGAGACGCTGAGCCAGGAGACCTGCCAATTGAGAAGAACACGAAAGTCCTACGGGAGATAGGAGGGTGTTGCGCAAATGAAACGTCACAAAGGATATCATAGGTTCCTGGACGCTCGCTTGGAGTAGCCACATCTTCTTTTTCAAAAAGGAAGATGCTTTTTTATTTCGTCAAAAAGGAATCAGGGAGATGAAAATATGGAACAAGCTTATTCAGTGAAGCGTTCACGAACCGTACAGACAAGATTGGTACTGCCCCCGGATACCAATCATATGCAAACCATCTTTGGAGGGAAAGTTCTATCCTATATCGATGAAATCGCTGCACTGTCAGCCATGAAGCATTCGAGTTCTGTGGTGGTCACGGCTTCGATCGATTCGGTCGATTTCCTGTCATCCGCAACTGTCGGTGACGCACTCAGCCTAGAGGCGATTGTAACTTCCACGGGAAGGACTTCAATGGAGGTGTACGTAAAAGTTTTCTCTTCGAATCTATTGACAGGTATCAAAACCTTGACGACGGAATCATTCCTTACCATGGTTGCGGTGGATGAAAACGGTAAGCCGAAACCGGTGCCGAAAGTGATCCCGGAAACAGAAGAGGAGAAGAGGTTGTTCAAATCATCTGTTCTGAGGAAGGAACATCGAAAAAACCGGGCATTGATAAAATAAGTTCTTGGGTATGAACAGTACGCTGTTCATACCCTTTTTCAACAATAAGTATTGTCTTACCAGTAAAAGAAAACCGAGCAGATGATGACGGCGATCCATGCTGCGGATGACCAAATTCCTGCCCGCATTAAATCCTTGTCGGTAAAATAACCGTAAGAGTAGCTGATCAGATGAACCGGGGACTGGGTGACGAGGAAAAAGCCCGGGACGCATGCCAGGAACACCGGCATGGCAATTTGCATGGGTGATAAACCCGGTATGGTGTGCCCGATCGTGATGCTGAGAGGGAGCATGATGGTCAAAAACCCCAGGATATTAACGAATACGATTCGAATAATACTCGTACATAAGATGAGGAGCAGGATGATCACCCAGGGTTGTCGGCCAGTAAGTATAGTATTCAACCCTTCTGCCATCCATTCAATCGTCCCTGTCTTGACCAGCATCCCCGATACCATCAGAGTGGAGGCAAAAAAGAGCATCAGATCCCAATCAATCGATTCCCGCGCTTCTTCCCACTTCCATACTCCCGCCAATGGAATGACGGTCATACATGCACCCAGAAGGCCAACCTGAGGAATGGAATATCCATGCAGAGGCTGTGCAATCCACAGGATCAACGTTCCCCCGATGATACACATGATTTTCTTTTCATTGATGCCGACCGGGCCAAGCTCACTGATTTTTTTTTCGATCAACGCCAATAACAGCTTTCGGTCAATCTTCTCAGGGGGAAAGATCATTAAGAATATTCCCCACAATATCACGATAAAAAGCAGCACCGGTATTCCAAAAATCAGGAACCATCTTATATAATTCAGATCGCTTGAAACGTCGCTTAATATCCCGAAAGCGTAGATAGTGGAACTGGCCCCAGTCGCGACAAACGACCCTGAAATGGCAGCCAGATAGGCAACCCCTATAAACAGCGACTTGCCCAGATAATGGACATCCGCTATTTTTCGCAGACTTTTCATCAGGCTGTCGAGTACTGATGATAACAGGCTGCCCTTCCCTACATTCGACGGTATCAGGACAGACAGGATAGTCATGAGCAGAAATGAAATGAAAATCAACGCCTTCCCCGACCCTCCAGACAGCTTTAACATATAGAGCGATACCCTGCTTGCCAGACCGGTTTTGATGAATGCAGTCGAGATAATGAATGTGGAAAACAAGAGCCAAACAATTCCCGAACTAAAATAACTCAAAGTCTGTTCATAACTGAAAAAATGAAACGATATCAGCAGTATAAGCAGCAGCGAACTGAACGCTAGAGGAAATACTTTGCCGATCCACAGGATTTGAATGATAATGAGTGCAGCGATAGCCTTCCAGGTTTCATCCCACTCAAAAAATGGGAGAAAGAATAAGGCATATAATAGAAAGGTAATAACCAGTAACAGTTGTTTTTTCATGACGATTACTCCCATCTTTCAATCAAAGGAAAAAGCCACCGGAGATGGGGTGACTTTTCCTTTTCATCAATAACTGTCAGTGAATGATCGTTGAATCCTGTTTATTGCCGAGGGCATACCGGGCAGCTGAAGAGCCGGCTGTTTTCCCATATACAGCCCCGGACATCAATCCCGATCCTCCAGGATAATTGCGATAAAAAATACCGCCGACCATTTCTCCTGCAGCGAACAGGCCGGATAGTGGTTGATCATCTTTTTTTAATACCTCACCTGAAGGATTGACCCGGATTCCCCCAAATGAAAACGTAATGCCGCACGTAACCGGAAATGCATAAAATGGCCCCTTTGCGATTTTTAATGCCCAGTTCGTCTTTTCTGGTGTAAGCCCTGCTGTTTTCTTGCCGTCTTTTTCAGTAGGATTGTATTCCCCGTCTTGAACGGCTGCATTATATTCCTCAATGGTCTGCAGGAATTGCTTCTTGTTAACGGAAAGCTGATTAACAAGCTCCTCCAGGGTTTCACCTTTATAACAGGTTGCTTCTTCAAGATCATATTCCTTCCTCAGCAGAGGCCGGACTTGGGAGTCGTAAACCTGATAGGCGACATGACCAGGCTGTTTCAGGATTTCCCTCCCGTACTTTGCGTACGTATAATTCCGGAAATCCGCCCCTTCGTCTACAAATCGTTTTCCATCTTTATTCAGCATGATGCTGAGGGGGTAGGAATGTTTCTTGAAGATGTCACCGGGTTTTTTAAAGTCACCGACTTTCGGTGCATGGTAATCCGTGCCGATTGAATGACAGCCGGAGTATTCACCAAACTTCTCCGCTCCTGCCGCAATCGCCATTGTAATCCCGTCCCCTGTGTTATATTCGGTTCCGCGTACGATTGCCGCTTCCCATTCTCCCCCGATATGTTGTTTCCGAAGATTTTTGTCTGCTTCAAAACTGCCGCAGGCAAGAATGACACCTGTGGATTCAACGTTGATCCGCTCCTCATCCTTCTGCACAACCACACCGCTTATCTTTCCACCTTCTTTTATAAGCTCCACTGCAGCAGCCTCGTACCAAATATCGATACCCATTTCCCCGGCACGGGAAAAAAGCTGCTTCATCAACCCGATGCCTTTGTTTTCCGTCTTGACAGGAAGACCTCCCCAGAAATGCCGCTTGCCTTCCTTTTCATACGATTGATTATCATAATTGAGTTCGAATTTCACACCATGCCCCTTCATCCACACGAGCGTTTCAAACGAGCGGTCAACAAGCTGTCTGGCAAGCTCCGGCAGACTCTCCCCTTCCGTTACGCGCATGATATCATCATAATAGTCTTCCTCATTGTAGTCGGGCATGACGATTGAATCCGCTTCTTCATCAGAGAGATCCGTCACGACTTTCCGAATATCTGTGAGATCATGATAGGCCACCCTGATCGCTCCATCGGTAAAAAATGAATTTCCGCCTCTTTTATGTTCAGGACCTTTTTCGAGAACCAGTACTTCCGCACCTTCTTCACGGGCTGAAATGGCCGCACATAAGGCAGCATTCCCCGCTCCAACGACAACTACGTCGTATGAGTTCGTTTTTGACATCGATACTCCTCCTTATTACATGTCTTTTGAGATAGGGTCGATAGGATTCTTCCCTTTCTTTTTAAACGCTTTAATCAGTAATGGATAAAAGAGTGATAAAAGAGTCAATGCAGCCAATGCGATGGCAATCGGCGTATCAAAGAATATACCGAGGCTACCATTTGATGACAGCACCGCCATCCTGAAGTTCTGTTCCATATCTGCTCCGACAATCAAAGCCAGAACCAGCGGGGCAATCGGGAAATCCATGACCTTAAGGAATAAACCGAATATTCCGAAAATCAAGAGCAGGAAGAAATCCACTGCACTGTAACTGAGCGTGTAAGTTCCGATAAATGCAAGAATCACAATGACCGGATACAACACTTTTGCAGGTGTATCCAAAATCTTTACCAACAGGCCGACCAGCAGGATATTGATGATCACAAGTGCAATATTCCCGATGAACATACTATTGATCAGTGTCCAGACCGTATTGGGATCATTTTCGAACAAAAGCGGTCCAGGCTTCATGCCAAGCATGACGAGAGCTCCAAGCATGACAGCGGTTGTACCCGATCCGGGGATCCCCATCGTCAATAGCGGAATCATGGCACCCACTGAGGCAGCATTATTGGCAGATTCAGGAGCTGCAAGCCCTTCTACTGCCCCCTTTCCGAACTCTTCAGGTTTTTTGGAAATTTGCTTCTCTGTCGAGTAACTGATCATGGATGCGATCGATCCCCCGGCTCCCGGAAGGACACCGATGACAAATCCCAGCGGACCGCTCCTGAGAATCGGCCACAATGAGCGTTTCCACTGCTTTTTCGTAAACCAGATCTTCCCGACTTTCTTTTTCTCTTTTTTCTCCTGATCGATCGTCAAATAATTGTAAAGGACTTCCCCTACTGCATAAACGCCTATGATCACGATCAGGAAATCGATTCCTTCACTTAGATGGGAACTTCCGAAAGTGAAGCGATAGACTCCGCTCTGCGTATCAATGCCTACCGTACTGAGCATCAGCCCAAGAAACATGGCAATGAATCCCTTCACCATCTTCCCTACTGACAGGGCAACAATCGCCGAAAGAGTCAGCAGCATTAATAAAAAGTATTCAGCCGGGCCGAATTTCAAGGCAAAGCTTGCCAGCGGCTCTGCAAGAAAGATAAATCCGATGACAGCCATCATCCCGCCGATGAAAGACGCGACTGCGGAGATGGCCATGGCCTGTCCTGCCTGACCTTTCTGAGCCATCGGATATCCGTCGAATGTGGCAGCAATGGCTGAACCGTCACCTGGTGTATTTAATAGAATCGAACTCCTCGATCCCCCGTACATCGCCCCATAATAGATGGCAGCCATCAGGATGATGGCACTGACGGGCTCCATGCCGAATGTAATCGGGATCAACACGGCTACGGCTGTTGCCGGTCCCAGGCCGGGGAGCATCCCGACGATCGTTCCAAGAAATCCTCCGATGACAACCCACATAATATTGATTGGTTCCAACGCAGTTGTTAAACCCTGCATAAAATTGCTAAAATCCATCTAGTGCACCCCCTATGGAAGACTGACTCCTAATAAAATGCTGAATGCGTACCATGATAGAAAAGAAAAGCTGACTGCCACTATCACATTCACAACATATTTCTTCCCGTTGACCGTAAATAATAAAGCGCCTAAAAATAAAATAGTAGAAAATAAGAACCCGATTCGTTCAAATATGAACGCATATACAGCTCCGTATAAAACAGTCAGGGCAATTAATTTCGGTGTTCTCCCTTTCAGCAGTAGCTTGATATCTTCATTATGGATATGCAGGCTCTTCCACTCCTGGAATAAATAAACCGCGCTGAATATCAGCATGAAGACACTTAATCCGACAGGAAAATAGAGCGGCCCGTTTGGGTTACCGAGATTTGCCTTTGGCAAATTGACGGATGCTATTAAAAAAAAGAAGCTTAATAGAATTAAAAAAATGGGCATCCCGAGTTTGATTGCTCTCATGCTTTTCTACCTCCTCAATGACAGTAGACCGGCGGGAGACTCTTATCAGTCCCCTACCCGTCCGTCAGACTAATTTTTCAATCCGGAGCTTTCAACAAGATCTGAATATAATTTTTCCTGTTCCTTCATGAATTGCTTTGTTTCCTTGCTGTCTTTATAAAAATCATCCCAGTCATTGTTTTCAAGCATCTTCTTCCATTCATCCGTTTTGACCATTTCGCCGATCTTATCATCCCAATAGGCGATTTCTTCTTCTGTCATATCACCAGGGCCCATGATGCCTCTCCAGTGAGGGAACACCATGTCCACTCCTTCTTCCGTCCAGGTTGGAACGTCATCCAGTCCTTCCAGCCTTTTTTCTGAAGAAACCGCAAGAATCTTAAGCTTCCCAGCCAAATGCTGCTCTTTTACTTCTGAAAGGGAAGTCGTCACTGCATCCACATGTCCGCCGAGCAGCGCCGTCACGACGTCACCGCCGCCTTCATAGACAAGAAAGTCAAGATTAGTAGGATCGATCCCCTTCTCACTTGCCGCCTGTACAATCGACAGATGGTCATCGTTCCCGAGCCCCGGACCTACTCCGATTTTGAGCGACTTCGGATCTTTCTTCATCTGATCCAGCAGTTCAGAAGCGGTTTCAAATTTTGAATCAACCGGTACCGCGAGTGCCTGCCACTCTGTGGCCAATGTTGCAATCGGTGTAAATTGTTCATGGGATAGATCGCTTTGTCCCAATAATTTATTTGTCAGTACCAGACTTGAATTGATTGCAAGATGATGGGCATCCTTCTTCTCAAGATACTTCCACCCCGCTTCTCCGCCTCCGCCCGGTTTGTTGATGACATTGATGTTTTTATCCACAATGTCGTTATCACGCAAAACCTTCTGGACAGAACGAGCTGTTAAATCCCAGCCTCCGCCTGGAGAAGCCGGTGCAATAATTTCAATATTCTTTGACGGAAATTCCTTATCTCCCGAAGCAGAGCTGGAACAAGCTGTCATTAATGCCATTACACAAATAATCAATACGAAGCCAAACCTTTTCATTTTTTCTGCACCCCTTTTATCTTGTTTGTACTCACCAGAAACATCCCCTGTTAAAAAGGTGAAATACGTTAATTTAATCCTAGTTGCCGAACGAGTCTATGTAAACGTTTCCAAAATATTATGTTTTAAAAAATTTGTGGGGATTTTGTTCATTTTGTTCACCGGTTTCTTGCCTTCTGCAAATAAAGAAGTCTGCCACATCGATTTAAGTGATCACTTAAATCGATGTGGCAGACACAATCTCTCCTGGAAACTATTTCACTGCATTCTCACTTCCAATTCGGTATCTTCTTTCGGGACGTCCGACGATCCCATAGACATGCTCGACAGTGGCATCTTTTATCCCTACCAGATATTCAAGATATCTCCGTGCGGTTGTCCGGGATGCCCCCATCTTTTCGCCGACTCTTTCCGAGGTGATCCCTTCTTTTTCCTCTTGCAGGATTAATGTCACTTTATGAAGAGTCAAATAATCGATGCCCGGCGGAAGATCGTATCTTTTTTCAGCAGCTTTCTTTTTCTCCTTTCCAAAGAATTGATCCAAGATCTGTTGATTGACCTCTTCAGCAGAATCAAGCATCACTTTTTTCTGGAGATAAGACGTGATGGCTTCTTGGAATTTCTCCAGTGTCACCGGTTTGATCAAATAATGTTCGACACCGTACCGGAGTGCCTTTTCTAAAAAAGCCTTATCTTTCGCAGCTGTGATCATGATGACATCAACGGAAGGATAATCAGAGCGGATTTTATGCAGTAATTCAGTACCAAGCTGATCAGGCATATATACATCAAGTAGAAGCAAATCAACATATTGTTCATCAAGAATCGTCAAAGTTTCCTTAGCATTCATCGCTTTACCGACTAATGTCAGCTGCTCATTCTTCGCCAGAAATTCTTCATGTATTTGTGCAATGCGAAAATCATCTTCGGCAATGACCACTTTAACCATACCTATTCCCCTTTTGTGTGTGATTTCGGCAGGATGACAGTGAAAACCGTCCCTTCACCCTTTTTGGAATCCCATTCGATTGTACCCCCGAGCAGGGATAGTTCTTCCTGGACATTTGCAAGTCCATAACCCCGGTGGTCACCCTTGGATGAGACTCCTTTCTGAAGAATACGACCCTCTTCTTCAGATATACCTTTTCCGTTATCTGCGATTTCAAAGATGATATCGTTGCCAATGTCGGTAACGAAAAAAGATACGACCTTGATTTTTTGGTTTTTGTCCATCACCGCTTCGAATGCATTATCAATCAGATTACCCAATATAACGATAAGAGGTGAAAGACCGATGAATACAGGAAGCGGGGAAAGCGAACTTTCACCGTCGATTTGGAAATCTATTTTCTTTTCTGATGCTTTAGCAATCTTCCCTAATAGAATGGCCTGAACTTTCTCATCCAGGATACTCTGAAAGAATATGGTCGAATGATACTCCTGCAGATCCGATTCCTCCGTGAGGAATGTGATGGCTTCTTCATATTTCTGCAGCTGAAGCAGCCCGAGAAGTACATGCAGCTTGTTTTTGAATTCGTGCGTTTGTGCCCGTAAGTCCTGCGAGTACTGCTGAACTTCCGAAAGGGCATCTACCATCTGTTTAATTTCTGTCCGGTCCCTGAAGCTGAACACAGTTCCTGCCTTCTGGTTATTTTCGATGACAGGCTGGGCATTGACGATCATCGTCTTTTCTTTATATTGAAGTTCGATGTTGGAAATATGCAAAGAAGAAGCCAGCATGTCGGCCATCTTTTCAGAAGAAATGACTTCTGTCACGAATTCACCCTCAACATTCTCCTTAATATCAAGTAACTCACGGGCAGATTGATTCATCATTGTAATCACACCTTGTGTGTCGATGGCTAAAATCCCTTCCTTTACAGATTGAAGGACCGCATTTCTTTCCCTGAAGAGCGCACTGATCTGATACGGTTCCAGACCGAGCGTATCCCTTCTGATACTCCTTGCCAAAAACAGACTGCCGAACACCCCGAGGATCAGGACTCCCCCTGAAAGAGCAAGCATAGTGCGGATTTCATAGGCAATCTTACTCCGAATGGTTTTCATATCAAACTCCACCGTTACGGTGCCTTCGACTTTTTTGTAGTTGTCATACCGAATCATGACCGGGACAATCCCCTTTAACACTTCCTCGTCGCCATCCCCGGTATGAATCAGATTATTACTTCCGAATACCAATGCACGATAACGATCTTCTGGATCCCCATCCCCGATTGCTTGTCCGACAAAACTGAATATCTGTCCGTCCCTGTTTTCAATCAGGACAGCAGAAGCATCCACCTGATCGCGGATTTGTTCCGTGACCACACTTAGATCTTCTACAGGCTCCTCATTCTTAAAAGAATCCTGAATGACCGGCATATAAGAAAGTGTCTTGGCCGTTTGCATCGCCAGATCTTCTGCCTGATCAACGTCTTCCTGTGATTCCCTGTATGCAAACATCCATGTAAGCAGCCCGATCACGATCAGCAGAAGCGAAATGACCAAGCCCAATATTTTGACCTGAAGCGGAACCTTAAGAAGTCTATTCATCCAATTACCCCTGATTATACTGAATTTTCTATTATATTAATATATCATACTCATTACTGGATAAGGAACTTAAAAAAGCCTTAGTTTAAACCCTTCTCTATCAGAAGAAAAGAAGGGGTTAATGAAGATCGCACCTCTGAAAAAACCATGCATTGATATTATAAAAAAGAACACTCAGATATTGTTTCTGAGTGTTTTCTATATCAGGTACGGAATGACCATGTATAAAAGTGAAGAAACGGCCATCAGACTAAACCCCATTGTATAGTAAGGACGGCTTTCTTTCATAGAAATGTATACATTGATGATCATAGTGGCCAGGAAAATTATCGGAAACCATAAGGAACGATCTGGGTCCGGTTCAAACCCCGTGTATACGGAAACCATTCCACCTAATAAAAATAATAAAATAGATACAACCAAAAAAATCTTTCCACCTTGTTTTTCCCTCATCTTACTTCCTCCTACTGTTTCAAAGTGAAAAGGTCCTTCGATACAGCTACTGTTCTTTCATGATGTTTTTCTTCCTCCTTTTTCTTCACCTTCCCACCTTCCCCTTCAATCAAGGATCTCCTAAGGGTGGAACTCATCATGTTCACACACAGGATCAAGATGGCGAATAAAGTCAGTGGGACGACGACAAGCATCGGACGCAGAAAAATCTGCTGAATGTTGATAGCGATCGTCGCTGCCCATTCGTTCGTTTCGGAAAAGTAAACCGGGATGCTTTCCATGATGCCGAAGTTGGCGATCTTCAGGCCACCAAGGCACATATGAAGAATGCCGAGCTGTATGAGCAGGGCAAGAGTCTGGGACACCTGTTCTGAAAATAACACGATGGAGTGCCTTCTGAACTGTGGAAGCAGATGCTGCTTAATTAGATGGAACCTGCCTGCCCCCATCGTTCGCGATACTTGTATAAATTCGCTCTTCATAAAGAGCTTCATCTCTTCTCCTAAATAAATCCCGAGAGATGGAATTGTCACAGCGGCAATCGCAACTACTTGAATGACGAAGTACCGGTTGGACGGCAGCACCTCGGAATGAAAAGCTCCCTCAAGGGGAACGAGTAACGCAAATACGATAATGGCGAGAGGAATATATTGAAATGATTCCCCCAGCCCTTTTATGAACCTTCCCAGGAATGCAGGAAGAAATGTATACAGGACAGCAAAGAAAAACCCTAGAACCATACGTAATAATGCAATCGCCAGAGCTGCAAAAATGGTGTATTTCGCTCCGACTAATAAGAGCAGCAGAAAGTTCCTCCCCAGTTTATCACTGCCCAAAGGAGGCATCTCGCTTGGGGTGAATGGTGGTGCTGCAATGACTCTCCCATTCGCATCCGAGAGATAGTCTACAACCTCATCATAGCCGGGATTCATTACGGGTACCAGGAAGCTGACAACAATAAAGGCTATCAAGATCAGGGCTGGGAGTGCCAATCGTTTCGCCATCCAGCTATTCATGCTGCTCCCCTCCTTTCAACCACTTTGATAGAATACCCGAACCTACCGTAAAGACGATAAAGAACGGGACGAATATGAGAAGCATCCCAAGGAAGAATGCAGCAGGAGAACTCGTCGCCGTTCGCAGCAACGTCTGCATGAAGCCATTGATGTTAAATAGAAGTTCAATGATCAATAGATTGGAAAGCATCAGGAGAAAAATCGGCTTCAAATGAAAAAAGAAGTGAACCCAGACATTCCGGAAAAGATGATGCCAAACCGTATAGGCCCTTCTAAAGCCTTTTGAATAAGAAAACTCCACATATGGCTTGCTTTCTTCTTCCTTAAGTTGAAACAAAAACTGTTTTAACAGAAACACAACAGGCAACACAGATAAGCAAAGGATCGGCAAAAAGTAAATGCGTTCTTCTCCAAGGGCATAAATATCGAACACGAGCAGGTTCGTTTTTTTGAATAGCCAGATGATGAAAAGCTGAAATAATACCACAATAAACACATCCGGCAACGCGTCTAGGAGATTAACGATTTTGGTTGAGAAACGATACGCTTTCCGGGGCAATAACATGAGGGCATAACTAAAGAGCACCGCCAGGCAGACAGCTAAGAAGAAAGAACTAAAAAGAATGAGAAAAGAGTATGAATACGTATTGGAAAAGACCTCCATGATGCTATATTGTTTATTCCCCTCTCCCCAGTAAATGTAGATGGACGATGGATGCATGATTTCAACCCACGTCTGTTGCAATCGATCCCCATATGCAGCAAGATTTATTAACAGCTCTGTATCATACGCGAGCAGCGAACCGATTCCGCTAAGTAAATACAACCCCATCACAACTACTAGAAAATGAAAGGGAGTCTCAATCACCCTTTTCATACAACCCCTCCAAGCAATTTCCAAATTGATACATTTTATCCATATTAATGTTACATTAATGTAATATAATTGTAAACACAATTCAGAAAACAGAAAACTACATAAAAAAAACTTGAGGGAATGAATCCTCAAGCTTTTTTGACTGGATTAATCAAGCGAGCGCACATAATCGGCTATTTTTGACATTTCGATTTGACTAAGCTCTGATTTTTCTTCATATTGATGACGCTCAATAGACTCTTCAATCGTCTTCGCACTTCCATCATGCAAATATGGACCAGTCGCCCACACACCTACAAGACTCGGTGTATCAAAACTTTTACCATTCCTTGGATTTGAGAAGACGGCTCTTGCGTCCCCCTTTGATGGAACATCAAACTGATTGGCTGTCCCGATATCATGTAGATAGTCTGTCACATCCGTTGTCAGCTTCCCATCCTCACCTGTTGCTTTCACACTATCCGTAAACTGACTTCCGCTATGACAGGAGATGCAGGATGCTTTTCCTTCAAAGAGAGCCTTTCCCTCTTTCGCCGAGCTGGTTAATTCCCCATTTTCCTTATAAGGACTTTGTGGAACGGGGAAAGATTGCGGTTCCTTCAGAAAGGCGAATAAATCATCATACATCTTCTCAACCTCTGCCGGCAGTTCTTCACCAGGCTCATATTTCATCATGCCGCCCATTTCACCCTGGACCGTCAGGAGATAATCCGTAAAGTCATCCCGGCTGCCGTCCCAAAGGAAGAGACCATTTTCTGACGTTTGCACATTGGTCGGGACATTCCTTTGCCCCTTTCCAGTCATGAGAGTCAGGCCATTGATCTCCCCATCACTGTGACAGGACACACAGCTCATCCAGTTGTTCCCGGTGATATCCGCTTCAAACTCATCGCTATTGGCACTGTAAAAAATGGTTTTTCCTTTACGAACCTGTGGATCGAGTGGATCTTTTTCGATCAGAGAGATGTTATCTTGAAGCTTTTTTGCCCTCGAATGAGTCGAGGTGCCTCCCGAATCAATCGTCGCAAGGTCATGACTCATGGCATTATGGACGTAAAGAGTTTCACCGTTGTTACTTAATATGATTCCACGGGGATTATCCCCCTCGATTCTTCGTAGAATCTGGGTGGCATTCCCACCGCGCTTCAGATCAAAAACAACTAAGTCTTCACTTCCCGACATCACCACATATGCTTTCGATCCATCTTTTTGGAAGGCGACATCATAAGGATTTGATACGATCATCGTCTCATTTTTTGAATCCAGCACGTTGATTTCATCAAACAATTCTTTTCTCTCATCGACCAATTCTTCATCTTTTTCCAGATCGATGATAGAAATGGCAGGGAAAATTGTTTCCTCAAATTGAATGGGCGTATCGACATTGGTCACCAAGTGGGGGATCCATGCTGTTTTCCCATCAGGTGCAATCACAAATTGCTCAAGGGTATTCGGGATACCCTGGCTCTTTTTCCGGTCAGAAACATCAGGCGAGTCTGCCAGTTTAAAGGTTTTTGCAACCTTTTTCTTTTCTGCATCCAGCACGGATATTTCACCGGATAAATAATGAGGGATGTATATCTTTTTCCCATCCGCTGTTTCAGCCAACGTTCTTGGTCGATCGTGCACTGGGATCGTCTCAGTTACGTCCCCACTCTTCACGTCAACCATCATGATCGTGCTTTCCCGATAATTGGCTACATACAGGGTCTTACCATTTTGGCTTGTCAGGAGTCCAAAAGGTTCCTTTCCCACTTCATAGGAATCTACTACTTTCCCTTCTTCCAATGAGATGACATCAATCTTATTATCATACCTGCACGATACATACAGGCGATCTTCATCCGGTGATAACGCCAATTGAACCGGCTCTTTCCCGACAGGAATTTCTTCTTCAACCTTCTGTGTTTTCTCATTCACAATGGAAACCGTATTGGCATCAAGATTGGCAATGTAAAGCTCGGTTCCTTCTTTATTCTGAAGGATATTATCGCTATTGGTGGCTTCTTTCCGAACTGACTCGAAGCTCGGGTCATCTTTGGTTGCGGTTTGAACCGAACATGCAACAAGCGTTCCTGCTATGAGAAACGCCGTCGCATATCCTATTATCTTCTTCATAGGATCCCTTCTTTATCGTTTTTCGACCGTAACAGGAAGCAATACGGGCGCGATCCCATTTTTGCCATGTCCGGCTTGAACTTGTGGAACATTGTCCCCATCTGTATTCCCAGATGAGTCTTTGCTGTCGTAATAATCCCCTGTATCCCAGAATTCACTTGCCTGCATTCCTTCTTCAAGGGACGGACCATCGATGACCGTATCATAGAAATCACTGTAGCGTGAGGTGATCATATCGATTTCAAGGCCTTCAGGTGTTTCAGAATCCGATTCCCGATTGCTTAAATTTTGCAGGGCGACACGGTAGGTGGCAGACAATGCGCCTGCTGTATACGGGGTATACTCCATTTTCCCTTCCGATGTTTCATATGCATTCAATTCGTCATCCCAAAGCTTGGAATCCATCGCTTCATAAATGGAGCGTGCTGCCTCGCGGTATTTCTCATCATCAGTGGCTAAATAAGCTGCTGTCAATCCTCTAATCGCACCTAGTTGAGCATCCAATGTGACGTCTTCATCCGCACCTTCTTTAAGGTCGAAGCCTTTTGCAACCAGGCCTGAATCCAGTATCAGGTTGTCTATCATGAAGTCTGCCTGCTTACGGATCATGTCAAGTGCACGCTTACCTTCAGCTGTCTTCAATCCTTCAGCTGACTCCCCAGATGCGTATCCGACAGGAAGCCCATCGATTGCACGCTGGAAGATCCTCATCGATTCCATCGTGTATCCTGCCTGGAATGTATCCATATACGTTCCTTGTTCTTTTCCATCATTTTCTGTTACGAACATTCCTTTATCATCATTGAAATGCATGGCATCAATATTCTTGAATACATGGAGCATCACGTTTTGATTGGCTGTGAACGGATCAGTTCCTTTCACATCGTTACCAGGTGAGTCATCTCTATTCTCTTTAGGTGCAGAAGGATATGGTGCACCGTCAAACAACGCCTGGAATGATGGTGTCTTGTTCGGATTTGATTCCCTTTGGTCCGTCATTCCATAGAATTCTGAACTTGGCCAAAGCATCATCCACTGATCCTGAAGGACACTGTTTGAATCTTTGATAGAGAGTGATTTTGCGTTTGGTGCCTGTTTACCATCTTCGGTGACTTCTACACTATGTGGTAAGTAAACGAATCCTTCTGAAGGATCATACTGGCTTCCGAGGCCGGCAGCCGTCAATTTCCCTGTCGTGCCATCCACAAACAATTCATTGGAAATATAATTCACTTTATTCCACATTTCTTCCGTCAGAACCGCTCCCTGGAAACCATCTGCTGAGCTGACTCCCAGTGCAATATTCTGATCATCGTCATCCTTGGACGTTTCTCCTGCCAATTCTTCATCAGCATCAATCGTATGGAATCCGCCCATAAAATCCCCTGCCCAAAGCGCCTGCTTCAAGAACGTTGCCCCATAAGCGGAAGGGACAAGGGTCTTCTCCATTTTGTCACGGTCCCAGCGGAGTGATTCGAAGTTTACTTGATACATAGGTACATAGCTTCCATCATCATTCGCTGCATACTCACTTGTATCTACTTTGCCCTTATAATGGGGATCGCCGGCAGAGTATTCAATGAACGTCGGATACATATTCCTGAAAATTTCATCTTCCGCATATCCGACGGCACCCGCCAATTCATAAAAGCGGCTTCCCAATTTTTCATCAGCTGTTTTTCCATTTTGAAGGGTTTCAACAGCTGGGCCATTGATCAAATGTAATCCGAGACCCGATTTTTCGACAACTTCATACATGGCTTCCTCAGAGTACTCATAGGATTCAACGCCGGCTGTATAATCAAATTTTGTTGGCTGATCCAATTTATTGATATCTAATATATCTAAATCCAGGCCAAGGCTTTCTGCCAGCGGCTCGCCGGATAATTCAAATTCTGCATACGCAAACATATTCCCGGCAGTATCGAACGTATAATCAGAGACGTTCACCTTGCTTGCTCCCGTTTTCTTTTCTCCGTCTGATTTCAAAGCTTCTTCCTTATCACTGACACATCCGGCAAGTAAAAGTGAAGATGCCAAAACGGACGCGGATAATACTTTCCATGGTCTGTTCATTCTATGTAACCCCTCTCAACGATCAAGAATCACTCGAGAATGATTCTCATTACTGTTTATTAGTATAGTTTAATTGAGAAAGAATCTCAATAAGAATTTTCATAAAAAAGAAATCGATTTCATTTTTAAATATTATCCATTGATTTGAAACTTTGTCCTTTTGAGGACCGTACTCTTTGTATAAGGAAAAAAGAAAGAGTGATAAAAGTGAAGAAAAATATTGTACTATTCGATCTGATGATTTATGTCGCCCTCCCTCTGTTTGTGTGGAATATCATGAGGGATTACACCGGAGACTATTACGCCATGCTCCTTTCTTCTGTTCCAGGGATCATTTATACCGTCTACCGATTCATCGAGATGAAGAAAGTGAATACTTTCGGCCTGTTCATTCTGTTCACCTTGATTGTCGGTACCCTGATAGACGTACTGGCAGGTTCGTCTTTACAGCTTCTTTGGAATAATGTCTATTACGCTGCCGGGATCAGTTTGTTTTTCTTCGTTACCATGGTCGTCAGAAGGCCCATCACCTTATACTTTGGTCTTGATTTCGCAGAGCTCCAAGGTCATGACCGTACGTTTAGTAAGAGACTTTTCTATAAGAAACCACTTTTCACTTTGTTTCAATTGATCACGCTTTGCTTCGCACTGAGGAGTGGGATTTTAGCCGTTGTGAAAGCATGGCTCATTTTGGAGTATGGCGTGGAAGCATTTGATAAAGGCATCATCCTGAGACAGGCGTTCAGCTGGATCATAACCGGTATCACCGTTGCCGGATTCTTCTATATCGGGAAGATCATCAACGATTCCCCTCATTTGGTCGAGGAAGTGCAGGATGAGCTTGAAGAAGAAAAGGCCATTTAGCCTATTGGATGTTTCTGCCTTCAGACCTCCGTCTTGTCCCAATCCTATAGAACAATGTGAATATTTTTCCTATAATGGATAATAAAATGTTCACACCGAGGTGTACTATGATTGAAGGTAAATTGATTAAATTTCATCGGGAAGAATCAGGATTGACCCAGGAGCAGCTTGCACAGGGGATCTGTTCCACTACACATCTAAGTAAAATCGAAAGGGGAATCACAGAGTATTCAAGTGAAATCACCGATCTACTTGCTAAAAGGCTCGGAGTCGATATGATAGCGGAACGTTCGCGATATGAATCGTTGCAGCATGCATTGGCCAAATGGAACGATGCAATCATCATGATCCGGACCCATGAAATCCATCAACTTAAATCAGAAATCGAAGAAGAGCCTTTACGATTTTTATCCGATTTCTTTTTTCAATATCACTTATTATTAGCAAGGTATCATCTGTTCTTGGATAACCCTTCAAGAGCAAACGAAATCCTGACCATGATCAAAACGAAACAGGACTCCCTTTCCCCTTTTGAGTCCAACTTATTACTCCATGTGAGAGGAATCTATTATTACTCAACAAGAAAATTTGACTGCTGCATCCAGTCCTTAAAGCAGATTGATGATGAATACCCGAATGCTGAATATTATTTTCATCTGGCAACAGCCTATCATTCCATCCATTCCAATACGTTCGCCTATTATTATGGCCAAAGGGCCCTACAGTTTTTTCAAAAAACATTAAATATCCTCAGAGTCATCGATTCTGAAATTCTCATATTAATTCAATTGAACGCGAAGGAACCTTTCGATATGGAACAGACCAAACACCAGTATAATAAACTCCTTAGAGTCTGTGAATCTGTCAACTCCATGGAAAGGGCACATAAAATCCATAATAACCTGGGATTCGAATATTTCCGGAGAAAACGATATAAGGAATCGAAAGCATCGTATGAAAGGGCTCTGGAGCTCACTACAGAGAACACCCCTGCTTCTTCTTATTTAGTCACACTCAGTGGATACATCCTTTCCTGCATGAAAGGAAACCTTCTTTCTGAAGAAGAGCTCAACCATCTGGCAAACAGTGGACTGAAGAAAGCCAGGGAGCACCAGGACCCCACCTTTGTATTCTTTGAAATCTATCTGCTCACCTTGAAAAGAAATGAAGAAGACCTCTATGAGTATATGGAAAAAACCGCCCTCCCCCACTTTAAAAGGACGGGCAGTCAGTTGATGTACCAGCATTATGAAAGGCAACTCTTTTTATATTATGTTAAAACCGGACAGACCGAAAAAGGGTTCGAGCTCGCATCCGAAAAGATGACGAATGAAATCAGTTACTATGAATTGGAATGATCCCTAAAGATGCATGAATGAAAACACTTTCCATTATTGGGTTCAACTTCCCAATCCCTCCTTCATATACTATCGTGAAAGGAGGCGATTAGAATGGATCGATTCATTCTTTTATTAGTAGCAGGTATTCTTTCCGGTTTCGCATTGTTAAGGGCACCACTTAACGGAACATTTTTAGAAAGCGTTTCACCGGTAACAGACATCATCGGTATTTTAGCTATTCTCGTATTCTCACTCTTCTTAATCTATAAAGGGATTATGGCGATGCTCGGTAAGTAAATGAAGAGACCCGGATTCATTCCGGGTCTCTTTTATCTGTTTGAGAAAACCAAAGATTCAAAAGTTCCTGGTACGCCTCTGAATTTATTTCACGTTTCTTTACATTTCCTTCCTTCCATTGAGTAAAGGAAGTCTCCGTCAAGGTCACACTTCCGTCATCCGTTCGTTTTGTCAGTAACCGATGTTTATTAAAGGGTGAGGCGGGATGCTCTTCCACTGTGACTCGGACGTCGTCAAGGAAACACACATCCCTGATCGTTCGTTTTGAATCAAATGCATACCCGATTCTCCAATCGCTGTCTTTATGCTTCAATTTCATTTCTAATCTATAATCCCCATAAGCTGTTTCACCTGCCCCTATCCTGAATTCCCCATTGGCCGAAGAAACCGTTTCCCCCGATAATGGTACGGGTTTCATCGGAATATTCCCTCCGAAGCCCCCATCCAGAATATAATACTGTTTTTCGTGACACACCTTAACGGCAACATGTGTCCTTCCGATGCGCCCGAACGCTCCGGAAGCATGATCATAGACCGCTCCCTGTATTAAGGAAGCTTCGAAACCGTTTTCTATCAGGAATAAATAAAGGAGAGAATTTAGTTCATAACAAAGTCCTCCCTCATTCAAAATGAGCATTTTATTCACCAGATGATCTTTGGTCAGAATACGGGACCTTTCTTCAATAATGCATACATTTTCAAATGGAATATGAAGCGCCATTTTTTCTAATATGACATCCAGATCCTGAAAGGTGACGGGACCCAGACTTGAATACTGAATCCTCTTGCGGAATAGCTTGTCTAGACTGTTGATGGCAGGCACACCCTTTCTTTGAGGCTAGTCTTTAAAGTTTACCTGCTTCTCATAGACGTTTTCAAGGAAAGACATGATCGCCTGACATTAAATTTGGGATAAAGGGGCTAAATCTCCTTGATTTCGGTCAAAATGCACTAAAGCTTAATCCGCAATTTCTCGGCTTTCGCCCTGGATACACATGTTAATATCGAGTGATGTTCACTCCTCTCACTGTCACTCAAGAAAGAATCACCGTGATCGACTTCACCCTCCAATACGTTCACCTCACAGGTTCCGCAACGACCGACCCGGCAGGAATATGGCGCATTGACTCCAGCCTTGAGAAGGGCTTCTAATAATGTCATATCCTTTGGCACTTTAATGGTCGGGCCGTTTTCTACTTCTACCAAAAAGTCCTGACGTTTCATTGTCTGCAGTGGAGCAAAACGTTCAAAGTGAATGCTTGATCGGGGATATCCAATTTTCAGGGCACTTTCAGTAAATCCTTCGATAAAAGAAGTTGGACCGCAGAAATACACATGAGTCCCGATTCTAAGTTCCCAGAGGCTTTGATCAGTCAATCTCCTTTCTCTTGAAAAATAAAAATGACTCTCATTGGGATAATCTTTCATTAAATACGTAAAAAACGGGCAGTCTTCCTCGGACTTTGCCGCATAATGGAGTTCAAAGGAGCGTCCCTCCTTTTTAAGTTCTGCCATCATGGACAGGAAAGGCGTGATCCCGATTCCCGCTGCATAGAAAACATGGTGCTTCGCACGGAAGCTCAATGGGAAATGATTCTGTGGAGGACTGATGCGGAGGGTGTCTCCTGCTTTCATCTGCTCATGCCAATAACGGGACCCGCCTGTAGATTGTGCATTCAGCCGAATGGCGATGTGATAGGTATCCCTTTGACCGGGTGGGTTCGTAAGGGAATAGGATCGTGCAATCGTCTCTCCTCCTGTCTTAATATACGTCGTGATGTGGGAACCGCCGCTAAACGGAGGGAGAAGTTCATTACCGGCATGAATTAGTGAAAAACGTTTGACATAAGGCGTTTCCTGATGGATCGATTGGACAGTGACGGTTATGGTTTTAGCTTCATTCACTACTGATCACTCCCTGATTCTGTACATGGTGCATACCCGAGATAGGCTTCATGTAAAGGAGAATAATGAGTGGAAACGGATAACGTCAAGTGACAATGAGGACAGGTCGTAATTTGACTGATCGGCTCACCATTCACTTCCATTTTCTGATGGCATTTAGAACAGAATACAAGGATGAACCTGACTCCGTGTCCGATATATTGCGTCTCTTCACCGGAAAAACCATGAGCCTCTGCCATTTTTTTAAAATAGGTGAGCTTTTTCCATTCCATCGCTATGTATAGATAACTTCCCATTTTCTGATCTTCCAGCCAATGAGAAATATCCGTTGCTCCCTTTTCATCCAACAGCACCGATTCATTAGGATAATCATCCTTTTTTACTCTTTGGATGGTAGGGGACAGTCGCTTCATCCCTTCTTCATCACCAAGAAATAAATATTTTCGTTTGCCCGGTACGAACAAAGGTTGCAGGAGCGTCTTCACATTCCCACCTTCTTTTCATTCAAGTACCCGACGACCTCTTCTTTAAATAAGGTGATCCCCTTATAGTCGGCTATATGGTCGGGAAGCTCCTCTAGAATATGATAAAATGCATTCGTCCATTCATGATTCTTCACAAATTCTTCAAGTGGTAGAAGATGGGTATGGATGGTAAAGAGCAGCCCATTACAACCTGGCAAACGGAACAGCTTTTGCACCTCTACACGAAAATGAACGTATTCCCCGACGTTTTCCTTCGAAACCTTTCTTCTTCCTTTTCCCCACTCATCAAAGGTTTCCAGGGAAGTATCCAGACGATTTCCCGCCATTAGCGACCAGTTCCGCCTTACCCAGGGATCTCCCGCTTGCATCCTCATCAAGAACGTCAGGATCCGCTGATCCAATCCCTCTTCCTTAAACCCCGGAATCGGTCCGTGTATCTCCTTGAAGCTCATTCCGATATTAAATGCAAGGGACCAGTTGGCCGGAAAACATAACTGTCCCGCATCCATATATAAATCCCCATCCCGCTGCATCATAAAAATCAGATCCTCCTGTACATGACGACCGATGAAATCGAGGGGCTCTGAAGATAGCGTTGCTTCATCCCCAAATATAAACGTTGTGTGCTCTTCTAAGATGTGATTGTGAAACGTCCATTCCCCTTCATTTCTTTCCAGGGAAAATTGCTGAGGATAATAGAATGTCAGATGTGTCATCACCATCTCGACTATTTCCCATTGAGCTTTCAAGGTATGCGGCCGGGACTGGAAACACCTCTCAGGATGTTCGGTAAGCAGGTTCCGTTTCAGCTTGACCTCACTTGAATACGAAGTGGTTACCTCCACACAACTTGGCTCTTCCAATGGAACCGAATTATTGGAATAACGATACACATCCCCCTTAAAGGGATAAGGGAACGAATCCACTCTCATCATACAACCACCTTTTTTCAGAAAATTCCCACTTTCATCTTATCGTATAGAGGGACGGACCTCAAGAGGTCCGTCCCTCACCCGAATTTCTCTTTGTACCGGCTGAGTGTGATCAGCGGCCATATCCATTGGTAGCTGTGGTAGTGTATATAGAAGTTTCCTGGAAGACCGATGCCTGTGGGATATGCTTGGGATGTCTCATTGTCTGCGCCGTTCGTTAATTCGAGAAGCGCCATGATACCCAGATCGATGGCAGGTGTCGGTTTGTCTTCGATACAGATGAGCGACTCCAGGGCCCATGCCGTTTGTGAAGGGGTACTGAAGGGAAGGGATACGAACGTCTTTTCCTGATCGCTGTAGCAGGACTCCCCCCACCCCCCGTCTTTTCGTTGAATGCTTTCCAGCCACGTTTTTGCTTTTTGTAAATGTATATCAGAAGAAGATACCCCCACGGCTTTCATTCCCGTGATGGCCGCCCATGTTCCATAGATGTAGCAGACGCCCCAGCGACCGTACCAGGACCCCTCCTCTTTTTGCATCAGTTTCAGCCACTCAACCCCTTTTTTTACATCTGGATGTTCCGCGGTCAACCCTGCCCGGCTGCCCAAAAATTCAAGCGCTCTTCCCGTTAAATCAGGAGTGGAAGGGTCTATGGCTGCCGCCTCTGCCCCGTCCATCGGAAAAGAAGTAAGGATCGATTTCGTCTTATTCATTTCAAAAGCCGGCCAGCCACCATCACGATTCTGCATACCGAACACCCAGTCAATCCCACGGTCCCATGACTGTCTGATAAGGGGGTTACCTGCAGCTGAATACGTAAGGGCCCTGAGAGCAGCCGTTGTATCGTCCACATCAGGGTGAATGCTGTTGCTCTCTGAAAAGCCCCATCCCCCGGGTTTCACCCCGGTCTCCATCGCCCAGTCCCCATATTTAAAGTGCTGCTTCTTCAGAAGATAATCCACTGACTTTTGTATGACATCTTCATTTGCATCCACCCCCGCTTCCTGAAGGGCATGGCTGATTAAAGCTGTGTCCCACACGGCAGAAGGAGAGTTTTGGATATGGATGCCCTTCTTCGTTTCGCATGCCATGTCCTTCAACCCCTGTAATGCCTTTACGATGATAGGGTCATTCTTCTTATATCCCAGTGCCAACATGGCATAAATCATATAAAACGTCGCGCTGAAATAACTGAGATAGGTCCCGTCACGCTCCATCCGCTGCAACATATACTCAAGGGCAAACTGCCTTGCCTGCTGATGAAGTTGGGAAGGCAGGCCTGCGAGTGCCTGTATGCCTTCACTTATTTTCGAAAATAATCTCCATTCCCGTTCGCTGTACCTCTCTTCCTTTACAGCACGGGACAAATCCTGTATGTGTGGGATACTGCTTGTTTGGATCTTAAATTTTTGATCTTTCAACAGTATCATCGGAGCCAAATGCCCTCTTGCATAACTGCTCAAGTCCCAAAAATTCAGGGGAAATGTCTTCGGAAGCAACAGGAATTCAATGGGGATCGGCAGGAGATGCTTCCATTCATATTGACCATGCACGGCCAGCATGAATTTCGTCATCGTATGAGCCTTGTGAAAACCGCCTTTTTTCTCTATGAACCGTTTGGCTTTCAGAAGTCTTTTATCCTCCTCGTTGACCATGCCACTGAATCTCAGAGCAAAGTATGCTTCAATGGTTGAAGACAGGTTCCCTTCCTTCTCATCTTCAAAGAGTTTCCACGTGCCCTCCCTTGATTGGCGATTCCAAAGGCGGTCAACCAGCTGTCCAACCAGTTCATCCTCATCACCTGCGAGCGTTCTCAGAAGGATGATCATATACGCATCGGTCATCACGACATTTTCAAAACAAAACGACCAGTGTCCATCTTCCCTCTGCATCCTCTGTAGATCGCTTATCATATTCCGGATCGTGCTCTCTATCTTCTTTTTCATCATTCGTCCTCCCGGCTACCTTCTCTGTTGTTATGTATATGTGAAGGATGAGGGTACTAGTAGTGGGAAGCAAAGAAGAGCCTGCCGCCGGTTTCCCGGGAGGCAGGCTCTTACTGGTTTTCTTCTATTTTCTGTGAGTAATAGCTTACTAGTTCAGGATATCTCTGCATTTCCTCTCTACCGGTATCCGTGATTTGATACACGCCCCTTTTCACCCTCTCGAACCACCGGTAATAATTCTTCTGGAGGATAGACGGTGTTTTATCACCAGTCCCCAGCTTTGTTAAATTCTTCGGGGACATGGGACCGTGTTTTTCCAGGCAGCAGGCGATGTGAATGCAACTTTCCTTATAGGCGGTCATAATCTTCGTTTTATTGGTGCCCCCTACATTGTAATCCGCGCTCCGGCCTTCGATTTCCTTCACCAGGGCCGCCCGCTTCTTTTTACTATTTCTCATAACCGTCTTTCGGTCAAAGGCTTCCGGATGAATGACAAAATCAAGCTTTGGCGTCTTTGTCGTAAAGGAAACCGTGATCAGACCAAGTTCAAGACGCCTGACCAAATGACGTATATCATTCCACCGCTTCGACCTGGTGCGCTTCGGTTTCGGAATCGCAATGTACACAAAATCCGTCAGCCGCTGCCGCTTCGTTGCCTGAATAAGGAGCTCGACATTCAAGGAAAGCTTCAGCTCCACGATCACAAGCTCCCCCTCTTTCATCGCCGTCAGATCACAGTCATTCACTTCACCGTTCACCTGATATCCCTGTTTATGAAAATGTTTCTGGATCGGCTGATATAGATCCGATTCTTTCAATTTCGTCATGGGTAAAAACCTTTCCGGGAAAAAATTCTATAAGTAAAGTATAGACTATTGGAGAGATTTTTGCAGTTTGGGAGAAAAAGACACTGCAACTTTGATGTTGGAGCTGGGTAGGGTAGATGGAAGAATAAGATGTAGGGTAAATTTCCATTAAACGGATGACAACGCGATTTCTTTGCAAAACCACGCAATTATAGAAAAAATGACGCAATCACCCTCTAAAATGACTCAATTATCCCCAAGCCCCCTGCCATCAGACTTCCAAATCATGAGAGGTCCGTCCCTCAAAACAACAAAAACCCCCATCAGGCATCAAGCCCGACGGAGGTCCGTCCCTCAAAAATTAAGGTAATTCAGTTGTGCCCATGAGGTAGCGGTCGCATTCGCGGGCTGCTTCCCGGCCTTCGTTGATGGCCCAGACGATGAGGCTTTGGCCACGACGCATGTCTCCTGCAGCGAAGACGCCATCGACGTTTGTCATGTAGTTTCCATACTCCGCTTTCACCGTGGAGTTGCTGTTTGTTTCGACCTCAAGCTCTTTGATCAGATCCTGTTCGGGTCCGCTGAATCCGATAGCCAGAAGGACAAGGTCCGCCGGCCATATTTTTTCAGTTCCCGGGATTTCATCACGGACCTTGTTTCCATTTTCGTCATAGCGGAGTTTCACATTGACCGTATGAACTTCCTTGATATGGCCATGTTCATCACCGACAAACTTCTTCGTCATGACAGCATAGGCACGTGGATCATCGCCAAGGACTTCAGCGGCTTCTTTTTGACCGTATTCCACACGGTGAATGACTGGATACTGTGGCCAAGGATTGCCCACTTCATCCCGCATCGCACCTTTTTTATCATATATATCGAACTGAGTCAGGCTTTTACAATTATGCCTCACAGAAGTGGCCAGGCAGTCTGTACCTGTGTCCCCTCCCCCGATGACGATGACATTCTTCCCTTCAGCAGAAATATAGTTCCCATCTTCCAAGTTCGAATCCAATAAGCTTTTGGTATTAGCGTGAAGGAATTCCATGGCATAATGAACGCCTTTCAGATCACGGCCATCGACTTGGATATCACGGTGAACGGCGGCTCCCCCGCAAAGGATGACGGCATCAAAGTTCTCCCGAAGATTTTCCACCGTGTAGTCTTTCCCGACTTCCGTATTCGTTACAAATTCAATGCCCTCTTCTTCTAAAATATCCACACGGCGCTTCACGACCGAGTATGGAAGCTTCATTTCAGGAATCCCATACGTCAAAAGGCCGCCCACCCGATCATTTTTTTCAAAAACGGTGACAAGATGACCTGCTTTATTCAGCTGTGCAGCTGAAGCCAATCCGGCAGGACCTGACCCGACGATGGCCACGCGCTTACCGGTCCGGAACTCAGGCGGCTCCGGAATGACCCAGCCTTCCTCAAATCCCTTCTCAATGATCGAGCGTTCCACGGTCCTGATGGCAACAGGCGGCTCATTGATTCCAAGCACACACGCCCCTTCACAAGGAGCTGGACAGGCAAAGCCGGTGAACTCCGGGAAGTTATTCATCTGGTGCTCCCGTTTCAACGCTTCCTTCCATTGTCCCTGATACACAAGATCATTCCATTCGGGTATCAGGTGATACACAGGGCAGCCCGATGTCGACCCGTTGATCTCCATTCCGGACTGACAAGTGGGAACCCCGCAGTCCATGCAGCGTGCCCCTTGTTTCTTGATTTCTTCTTCCGAAAGAGGAGTGGTGTAATCGTTCCAATCTTTCGTCCGTTCCGCTGGATGTCTCTCAGCTGTTGTCTGTCTCGAATATTCCATAAATCCAGTTGCTTTTCCCATCATATCCCCCTCCCTGATTAATTCGCAGGCTCCAGTACTTTTTTCTCTTCTTTTGTACCTTCTTCAAATGCGGCCATTTCCGCATCGAATTTCTCTAATCCACTATTTTCAAGTTCACTGATCCGTTCTCTCATCTTGAGATAAGATTTCGGAATCACGCGCACAAATTTGGACACGTATGATTCCCAGTTCGCCAAAATCTTCTTTCCATTATTGCTGCTTGTATAGTGAACGTATCGCTCGATCATATCGTAGACGTCCTGCATCTCTTCCGGATCAAACAATGGTTGAACGAGGACAAGCTCCTGATTACATCTTGAACGGAAGGTTTCATCTTCATCCAGGACATAAGCGACCCCACCGGACATACCGGCAGCGAAGTTCCGTCCTGTCAGACCTAGGACGACGACTTTACCTCCAGTCATGTATTCACATCCGTGATCCCCGACGCTTTCCACGACTACCTGGGCCCCACTGTTACGGACACAGAAACGCTCTCCTGCCACGCCGTAAATATACGCTTCTCCACCTGAGGCCCCGTAGAAAGAAACGTTTCCGATGATCGTGTTCCTTTCAGGGATGAATGTAGCGGTCGGATCCGGATGGACGATGATTTTCCCGCCTGATAATCCTTTTCCGACGAAATCATTAGAGTCCCCGACAAGTCTCAAGGTCAATCCTTTAGGAATATATGCACCGAAGCTTTGCCCCGCAGAACCCTTGAACGTCAGACGGATCGTGTCTTCAGGTAATCCTTCTGCTCCATATCGCTTGGTGATTTCACTGCCGAGCATCGTCCCGGTAACCCGGTGAATGTTACGGATCGCCGTCGTCCATTCAACCGGTTCTCCTGTTTCAATCGCATTGCGGCAGCGTGGAATCAGTTCTTGGAAATCCAATGTCTTCTCAAGCTCATGATCCTGCTTACGGGTCGCATATCTGCCTACTTTCTCTGGTACATCCGGTTGATAGAGAAGGGCTGACAGGTCGATTCCTTTGCCTTTCCAATGATCGATTGCTTCGTTCGCTTCGAGGATATCGGTTCTTCCGATCATTTCATTGATCGTCCTGAAACCAAGTTGAGCCATAAGCTCCCTTGTTTCCTGAGCAACGAAACGCATGAAGTTCGCCACATGTTCCGGGTCCCCAGTATACTTTTTACGAAGCTCAGGGTCTTGTGTCGCAATTCCGACAGGGCATGTATTCATATGACAGACGCGCATCATGACACAGCCAAGGACCACAAGTGGCGCAGTCGAAAATCCGTATTCCTCTGCTCCAAGAAGGGATGCGACGACCACATCCCGGCCCGTCATCATCTTGCCGTCCGTCTCAACGACAATCCGGTCACGCAGTCGATTTAACAGTAAGGTCTGATGGGCTTCGGCAAGACCGATTTCCCACGGCAGTCCCGTATGTTTCAGACTGGTTCTCGGTGCCGCACCAGTCCCTCCGTCATATCCACTGATCAACACAACGTCGGCCCTGCCTTTTGCCACACCTGCTGCAATCGTTCCGACACCTACGGCGGATACCAGCTTGACGCTGATCCTGGCCTGCGGGTTCGCATTTTTCAGGTTGTAAATCAATTCGGCCAGATCTTCTATCGAATAGATATCGTGATGAGGCGGTGGTGAAATCAACTCTACCCCCGGTGTCGATCCCCTTACTTCAGCAACCCAAGGATAAACCTTTTTACCAGGGAGATGTCCCCCTTCACCAGGTTTGGCCCCTTGAGCGACCTTGATTTGAATCTCATCGGCATTCACAAGGTAGTGACTCGTTACGCCGAAGCGGCCTGAGGCTACTTGCTTAATCGAACTGCGGCGCGAATCTCCATTCTCATCCGGGATGAAACGGCTAGGGTGTTCCCCGCCTTCTCCTGAATTGCTCCGTCCGCCGATTTTATTCATGGCGATCGCCAACGCTTCATGGGCTTCCTGACTAATGGAACCGAATGACATGGCACCGGTCTTGAAGCGGCGGCAGATTTCTTCCACTGATTCCACCTCTTCAATCGGCACTGGCTTTGTTTCTTTAAAGGAAAGAAGGCCACGCAGGGATTGAAGATTCTGCTTTTCATCTGTCAGCATAGTGGAATATTTCTTAAATAATTCATAATTATTCGTCCTGCATGCATGTTGAAGAGTGTGAATCGTACTTGGATTGTACGCATGGTCCTCCCCATTTTTACGATATTGAAATTCGTCCCCGGATTCTAATGTACGCTGGTTATCTTTCCGGTCGTTGAATGCCTTTCTATGTCTTAAAAGAACTTCTTTTTCAATGATATCCATCCCGATTCCGCCGAGTCTTGATGCGGTACGGGTGAAATATTTATCGATGACATCCTGATGAATGCCGACTGCTTCAAAGATTTGGGCTCCACGGTAACTTTGGATCGTTGAAATCCCCATTTTCGATAGAACCTTGATGACCCCATCGGTTCCCGCTTTTACAAAACGCTGTACCGCTTTTTCATAAGTGGTGTCTTGAAGCTCGCCTTTTTCAATCAAATCACGCAACGTTTCATAAGCCAGATACGGATTGATGGCTTCTGCCCCATATCCAAGCAGGGTGGCAAAGTGATGCACTTCCCTTGGTTCCCCTGATTCCAGGAGGATACTCACGGTTGTGCGCGTCCCCTGACGGATTAAGTGATGATGCAGACCGGATACGGCAAGGAGTGACGGAATGGCCGCCTTCTCCCTCACCACCCCTCGGTCGGAAAGAATAAGGAGTGTCGCCCCGTCAGCAACGGCCTGGTCAGCTTTTTCGTAAAGAGCATCCAGGGTCCGTTCAAGCTGATCTTCTTCTTCGGTCACATCAAATAAAATCGATAACGTAACTGCCTTAAATCCTTTTTCTTTCTGATGACGAAGCTTTTCAAGCTCTTCCCCTGTAATGATCGGTGTCTTTAAATGGATATGCCTGCAGCTCTCAGGACCAGGATTCACCAGATTTCCTTCAGCTCCGATTGTTGTACCGACAGATGTGATGATCTGCTCCCGGATCGCATCGATCGGTGGATTTGTCACTTGGGCAAACAATTGTTTGAAGTAGTTAAATAGAAGCTGAGGTTTCTTTGATAAAACGGCAAGCGGTGAATCGTAACCCATGGAACCGACCGGATCTTTTCCATCGGTCACCATCGGCTTGATGATCTTATTCAGTTCCTCTGTCGTGTAACCGAAAGCCTGCTGCTGAAGGAGTACTTCCTCTGAATCCAATCGGGCCACTTCCCGGGTCGTTTCCGGAAGGTCCTCAAGTTCAAACTTATTATTATCGAGCCAGTGCCTGTACGGATGCTCGGACGCTACACGGAGCTTGATCTCTTCATCGGGGATGATCCGCCCTTTTTCCAGATCGACAAGAAGCATCTTTCCAGGCTGGAGACGATCCTTGTACACGATGTCATCGGCAAAAATATCAAGGGCGCCGACTTCGGAACCGAGAACAATCATGCCTCCCTTGGTTACGTAATACCTTGCAGGTCTGAGTCCATTACGGTCAAGACACGCACCGATCTGCGTCCCATCTGTGAACACGAGGGCTGCAGGTCCATCCCAAGGCTCCATTAAACAGCTGTGGTATTCGTAGAAATCTTTTTTCTTTGGATGGATGGTGTCATCATTCTCCCATGGTTCAGGAACCATCATCATGGCCGTATGTGCAAGGGATCTACCGGATAGGTGAAGGAATTCAAAGCAGTTATCGAACATGGAGGAATCACTGCCTGTCTCATCGATAACGGGTAGGATTTTTTCCAGGTCTTCATCTTTGAAGGCACTTGAGCTGCACAGCTTTTCACGTGCACGCATCCAGTTCACGTTCCCTCGCAATGTATTGAATTCTCCATTATGGATGGTATATCTGTTTGGATGAGACCGCTGCCAGCTTGGGAAAGTGTTTGTACTAAAGCGGGAATGTACAAGAGCTAAAGCTGAACGGAACTCAGGGTGGTTGAGGTCAATATAAAAGGAATCGAGCTGTTCCGGGATGAGCATCCCTTTGTAGACGATGGTCGTGGAAGACAGACTGCAAAGATAAACGTCCTCTTGCCCCTCGACGGTTGCCACTTCTTTTTCGATCCGCTTCCGTATCACATACAACTTACGTTCGAAATCCATCCGTGACTTCAAATCTTCCGATGCCCCGATGAACACTTGTCGGATGAACGGTTTCGACTTCGATGCCACTTTTCCAACAAAGGAATCATTGAGCGGAACAGGCCTCCAGCCAAGTGTCTTTTGACCCTCTTCCGCAATGATGCGTTCAAAGATTTCTTTACTTTTCTGGCGCTTGTCATAGTTTTCTGGAAGGAACACCATCCCGATTCCATATTCCCCTTTCCTCGGAAGGATGATGTCTTCTTTTTCACATTGCTTCTTAAAGAAATGATGAGGGATCTGGGTCAGGATACCTGCACCGTCCCCCGTACTTGTATCAGCGGATTGTCCTCCGCGGTGCTCTAAATTACATAGGATATTGATGGCATTCTGTACGATGCTGTGACTCTTCGTCCCATCTATATTTGCAATCATTCCAATTCCACATGCTTCATGTTCTTGCGCAGGATCATACATGCCTTGCGCTACAGGAAGATTCGTTTTCATCCAATGTCCTCCTCTACTAAAGTTGTATATTTTTTGAATAAATAACCGATTGATTAAATTTTCTTAATTTTCGTTAGTATATCATGAAATTTAGAAAAAACGAAAAATTTTGTTAATGGTAAATATGTATATTTTCCAAATATATGTGTAAATACCAGGAAGAACATTGATATATCAACAACGCCTTTAACTTAATATTCAGAATCTTTAAAGGCTTGATATAAACACAAAGAAATCGCTTACAATAATTCGTGTCCCTAAGCATATTCCCTCAAAATCCCCCATGAATTTTCATACAAAAACATTACTAAAAAAAATTTTCCTCAAACAAAAATATGTCATGAATTCGGGTCTATTGAAGGAGTGACGGACCTTTAAGTATGTAAAGAATATTTCTCATCATTCCTCTTCTGAAACTCCTTTTCTATTCCCCGCCCTTCTCCGATTCAAACAAAAAGAAAGAGGGACGGACCTTCGAACATTCGAAGGTCCGTCCCTCTTTCTTCACGCTTCTTTCATCGTTTCACTTTCTACGAGGTTCATGAAATCTGTGACGACTTTGTTATTGTTTTTCTCCCCGCCAAGTTTCAGTAGTACTTTTCCAAGGAAGTTCAAGCCTTTGTTTTCACCTTGATAAATGAATTTCGTCTGATGTTCTTCGATTTTATAAAGGGTGAATGCGGCCTCGATTTCAAATGCCTTGGCCAGTGTGAAGCCGATTTTATTATGCTTCTTTTCTGGGGTATTTTCGTACTCCAAGTCCTCTACTATATACGTTTCAATTCTTTTCCCCTCTTTGTATTTCTGTTGGTAGGTCGAGCCCACCACTCCTTCTTTCTGTTCGATCACCTTGTTTTCAATCACGTTCGGCATAATCCGTTGAATATTCTCAAGCTCGAATAAATGCCAAATCGTTTCGATATTGACTGGTATCGTCCGTTCTTCATGCCACCTAATCATCCCATTCATCCTCCATTCCCATTTCAAAGAAATCGTCCATTTCCTGAATAACGGTTTGTATACGTTCTATTTCCGCTTCAAGACCGCGCTTTTTCGCCTGAATCAACTCCTCCAGGTTTTCAAAGGATTCATCATTCACGACAGCGAGCATCTCCTGAATGGTAAAGTTAAATCTCCTCAAGTAAACCAGTAATCGCCCTACAAGATAAGATCCATTATCATAATAGCGATAGTTGTTCGCAGGGTCGATATACACTGGTTCAAGAAGTTTGATCTCTGCATAGTACCGCAATGTTTCCTTACTCAGTCCTGTCATCTTGGAAAACTCGCTTACCTTGTACACCCCCATCACCTCGCCCTTACATCATAAACCGTGTGGTGCACTACACGGTCAACCCTTCGATAAAAAAATCATCAAAAAATAAAGACCTCACCCATCCTAATGGGCAAAGGTCTCAGTGATTGGAAACCAAGGGGCTTTTCTCAGGAAGGAGCTTCTTGATTTCTTGGTATGCCTCTTCGATTGAATTCACCTTAACCGTGGTCTTTCGATCCTCTGGATATTGATTCCACATATGTAAGTACCTCGGATCGTAATAATAGTCGATGAGCAGTTCCAATATCCGTTCATAGTTTCCCTTCTGCAGCTCAGCCTCGATTTCATTGGCAATCGGACTGTGAATCCTTCGCTTGATGGACCTGAATGCTTTCACAAACTCTTCATGATGTTCGTGAAGACGGTACTCGTCTAAAATATGCCTCACTCTTTCTCTCATGGGCATTTCGATGAAGATATGAAATGCCTCTTCTTTCTCCTTAATGAGAAAATCAGGAAGGAGAACCTTTCCAATCCGCTTACTTTCTGCTTCAAATAAAAGAAAAGGAGAATCCTGTTTCTTCATCAGTTCCCGAAGGAGGAGGGAGTCAAATGTTTTCTGGTTGTTGGCAGTCAGTCCGATTTCCCCGAATATGGACCCTCTATGGTTGGCTAGGCCTTCTATATCCAGAACCGGATATCCTTCTTCCTGAAGCTTCTTCAAAATCGCGGTCTTCCCGGTGCCTGTCCCACCATTCAGTACAAAAGAAGCAGGCTTCAGGTCAATATCTTCAAGCCCCTTCAGCACCCAGTGGCGATAAGCCCTGACCCCTCCCAGAATCCGGGAAGTCCTGATCCCCATCAGGTCAAGGAAAGTAGCAGCTGCTTTACTTCTCATACCCCCCCGCCAGCAAAACACGACGATTTCACCCTCAAGTTTCTTGAACTCATTAATGAATCGGGGAAGCTTACCTGAAAAAATCTCCAGTCCCCGGTCCGTCGCCACTTCCTTACTCACCTGCTTATATAATGTGCCTACTTCCGCTCTTTCTTCATCATTGAAAACGGGTATATTCAGGCTGCCCGGAATCGTCATTTCCCTATACTCAGAAGGAGATCGTACGTCCACAAATGTATACTTATCTAAATCGCATTGATCGATCGGTAGATCTTTGAACATGTCATCCTCTCCCTTTTTACATTTCTCTTCTATTTTACACCATTTCCGTATTCATTCTTTCCCTTTTTATTCTTTTTAGAAGTATTCACTTAGTCCTTTCCTCCTGTTAGCCGGCTGAATATTCAGATTTTTCACCTCATTGGTACTATATACCAGAGTAATAGAACCCCTTATAATGAAAAGAGAAATAATATTTCATGTTTTCATTAAAATTTATGAAGTATTATTTCAATAAAATGAAAGCGGTTTCTCAAACCGCAAGAGAGGAGTAGAGAAATGAAAGCAGTAAAGTACATGATTATGGCCGTGATGTTGTTCTCACTGGCTCTTCCTTTTTCCACTGGGAAAGCGAAGGCCTCCGGTACGTCTGAACCGAAGCATGAGATGCGGGCTGCGTGGATTGCGACCGTGACGAATATTGACATGGCGCCTGGAATGGACAAGCAGGAATTTACGGATTGGGTTGTGAACACCCTGGACGAGTTGAAAGAATTGAACTTCAATACGGTGATTTATCAAGTCAAGCCGACTGCCGATGCCTTGTATCCTTCCGAACTCGCCCCATGGTCCCAGTATATTACGGGTGATGAGCAGGGAACCGATCCAGGCTATGACCCACTTGCCATCATGCTAGACGAATCTCATAAACGCGGAATCGAAGTACACGCTTGGGTCAACCCTTACCGGATCACGATGCCGAATCAAACGATCGAGTCCCTCGCGGATAACAACGTGGCCAAGCTTCACCCGGAGTGGGTACTGAAATATGGAAAACAATACTATCTCAATCCTGGAATTCCCGAAGTACAAGATTACTTGATTGATACAGTGAAAGAACTAGTAAGCAACTACGACATAGAAGCCGTTCACATGGATGATTATTTCTATCCTTATAAAATTGCAGGAGAAAGCTTCCCAGATCAAGATACATACGAGAAATATGGCAGCACATTCGACAATATCGATGACTGGAGACGCAACAACGTGGATGAACTGGTCGCTGATATCAACACTGAAATCAAAGGTATCAAAGATTATGTCCAATTCGGGATTTCCCCATTTGGCGTGTGGAGAAATATCGCCGATGATCCGACTGGAAGCGAAACAGAAGCGGGACAAACGAATTTCGACGACCTGTATGCCGATACCCGCCAATGGATCAAGGATGGAAGCATCGACTACATCACCCCGCAAATCTACTGGTCCAGGAAACTCGCAGTCGCCAACTACTCCGTCCTACTCGATTGGTGGAGCTGGGAAGTGAACGAGTATTCTTATGAACATCCGGTGAATCTGTACATCGGGATGGCCGATTATAAGGTCGGGGACAACTTTGACCAGGAATGGTTCAATCCTTATGAACTGCCGGAGCAAATCATGGACAACCGGGCTAACGGTACGGCCCTTGGCCAAATGCATTTTTCCTTAAGACAAATTTTCGAGAACCCACTTGAATACGCTGATATTTTACGAAATGAAGTGTATACGGAAAAAGCCTTGACCCCTGCCACTCCTTGGAACAATGATGACCTGCCGAAGAAACCGAATACGGTAAAAGCGGATAAGCAGGAAAACGGTGTCACCTTGAGCATTGATGAAAAGAAACATTCTGACGCCAGGAAATATGTCATCTATCGCTTTGACGGCGTGAAAGAAGGAGACTACAAGAATCCTGCGAATATCGTGGACGTTGTGTACTCTCAAGAAGGCGTCACGACGTTTAAAGACACGTCTGCTGCAGAAGGTGGAATGTACACATATGCTGTTACCTCCGTATCTCCGACAGGTGTGGAAAGCAAGGATGCGAAAACAGTGAGAGTACGATAATCATAGAAAGAAGCGTTTCCCCGTTGTGGAGAAACGCTTCTTCTTATTTTACCTGTATGTCCTTTATCTTTTCCCTCATATGATCCGGCCACCATGCCCCGCATTCATCGGATACCACACAGGCCGCACACTTCTCCAAATCGTATACCATCATTCCTTGAATGGGCGGTGAATACAGGTGGAGAGTCACTAGATCCCCTGCACTCCCCTTCTTCATTTTGTGTACCCCTTTCTTCGGTGCGAAAAAGAAAGAACCTTCTCTATACTCCCGGTCAAATAACTCCTGAGGAAGCCTGTTATCCTTCACTTCAAACATCGTGTTGACGGAAGTCCCATCCATCACCTGGATCCATCCTTTCGAGTCCCCGTGATCATGCGGGGCACATTCCATATCCGACCAATTCATGACGAGGAGCTCCACTGCTTCGTTTTGATAAAGGAGCTTTCGATAATAAGGTTTCCCTTCCGGAGATTCCAGATAAGGCTGTAAATCCTCAAGACGTATATTCAGAGACTGCAAGACTTCTTTCAGTTCTTTCGTGGAAGGATTTGATAGTTCATCCAATCGATTCTTTATCCGTTCCTTTAAGGTCACTGCGGATCCCCCCTGATGTTATCGTTTCCTCCATAGAAACCGATGAAGGACAGAAATCTTCTGACCATTGACAATGACAACTCCTATAATAATTATGACTCCACCCAGGATGCTTATGAGAAAAATTTTCTCTTGCAGGAGAAGAATGGCTGCAATGAGAGTTGTGACAGGCTCCAAGTAAAGAAACATCGACACCTTTGACGCATCCAATACTTCCAACGCCTTCGCCCAGTACCAATAAGCGACCCCTGAGACGAATACACCGAGGAAAATCAAGTGTGCCCACTCTACATTTGATAATTGGGAAATGCCTTCCCAGCCGCGGTTGCGAATGAGAAACGGGATGGTCAGACTGAATCCCAGCAGGCTCATATAGAAGGTAATCACGAGAGATGGAAGCTCAATGCGAAGCCTTTTCAGAAGCACGGAGTATACCGCCCAGTTCAATGTACTGAGAATCATGAGGAAATACCCAATGTTGACAGTAAATCCGATCGATTGTCCGCTCCCAGCAGTCGTTACCATCAGCACACCCGTAATCGCGGTGATCATGCCCAGCGCTTTGGAGATGGTCATTTTTTCATGCAGGAACATCATGGAGAGGATCACGGTGAACACCGGGGAAAATGAGATCATCCATCCAGCCGACGATGCATCAATGTTCAGGAGTGCCGTCGCCTGGATGACTTGATGAATGAAGACTCCGAGAACCCCGAGGACGATCAAGTGAGGGACATACTTCAGAGGGATGGGGAGCCTGTATCCTTTTAGCAATAGAAGCATGAGGAGAAACAGAGCTCCGATCCCAAAGCGGAGGACGAGGAGGGTATAGGGATCAAGCGTACCCAGCACCGCTTTGGTGGATACGAAGGATATCCCCCAGAAACTGATGGACATCGTGGCATATAATGAAGCGGCAACCTTTGTTTTCATCGGGATCATGGACGGTGCATCCTTTCTTAGCTCGTGTTCTTTTTATCAAGGTATGCTCGTCCATGGGAAAAATGTGCAGGGGATTGATTGGTTATGAAAATAAAACCGGGGAGCCGTTCCGTCACGTCTCATGACTTCTCATAAGCTGTTGATAATAAAAGCCTTAAAGTCGATAATATATTCGAAAAGTCGATAATAAAAAGCCCGAACTCGATAATATATCCAGAAAGTCGATAATAAAATGTCCAAACTCGATAATAAATCCTTTTCTTCACTCTCCTCTCCACAAAAAAACGACCCAAATCACGATTCGGGTCGTTTTTTTATCTTTAATTTTGGATCATCCGCTCACTAAACTGAGGCAAATACTCTTTATGAACCTCAAGCATTTCATCCAGCAGTTGTTTCGCTTTCACATCACTCGTCACCAACGGATTGATGGTCATGGCAAGCAATGCTTTTTCGTAGGAACCGGTTACGGATGCTTCTGCAGCCACCTGTTCAAATGACTTGATTTGCTGCACCAGCCCATTCACAGAAACGGGCAGTTCCCCGACAGCAATCGGTCGAGGTCCCGCTTTCGTCACGACGCAGTTCACTTCCACGGCAGACTCCCTTGGCAAATCACTGATTGCTCCATCATTGCGTACATTCAAAGTCTGGATATCCCCGCGATCGTTATAGATGGACGATATGAGATTGCATGCTGCATCACTGTAATAGGCTCCTCCCCGCTCTTCAAGCTGCGGAGGCTTAGCCGCTAAGCCTTCATCCTTATATAAATGAAACAGCTCATCCTCCAACTGCTGGACGACCTCTGCACGAGTCGTACCCGTCTTGAATTCCTCAAGCTGCTTTTCTAAAATATCACCCGTTTTGTAGTAATAGCGGTGATATGGACAAGGGACAACTCCCAGACTATTGATGAATTCAGGCTCCCATGGCAGGGGGGCAATATTCCTCATGCTTACCTGCTTCTCAGGATCGCTCATGATGTCGAGTACTTCCCCCAATACAGATTCTCCGTCCACCTGAACGTCCAGTCCATAAACCATATGATTGAGTCCGGCAAATTCGATATGCACGCGTTCCACGTCGACGCCGAGGAGTTTTGCAAGTGTCATTCTTGTATTGATGGGAAGATTGCAAACACCCACGACCTTCGGATGCGAACCGTAGCGCAACAGCGCCTCCGTTACCATACCTGCCGGGTTCGTAAAATTGATCAGCCATGCATCAGGACACAGTTCCTGCATTTCTTCCGAGATGTCCAAAAGCACTGGTATCGTCCTCATACCCTTGAAGAGTCCGCCGGCTCCATTCGTTTCCTGCCCGATCATCCCATACTTGATCGGCAGCCGCTCGTCCTGAATCCGGGATTTCAGCTGTCCTACCCTCATCTGGGTCGTGACAAAGTCAGCTCCATTCAATGCCTCTCGCCGGTCCAGAGTAAGATGGATTTCCATCGGGATTCCTGCCTTTTCCACCATTCTCTTCGCTAAATTCCCAACGACATTCAATTTCTCTCTTCCCTTTTCAATATCTACTAGCCACAGCTCACTCACTGGAAGTTCATCGTAACGCTTGATCAATCCTTCTACAAACTCGGGAGTATAGCTCGAGCCCCCACCGATCGTAACGACCTTGATTCCTTTTTTCATTCCGATATCCCCCAGTTACCTGGCCACAAAAGCCAAAATAAAACTTATGACGAAACTGACCACGACTGCCAGTAGCATCCGCTTCTTTTTAACGGAAGCGTCTTCGACCGGCCCTTCAATTTTCAATAAAATGTATGAAAGCCCGACGGAAGCTGAAATGCCCGTAGCCAAAAACATACTCCATTCCTTTGCCAGTCCCGTGCTCATTAATGGTTTTGAAAGAAGTAAAAGTCCAATAGATACAGAGATTAATAATACGAATACACTTTTAAATCCGATTCTCTTTGGCACCACGGTTTCTGTCATTTCTACCACTCCTTATGCTAGTAAAGAAGTGGGAATCCTAGGACTCCCACTTCTGGTTTCTTATAAAAAGGCTTACATTTGTCCAGCTCCGGCGGCTAGTCCCTCGAGGTCATAAGTCCAGCCCACCAAAAAGGCAAAGGACGCCTTTCCGGTAGACTTGCCTTATGCTTGTCGGGTCTGAGCAAGCCGCCTCCGCTTTTCTCTGTCCAGCTCCAGGGGCTTGAGGCTCGAGGTCATAAGCCAATTCATCGAAAAAGGCAAAGGACGCCTTTCCGGATGACTCGTCTTATGCTTGTCGCCTCAGGGCTAGCCCCTTCCGCTTTTCTATGCCGCTTGTTGCTCGCTCTCTTCCATCTTCAACATTTTCTTGTCATACATTTTCAAGAATGGGAAATAGATAGCAAATGAGATTCCGATATTGATCAGTACCATGACGATTGCTCTCCAGTCACCACCCGTTGCAAGGTACGCGCCGATTGGTGCAGGCAGTGTCCATGGCGGCATGATGTAGGTTGGAGATACCAAACCGACAGTGGTGGCCACATAGGAAATGGTTGCTGTGATCAAAGGTACAGTGATGAATGGGATGATCAAGATCGGGTTCAATACGATTGGAGCACCGAAGATGACAGGCTCGTTGATATTGAAAAGGCCCGGTACAAGACATGTTTTCCCTAGTGCTTTTAAATATTTTGAACGGGAGAAAAAGACCATTGCAAGGACCAATCCAAGCGTGGCTCCTGATCCACCGATCCAGATGAACCATTGGTAGAACGTTTCCGGAGCGATATGCGGGATTGCTTGCCCGCTTGCAACCGCGTCAGCGTTGTTCACAAGGAATACTTCCCATAGTGGACGGGCCACGGTTCCAACCACGGATACCCCGTGAATCCCGAATGACCAGAAGAAATCGATCAGGAATACCGGAACCAATACCCCGAATATGCTGTCACCGGCAGTGACCAGTGGTGCGACCGCAACACCGACCAACTTATGCAGATCGACCCCTGCTAAGACAGTAACGGATGATATCAATAAAATAACGATTGCTACAGGTATAAGTGCTTCAAAGCTTCGTGAAACGGATGCCGGTACTTGCTCAGGCATTTTGATCGTGATGTTCTTTGTCTTACAGAAACGCAGGATTTCGACGGCCAGGATCGAGACGACCATGGAAACAAATAATCCCTGCCCACCTAAGTTGGTCATTGGAAGGACCCAGCCTTCTCCGTCCATTACTTTCGGTGTGATGGTCAATAGAAGTGCCGCGACTGAGATTTGTGCCCCGGATAATGGATCCAGCTTATAGCTTTTCGAGAGATTGTATCCGATCCCGAAGGCGACATAGAGCGACATGATGAACATGGTCAGACGGTACGGAATCAGGATCTCGACAATATTGTCTGCTGCCCACTGTTTGATGTCCCCGAATATCCAGGCGTCAGGCAGTGGCGGAAACGCTAAGATCAGAAAGAATGAACCGACGATAATAAATGGCAGTGCTGAAATAACCCCATCCCGGATTGCTTGCAAATGCCTTTGTTCAGAGAGCCTGGCCATTGGACCTGACAAATTATTCTCCAGAAAGTTCACAAACGTTTGCATGTTACTACCCCCTTGTTTCCTATTAAATTAGTTTGTTAATTCCTTTACTGTTTTCAGTAAAGTCGGCCCACCTAATGGCGTGTAAGCCTGTGGCGGAATCGGGCCGCATGGAACATTGGCCTCATCGGCGGCTTTCTTCACTTGATCAAATCGGTGTCTGATCTGAGGTGCTACCATACATACATCCCATCCCTTTGAGATCTCCTCGGATACTTCCCCTGTTCCGATTGCATGGACTTCCATTTCAATCCCCTCTTTTGTTCCTTCTTTTTTCAGGGCATTGACGACGATCGCACTGGACATTCCTCCAGAGCATACGAATAATACTTTCATCCCTATTCCTCCTCCTCTTTCATTCGCTGAACCACTTCATGTGTATGAATAATTTGCTCATAAACGCCATGTCCTTTTTTCATGCATAATGCCACGAATAAAGCGTCGATCACGACGAGTTGAGCAATTCTTGCCGTCATGGTACCGATTCGGATATTATGTTCCTCCTCGGAAATCGTCAGTACGATATCGGCGAGCTTTCTTGCCGGTGATTTACCGTGCTGTGTCAGGAGTACGATGGTGGCTCCCTTTTCCTGTGCGACGTTCATCAGCTTCAAAATTTCTTTTGTCTGACCGGATGTTGAAACGACGAAGAGAACGTCTCTCTCTGTTAAGTTCGCTGCCATCATCATCTGGATATGGATATCACTTGCCTGAAATGCCAGGTAGTTCAATCTCAACAGCTTCTGGGTGAAATCTTCCGCTACCACTGCGGAACCCCCCACTCCATACAGATAGACTCTTTCGGCTTCATGGAACGCATTGACCGCCCTGCCGAGTTCATCGATGGAAAAAAGCTTTTCCGTATTCTTGATGGCTTGATAGGTATTGACCAATACTTTATTGAAGACGGTTTCAAGATTATCTTCAAAGGAAAGGAGCGTATTGATGTCATGACTCTTCGTTTCTTCGATGTTCGTGCTTTTTGCGAGCTCGATCTTCAAGCCGCTGAAACTGTTGATCCCGATCCGTTTGCAGAACCGGATGATGGCGGCTTCACTGCTGCCGCATGAGTGTGATAGTTGCTTTGTGGTCATCTCCATCACTTTCTCCGGAAATTCGAGCACATATTGAGCAACCGCAATTTCAGACGGGGTAAAGCTCTCCATCTGACTTTTGATGTGTTTTAAAACCTGAAATTCTGTCATGGTCACCTCCAAAAAATGATTGTCTTGAAAAGGCTTTCAGTTTAATATGATTATATGCGATAATGAAATTAAATTTCAATATTATTTTAAAATATTTAAACTTTTATTTTACAAAATGAGTAGAAAAGAGTTCTAAAAAGGTTCAGGGAGGAATACACGATGGCAGAGATCCGCAACGTGGAAATGGAAATATTCGAGATCATATCAAACGGTGGGAATGCGAAGAGTACGGCTTATGAAGCCCTCGCTAAAGCCCATGAAGGAAAATTCGATGAGGCTGAAGAGATGATAAAGAACGCCCATGACGAACTGAATAAAGCCCATAAGACGCAAACAAGCCTGATACAGGCCGAAATCAACGGGGAAGAATTTGAAAAATCACTTCTTATGATTCATGCACAGGATCACTTGATGACGTCGATCAGTGAAATCTCATTAATTGAACAAATGATTCCTATGTTAAAGAGAATCCATGCACTCGAAAACCAATCGAATTAAGGAGGAGTCACGATGAGTAAAAGACTGGGAGTTTCAATCTATCCGAATCATTCTGTAACTGAAAAAGATAAAGAGTATTTGGCCCTTGCCGCTTCTTACGGATTTCAACGTGTGTTTACCTGCTTATTATCCGTTGAAGGAGACAAGGAAGGCATCATTGCGAACTTCAAAGATACGATCAAGTTTGCCCGTGAGAAAAACATGGAGGTCATCGCAGACATCAGCCCACGTATTTTCAAAGAGCTGGATATTTCTTACGATGATCTATCCTTTTTTGCCGACCTGGGTGCTCACGGTATCCGCCTTGACCTCGGATATACCGGTCATGAGGAATCTATGATGTCGTACAACTCCTATGATTTAAAAATTGAATTGAACATGAGCAATGCCACGAAATACATCGATAACATCATGACGTATCAGCCCAATAAGGATCAATTATTAGGGTGCCATAACTTCTATCCGCACCGCTACTCCGGCTTATCTTATCCTTTCTTTATCGACTGCAGCCAGAAATTCAAAGATTTCGGCATGAGAACGGCAGCCTTTGTGTCTTCCGCTGATGCCACATTCGGTCCATGGCCTGTCACAGAAGGATTGCCTACACTGGAGATGCACCGATCCCTTCCTATTGATGTGCAGGCGAAGCATCTGTTTGCCACTGGATTGATCGACGACGTCATCATCAGCAATGCTTATGCATCGGAACGTGAGATGCAGCTGCTTAGTGAACTGAATACATCGAAGCTCACTTTCAGCGTCGAAACCCATGACACGACAACGGACCTAGAGAAAACGATCATCTTTGAAGAACCTCATTTTTACCGTGGAGATGTATCGGATTATATGATCCGTTCCACTCAAAGCCGCGTCAAATACAGAGGTAGAGAATTTGCGCCCCATAACAACGTCGACATCAAGCGTGGAGACATTATCATTGAAAACGACCTGTATGCCCAATACGCGGGAGAACTTCAGATTGCCCTCAAGGATATGGAGAACTCCGGTAAGACGAACGTGGTCGGACGGATCCGTGAAGAAGAAATATTCTTGTTGGATTATCTGAACCCTTGGGGCAAATTTGCCTTCAAGCCTTGTGAGAAGGTTTAAGAGATGACTAGAATAATAGGAATCGATGCAGGCGGAACGAAGGTTCAGGGACTTGTCATGGATAGGGAGAAAAATATCCTTTTCCAAAGTTTATCCGGACACGGGAATCCGTCCGTCTCGTATGAGGAAGCATTGCAGAACCTCTCATCTGTCGTTCAACAATGCCTGAACCATACTAGAGAAGCGGCCACACATATTGTGATCGGGATGGCAGGCGGAGGGTCGGGAAATCTATCACAAATGATTCAGTCAGAATTGAGCAGGATGACTTCCCTTCCCATCATTCTTATAAACGATGCCACTCTTGCCTATTTCAGTTTGATCGGTAACCGGAATGGTGTGATGACGATCGCGGGCACGGGATCGATTTGTTACGGAAGAAACGGAAAAAGAGAAGGAACAACCGGGGGCTGGGGACACTTACTTGGAGACGAGGGCAGTGCCTACCATATTGCCATCGAAGCGAGCAAAAGGATCGTCAGGGAAATGGACTTAGCCACTCCGCTCTCCCCTCTTTCCCGCAACATACTGAACACCATCAACGCTACAGACCCCCAAGGATTGAAAGGATTCATCTATTCTTCCTCCAAAGGGGAGATTGCCAGGCTTGCGAAAGTGATTCACGAGGAAGCACAGGCCGGGGATGACTATTCCCTTCATTTATTAAAGAGAGCAGGCGAACTCCTTGCCGGGCAGACTATCGCATTGATCGAGAAGTTACAGCTTGAATCACATCCGGTCATCGCATTAAAAGGCAGTGTGCTTGAACACAATCCGGTTGTTCAGTCCATTTTTAAAGAAACCGTTTCAAAACGATTTAACGAACCGACTTTCATCACCGATTCCATATCCCCTGCTACAGGCGCAGTGGATATCATTGAAGCAATCCAATTGGGGAGGTATGTATGATGAGTAAACGTTTAGCAGTCGGGCTGATGTCCGGTACGTCCGTTGACGCGGTGGATGCCGCCCTTGTTTCCATCGAAGGAGCAGGGACGGACACCGTGGTGGAGCTTGTCCAGTATTCAACTACGCCTTTTTCACAACCGGTGAAAAAGAAAATCTTTGATGTCATGAGTCTTGATCGTTCTTCCACCCCTCTTTTATCCAGCCTGCATTTTGAGCTTGGAGACGTATACGCCGATGCCGTAGAGAAAGTATGTGCGGAGGCAGGCATCTCTGTTGACGATCTCAGCTTTATCGGATCACATGGACAAACGGTCTATCATCAGCCCTTTCATACGGAAGATTCGGTTGCTTCCACTCTTCAAATCGGAGAACCGAGCGTGATTGCCTACAGGACTCACACACAGGTGATATCCAATTTCCGTTCCATGGATATGGCTGCAGGAGGAGAAGGGGCACCCCTTGTCCCTTATACAGAGTTCCTGCTCTACCGGAAAAAGGATGGGGGCAGGCTCCTCCAGAACATCGGGGGAATCGGGAATGTGACCGTCCTGCCGAAAGACTGTTCCCTTGAAGAGGTGTTTGCTTTTGACACAGGTCCCGGGAATATGGTGATCGATGGACTGTGCGGGAAGTTATTCGGCTTCTCTTATGACGAGGATGGATCGATTGCCGCCAGGGGAACGGTTCACCCTGAAGCAGCACGGAAATGGATGGAGTGGGAAAAGGATTTCTTTCAGAAAGCGCCTCCCAAGTCCACCGGCAGGGAACTGTTTGGTGAGGTATTCGTGAACCGGATACTTCAGGAATACACCAATATCCCGAAAGAAGATCTGATTGCTACGGCAACCTACTTTACCGCCCTCTCCATTTCGGATGCTTATAAAACATTCGTCTTCCCTCGGCATCCGATCAATGAAGTCATCATCGGTGGCGGGGGAAGCTATAACGGGACCCTTCTCCAAATGATGAAGGAACTTCTCCCTGAAGTGACAATCCTCATTCAGGAAGATATCGGATACTCCTCCGATGCCAAGGAAGCGATTGCCTTTGCACTATTAGCCAACGAAACGCTACACGGCAAACCAGGCAACGTCCCTGGGGCAACCGGAGCGAAAAAACCCGTCATCCTCGGGTCGATCACACCAAGCCCCATCATCACAACATAATGTATCAGGAGGGACGGACCTTGACCCCAGTCGGGTACCGTCTCTCTAGTCATTTTATGAACAACTTTGAAAAAATCGCTAATAAAGGTGGAAACCACTATGATCACCCCTGATATCAAGAATCAGCTCGTCAGCATCGTCGGTGAAGACAACTACCGTGATACCCCTGCTGAAAAACTTGTCTATTCCTATGATGCAACACCCAACTATCAATCCATGCCCGATGCCATTATCGTTCCCAGGTCAACCGGGGAAGTATCGGCAATCGTGAAGATCTGCAATGAACATGGCATCCCGATTGTCCCGCGGGGCTCAGGAACAAATCTTTGTGCCGGTACGTGCCCAACTGAAGGCGGACTTGTTCTACTTTTCACCCATATGAACAACATCCTCGAATTGGATGAAGAAAATTTAACGATCACCGTCCAGCCTGGGGTTGTTACACTTGATTTGATTCACTCCGTTGAAGCCAAGGGACTCTTCTATCCTCCAGACCCGAGCTCCATGAAAATCTCCACCATCGGAGGGAATATCAATGAAAACTCCGGTGGCTTGAGAGGGTTGAAATATGGCGTCACCCGGGATTATGTACTAGCCCTTGAAGCGGTGCTCCCAAATGGTGATATCATCCGTACCGGCGGGAAACTCGCAAAAGATGTGGCCGGGTATGACTTGACCCGCCTGTTTGTGGGGTCGGAAGGAACCCTTTGTGTCATCACGGAAGCGACATTAAAGCTCGTTCCCATGCCAGAGACGAAACAGACGATGCTTGCCCTTTATCAGGACATAGAAGCAGCTGCTAAAAGTGTGTCGAGCATCATCTCGAATCGGATCATTCCGACTACCTTGGAATTTCTGGACCAGCCTACATTGGAAGTGGTAGAGGATTTTGCCAAAATCGGCCTGCCTACCGATGTGAAAGCCGTCCTGCTGATTGAACAGGATGGTCCTCCTGAAGTGGTGGCACGAGATATGAAGCGCATCGAAGAAGTGTGTGTGGAAAACGATGCCGTATCCGTCCAACTCGCAAAAACGGATATCGAAGCAGATGCCCTTCGCACTGCCCGGCGTTCTGCCCTCTCGGCTCTTGCCAGACTAAAGCCGACGACAATCTTGGAAGATGCGACGGTACCACGTTCCGAAATTGCCAAGATGGTGAAAGCGATCAATGATATAGCCGAACGTCATGGGGTGAAGATTTGCACCTTTGGACATGCAGGAGACGGAAACCTTCACCCGACCGTTGCGACAGATGCCAGGGACAAAGATGAAATGGAGCGGGTCGAAGCGGCCTTTGAAGAAATCTTCGCTCATGCCATTGAATTGGGCGGCACCATTACGGGTGAACACGGGGTCGGCATGATGAAGGCCCCTTATCTCGAATGGAAACTTGGTGCTGAAGGAATCAACGCCATGAAAATGATCAAGCAATCCTTCGATCCCAATAACATCATGAATCCGAATAAAGTATTTGCGAAAGAATCAAGAAAACGTGTGGTGATTTCAAGATGACGACCGTCCAGGAAAAACAAAAGATACAACAAGAGTTCAAAACACGTATGAATGAAGATGAACTATTGAATTGCATGAGATGCGGATTCTGTCTACCCTCCTGCCCTACCTATATCGAATCGGGGTTTAAGGAATCACACTCCCCACGCGGGCGCATCGCCTTGATGAAGGCCGTCGTCGATGGTGTGATCGAGCCCGATGAAGAAGTGGAGCGTACTCTGGATCTGTGCCTCGGATGCAGGGCATGTGAACCTGTCTGCCCTTCTGGCGTTAATTATGGACACTTACTCGAGGAAGCCAGGGATATCATCAATCAAAATAAAAAACACTCCTTTCCCGCCCGAATTGTCAGGAAGACCGTTTTTGAAGGGTTGTTTCCCCATCCTGATCGAATGAGGATGGTCACGAACCTTCTCGGAATCTATCAGCGTTCCGGTTTACAGAAGGCTGTCCACACCACGGGAGTGATGAAGCTGTTCCCGGAAAGCATGGCCACGATGGAACGCGTCCTGCCTCAAGTTCCTAGATTGAAAGAGATGAAGGAACGCCCGACTTCCCTTTCCTCAATTGGTGAGGTCCGTAAAAAAGTCGCTTTCTTTTCCGGCTGCTTGATGGATACGATGTTTCTGGAAACAAATAAGGCCACAACGAAACTCCTTCAACTGGCAGGCTGTGACATCGTGATTCCGAAGACGCAAACCTGCTGTGGGGCTTTGCATGGACACAGCGGAGAGAAGGATGCAGCGAAAGAGCTGGCCAAACGGAACATTGAGGCATTTGAAGATGAAGGCGTCGATTACATCATCACCAACGCAGGGGGATGTGGAGCATTTCTAGTTGATTATGATCACCTGCTGAAAGACGATCCCGAGTGGAAAGAACGCGCCGTCATATTCAAAGAGAAGATCAAGGATATCTCTTCGATTCTGGTAGAATTGGAGTTTCATAAAAAGACATTGAATGTGGCACCACAACGGATCACGTACCAGGATTCCTGTCACTTAAGAAACGTTCAGAGAACCTTCTTGGAACCAAGGGTACTTCTCCAATCCGTGGAAGGTGCCGATTACATTGAGATGAAACAAGCCGACCACTGCTGCGGCTCAGCTGGGATATACAACATCGTCGAATCCGACATGTCCATGAAGATCCTCGATCACAAAATGGAAAACGTCGAAGACACCCGGGCCACCACCATCATCACATCCAATCCGGGCTGCCTCCTCCAAATGAAACTCGGCATCGAACGGGAAGGTCTATCAGATAAAATGCGAGCCATCCACATCGTCGACTTCCTATTAGAAGCAGTCGACTGAGAGGGACGGACCTCCACAACCATCCTTTTGCTTCCGCAAAAGAAATGATTGGAGGTCCGTCCCTCGATTTTTATCTTTTTTTGATTTTAAAGAAAGAAAAGTAGACGAGAAAGGATAGGATGATTCCATAGGCTGCAAGCAGTGTGAGGGCATTGGTGACATTGGTTGTGAGCCAGATGATGATGGTGGCTATGGCGACGAGTACAGCACTGATTGTGATGAGCCTGTTCATGGGAGGCCTCCTTTATGAGTAGAGTAGGTTCTATTGGTATATACGATTGAGATGAGGGAAGGTTTCTTTTTTGTTTTTTGAGCAGGAGATTTTGAGGTTTTGATTCAGCTGCTGATTTTACTCTGATATTCAGCAGCTGAATATCTCTTCGAAATCAGCAGGTGAATATCCCCTCGGATTCAGCTGCTGACTGATCAAGAATTTTCAGCTGCTGAATTCTTCCATTTATTCACCTGCTGACCCCATCCCCACCCATCAAAAAAACACCGGACACCCCAACAGGCATCCGATGTCTCCCATTCTCACTGACTCGCAATCTCATAAATCTTCAAATTCCCATAAATCAACCTTACATCAGGGACCTCTACGTCCTGACTCTCGGCAGCCTCCAGTAGGTAACCGTATAAATGATCGGCCTCCACTGATAGATTCTTCTCCATATCACGTTGCAGGGAAGACTTCATGCTGTAGCCCATCCCGCTGATTTTATCGTAAAGAGCGTCTTCAATCTTTTCTGCAAGTGGCGCCTCCAACTTCCTCATGACCATCGCTGCCTGAGAAAGGACCGTCTTGATCCGCCCCTCTCCTTCAGCGGTCTCCCGGATCGGACCGATCGGGGCACGATAGAGGGATGTAACTCCTGAAAGGGTGGTGATGAAGAGATATTTATGCCACATTTCCTGCTCGATGGCATCGGATAATCGGAAGTTCGCTTTCGTTCCAGAGAAAGCTTCTTCCAGTCTGGTGATTCGCTCCGTCCGATTTCCACTCCTCTCTCCAAACACCAGGTCATGGATAGGGCTTGTCTGAATGACTTTACCTGAAGCATCGAGTGTGGACTCGACAAAGCATAAGCCGCCTATCACCTTTTCTTCCCCGAACGCTTGGATCAAGTCCTCGACGTGGGACATGCCGTTTAACAATGGAAGAATCATGGTGTTCTCCCCTACAAACGGATGTAGACTATCGATGGCCCCTTCTAGGTGATACGCCTTGGTGGATAATAGGACGACATCAAAGGGTTCTGCTTTTTCTTCTGCCTTAAGGGTCTTCGGCTGAAAGTGATGATCGCCATGAACGCTCTCGATATGAAGTCCATGTTCCTTCAGCTGATGTTCCCTCCTATCCCGCACGAGAAACGTGACGTCCTCACCTTTCTCTGCCAATCTGCCTCCAAAGTATCCTCCGACGGCCCCTGCTCCTACAACCAATATTCTCATGTCTTCCGCCTCCATTCCTGTTAGATCTTCTATTACATTCTCCAATATGAAAGCGGATAAATCAAAAGTTCTGATCAGTACATTAACCCATAAACCAGAAACCGCTCATATTCGTTCTTCGCGAACTCCCCTGTTAACACAACTTCTTTTCGCAGCTGAAATAATGGATGATCCTCCAGGAAATGAACATAATCATCCGAGCTGTAGTACAGAAGAATCTCGATATCACGTGGAAAGGATTCTACTGATAATAGAATATGATTGATGACTTTAATAAAAATTTGAACGGAAAAGGGATTGAAAAAGTAGAAACGGTTGTCTGCCGGGTTTATCTCATAGTCCTCAGCCAGGCAATGGCGAAAGGAAATCGCATCATTCCTGATTTTTGTTTTCTCGCGGTAGGTCGCAAGATTCCTCATACAATCACCGTAAAACTCGTCGTTCATTTCGACACCGATGACAGTCGATTGAAAGAGATGATGAACGAAGAAGTTCAAGCGGCCTTTTCCACATCCGAAATCCACGACACGGTCACTGCTTTTCAGTTCATAATGCCGAAATAACTCCTCTAATGCCGCGTAAGGAGTCGGTTCATAGCGATGATAGTGAAAAGATCTGTGGAAGCCTATTTGACGATCCCCCGTTTTGATATTCAGTAATGTATCGTAATCATGTTCGTTCATTTTGTTCTCCTTATTGAACCTGCCATATATATGCTCTTCCATCGTACCACGATTCCTTTCAGACATAAAAAAGCAAACCCCTTTAATAGGATTTGCTTTCATATGTCTTATACCCAGCCCAATGCCCTGACAATCGTTGCTACCAGGAATGTGACCCCGATCGCAATCGCTGTCGGAATCGCAAAGGACAGGAACGTCCATTTCTTGCTTTTCGTTTCCTTGTAGATATTCACAAGCGTCGTACCGCAAGGGAAATGGAGCAGTGAAAAGAGCATCATATTCAGTGCCGTTAACCACGTCCACCCATGACTGACGAAAACAGCTTTTAACTCGGTCAGATCATCCAGTTCAAGCATAGCCCCTTGAGAAAGATAGGCCATGATCAGGATCGGCACCACAATTTCGTTGGCAGGCAGCCCGATGATGAAGGCGGCCAGGATGAAACCATCCATACCGAGTGCCTGCCCGAACGGATCAAGGAACTGTACAAAATGCATGAGGATGCTCGTGTCACCGATATTGATGTTGGCAATGATCCACGTGATGATCGATGCTGGTGCGGCAACGATCACCGCTCTTTTTAACACATACCAGGACTTATCTTTACTCGAGCGCAATACGGTACTCCAGATTTTCGGACGGCGGTATGGCGGTAACTCAAGCGTGTAATGAGTCGGCACGCCTCTAAGGGCTGTTTTCGATAGCACCCATGAAACCGTAATGGTCACGACAATTCCGATCAATACCATGGTCATGACCATTCCTGCCGTCACGAGGGACGCCATCCCACCCGCATACCCGGCCGCCATGAACAGGGAAGCAAGAAGGATCAGAGTCGGCCAGCGACCATTACAAGGAACAAAGTTATTCGTCAGGATGGCCAGCATCCGTTCTCTCGGTGATTCGATGATACGCGTCGACATGATGGCAGCAGCATTACATCCAAAGCCCATCGCCATCGTCAGGGATTGCTTTCCATGGCCTCCCGCTTTCTTAAACAGGCGATCCATATTGAAGGCGACACGGGGTAAATACCCGTAATTCTCCAGAAGAGCAAAAGCCGGGAAGAAAATGGCCATCGGAGGAAGCATGACGCTGATCACCCATCCGGTACCCCTGAAAAATCCCAGAACGAGCACACCGTGAAGCCATGCTGGTGCATTCATGGCGTTAAAGAGCAGGGTCAACTTCCCTTCCATCCAGGCAAATCCTTCCGCAAGCATGCTGGATGGGATATTCGCCCCCGCAATCGTCAGATAAAAAACCGCTCCAAGCATGGCAAGCATGATGGGGAATCCCCAAATTGGTGAAGTCAACACTTTATCCAGCTTTTCGGAATGGATCCGTTCTTTGTTTTTGTATTTTACGACTTCCTTGCAAATCCCTCTGCTCGTCGAATAAATGTTTTCTACAATCTCATCCCGCAGGTTGTCACTCGACATCCCTTTCGCATGATTGAATAAAAACGTAAGACCCTGATCACCATTATGTGGTTGCATTGACTGAGACATTGGAAATTCCTCCTCTCTTTTGTTCCCTCCGGAAATAATCATTCAACGAGTTGAGTATGCTTTCGTCTCCATCCAATAATCGCAGGGAAATCCAGCGAATCGGAAACTCATCCCCGATCATTTGGCGTACTTTTGGCGAAAGCTCTTCTATTTTTGCTTCGATATCCGCAGAATAGGTCATGCGGTATGGAGTGGTCGGTACATTTCCTTGGGCCATTTCATGGACGGTATCCAATAACTCTTTGATGCCCGTTTTATTTCTTGCCGATATCTTCACAACCGGTACGCCCAGTTTTTTGCTTAGTGCTTCACTGTTGACTTCGATTCCTTTTTTCTTCGCTTCATCCATCAAATTGAGGGCTACGATCACTCGATCCGTCATTTCCATCACTTGAAGGGCGAGGTTCATGTTTCTCTCAAGGGACGTTGCATCGAGTACCACCAGCGTCACATCCGGTTTATCAAAAATGATATAATCCCGGGCCACTTCCTCATCCGCTGAATTGGAATAAAGAGAGTACGTCCCCGGTAAATCGACGATAGTGAAATCCGTATCCTTGTGATTGAACTCTCCTTCTGCGTGAATGACCGTTTTCCCCGGCCAGTTCCCTGTGTGCTGTCTTAAACCTGTCAACAGATTGAATAATGTACTTTTCCCGGTATTCGGATTTCCTGCAAGAGCAATTCTGTATGATTCCATCTTTACGCACCTCCTATTTTCTCAACATGAATCCTTGAACTTTCTTCTTTACGAAGGGCAATCGTGGTGTCACTCACTCGAAAAGCCATCGGATCTCCCAGTGGACTTTTTTGAACGACCGCTACCTCGGACCCCCTTACAAACCCTAAATCCAATAATCTTCTTCTCATGGTACCTTCTAATGATAGTGATGTTATAAGAACGCGGTCACCTGGTTTACATTCTGAAAGAAGCAGCTTCTTGACTTCGGACATATTTCATTCCTCCGGTAAATTATATTGTCTTTATATTAAAAAGTTTCCCTTGTGCAAATTATATGTTCATCTTATTCCCTTCACCCCAAAAATGTCAAACAAAGTTTCATATTTTTATAGATTTTTTAAGTGGATGTCCATTTATGACATAAAAAAGAAGCATCTGGCAGCCAGATACCCCTTTTTGAAACAGACATATGGAAAGCACTTATTAACCAAGATACCCCATTAGATCAAGCTCTCCCTCTTCCCTCCCATGTATAATCAACTCTTTTCCTTATTTACGGATACAATGAAACATTTGTTTCACCCTATCGAAAAAAGTTCCACCAAACACATCACATGATTAACCTCCTGAACTTGTGGTAAGTTAAACATGTTGGAATTAATGGATTAAGGAGTGAATATTCAATGTCTACAAAAGACCAGATCAAGCAAGACATACTAGATGCTTACCATTTCAGACATGCTACCAAGGAGTTCGATCCGGACAAGAAGGTTTCCGAAGACGACTTCAGGTTCATTATGGAAACGGGGAGATTGTCACCGAGCTCATTCGGGTTCGAACCATGGAGATTTGTGGTCATCCAAAATCCTGAACTGAGGGAAAAGATCAAGAACACCGCGTGGGGAGCCTACGGAAAACTGCCGGAAGCCAGTCATTTCGTCGTGATCCTTGCAAGGACCAAGAAAGATACCAAGTACGATTCAGACTATTTACAGGATCATTTCAAAAATAAGAAGAAGATGCCTGAAGATCATTTGGCAAAGTATTTAGAACGGATCGAACAGTTTCAGAAGGTTGATTTCGATTTACTTGAAGGCGACCGTCCTCTATACGACTGGGCCGGAAAGCAGACGTATATAGCCCTTGGCAATATGATGACCGCCGCTGCCCAGATCGGTGTAGACTCCTGCCCGATCGAAGGATTTGATGTTGAGAAGATGAATACATTACTGAATGAAGAAGGCCTGCTTGAAGATGGACACTTCGGCATTTCCGTCATGGTGGCATTCGGTTACCGGGTCAAGGATCCAGCACCGAAATCCCGTCGACCATTTGAGGATATCGTGAAGTTCGTATAAATAAATGAAAGGAATCCCGCGTCCGTCGGGATTCCTTTTTTCTCTTGTTAGCCTGCTTCTGTCTTAATGGCTTTTTGCAATTCTATCATTACCGTTGTCCCTTTGTTCAGTTCACTTTCCACTTCAATTTTCCCCTTCATGGAATGAACAATGATCGTGGCTGCCATGATCCCGAGGCCAGTGCCTTCATTCTTTGTTGTAAAGAACGGTTCACCGAAACGTCGAATCTGCTCATCGGTCATTCCTTTACCCGAATCAGAAATGGAAATGATTACGTTCTCCTTCTCAACCATCCCAATCGATATCTGCCCACCCCGAGGCATGGACTCTATAGCATTGGTCATGATATTCCCCATGCATTTAATAAAATTATGGCGTTGCCCTTCTACATGGATACCGTCTAAAAGTTGATAACGGAAGGAGATATGTGCAGCCTTTGATTTGATGATTTCAATCAGCTCCATAAGTGAATCCTTTACATCGATACTTTCCGACTTTTCTGGCGTTGAATTGGTAAACGTCAAATATTCCTCTATAACATGAGTGGCCTGATCAATCCCTTTTAAAGACAACTCTATAAATTCTTTCTGTGTTTTTATGTCTTTTTCTTCTTGTACCAGCTGCAGAAATCCTTTGGATGAAGTCAATGTATTTCGGATTTCATGGGAGATACTCGCTGCCAACCGGCTCACAACCTGAAGCTTCTCATGTTGAGACAAAGTCTTTTTCATCTCCATCAATTTCCGTATCATTTCCGCGATCATCACTGATATAATAGTCGCTGCCAGCGGAATGAGAACGAGATACAGATACTCATCCACCGTGATTTCAGCTTGATGAATATACCCAAACAGAAGGTTAAATATCGTCATACTGAAACAGATGATAATCATGAATAATACTTTCACTTTTTTCTTAGCACGCAGAAATCCTTTTGAAAAGGCTGCCAAAATTAAAAAAGTGACAAAATAGTTGAGAATCACCAAATGGATAAGACCGCTCCCAATGATGAAATACCGTAGCGCTATGATCATGACCATTAGAACGAAGGAAACGACCGGGCCGAAATATAAGCTGGCCAGAAAAAAGGGGATCCTTCGCAAATCTACATAGACGCCATCTGCCAGCTTATGACTGAACATCACACATAATAGAATCGTGACAGTGGAGAAGATGATGACAATCCTTTTTGAAGGGTGCTTCTTTGTGGCGTCATAATAAAGGGCGAAAAGGAGTAGTCCCACTAGAATAAATAAAAAGTTCAATAATAAGTTCGTTAAGACAGAATCATGCAAACAAACACCCCTCCCTCATTTCAATCGGCAACCTTTATCAGGAGTGAATTTCATAATCAGAGATCGGATTTCCCTCTTTTATCAACTGTGTAGAGGCCGAACTCCCCCCGATCAGCTCTCCTTTATGATTAAATAACGGATGACAGTTTACATCATACTCATACAATTGATCAGCTATCGGGAATACGATAACCTTTCTTAATGATGTACGGTTCTTTATTACTTCTTGTTTTACTTTCATTAATTCCCTCGTACCATGGTTGTCCCCTAATTCCACATCGTTTCTTCCAATCACAGTCACGGGGTCAAGTTCAGGATTCGGGTTAAAAATCCACGTATATCTTAAATCCAAATCAAAATGGGCAATTACCATAGGAGAATCTTGGAGGGCAAAATAAAAGGGACTTTCTTCTAATTCGAAGATGGAAACATGAAATTTCAATAAGTCTGCCAAGTTCTCTGCAAGCCTCTTACTTGGGACTCTTACACCACTTTCAATCTTTGAATAATAAGATCTGTCGATGTGAACTAAATAAGCAATGTCTTCTTGGCTATACCCCTTCATTTTTCTTAATCTCTCTAGCCAATTTCTCTTTTGATGACCCATTCGCATCCCTCCTACAAAACCTTTCTAGTTCTATTATACTGATTCAATATTCAAAAACTATGTGACTATTTTGTCACTATTGCAAAATATCGTAAAACCGACTAAAAGCCCTACATTTAAGGAAAAATCAAAAAAATTCTTCTAGTAAAATGGAATTTCCGTCCCCGTCCATTCATAAAAAAAGAACTCCAGGAGTAAACCTGAAGTCCTATATTTAGTTCCTGAACCAATCCGCCCCTTCATCCATATGAACAAACGGAATATCAGTATCCACTTTCCCCATCAATTTTTCCTGTTCAACATCTTCCCCCTTTAGCCATTCGGCAAAATCGAAGATAACAGGATCCCGGTCTCCGCCAAGAGCAAACCATGCTTTCATTTCTTTTGGAAAATAAGCCGATGTATGAATCGTTCCGGCCCAGCTGCCGTAAAGATCCGAGAACACCCCTTTCCCCGTATCATTCATTAATCGGAATGCACTATGAGCGTCTTGATCCCCCGTTTCCTTGATGATGCTCAATCTCCGCTTGGAATCGACCAGGTGATTTCTGTTCTCATCGGTCATCATTTCAAAATGGTTGGTGCATGCCTTGGCTTGCCGAGTCGCCACCCCACGTGGTGAGGTTTCAACGATATACGTCTCCCCACTTCGATCAAACACCACATAACTGAACGAATGCCTATGAGGGATTTCCTTCAGCATCTCGACGGCTTCGGTAACATCTTTACAGGATTCAAGGATCAATCGTCCGATCATGCAGCAAATGAAACCATCTCCGGGATTCTTGCGGTGCATGAAGTTATACCCCAATGAGAGGCCATGTTCGTTCATCCCGTCCATCCTGCCCGTCACGCGTTGGCTAGGGCCGATGATTGCGTATCCTGTATCCGTTGGCTGAAAGAACGTATAACGTCCCTCATACGTTTTCGGATGATAGTCATAATTCCTGATCAAGTAGTCTTTACCCGTTACGATCGAGCAGCCGGACTTCACATAATCCACCCGGTAGCCGCCAAACTCCTTCAGCACCCGCTCCATCGGCCACTGGAGGGCTTCTTGTAACCCAAGGAGTTCATCCCAGACCCCTGGGGCAAATCTTCCGATCACAGTCTTTGTTTCTTCAATACTGATAGAAAACCTTGGTTTTCGTACCTTCCACTGATTCTCCCGATTTCTAACCGTTATGGAATCCTTTATCCGTTCCCCTTGCATAATCCCGAAGTCATAATGGGAACCACGAAATTGAATCACATCGCTATGTATTGTTTTCATGCTAAAACCTCATTTTCATCAGAATCTATTCTACAAGGATAATAGAATGGATCAGAAAAAGAAAGGAATCGCCATCCTCCTATACACGTTTATCAACTGGAAGAAAAACAATGATTATAAAACATATGAGAAACGCCATACCCGTCACCACTAACCCAAGGAAAAAACCGATGAAGGCCATAAATCCGTCTTCACCTGGATATTGAGGTACATACGTGACCCATTGGTACAGGATAAACAAAAAAAGAACCAAATAGAAACTGCTTCCGACCGTTCCTGCTTTCCATCGTTCCCCTTTCACCCACACTTTCGTACGGACAAGTGAACTCCATACGAGAAGACTCAATACAGTGGCAGCCATTATAATGACAAGGTGAATGTATGGAATCATCAGTAGAGTCGTACCATACAATAGCAGCCCGGTTGTACCGAATAATAATAGATTCATCCCAAACAAGAATACACCGACTAACCAGGGATTCTGAAACCAATTAAACTTATTTAGAGATTGAATACACTTAAATATATAGAGTCTCTCTCTCGGGATTTTTGAAAAAAAGAAAAGTCCGACAATACCCAAAATGAAAAATAATGTCACTTGTTACCCCCCTGTCATTTGTGGTTTATTTTACCATATACTTATCTTGTTTTGATATATCTTGTGATGAGTTTAGGGGTATACAATCATCCACCTGTATTCGTTCTTTTAATTCAGCTGCTGAAATCATCCAAATATTCAGCAGCTGAATTAAAAGAAGACGGCCATCAAGACCGTCCCCACATCTATCACTTCTTCTTCTCGATAATCTCATCAATGATCCCATATTCCTTTGCCTCATAGGCACTCATGAAGTAGTCACGGTCCGTATCAAATGCAACTTTCTCAACCGATTGCCCCGTTTTCTCCGCAATGATTTCATTGATATGCTCCCTTAACTTCAGGATGCGTTTCGCTGATATCTCAAGGTCTGTCGCCTGCCCCCTGGCGCCACCCAACGGCTGATGGATCATGATTTCACTATTAGGCAGGGCGAATCGCTTTCCTTTCGTGCCTGCCAAGAGCAGCATCGCGCCGAATGATGCCGCCATGCCCGTGCAGATCGTCCGGACATCGGGGCTGATGTACTCCATCGTATCAAAGATGGCGAATCCCGCCGAAGTCGAGCCCCCGGGACTGTTAATATACAAGGAAATGTCTTTATCGGGATCATCTGCGGCGAGGAATAATAATTGAGCCACGATACTATTGGCCATCTGATCATTCACTTCGTCACTCACCATGATGATCCGATCCTTTAATAACCGTGAGTAAATGTCGTAGGAACGTTCTCCTTTACTTGATTGTTCAATTACATAAGGTATTGCGTTCATGTCTTCTTCCTCCCTCATTCGTTATGCAGCCATCGAGAGGATGGTCGAAGGCGAAGGAACTTCCGGCAGCACCATCTGGACTGGTCCATAGGCAAGAAGCGTCGGAATGTAGGCGATTAGCAGACTAGGATCCTGTGCTTTCAGGCTCCGATATAAAATGGCGTTCAGCTCTTTTTGGAGATTTTGATCCCAGTATGTGCCACTTCCTCCCCATTCATCATCGAGGGAGATTTTTTTCAGTTTGGCCCTCGTCCGGTTCAATAAAGCCTTCACAGCTGTTTCTGCCAGGTTTAATAGTACGGCCACTTCAGAAATTTTGTACTGAAAGGCTTCCTTTAATACGAAGGCAACCAATTGCTTGGGGGTCAATCTGTTAGAAAGCATGCCGATCATCTCAGGACTTATCCACTCTTTTGGATGATTTTCCCTACCAGCCTCCGGGACAGATCCGATTGTTTCCCTGATCTCTTTCCGGCCCTTGTCGATCCACAGATGATAGGCCATTTTCTTCAGTAAAGCAGGACTCCAATCCTGACGATCCGGGTAGCGGGTGAGGGCTTTATAAACAGATTCCTGGGCAAGATCCTCCCCGTCCCATTTGTCCTTTGTCAGAAAATAGCAATACCGGAACAGTTTTGGAACCATTTCTTCGATCTCTTCTTCGTCCAGGTTGAATACCGATCTCATTTGCATTATCTTCACTCCTTTGCATCCTCTCATGCTTATAACGGATAAGTAGCAGAAAAAGATATGGGTAAAAGCTTATTTTATTCTCATTATATCCAAGGAAAGGAGTATTCGTCATAAATTGGTTTCCTCTCCGTCACTTGTGCTAAAGTAAAAACATAAAAAATCGTTTACTGAAATGAGGTGCCCTTATGATATCAATTCTTGTCGTTGATGATGATTCCCATCTACGAAAGCTCGTTCGTGTGTATTTGGAGCAAAATGGATACATGGTGACAGAGGCACCAGACGGCGAAGCCGCTTCCGACACTCTCCTCCATCAAACTGTCGACCTTGCCATTGTCGACCTGATGATGCCGAATAAAGATGGATTTCAGTTGGCAAGTGAGATAAGGGAAGACTATGATATCCCCATCATCATGCTGACTGCGAGGGACAGCATGACGGATAAAGCGAAAGGATTTCAGTCCGGAACCGATGATTATATGGTGAAACCCTTTGAAAAAGAAGAACTCCTTTTCCGGGTACAGGCAATCCTGAGACGATTCGACAGGGCAGGTTCCCAAACCATCCGCTTGGGAGACATGACGCTTGATAAACGGTCTTATGAGGTGAAAGCCGGGAATAGGACCATGAACCTACCCCTCAAAGAATTCGAACTGCTCTATTATCTTGCAAGCTTTACGAACAGGACATTTACGCGCGATGAACTCATCCAGCATGTATGGGGAATGGACTTTGTAGGGGACGACCGGACCATCGATGTGCACATTAAACGTTTGCGTGAAAGGTTTCGAGGTTCCACCAATACCTTCACGATCACAACCGTACGGGGAGTCGGCTACAAATTGGAGGTACATAAATGAAAACCCTTTATATCCGGATCGTCGTCGTCACCCTGTTGATCATGATCGTAAGCAGTGTGATCGCCTTTATCGGTTCGAATCTTTATTATCAAATGATTTTAAAGCCTTCCAATGATGAAAAAAATACCGAAATCGCCCGGGACGTTGTGGAACTTTATGAGGCAGCTTCCATGGAGGAATCGACTTTTTTTGAAAAGACGGCAAGGTTAAGCTATCAGTTTTATGTGACCGATGGAAAAGGAACAGGGACATTTTATGGGGAGGAATTTCGTGATCCCACTCTATCTCCCAAAGTAATACGAAGCGTTCTGAACGGGACAACGTATCACGGGATGGCTGAATATCCTTCCACCACGTTTGTGACGGGGTTTTTCTCTAATGAATTATCCAATTCTATCGGTGTCCCGATTGAAATCGACGGGAAACCACATGCGTTGTTCATGAGGCCGAACGTCAAGCAGCAGTTCAATGAAATACATATTCTCCTGTCCGTCCTTCTCCTATTGACGATTGTGCTCAGTATGATGATTGTATTTTTCAGTACACGGTACTTGGTAAAGCCGATCAGGGAACTTACCGCTGCCACGAAGAAGATAGCCGGTGGAGACTTTTCCATACAGCTGCATGAAAATCGCAAGGATGAAATCGGGACCCTTGCCAAATCATTTACGAGCATGAGCCGTCAGCTCAGGCAGCTGGAAAATATGCGTCAGGAGTTCGTTTCCAATGTCTCACATGAAATTCAAACACCACTTTCTTCTTTGAAAGGCTATGCGAATCTGTTACGATCCCCTTCCTTATCCAAAGAAGATCAGGAATATTATACAAAGGTGATCGAATCCGAAAGTACGCGGTTATCAAAGCTGAGTAAGCAGCTATTGACCCTTGCCTCCCTTGATAAGGATCAAGGGGTGATCAAATTAGAACCTGTAGAACTGACATCGATGGTGCAAGTTCTCATCAGTCAGACCCGATGGTTGTGGGAAGGAAAAGATCTTTCCTTATTCTTTGAAGCGGATGAGGTGACCTATAACGGACATGGGGAATTGCTGTACCAGGCTTTCGAGAACCTATTATCCAACAGCATTAAATATACTCCCAGAGGTGGGGAAATTATTATAACCCTCCTTACAGAATCAAAGGGTATCACGTTTACCATCCAGGACACTGGAATTGGTATCCCACCGGAGCATATGGAGAAGATCTTCGACCGATTCTACAAAGTGGACGAGTCCCGGAGTCACGAACGGGACAGCAGCGGCCTTGGTCTATCCATCGTCCAAAAGATCATCAGCCTCCATCATGGGGAAATTCATGTGGAGAGTGATCCAAATGAAGGAACCACTTTCAAGGTGACCCTTCCTTAATCCGTTGTTCATCTTCCGTTCATACTTCCCTTTTATCATGAAAGAGAAGTTATGAAAGGGAAGGTGATTTTTTTGTTTCTCGCATGGAAAGAAATCCGCTATGCCAAAATGAAATTCATACTGATCACAGGCATCATCACACTGATCACAAGTCTCGTCTTGTCAATATCCGGGCTTGCCAACGGCTTATCCGTTGATAATGCCTCTGCTATTAAAAATTTGTCTGCAGAAACATATATTGTTGAAAAAAGCGACTCGCATCAGCTTGAGCGATCAAATATGACAGCTGCTGATAGATCCACCGTAAAAGGAGGCTCTCCACTGGCATTGAAGATGGTCGAAATGACTCATGAAGGAGAAGCCGTGAATATCAGCCTCTTTGCCTTAGATCCAACCAGCACTTTCATGCCGGACGCAGAAGAAAGTGTGAAACTCGCGCCTTACGAGGTACTTGCGGATCCCGGCTTACTAAAGGAAGGATATCAGTCCGGAGACTCTTTCACGTACCAAGGGAAAACCTGGATCATTAAGGGTTTTACAAAAAAACGTTTCAGTTACGGCCATACCCCGGCCATGTTCACATCGATGGAAACGTGGAAAGATCTCCATGGAGATGATCTTACGTACCAGGCACTCCTCTTCACAAATAAGGGTGGAGTGGACATTCCTTCCAAACTGGAAGCAGCACCAAAAGAGGACATCCTGTCAAACGTACCGGGTTATTCGGCGGAACAGGGCTCTTTAAAGATGATGGTCATCTTTCTGCTCATCATTTCGGCGATTGTCCTGGCAACGTTTTTCTATGTCATGACCCTGCAAAAGCTTCATCAATACGGTGTACTGAAAGCAATCGGAGCAAAAGCAGGTGTTCTTCTACGTGCCCTGTTCCTCCAAATATCCATTCTTTCCGCACTTGGGATCCTGGCAGGGAATACCCTTACCTATGGATTGACACAACTGATTCCAGGAGATGTCCCATTTGAATTATCCTCTGGCATGATCCTGTTAAACAGCGGATTGATCTTAGTCATGGCATGGGTCGGTTCACTCCTGTCCTTCAGGAGCATTATGAAAGTAGACCCATTAGAAGCAATCGGAGGGGTGAAATAAGATGACATCCATTTTAGAATTAAACGGCGTTACGAAAACATACAAACAGGGACATGAACGGCTCACGGTCCTGGACCAAATTTCCATGAAGGTGAACAGCGGTGAATTCGGGGCGATACTCGGCCCGTCCGGTTCGGGTAAAAGCACCCTCCTCTCCATCATCGGGGCGTTGACCAGTCCCACTCGTGGTGAGGTGACTCTAAACGGAAGAAATGTACACGACATGACCGGAAAAGAACAAACGGCTCTTCGTCTGAAGGAAATCGGCTTCATCTTTCAGCAATCGAATCTGGTTCCTTTCTTAACAGTGGAAGAGCAACTGTTACTGGTAGGGAAGCTTACCAAGCAGAAGGACCACCTTCAGGAACGGGCATTGGAATTATTGTCTCACCTTGGACTTGAAAACCGGAAAGCCCATTATCCTGAACAACTCTCCGGAGGCGAACAGCAACGGGTCGCCATCGCCCGTGCCCTCATGAATGAACCAAAGCTGATCCTTGCCGATGAACCTACAGCAAGCCTTGACCGGGAACGGGGAAAATCCGTGGTGGAATTATTAGTAAAAGAAACGAAGGAAAGAGATATTGCTACTATTATGGTCACTCATGACGAGTCGATGATCGGAGATTGTGATTGGGTTTATCGGATGGGATAGGAAAGGAGCGTGCCTGGAAAGAATCAGGCACGCTTTTCGTGTTGCTCTAATAACCGCTTTAACTTCTCAGGATCATCCACTCTCAAAGCCACTTTAGATACCACTTCTTTTTTACCCATGAACAGCGTCGCTTCGACGGGCTCTTTAAAGATCAGGATCACTTGAGGGTGAATCTCCTCAAAGTCTTTCTGCATAAAGACCATGGTGCCTTTAACTGGTTTCTTTTCTCCCCATTCTATCTCTTCGATGTTTGACAGGGGCAGAATCAGTCGCTGCCTTAATCCCTGCACCACACGCAATTCACCATTTTCCACTTCAACAGGATGCAAACGTGTAATCTGGATTTCTGCAAGTACGAGCAGAATACTGTACACGTTTAGAATGAGCAGAATGAATGACAGGATAGGAAGTTTGGTATGCAACCACCAGTGAAGTCCGATTGTTTCGATGGCTACGGCATGGATGAGCATGATATTTATGGCGATGGCACTGGTCTTATGATGCATCGTCACCACCCCGTCATGAATAGGAGGTTTCTTCCTCCAGCTGAAGAAGGCGTAGTACACCATCAGAATCTCAGATGCCACGATTCGGACAAGAGGAAGTCTACTTACCTTTCTTTCTACTGAAGGAAGGAATGAAAAGATCGGACCTGTTTCCGATGATCTCATTTCGGCCCAGATGACCGGCATTCTCTTGAGCAGAAGGAAGATCAGTCCCAGTTCCGCCAGAAAGAACAAGGCCTCAAAGCTTATCCCCGAGTACAGGAGAATCGTATAGGGTGCAAAGAATTCTTCAGGAATGATGACTCTTGCCATGACCAATCCAAATACGACGAATCCGGCGGCCTGCTTCTTTGACACTTTAAATGCGGCATAAGCAAGTGCCGGTGAAATGATGACCAGATCCACTAAGGATCCAAGTACGGCGCCTCGATCAAGTTCAATGGCCAGGAACTGCTGCACGATTGGTTGATAAAGCATGACATTACTGAAGAGGACGAGTGTTAACAGGGCAAGTGCCCATAGTGACCATTTCGAGTTTCGCAGAACCATGTTCACACCTCCAATTGACACCTATTCCATTTACTTACATTATAACTCTTTCAGCTCGTTCCGGAAATCTTCGTCTCTTAGAATATTCAGCATGAATGAATTCAAACTCCCTGAGATTTTTTCTGACTCCCCTGCTCCCAACTCGTTTGTAAAGAGTGCAACCTCTGTTGAATTTCCTTCTTTATCCGTTGCATACGCAGCATTCGTGACGAGGAACTCTGTCGATCCCCCTTTTTGTCCGGCATGCTTTAACCACTCTTGATTGATTGGACTCTCCATAAGACCTTCCATGACTGAATCCAATCGATCCTGTGTTTCTTTGTCAAAAAAGTTCTTTGAATTCAACTTCCCCATGAGAGTGGAGTATTCAAAAGTGGTACTCCGGGTCAGTCTGTCAGACCAAATTTTGTCCAGACGCTTACTTGAATGCCCATTTTCAATATACAGTCCTTTTTCCCCCTCTTTTAAACGTTGTGCAATGGTTTGAGCGATTTGTATGTATTCCTCTTTTGACATCTCCTTTATCTTCGTCTCAATATAGTCATCCGTATAGGAAGGATCTTTCATCTTCAAATACGTTGGAATCAGCATGGCCCCCGTGACCGGGTAAAGCGCCTCATGTTTTTCAATGTGCAGTTCATCCAGTGATTCGTTGATCGCTCCCATTCCCAAGAGATCAATTAAATAGTCAGTGTTGGCATTGGAACTGAAAGCCATCATTCCTTTCACCACATTTTCAAGGGTAGTACTATTCCCAAGGAGAAGTCCCTTATCCTTTGAATACGCTATCCAGGCTTTATGGGCTCCCCCATCCGTATCCGGAATATAGTATCGATCAAGTTCTTCCAGAGAAATACTGCGGGAAGGATCTAATGTCTGTTCTCCGCATCGCTTCGCATATTCAATGGCTATGATAATCTTCATCGCACTTGCTAAAGGATACATCTCATCTTCCCTGACAGACACAAGTGTTTCACCATTCCGAACCACCGTTAAACTCCAATTTCCGTTATGCTTCAAGTAGTCTAACAGATAGTCGGCATCCCTCTTTCCCGCATGCTGTCTAATCCCAGCCACGATGACGATCAATGCGATAATCAAGGCTATTCCTATGATGAATAAAGAAAGCTTCATTTTCTTCTCTCCTGTCTATTAACGGTTACTATATATACGGTGTAAAATTGGAAAATGTTTCATTTTTTTGCATGAAAAAACCTATCCATCGTTTGATGGATAGGTTTGAATCAGGCTGCCTGTTTCTTGCCTTCTACATTATTTTTCAAGAACATATACAATGATGCTCCGAAAATCACAATGTACCCAATGATGCTGTATACGTCAGGAATCTGTCCGAACAGGAAGATGCTAATGAGAGCGGAGTATACAACCGTCGAATAGAAGAAGATCGATATCTCCCTTGCCGGTGCAAACTTATACGCGATCGTGATCCCGAACTGACCGACTGTCGCAAAGACACCTGCGGATAACAGGTACACCCACTGTTTCGCGCTCATCGGTTCATAAAACCCGATGACAAACGGAAGCAGCACGACCGTCGTGAAAAAGGAAAAGTAAAAGACGACTGTATAAAACTTCTCCCTGCTCCCGAGCACCCGGAGGACCGTGTAGGCACCTGCTGCAAAAATAGCGGAAAACACCCCTGCAACGTATGGGATGACATCAAAAGAAAAAGCCGGTTTAATGATGAACAATGTCCCGATGAACGCAATGATGATCGCCACCACCTGAAAGACGCGCGTCCTCTCCTTCAAGAATAGAGCAGAAAAGATGATGGTCAAAAATGGACTCAGCTTGTTCAGCATATCGGCATCCGATAACACGAGATGATCGATCGCATAAAAGAACAGCACAATTCCAACAGCCCCTAATGAAGAACGCAGCAATAGAAGCTTTTGATTTTCTTTTTTTCCGAATAGTCGTTCCTTATGGTACCGGACAAACCCGAATGCAATGAAGGCAGAGACGATATTCCGGAAAAAGGTTTTCTGAATGGTCGGCACATCCCCCGATAATTTGACAAATGCAGCCATCAAGGAGAAACCAAACGCTGATAATAATAATAGTAATATGCCTTTATTTCGATTTGACATTTTATCCTCCATTGATAATCAATTTAGCAACTAAATCAGTGTATCAAAAAAAGGAGGCAAAGAAAAAAATTCGAACCACCAGCTATTATTTCCCTGAAAAAGGAATACCTTTTTGAACTAAGGGGGTATAGGAACAAACTCTTCATCCTGCAGGGGATCGGATTATTCCAACCTCGTATTCATGAGGAACTTTGAAGACCGTGACCTGCTGGTCCAAGTTCAAATTGCGTTTTATAATTCTTCGGGGAATGTCATGGACACCATTGAAACCGATGAGCGCACTGCAAACATTCAATATCGATACCGGTATAAAGACGCCAATTAAGAAGAAGAACCTGCAGGTCAGGTGCTTCTTCTTTTTATAGAAAGAGGATATTCAGGCCTTTCTCTCAATACATATGGAATAACAGCACCATTTAGAGGAGGATCTGATTATGCTTGAGAAATTCGTCGACCCGCTTCCCGTCATGGATACGATTCAACCCATTTCAGCACACAAAGGCTCTGATTATTACGAAGTGACCATGAAGGAAGGGAAGCAGCAACTTCACCGGGACCTCCCCCCTACTTCGATTTGGGGATACAACGGACAAATACCCGGTCCAACATTCAAGGTGAAACGAAATCAAACGGTCCGGGTCTTATGGAAAAATGAGCTTCCAGAGAAGCATTTCCTCCCTATCGATACCACCGTTCATGGAGCAGGAAAAAATCAGCCCAAGGTCCGCACCGTTGTCCATCTACATGGAGGGGCGACACCTGATACGAGTGACGGTTACCCGGATGCCTGGTTTACAAAAGGATTTAAAGAGACGGGGCCCTTCTTCGCCGGGGAAGTTTACACATATCCCAACCGGCAACAAGCTGCCACACTCTGGTATCACGACCATGCGATCGGCATCACAAGGTTGAATATCTATGCCGGACTCGCCGGGGCTTATATCATCCACGATGAAGAAGAGGAGGCTATGTCTCTGCCTGCTCATCCATACGATATCCCCCTTGTGATCATGGATCGGTCGTTTAATAAGGACGGTTCGCTTTATTATCCTTCCGAACCGGATCCCCCGGTTTCAGAGGTCCGTCCCTCCACTGTTTCTACTTTCTTCGGGGATACAATCCTGGTGAATGGGAAGGTCTGGCCATTCCTTGAAGTCGAGCCAAGACGGTATCGGTTCCGATTGATCAATGCTTCGAATTCCCGGACATATCAGCTTTCTCTTTCAAACGGAAAGCCGTTCATTCAAATAGGATCTGATCAGGGGCTACTCTCTGCACCCGTCCATGTTTCAGAAATCTTGCTTGCCCCTGCTGAACGGGCCGATGTCATCATTGATTTTTCTAGCACCAGCGGAGAATACATCACCATTCATAACCGTGCACCGGCTCCCTTTCCAACCGGTACGGTGCCAGACCCTGATACGACAGGTGTGCTGATGCAGTTCCGCGTGATTAAAACGCTTCAAGGTCAGGATATAAGCAGCATTCCATCGACATTACGGTTTGTACCAAGATTGAAGAAAAGGCATGCCATTCAAACCAGGGACCTTTTTTTAAATATGGTACATGATCAATATGGGCGGGAGATGCATCTATTGAATCATCAATTATGGGATGAGCCGATTACGGAGATGCCACGTTTAGGGAGTAGTGAAGTATGGAACTTCATCAACATCACGGAAGGGTCACACCCCATCCATTTGCATCTGGTACGATTTCAGATTCTGGACCGGCAGACCATTGATAAAAAAATCTATCAAAGCGAAGGTAGGATTGTCCCCACTGGCCCCCGTATCAAACCAGAGCCCAATGAACAAGGGTGGAAGGATACAGTTTGTGCAAATCCCTGGGAAATGACCCGGATCATTGTACCATTCGGTCCTTACACCGGCTTATACGTATGGCACTGTCATATACTGGAGCATGAGGATTATGAGATGATGAGACCGTATGTGGTGATCAGGTAAATAAAAAAAAGCCTCCGAACTGGAGGCAAACTCATCTTATTTCTTCATTACGGGAACCCAGACCTCGCACCTGTAATCCTCGTCATTCGGATTACCCGGCGGATATAATTCAATTTCAGGTGCCTCTCCATGCACATACCCTGTAGACGGGAACCATTCAGAGAAAATCCGTTTCCACACACCCTGGATCGCGTCAGGCATCGGACCGACCGATTCAAAAACTGCCCATGTGGAAGCAGGTATCTCCTTAACCTCCAGCAGAGTATGAGTGTCGGATTTCTTTTCAGCTCCGATAAAATAGGTGAACTCTTCACTCGGATCATCAAACTCCATGCAGATTCCGAGCATTTCATCATTACCCGCAGCCTCGCAAATCTCACTGTCCATGCCGGATGTATTGACCTCATCCCAAAATGCCGGAATCTCCCTCAAGTTTTGGCCATTATGGGTTGAGACTCTCTTCCCTTTTCCAATCACCCCAAAGGCTTCTTTTTCAACGATTCTATAATTCATTTCAACTTCCCCTTTTAATTGGATTTGGAAGGAGATACGCGGGAATGCTTTTAAAGGAGTTCCTGATTCCCTCACCTGGGATGGAGAAACACCGTGAGCTTTACGAAATGCCTTCGAGAAGGATTCCGGTGTTTCGTACCCATACCTGAAAGCGACATCAATGACCTTCACATTCGCTTGATTCAGTTCCTGAGCCGCAAGAGTCAGCCTTCTTCTCCGGATGTACTCGGCTACAGTGCAGCCTGTGACGAGTGAAAACAGCCGTTGAAAGTGAAACTTCGAGTTCAGTGAGAGTCTGGCAAGCTCCTCCATCTTGATCTCCCCTTCAAGATTTTCCTCAATATACTGAATGCAGTCATTCATCCTATGAAGCATTTCCATTTCTGATCTTCTCCCCACTACCCTAATGTACCATTCAACAAATCGGTACACCTGTCAATTTGTGCACTGTTAAGACCGGTAATATTCTATTCAATAATTAGTAGCTGCTATGCTCATACTAATCTTTACCAAGACACTACTTCTACACTCTTTCACCTATTTCCTCTTTTTATTGACACGAAACCATATGGTGTTATATCATTAAAGCGAAACCAATTGGTGTTATGTTTATTAACAGAAAGCAGGCGAGAAATATGAAATCAAATCAAAGCAATCAACTTCAAGATATTACCCAAACCGTCCTCTTCAATGCCCCCATTCAAAAGGTATGGGACACGGTCTCCACTTCAGAAGGCATATCTACATGGTTCATGCCGAATGATTTCCAACCAGAAGAGGGATACGAATTCCATATCCAGTCCCCTTTCGGCCCGTCCCCATGTAAGGTATTGGAAGTGGATGCGCCACATAAGCTGTCCTTTTCCTGGGATACAGATGGCTGGTTCGTCACATTTCTTTTAAAAGAGGTCGGGACACAAACCGAGTTCACATTGATTCATGGTGGCTGGAAGCATGATGATGCCGTTGTTTCAAAACCGAACGAAAAAAGCTCCGTTATCCGGGAACGAATGGCGAACGGCTGGGTCGGCATAGTGGACCAGCGCCTTCGGAAGGTTGTGGAGGAATAAGTGTCTGCCGTTAAACATGACGTATTCCAGGCGATTGCAGACCCGACCCGCCGGGAAGTGCTTCGCCTTCTTTCAGAAAAAGAGATGCCCATTTCGGCCCTGACTTCCCACTTTCCCATGAGCCGGACCGCCATTGCAAAGCATCTTGCCATCCTGACAGAAGCCGAGTTGGTGGCAGGTGAAAAAGTCGGCAGGGAAAAGATCTATCGCCTACAGCCTGAACCCCTCGGAGAACTAAAAGACTGGTTAGCCTATTACGAACAGTTCTGGAGCAATAAACTGACCAAGCTGAAATACGTTCTGGAAGAGAATAATGAAGATTAGCGAAGAGGGACGGACCTTTAGATTCACGGTCCGTCCCTGTTTATTTTTGACAAATTAGAATTGAAACTACATCGGCCCCGTCTATTCTCCTTCTTTCCTATCATATATTTAAATAATGCAGCTTCGGCTTAAGGGGGAGAACAATATGCGAAACAGAGCTGATGATCATCATTACGGTGATCTTTCTTATCCGGATGATATGGTATCCATCGTTAAAAATGGATTGGTTTCCATACAAAAACCAAGGAAAGTGATTATCATCGGTGCAGGTATGGCCGGCTTGGTGGCAGGATCCCTTTTGAAAAAAGCAGGTCACTCCGTTACGATCCTTGAAGGGAATGACCGGATTGGCGGAAGGGTATATACGTTACGGCAACCTTTTTCAGAAGGTCAATACCTTGATGTAGGTGCCATGCGATTTCCGGAAAACCATGATTTAGTATTTGAATATATTCGTAAATTCAACTTACCCACCAATGAATTCATCAATAAGAGTGATCTCTATCTCGTAAATGGAGTCCAAACAACAGATTCGAATTACAACAAAAATCCGGGAATCTTCAACTACCCCTTCCCCCCTGAAGAACAGGGCAAAACAGCCATCGAATTATTATCCTCCGCCGTGAAACCCTTTTTAGACTTGTACGAAAAAGCAAGCCCTGAGGAACAAGAACGGTTACGATTAAAGTTTGATCATTATTCATTCGATGTTTTCTTGCGGTTCAATCCAATCGGAACCTCCCTTTCCCCCGAAGCCATCCGTATCGTAAAGGTCATTCTTGGTATAGAAGGGTTTCCCGAGCTATCATTCGTTGATATTCTTCTTGATATTGTCCGAACCGTCTTCAATGATAAATTAAAGTTTTATGAAATCGATGGTGGGAATGATAAGCTTCCCTACTCTTTCTTGCCGGAGCTTCATCAGAATATCTTCTACTCCCAAAAGGTCCATGGAATTGTTCAGAAGGATGACGGCGTCGAGGTCATTACAAGAGATCGCACGACAAACCGTTACCACCGCTTTCTGGGGGACTATACCATCGTGACGGTCCCTTATTCTGTATTTCAATTCATTGATGTCCAGCCCCACGAATCCATCTCCTTTCAGAAATGGAAGGCGATACGGGAGCTCAATTATGTCTCATCTGTAAAAATTGGGTTGGAGTTCAAATCAAAGTTCTGGGAATCCTTCAATATAGGCAATATCATAACAGACCTTCCCATCCGGTATACGTACCGTCCAAGCCATGGGATCGGGGTCGCTGGTCCCGGTGTCATGCTCGGGAGTTACAGCTGGGGACAGAATGCCAATCTGTGGAATAGTTTGCCTGAAGATGAGCGAATTCGAGAAGCACTCCAGGGACTGTATAAAATATACGGAGATCAGGTGTACAAAGAATTTTCAAAAGGTGCCTCCTACAGTTGGGGGGAAAACCAATTCTCTGCCGGATGCTTCACCCTATTCGCCCCCAACCAGGCCACGGACTTCTCGGATTCCTTATACTTACCGGAACACCGCATCCACTTTGCCGGAGAACACACCTCCCCTTTCCACGGCTGGGTGGAAGGGGCAATCGAATCGGCCATCCGTGCCGCTTATGAAGTCAATAATAGAACGGATTGAAAAGAGGGACGGACCTTTGTTCCAAAGGTCCGTCCCTCTCCGTTTAGTAAATTTTGGCCATGACGACCATGGAGATGAATACGGTCATGATGGTCAGACTGGTGATTATGTACATTAGATTCATAGCCGTTAGATCAATCAGGCCAAGGCCGAGTGTGGACATGATGATAATGTAAAAGAATAAGATGGCAAAGTACGAATAGAAGATTCCCTTCTCCCTTATGACCTTCATCCGCTCATCCTTATCCTTGAACTGTGGATAAAGATAGTGCATACAAAAGCTCATTACCGTCAAAGACAGCGGAGTAAGGGCAAAAAACGGGAACTCCCCTGCCGAGATGCCGACGAAAAATAAAAAGGCCGTCTGCAGCGCCATAATCGATCCTATAATCAAATAACCCTTTGTCACGATTTCTCTTCCCCTTTCTCTTCATACAAAAAAATCTCTTCAATTGACGTTTCAAATACATTTGCCAGCTGAAAAGCTAGATTCAAAGAAGGGTCATACTTCCCCTTTTCAATCGAAATGATGGTCTGCCTCGAAACCCCTAATCTCGCCGCCAATCTTTCCTGTGAGTATCCAAACGTCTTGCGGTATTCTACTAGTCTATTTTTCAAAGAAGGATACCTCCTTATATTTCCATATCATAATGTAAAGGACACTTTACGTCAAGTGTCCTTTACATTATGATGGAACTTTTTCATTCAAGCGTATACAAAAGGAGGGACGGACCTTTGTTTCAAAGGTCCGTCCCTCCTATCATTATTTCACTTTAATCACGATTTTCCCTTTTGCATGGTGCGTTTCACTGAGTGCGTGAGCGTCTTTTAATCCTTGTTCGCTCAGTGGGAATGTTTCTCCGATCACGGGCTTTAATTGACCGGATTCGTACAGGTCGGCAAGCTTTGAGAGCTGTTCTCCTTTTGGATCGAGCCAAAGGAATTCGGCTTTCACCCCGTACTTAGCTGCTTCGTCCTCTTTCGGGGGCTCTGCAATCGATACGAGCTTTCCATTTTCCTTGAGTACTTTATAGCTGTTCGACTGAATGTCCCCGCCCATGGTATCCAGCACCAGGTCGAAGCCTTGTAACACTGCACTAAAGTCTTCTTCTTTATAATTGATGAATTGATCGGCTCCCAATGATCGGACGAACTCCTCATTCTTTCCGCTTGCCGTTGTGGCGACATTTGCCCCGAAGCTTTTGGCAATCTGAATCGCATAATTCCCTACCCCACCGGAACCTGCGTGGATCAGCACCTTATCGCCTTCTTTGATTTTACCGAAACCGACTAAACACTGCCAGGCAGTCAATCCGGCCAGGGGAATGGCAGCCGCTTCTTCAAAGCTCATGCTTTCAGGCATTTTGGCAAGCAGATCTTCATCCACAGCCACATACTCAGCGTAGGTACCTTCCCTTGTCGTAGCCGGCCTGGCAAATACACGGTCTCCCACTTCGAATCCTTTTACATTCTTCCCTTTTTCAGCGATCACTCCCGCTGCATCCCATCCAAGGATGATCGGGAATTCAAAGTCCAGCATATCTTTCAGATACCCTGCCCTCACCTTCCAATCGATGGGGTTGATGGATGTGGCATGATTTTCGAGCAGGATTTGATTGTCGCCGATTGACGGCCGATCGATTTCTTTTTCCTGTAAAACGGCTTTGTCTCCGTACTGGTTGATGATGATGGCTTTCATATCACTACGCCCTCCTTGTTTTTGAACATACGGTTTATTTTCCCTCTTATTCAGGGTATTTAAACAAGAGAAAGCCCATCGTCATAAATTATAAGTGTATTACTGGATTCTTCCCTCACACTATTGTAAATTTAAGACAAACTACATAGTCATACGCATATGGGAATCTATCTTTCTAAAGGAGGAACACGATGCAACACTACAATCTCATCATCAATGGAGAACAAACCGGATCGGATCTTGACAAGAAAGAGGTAATCAATCCCGCGACATCGGAAGTGATCGCCACCATTCCAAATGGGGGTAAAAAAGAGGCTGTGAAGGCCGTGAATGCCGCTCATGAGGCATTCAAGGAATGGTCCCAATTCTCGGCTTACGAACGAAGTGAACTCATTCGAAAATGGTATGATCTTATTAATGAAAACAAAGAGGATCTTGCACGCACGATGACCATCGAGCAAGGAAAACCGCTTAAAGAGGCACTCGGCGAAATTCAATATGCCAACGGATTCATCTCCTGGTACGCGGAGGAAGGAAAGCGGGTTTACGGGGAACAGATCCCTGCCACTCAGCGGAACAAGCGATTATTCGTCCATAAGCAGCCGGTCGGGGTTGTAGCCGTCATCACTCCGTGGAACTTCCCTGCGGCAATGATCACACGCAAGGTTGCACCGGCACTTGCCACCGGCTGTACGGTCGTGATCAAACCGGCAAATCAGACTCCTTTGACTGCATTAAAGATGGCTGCACTTGCTGAAGAAGCGGGCATCCCGAAAGGCGTCGTAAACGTCGTGACAGGAGATTCGAAATCCATCGGGGAAGCGTGGATGGAAGACACACGCGTCCGGAAACTGACCTTCACGGGTTCAACGGAAGTCGGAAAGGTCCTGATGAAGGGATCAGCGGACACCGTTAAGAAAATATCCCTGGAGCTCGGCGGGCATGCACCTGTCATCGTAATGGCCGACTCTGATCTAGAGAAGGCAGTAGATGGTGTCATCGCCTCGAAATTCAGGAACGCCGGCCAGACCTGCGTCTGCTCCAATCGGATCTATGTCCATGAATCCATCGCAGATACTTTTTCTGAAAAATTGGTTGAAAAAGTAAAGGGGCTGAAAGTCGGAAATGGACTCGAAGAAGGCGTTGATATCGGTCCATTGATCGATGAGGATGCCATCGAGAAAGTCCGCAAGCATGTGGAAGATGCCGTAGACAAAGGCGCTTCCGTTGCCTACGGAGGAAAAGGTATAGAAGGGCTATATTTTGAGCCGACTGTTTTGACGAACGTGAGCGATGACATGCTGTGCATGAATGACGAAACATTCGGGCCGGTCGCGCCGATCACCACCTTCAAAACCGAAGAGGAAGCCATCGAACGGGCCAATGATTCCATTTATGGCCTCGCTGCCTATGTGTTTACCGAGAATATCACGAAGGGAATCCGGATCAGTGAACAACTTGAGTACGGTATTGTGGGATTGAACGATGGGTTGCCATCGACTCCACAAGCTCCATTCGGAGGATTCAAGCAAAGCGGTCTCGGCCGTGAAGGCGGTCACCAGGGCATAGAGGAATTTTTGGAAGTGAAGTATATTTCCCTCGGATTATAAGCACAAACAAAGGCACGCATGGGGATGCGTGCCTTTGTCTATTTTTTTTGAAAACGTTCCCTGATTTCCCGGTATAGTTACAATGCCCCGGCCATAAGGAATAAGAATATGATGAAATTCATATTTTCCGGGCCGGTAAACCCGTCAAACCCTTGCAAAAATAAGAATAGCATCCCGAAAGAAAGATAGATCGCCGCAGCAATATGCTTCATGGAACCCGCTCCCCCCTGCTTTCCTATATACATATTCCAGACCTGTTGCTTGCATAACTGAAGATAGACAAGAAATTAACATTATAGTAGGAAAATTCATTGACGGCACAAATGGCCTGTGCTAGATTGTGAGTATTAATGAAATTTTAAAAAAGAAGAATTGTATGAATATAGCAAATCTGCTTTTACATCTGAACGTTAGGACCATACGAAATATTTTCATCATGCGAGTTTTAGACTCGTCCCTGATCAGGGGGCGGGTTTTTTCATGTGTGATGTAAAATGTGACGGATGACCTATCAGTCGGTCATGAATTTGGAGGCGTATTTATGAGAAAAAAAGATGTCCTGATTTCGGGATTTATGCTTTTTTCGTTATTTTTTGGTGCAGGGAATTTAATATTCCCGCCCTATCTCGGGATGGAATCCGGAACCCACTTTGTAGCAGCGATTTCCGGATTTATTTTAACGGCAGTGTTCCTGCCTTTTTTGACGATCATTTCCGTATCCCTTTCAAAAAATGGATTATTATCGATTGGTGAACGGTTCCACCCCGTTTTCGGGATTGTTTTTGCCATTGTGATTTATATGTCCATCGGTGCTCTTTACGGAATCCCGAGAGCTTCCAATGTGGCGTACGAATTGGGATTTTTGCAGATCGTCAATGTGGAAGGGCGGCTTCCCTTATTAGTATTCTCGATCGCTTTCTTTGGGTTAACCTATTTGCTTAGCATTAATCCTAAAAAAGTGATTGATCTTGTCGGGCAATTCTTAACACCTATACTGCTAATCGTACTGGCTGTATTGTGCATACAGGCTTTTTTCACCTTTGATTACAATGATGCAACAGCCAGCGAGAAATTCCAGTCAGCACCGTTCCTGAAAGGCTTCCTTGAAGGGTATTTTACAATGGACGCCGTGGCAGCCCTCGCTTTCGGCATTGTCATCATCAATGGATTTAAAGAGAAAGGAGCTTCCGGGAAAAAAGAGCTGATCCGCGGAACCATCAGCGCCGGAATGATTGCCGCCATTGGACTCGTGATGGTGTATCTTTCCCTTGGGTGGATCGGACGGGTGATTCCCCATGAAGCACCTATCAGTAATGGCGCAGAAATACTCGTGTTAGCATCTCGGCAACTATTTGGATACAGCGGCAACCTCCTATTTGGTTTGATTGTGATGATTGCCTGTTTGACGACATGCATCGGACTGATCAATGCGTGCGGCCGCTTTTTTCATGAGATCTATCCAAGATTCTCATATAAAACATATGTACTGATTTTCATCCTGATCGGAATGGCCGTGACCAACCTGGGACTGAATATGATATTAAAGGTCGCCACTCCCCTGCTTGTTCTCATTTACCCCGTGGCGATAGTACTCGTAGCCCTTTCCCTCTTTCAGCACTTCTTCGGGGAAAGCAGAAGGATGTATGTGTATGGTGTCAGCATCGCGGCGGTCTTTTCCTTATACGAAATGCTCGCAAGCCTCAACTTGAAAATGGAAGGAATTCAGGCCGCCATCAGCCATCTTCCCTTAAGTGCAAATGGACTCGCCTGGACCACCCCTGCCCTATTCGCCGTCATCATCGGATACGGATTGGACCTCTTTCAAAAGAGAATCATTTGAGGGACGGACCTCTCAAAAAAAAGCAGCAAGCGAATGTGACCCATCACATTTCCCTTGCTGCTTTTTTATATACTGGTCCCTTTTTGATAAACTTTCATGGAATCTCCACTGAGTCCAATGGCTTCTGTTGAATGAGTCCAGCCGTATTTTTCATAATAGCCTTCGAGGTCAGTCGTCAGGTAAAGACTGTCGTACCCTTTTTTATGAGCTTCCCGGAGAGCATGGTCGAGGAGGGTCGAACCAAGACCTTCCCCTCTCTGGTCAGGGTGAACGTACAGACATGCAAACCACGGAAACAGGTCCTGACGGCTGTTGAGATCGTTTCTTAGCAATGCGTACGTGCCGATAATGTCCCCCTCACGAACAACGATATAAAAACGGGGAAGATCTGCTTCCGTCCCACAGGAATGAAACATGCAGTCATGGTAGAACCTGTAATTATCCTCATTCCCCCACTGTCCCCAGAACACGTTCACTGCTTGTTCAAACATGCTTGAATCCTTATGTAATTCAATTATTTTCATTGCGTTTTCCCTCTCTCACTTATTGAATGTATCACTTCTACATTCTTCATCCGTGAGAGAATACCTTTTTCCAAAAATGAAAAAGGCACGCTCAAGAGCTGAACGTGCCTTTTTTGCATCAATTAGTAAGCCCCATCGGAATAGGTTAATTCATAGCTATGGGAATAAATCTCGAAAATATTCCCGAATGGATCTTCTACATACACCATGCGATAAGGTTTTTCACCAGGATAATACTCACGGACCGGCATACGCTGCTTACCTCCGTGCTGCTTGATCTTTTCGACCATGCCTTCTACATCGGGGTCCTGGATACAGAAGTGGAATAATCCCGTCTTCCAATACTCAAAGTTGTTCTCAGGTTTTTCATTGTGGGGGAATTCGAATAGCTCGATCCCAATTTTATCTCCTGTTGCCATGTGGGCAATTCTGAACTTCTCCCAATCGTTCCCGAACACATCGCGGCACATCTGCCCGATCGCCGTATCGTCATTCTCGACATCGGAAGGTTCCATAATGACATACCAGCCGAACACCTCTTGGTAAAATTTTATTGCTTCTTCAAGGCTTGGGACGGATAGTCCAATATGAGAAAATGATCTTGGATATGGTAACATCGTAACTGACTCCTCCTTCGTTTTGAGTAGTTTCATCTAACACGACTTCACTATACGAAGATGAGCGGCTCTATGTAAGAATGCACTTTTTTGTGAGAAACTAACCTTTAGGTAAGAAAGGACTGGTTATGATATGGATACACCCACCGATCAGCACGGTAAACTGAAGTGTTCAATCGAGTACACATTGAGGAAAATCGGAGGGAAATGGAAGACCGTCATCCTCTGGCACCTCGGGACAGAGGGTACCCACCGGTACAATGAACTGCGTCGTCTCCTGCCTGGTGTCGCCCATAAAGTACTGAGCCAGCAGCTGAAAGAACTCGAAGAAGAAGGATTCATCAACCGCACCCAATACGACACCATCCCGCCTAAAGTCGAATACTCCATGACCGACCTCGGCATGACCCTCATGCCCATCCTCCACCACATGCATGAGTGGGGTAATGAGCATGGGGAGTTTTAAAAAGAGAGAGGGACGGACCTCCAAGCGGGAATCTTATGTAAAGTAGAAATCCGTTTTGGAGGTCCGTCCCTCAATTCAACCAGTACAGGCGGTTATAATAGGTCAATCAAAAAGAGTACACTGAAGATTGTTAGGACGATGCCCGCTGTACGATTAATTAGTTTGAGTGAGTCAGGTCCGATCCTGCTGCTTATCCATCCACCCACGAATGCAAGTATCCCCCACCAAAGCGCAGATCCCGAAAATACTCCCGATACCACCGTCAGAGAGGTTAGAAAATCCTCAGGCCCCCCCACCCGAAACACCCCGAATATCGCGATAAATGCAAGAATAGTAAGGGGATTTGTGAGCGTCAATAAGAAAACGGATAAAAATCCTTTCACCGACGAAGGAGTGTCCGGTATCCCTGCGCTTAATGCCGGGGGTTTAGAGGTGAATGTCTTCCAACCCAACAGCAAAAGGAACACCCCTCCCCATACTTGAATCCAGAACTGGTGAGCCATAAGGAAGCCGGAAACGACCGTGAGTCCCATAACGGCAATCAACCCATATAAGGCATCTGCCGTGGCAGCTCCCAACCCTGATAAGAAACCTGTCCGCCTCCCATATGCCAGTGTCCTTTGAATGCATACGATCCCCACAGGTCCAACAGGTGCAGCAATGGCCACTCCTATCATAACGCTCTTGATAAACAATAATGCAGCACTCATTGTTCCCTCTCCTTATTCTGAAGAAAACCTATCTGATTGTAGCAGCGGAAGTACCATCTTTATGAGAATCCAACACGGTGTTCGGCTTTGTCCGGTTGAAATGGTAATCGCAATGAGGGACGGACCTCCAACAAATCCCTCAATGAATTCCAAGAGAACCGTTTGGAGGTCCGTCCCTCTCACTTTCTATTCAAGCCATCCTGTCAGGAATTCTTTTTGGCTGCCTTCGTAGTAGGCTTCGAAGAACTGTGCAAAGGTGTCGGAGTCAACATGTTTGTATTGATACTCTTTGTAATAAGCCGCCAGGAAGTTCAATGCTTCCGTTCTTCCTCCATTACCTTCGAAGAACTCATTCAACAGGAGCGGGCCTTTTCCGTATACAGTTGAAATATAATTCTGTTGAAATTCATTCAACGGGGTATTCAGGAACTTTTCCGGCTTCATAGTATTCAGCACTTGATTCGAAAACGCAAAAGCCTTTCCCTCGTCCTTATATGCATATGCGAGATAGTAGGAGGATAGTAACTCTGCGAGACTTTCATCAAGCCATGCATCCCGATAAGGATTGTTCGCCACTCCCTGGTAGAACCATTGATGGGCGATTTCATGGAATAATGGATGTTCATATCCATCGGGATCACCCGATATTTCCACAATATTCGAGTATTCCATGTCTCCATTATTTGCAATAAGATCCAATTCACCGGTCGGATTCTCTCCGATGTTATCGTGGTAAAAAAGGAAAGAATCTGCTGCTTTTTTGAGCACATCATCCATAATGGAATCTTGTTCTTTTTTCATAAAAGCCCGGATGGCCACGTTTCGATACATCCCAACTTTCACTTTTTCTGTTTTTTGTTCCCATTCATCGGGGTTGAGGAATGCGAGATAGAAATCCCGGATGCTGCTTCCTTCGATTTCCCCTTTATTCACCGGTTCTTCCGACGCATCTTCCCCGGAGCTTGCCACCAGATATTCCTCTGGCGTTTCAAAGGAAACACGATAATTTCCATAGGTTGTATCATAGGATTCACCTTTCGGATCGAAAGGCTCTATATCCCAACCATCTTGATACGTCGCAAGCATCGGATACCACTGTGCAAGAAAGAAGTCTTCCCCTTTCTGCGACAAACGTAATCCATCTTCCGGAAGTTTCAAGCTGTAGTCGATGCTGATTGATTTCGTTTCACCAGGCTGCAGCTTTTCGTCAAGATCGACAAGGAGCTTATTCCCATTTAAGGAGTACTGAAGATCCTCGCCAGTGGTATTTATGGAGTGAATGCTGGATTCGGCATGACCTTTCACGAAATCCGGTTTATTTTTTTCCGTAAATGCATTTGGAATGAAATAAAACCCAATATCTCGAAACGCTTCTTCTGAATGATTGGTCACCCTGATATCGGTCTCTACACTCCAGTTCTTCTCCTTATCCATTTTTATCTTCATCGTGTAATCCCCAGTTGCACCCGGGGAAACACCCGTTTTCTTCAACCTAAAAGGCTCCCTGCTTTTTTTCAAGTCTTCCCTCGTAAGTTCGGCCACTACATCCTTGGAATGATCAGGAATCCTTCCGCTTATCATAAAGCGCTCATACTTATCGGGCACTTCGAACGTCAATAAAGCCGTCACTCTACCTGGAAACTTCAATCTTCCCCCACGGTAATTGAGGGCATCCACAATATCCGTTTTCAATGGATAGTACTTCTTCTCCTTTTCATCCAATAGGAAATAGGCACCTGGTTTGAATGAGAGATTGCTTGTATTGGGATCACTATATTTGATGTCCCAGCTGACAGGTATTGTGATGAGCTGATGTTTCTTTTTTGCCTTTAATTCCTTTGGCGTTTTACTAGGTGAATCAATCAGGATCGTTAGGTAATCAAGGTCCAGTTTTTCACCAAGCTCTGCCTGCTTTCCTGCAAGTTCTTTCGCTTTTAAAAATGCGAGGGGAGCATCCTCCTGGGGCTCAGCCTCCTCTTTCTTATCCGGTGCAAAGACCGACGTTGTTTTCCCTTCCGTTCCTTGTTCTTTCACCGGAGATGCCACTTTGGCGGTTTCACCTTTCTCCACTTCGGGAATTCCCTTTCCCACTAAGGTCATGACACCAAGGAGGAGGATGACAGCTGCCCCTGAAAGAATGTATTTGAATTGCTTTTCCACTTTCTTATCGTTGCTGTATCCTCCATTCAGTCCCTGATAAGGAGGAGTATTGGCAGCTTTCCCCGCAGGCAGGACGGCTGCGATGATTCCGGTGACGACCGGGATCGATAGGGAGGCCACATAGATCCACCAAAGGGTGAAAGGGACGCTTCCGTAAACCTTCCAGACTAACGTAAAGGCAAAAAGCAAGCCGACGACACCGGCAAGTGCCCCTGACAATATCCCTTCCAAAATGACAAGTATCCGAACAGTACCATTTTTCCAGCCAAGGGCTTTAAACACAGATATTTCGGGCTGTCTTTCCGCTACATTCTGCCAGATGATTTCAGCCGTAGTCAGGATGGCGATCGAGAGGGCGATCCCCATTGCCACATAATGCATCGTACTGACTTCCATGGCCACGTACTCCCCTAACCAGGTCGTATACATGACTCCCTTCAATCGAAAGGTGATGAATAAGTAAAAGACAAGAAGACCCGTCGGCAGACCCATGGAAACAACGGATAAAACGGTCCGTTTCCACCTGGACACCATTGAATTGATGGCCATTCCGACCACTGATTCAGACCTTGCCACCCGTTTGTGTTTCATGGAGATTTCCCCTGAACGCATCGCTTCGTATGGTCTGATTTTTTTCACAAGATAGGCGGGAATGAGTGCACCCGCGATATAAATCGTCAGTCCGATCAATCCGATGAGGGCCACTCGAATATAGGACGTTTCCAGTTCGCTTGTCACTGAAAACCATGCCAGTATGAGCCAGCTGATAAAAGATACGACCATACCCAGCAATAGTGCTTCAAGGAGAAGGAGCCTTGAAAGCTGATTCGGACGCCAGCCCAATGAAAGCAAAACGGCAAACTCCTTTTTCCTGGCGTACATCATGATGAGATTGGAGGAAAACACATAAACGATCGCCACCAGGATGACGCTCCCCACTACTCCTGACACCCCAAGCTTTGCTTCTTTAAAAATCGTGATGGAAGAACCGATCTTAATCCACGGCTGTTCGATCCAGCCAAAGCCCTTTTCCCCCTGAATGCCCGGGATATGAGTCAAAGCAGGCTGCGGGGAGGAACCTAACGTGACATCCACGATTAATCCCGTTTTCTCTTCGATTTCTTTTGCCACTTTTTGAAGGGCTGCTTCACTATCTTCATTGAAGGTGTCAACCCCCTTCACATTGACACGTATGGCTGAGATGGGTTTGTCCCCCAGAACATGAGCCGCCGCATCCAGTGTCGTCAACATCAAAGGAGGCTTCGTAAGGAAACCATAAGGATTGTTTGCAGGTTTCATCGTGACGGGTGGATTGATGGGATCCCCTTTCTCATCTACTACCCAGCTGGCTTTCGAAGGAAAGTACGTTTCGACGGGCAGCTCCGTCAAGGGGTCTTTCGAAATGGTCAGCTTCTGGGCATCAAAGATTCCGATGTAGTCCAGTCGAAGCCGCGGCCAGCTTGAGCTATCCTCTCCGAACGACTCAACCGGCCTGTACGCCTGATCGACTGCCAGAAGAGAATCCTCCGGTAAGCTGTATGGTTCCACTTCATAACTGAATGCCCATCTTTCCCTAAATGGGCTGGTCACCGGCTTGTATTCCACCGGCGACGGCTTGAAGGCCATCCAGCTCATACCTCCCAAACCCGATTCGAAACTTGGATTCATGACGGAATTGACAATTTTTTTGTGCGCTTCCTCTGTCGTGAAACTTCTTTCTTCCACAACACTTCCTGTTTGCTCCTCTAAATATTTCTCCCCGCCATTCTTCTTCACTTTTTCCATCGTTGCATCCTGATGGTCGGGGTCGAATGGCATATCGAGCTTTTCCACTGTATAGTGTATTTCCCCATCAACGAATTCACGGTTGCTCAGAATCACCGGTATCGATATATCGTTCAGGTTGCCTTCCAGTGGTATATCCATGACCTTGTCATTCTCTGAAAAATACCGGCTCCCTTTTCCAGCCACCATAGCATTGTCGAGTCCGACAAGCTTCGCTTCCTGTTCGGGATCGATCCCTGCAACGAGGACCTGTGTACCGTAGGATAACTCACCTATTGACTCACCAACTCCATAACCCCGATCCATCGAATACTGTCCGCCACCCACTGTAAAATAATAGTTCCCGTCGTTAACCTCCGCTTTCGCCCCGGTCTGAACCGTTTCTTTTTGATTCAACCGGTAAATACCCGGCTCTGTTATGTTTACCTCCCCCATTTGAACGTCATTGAATACATACCCCATCACAGAGATGGGTGCTGCAATCTTGACATCGTCCATTCCCTTGATGGTTTCATATTGTTCCAGAGTGATGCCTCCGTCGAGTCCACTCAAATAGTTCGGTTCCAATAGATTCATATCTTCCGTGACACTTCTGGAGTCAGGCGGCCTCACTACCATGTGATAGGAAGATTTCCACCTTTTCTGGAGTTCGTTCACAATCGTTCCATTGTTGGTTTGGGTCATCCCGACGAGATAACTCAGTCCGACACTTAGAAGCAGGACTCCGATGATCAGCAGGATGAACCGCTGCTTGTTGCGCCACCACGTATTCCATATAAAGCGGATCACAGGGCCCCCACCATCCGATCAGATAGAACCCTGCCATCCTTCATTTCAATGATTCGATCCGCTTTCTCAGCAAGTTCTGAGTCATGAGTGACAAAGATGACCCCACAGCCCTTTTCCTTATTGAGTGATTTTATAATTTGAAAGATGAGCTCCCCTGTTTCCGTATCCAGGTTGCCTGTCGGTTCATCGGCCAACAGCCACTTAGGCTCATGTACCAAAGCCCGTGCAATCGCGACCCTCTGCTGCTGTCCGCCAGACAGTTGTGAAGGAAGGGAATCCAGCTTATCACCAAGCCCTATGGATTCCAGTAATTCTTTCGCCCGCTGTTTTTTATCATACGGAACTTTCCTTGAGAAAAGGGGTGCCATCACATTCTCCATTGCTGTCATCGTAGGGATTAAATGAAATTGCTGAAAGATGAAACCGATGTTCTCAAACCTGAAATCCGCCATCTCCTTCTGACTGAATTCCGTTACATCCTTTGACTCGAATAAGATACTTCCTCCTGTCGGACGGTCCAACGTTCCGATCACACTCAATAACGTTGACTTTCCTGAACCGGATGACCCTACCACAGAAACAAATTCCCCTTGTTGAAATTCAGCCGTTACATTCAATAAAGCATGCGTCTCAACGCCTTCACCTTTATATACCTTAGATACCCCATCAACCTTGACCCCATTCACCATCCAAAAGCCCCCTTATTTTTGAATTTTTTAACAATTATAACAGAAATACTACAAACACATTACAAATATTTGAAAATTCAGGAGGGACGGACCTTGTTGTTTGGATGAGGAGCTATCGGAAGGGATGAGTTTGCCTAGATTTCTTAACGTTGCTTCTTCCCCCATTCCCGTTTATCCTGAGAATAGAAGGAGGGTTTACGATGTCTATCATTTTGAAACGAATCTATGAGGAACCTCCCCGATTAGGTGGTCACCGGATCCTGATCGACCGTGTCTGGCCCCGTGGAATATCGAAAGAAGAGGCAGAACTTGAGGAGTGGATGAAAGAGATTACACCCAGTCCCTCTTTACGGAAGTGGTTTAACCACGACCCCGAAAAGTTCGAGAAGTTCAAACAAGCCTATAAAGACGAACTCCATCAAGATGAAGAAAAACAAAAAAAACTGCGGAAACTGAAGGAAATGGCAGAAAATGAACGCCTAGTCCTTCTCTACGGAGCAAAAGACGAGAAGCACAACCATGCCGTCGTGCTTAAAGAAGTCCTGGAGGATATGTAAGAGGGACGGACCTCTACATCAGCCAAATTCGCTGATTGAAGGTCCGTCCCTCAAAAAATACTTTCGATCAAAAGATAGATGCCGCTAAATAAGAGGAGTACGTAGGTAACGATTTGAAAGAACTTTTGATTGATTTTGCTGAATAATGCCTGTCCTGACAGGAGGCCAACAGCTACTACGGGTAATGCTTGCAAGCTTGATTTCCAAACGGTCAGAGTCGTTCCCGCCACGTTCACCTGTATCCCTAAACTGATGAGATAGATGAACAAATAAAAGGCAAGGGTTGTCCCCCGAAGTTTCTCTTTCTTTGTCCCGGTGCCTGAAAAATACAGAAGCAGTGGCGGCCCCGGCATACCGATACTCGTAGTCAGCACACCTGATAATGCCCCTGCCAGAAAGTCCCGGGGAGTCGACTGCGTGATGCGGAATTTCATGATAAGTAAAATCGTGAGCAGTATAATGACCAGGCTGATCACTACCTTTAGGAGACTCATATCAATAAGAGTAAAAACCACTATTCCCAGGAATAAGCCGGGCATGCTCCCGATTACAAACCTTTTCACCAGTGTAAAGTCAATATCCCGCCTGATTTTCACAATCAGCGCCAAAGAAATCACAAGGGATAAGATCAAATTAATCTGAATCGCTTCTTTAGGTGGATATAAGAGCAGTAGGAAAGGTGTAGCCATGATGGAAAATCCGAACCCGGTACTGGTCTGCAAGATGGATGCACATAAAATGATAGCCATAAACAAGATGAAAGTACTCAAGACACACGCTCCTTACTCTTTCTTTCAAGAAAATATCGATTTGATCCCACCCATAAACCAATCTCGGCTAGTAGAAACAGGCACACAATCCACGCCCAAACATGTAAAAACTCCTCATGAAACGGATAAAAGCGATTCAAATAATACGGATTATCATGCATGGTCATCGTAAAAGCATAGAACATCCCAAAGGTGAAGTTCCGCGACCACTGACTAATATGATAGGTGAAAATCCCCTTTTTCCAACCAAGTTTCTGTACCCGCGTGGCTGCTCTTACCATTTCCAACGATTCCACACCAATCAGAAGAATAAATACAACCAGCCAAAACACCATCATAATCCTTCCGGAGAGCATCCCAGACGAGACGATGGCAAGGCCGGTAATGGATAAAGCACCGTGAATGATACAGTTCGTACTCGGCCAATCGTCCATGAGTGTCCAACGGTTTCTGCCATAACGAACGATCATCAGTGTCAGCCCAATCAAATAAAAAAAGATTCCCAAGGATATCGCCCCAACCAGCAATCCCTCTGGAAGAGAGGGATAAAGCTTCACCCAAAAAATCACCACCGACTGGGTGGCAACGGTAGACAATAACACGACACCATGAGTGGAGTGGGCTGCCGGCCGTTTCACCAACTCTTTAAACTGGTAGACGCAGCTTGCCATAAAACCGAGCCACATCACGGTATTAAGTAGCATGACAACCTGAACCGCCACGCTCATATCCGGAAAATATTTGACGATCACATTACTCAAGACCGAAATACCTGCAATCCATGATCCTATGACGAATGAAGGTACGGGTTTCGATAGTAAAAGACTTCTATCTGATTTAGTTAACAACTGCTTAATAAGAGATTTATATATAATGGCAGTCAGCACAATCAAGGTAACACTCAGTATTTTTGCCGTAGTGTGGTTTACCCAAGTAAAGGCTTCAATAGCAGCATAAAGAAAGATTCCAAGAGCCATAACGATGGCACCTGAAGCCGGCTCAATGCGGTTTTTGTTTTCTTCCGTCTTCATCTTTCTACTTCAGAGACCTCCCTTCTGCGTGTTCGAACGCGGAGCAATGAAACTCCCGGCCATTCATATTCTTATTCACAATCCTTCCTCCTACACTCAAACGATCAACTATATAAGTTTAACATTTCTTAATTGAAAAGAGGGACGGACCTTCAATAAGCAATAAAACCCATGGGTCCGTTGCGAATTGGAGGTCCGTCCCTCGCTTAAGTCATATTTACCTGCTTCGTTTTCGCGCCGATTAAGGATAATTGTAACTCAGACGCAGGCAATGGCCTGCTGAAGTGATATCCTTGCCCTACCTGGCATCCATTCCTTTTCAGGAACAACATTTGATTTTCCGTTTCAATGCCTTCTGCGATGGTGGTGAAGTTCATGTTTTGGCTCATATCGATGATGGCTTTGACAATGGATACCTGGTTGGAATCTTCCATAATATCATCTACAAACGATTTATCGATTTTAATACTATCGATTGGTAAGTGCCTTAAATTACTCAATGACGAGTAACCCGTCCCAAAGTCATCCATGGAGATCATGACGCCCACTTTTTTTAACAGATTAAGGACATTCGTCGAAATTTCAAAGTCCTGCATAATGCTCTCTGTTATTTCCAGCTCAAGTCGGTCCGGCTTAAACTCATATTCTGCTAAAATTCCTTTTACCATTTCAACAAATCCGCCATCCTTCATCTGCCTGACGGAAATATTGACTGCAACAGGAATAATGCCCATCCCGGTCTCTTCCCACTCTTTGCTCTGTTTACACGCCTCTCTTAAAACCCACTCCCCGATTGGAACGATCAATCCGGTTTCTTCTGCCAGTGGAATGAATTCAGCCGGGGAAACCATCCCCAATGTAGGATGATGCCAACGTATCAAGGCTTCCACTCCAATTATGTTACGGGTAGCAAGGTCCACCTTGGGCTGATAATGGAGGCACAATTGGTCGAATTCCAATACCTTTCGTAATCCATTTTCAATCTCCATATTCCTTGAAGATGCTTTTTCAAGTTCCGGGTAATAGAATTGATAATTGTTCTTCCCTTGTTCCTTGGCTAAGTACATGGCTGTGTCGGCATGTTTAATCAAACTCTCCTGATCTTTCCCATCCTTTGGATACACGCTGATTCCGATACTCGGGGTAACAAAGAATTCCTGTTCCTGAATGAAGATCGGACTGATGAAACTTTGTAAAATTTCTTTCGTCTTTGCTGCAACCTCTCCTTCACTCATATTGGAGAGGATAATAATAAATTCATCTCCACCTTGTCTAAACACAATCCCCTTGTCGCTTACCACCTTTTTCAAGCGAAAGGCGACCTTCCCCAATATTGCGTCTCCAGTGGTATGCCCTTTTGTATCATTAATGACTTTAAAGCGATCCAAATCTAAAAATAATATTGCCATCGATTGATCGGGATGGTCACGCAATGACCCGCTTAAATGTTGTTTGAACTTATTCCGATTCGGAAGGCCCGTCAGCGAATCATAATAGGCCATGGCATGAATCGTCTTCTCCGCTTTCTTTCGATTGGTGATATCCCTGCCGATCAATTGAATAGCCATCCTTCCCCCATATAAAATGGGCATGGCGGAAATCTCCAACTCTATCTCATCACCGTTAAGGCGATAAACGGTCAGTTCAAAACGTTCACCTGAAGTAGAGCCATTGGTACCTTCCCTGATCATCCTGATATTCTCATCACTGGTAAATCGGGAAACATGTTGGTTTAGGATATCAGCCGGGCTCTCTGCACCGATCAGCCTGCTTCCCGCTTCATTGATATAATCAAAGGTTTGGTTACTGATCACTGCAATGATATCAGGTGACAAGTCGACTAAACTGCGATATTGATCTTCGCTCTCCTTGCGGTTGGTGATATCAAATAACACACTGGTAAAAGAAGTCATTTCCCCGTGTTCATCCAAGGTCGGGATGCCCCGGTCCTGTATCCAGCGAACCTGTCCATCGGGTCTAATGATCCGGTAAATGCTCACACATGCCTGACCGGAACCAAGATTCTTCGCTCTCTCTTCCAATACCGGCATGTCTTCAGGATAAATCACTTTTTTCCACAGAAGTGTATCCTGATAGAAGTCATTTAATGGATATCCGTACAAATTTTCAATACCAGGGGTGATCAAGAGAACATCTGATTTTAAATCATGGGACCAAATGGCCACATCCAGCGTATCAAAAATATTGTTTAAATTCTTATTGCTATTGGATAATTCCCTGGAAGCACTCCAATTCCCCCTAAAAAGGATGAACAATAGAGCAAGCATACAGAACACTAAACCTGTGTGAAGGAAGAGTGACCCTTCCCATTTCGTTTGATCGTTTGTCTTCCATGAAAAATCGAGGATTTCCAAGAAGATCATGGTAATAAAAAGGATGAGGACTGTTTTCTTATTTTGTGTCAATAACATTCATTACGCTCCTGAATATAAGAATTTCTTCTAATCCAAGTGTACTATTTATGGCTTTCATTCACAATACAGCTAAAAATTTCCTGTCACAATCAAAAAGAACCAGCTCTCCTAAAGAGAGCCGGCTCAAACATTCTAATACGATACACCCGTCCGTGTATGCGTCTTCTTAAATTCACTCATATCCGGGTCGAAATAATCTTCATTGAATGCAGGGACGAACTTACCGTCCTTCAAGTAACCGGATCCCCATGTCGGATCCAGGGTCACCCATTCCCCGTCAAGATTCGCCTCCACCCACGCATGCCTTCCCGGAAAAATACCGCCTGCCCTGCCTTCCACGAATCTCGCCTCAATCTCGCTGGCACGAAGCATGGCAATGGCCAGATACGCATAATCCTGGCACACGCCGGTTTTGGATCCCAGTGTTTTCAACGCACTGTCATCCCAGTTGAAATCATCATTTTCATACTTTTTAACATCATATGAAACATTCTTTGCGACATAATCATAGATGGCTTTTGCCTTGTCCCTGTCACTTGATTTTCCTGAAGTGACGGTATCTGCCTGCTTCTTGATTTCAGGTGAATCCGACTGAACACCGCGTGAAGGCAGGAGATCCCGCTTGTCTTCACCTGTGGATTCCACTTCGAACTTCGCAAAGCCGAAAAACCTGAAGTAATCACTGTTCTCTTCCTTGATTTCAGGCACACTGAGGGTCACTTCATACGTTCCCGGCCCAAAGCGCAGGTAAAACGAATCATTAAAGGTGAAATCTTCAACAGGGATGACATCCAATGCTTCGTCCTCCCCTTTTTTGGTCGTGATATAAATATGCGACGTTTCCGGGCCGAATTCTGCTTCCGGATCGATGCTTCCCTTAACCCTGTATTGGCCATCCGACTCCTCTCCCCCAAATTGAGGAGATTCTAGGTCCACGCCCCGTTCACGATACGTATCCGCATACTCTATCGGGCTCATCACCCGGTCGGACTCGTTATCTATAAGAAGAGTGGTCGCCGTCTGGTAGTAATTTTCACGGTCTCCATCTGGAACCAGCACCTCGAGCTCGTGCACCCCTTTTCCGTAAAACAAGGGAACATCATAGTTAAATTCCCCATCCTTCACGGGGATGACATGCTTCCAATTATCCGAATCCTTCTTTAGTCTGAGCATGATCGTATCTTGATCCGAAAGACTGGCAGCCTCTCCTTTTAAAGAAAAGACTTGATTGCCTTTGACATAGCTGGATTTCGTACTTAATGACAGTTCCGCATCCTGACCAAATGGTGTCATTGTCACATCCCTATTGATCTCATGATTCACATTATGGACGGTAAAAGACGCCGTATCATAGTAGTAATTTTCACGGTCCTTGCTGGGAAGTTGCACAGAGACGCTATACTCACCTTCCCCATTGAAAAAATGGATATCCTGTTTGAACTTGCCGTCTTCGATCGGTGTGTAATATTCGAGTTGCCTTCCTCCTGGCCCTTCTTCACTTGCCCTGACCTTTATCCAGACAAAGTCCGATTTTAAATCTTGATACTTTTCAATTTCCCCCTTCACGCTCACCTTTCCATTTGCAGCGAATTCTTTATATACCGGTTCATCGATTGTGACGCCGATTTCCTCGCTGTAGGAGGTGAGTTTCAGAGGTTCTTCTTCCCCAATTTCATCATTCATTTTCTTTACTTCTTTTTCATACGGATCTTCATCCCTTTTACCGTCTTTCTTCCCCTCGCTGCTGGCATTCGAGTCACTGCATGCGGTCACAAACAGGAAACTGCTCAACAAACACAGAACCAAAATCAAAAACGAACGTTTCTCCCTCATGTCTTCCTCCTCTAAACTTCTTTCCTATCTACACATACGAACCAGAAAGCTATTCGTTTCTGATTCTATTTTACTATTCATTTGAGGGACGGACCTCTAGTACGGGTCTGTTTTGAGGTCCGTCCCTCCTCCATTTCTAAATGTGCTTATAATAAATGATGGTCGCCTCTAGTTCCCCGAAAGGCGAGGTGGCGTAATCCGGTATGCGTCCTCCCTTTACGAACTCTAGGGAGGTGTACAAATGATTAGATGGAGCTCCTTCTACTGTATCGAGAATGAGCAAGGTCCGTCCCTCTTCTTTCGCTCTTTTCTCTGCGGATTGCATGAGTTTTTTGGCGATGCCTTTTTGGCGGAACGCGGGGTGAACCATCATTTTGGCGATTTCGGCTCTGTGGGTACCGTTTTGTTTGGTGCAAAGATGGAGCTGCACAGTTCCTGCAATGGCTTCCCCCACCCAGGCTATGTAAAGGATCACATAGGGACGCAGTGCATCACCCCAGAACTCCACTGCAGTAAAGCGATCCATTGGGGATAAAAACCCTATGGACGCCCCGTCATCCACGACTGTCCTTAATAGGTGGGAAAGCTCAACTATATGCTCTTCTATGGTTGTCAGTTCTTTAATTTCCAGGTTTTTATTCATTATGTACCCTCGCCCCTCGAATTTTTTAATTTCTCACCTTTTTCTTTCCTCCATCATTTCTATAATCAAAGTATAACGAGTAATGAACCAACCTTCTAACTTTTTTTGGAATTTCCATACTCTTGTTATACACATACTAGAACAATTCTGTTATACTTAACATATAACAAAACTAGGAGGTGACGCTTTGTTTATCCAAATTGAACCTCAATCGGATACACCGATTTATGCACAGGTAACAAACGGGATCATGGAAGGGATTGTCAGGGGTGAATTGATTCCAGGAGATATCCTTCCTTCTGTACGGAGTCTTGCCGGTGACCTTGGTGTGAACATGCATACCGTGAATAAAAGCTATCATGAATTGGAAAGCAAAGGAGTGATCCGGATTGTTCCGAAGTCGGGTGCCGTCATTTGTTCACCTTCCGAGGGAACGATTCCTCCCCAAAGGTTGAATCAGATTTCAGAAGAATTACGGCCGATCTTAGTCGAATCACTGGTCGCCGGCATGAACGAAGAAGAAATTACAGAATTAGTCGCATCGATCATTTCAAACGTTAAGGGGGATTAAAAAATGGAAATGACTCTTATTTTCGTCACGATAGGCTTTCTGGCAGCACTCCAAATGGCGGTTCCTTTCATTGTGAAGCGAACGGTTGTGTTCGGTGTAACCATACCTGTTGATGAGATAAAGAATACACAACTTCGTCATTATAAAAAACTTTATGCCATCCTGACATTGTTCGTCTCAATCATCGTGTTGGCCACCTATTTCATCTGGTCATCAATGAACACCCTCACAGAAAATGTACTCATATTTGCTGGATTGTTTATGCCCTTTGTCATCTTATTAATCTCGATGGCCCTTTATTTTTATTTTCATATGAAAGTGACGCAATTGAAAAAGCAAGAGCAGTGGTTCAAGGACCGAAAGCAGGTTCGCGTTTCTGAGTTGAACCTCAGAACGAAGGATGAAATGCTCCCATGGATCGTGTACGTCATCCCCATGGTCATCACAGTCGGGTTAGTGGTGTTTACTTTATTAAATTACGCAAGCCTCCCGGACCAGATTCCTACCCACTGGGGACCGGATGGTAAGCCCGATGCTTTCACCGGTAAAACGTATCTTTCCGCTCTGACACTTCCTCTCGTGCTACTGGTGATGAACGCCATGTTCCTCGGGATCAATGAACTCACAAGAAATTCGGGCATCAAGCTGAGCGCCGGGAATGTCAAGGCATCCCGCGTCCGTCAGCTGCGTCTTCGAAAGTACACGAGCTGGCTATTGTTCTTCATTTCCGTCCTGGTGTCCATGCTGTTTACGTTCCTGCAGTTCACCACTCTCTACGAAAATAGCGTCAGTGACCTCCTGATCATCACGATGCCACTTGCCTTCTCTGCACTCGTGCTGATTGGGACAGTCATTCTGGCCATTAAAGTAGGGAAAAAGGATTCAGACCTGGATGTGGAAATCATCGATGAAAGCCCCGGTGATGTGATCAACGCTGACGACGATCAATACTGGAAAGGCGGCCTCATCTACTTCAATCCCGAAGATCCTTCCATCTTCGTCGAAAAGCGCTTCGGAGTAGGCTGGACCCTGAACTTCGCAAGACCCTTGGGATACATCGTCCTCATCGGACCACTCCTTGTCATACTGATCGTGACACTCCTATGATCTAGAGGGACGGACCTCGAAAATCAGGCCAAGACGTGACGCAAACGTCCTGCTGATTTGAGCTCCGTCCCTTTCTTTATGCGGTTTCCACGATTTGTCTTCCTGCCGGACAGTTCCATTATTCACCCGAAACCGAGGTCCGTCCCTACTAAAAAAGGCTCAATCTCTGGAAATTCGACAATTGTTATGGACAGATTGTTCGGAATACTATATAAATAGTAGATGGAAACTCACAAAGAAAACGTTTACAACATGAGATGACAAGGAGGATTCTATGTTAGATGTGCTAGACAAGATTAATTCATTCTTATGGGGGACACCAAGTTTAGTGCTATTATTCGGGACAGGTCTTTTCCTGACCTTTATGCTGAAAGGCCTTCAGTTCCGCAAACTGATGTATGCTTTTAAACTGGCTTTTACGAAGGAGAAGCCTTCTGCATCCTCTGATCAATCTGAAGGGGATATCAGTAATTTCAAAACGCTGATGACGGCTTTATCCGCAACGATCGGAAACGGGAACATTGCCGGAGTGGCAACAGCCCTCACCATCGGGGGACCAGGGGCGATCTTCTGGATGTGGATCGTCGGCCTCCTCGGGATGGCGACGAAATACGCAGAAGCCCTTCTTGCCATGAAATACCGTGTAAAAAATAAAAACGGGGAATACTCCGGCGGTCCTATGTATTATGTAGAAAAAGGCCTTGGAAGCAAGTGGAAGTGGCTGGCCGTCGCATTCGCATTGTTCGGTGCGTTCGCCGCTCTCGGAATCGGAAACAGTGTACAGTCGAATACGATTGCCGATGTCATGGGCACAAGCTTTCACATTAACAATCTGACAACGGGTATCATTCTCGCCGTCCTGACAGGATTGATCATTTTTGGAGGGATTCAGCGGATCAGTACCGTCGCGTCCTTCTTTGTTCCGGTCATGGCGTTCCTGTACATCGGTGGTTCCCTTCTGATTATCGTCTTGAATTACGATATGATCATTCCAGCGTTTAAAATGATTTTCTTCTACGCATTCAATCCTGTGGCCGCTGCTGGTGGATTTACAGGGATCATTATTTCAGAAGCGATCCGCAGCGGGGTATCAAGAGGTATCTTCTCAAACGAAGCAGGCCTTGGTACGGCAGCACTGATTGCCGGTAATGCGAAAACGGATCATCCGGTCAAGCAGGCCCTTGTCGCCATGACAGGAACTTTCATCGTCACGATCGTCGTGTGTACGATGACCGGTCTCGTTCTCTTGATCACAGGTTTCTGGGATCCGACAGGCGGAACGATATCAGGTGTCGAGCACGCACCGAGTCTTGACGGTGGAGCATTGACGAGCGCAGCGTTTGGACATGCCCTTGGTGTGGTTGGAGAGTATATCGTTTCCTTCTCCGTCATCTTCTTTGGATTCTCTACGATCGTCGGATGGTACATGTACGGAGAGAAATGCTTCGAATATATCACGAATTACCGCTTTGCCAATTCCTACAGGCTTATTTACATTTTTGCCACCGGACTTGGTGCAGTCGCGAATCTAGACCTGGTTTGGGCCTTTGCCGACATGTCCAATGCCTTGATGATGATTCCGAACCTGATTGCCTTACTATTACTCTATAAAGTCATCGTTTCGGAAACAAACCATTATTTCAACGAATACATGCCGATGATGGAAGCTCAGCCTAAAAGAAAAGCCAGTTAAACTAAAAACCCGTTGTGATAACGTCATCACAACGGTTTTTTCATTAGGGGAACTTCATATTTACAATGACGGCCATGGATATTGATGACTTCCTTTAACGGATACCGTTTTTGGTAATAGCTGTTCAGACCCTCATTGGCTGCGATGCAATCGAAGCGGATGCTTTTTTTACCGGACGTTCTCATAGCATTTTCAGCCCAATCCAAAAGGCTTGTCCCAATCCCTTTTCCCGCAAAATCTCTGTGAACCGCCAATCTATGTAAGTATGCAACATCATCCCCTGCTTCCTCTCCCCAAATATCCACATCCCATTCATTCGGTGCCGATTCGAGTGTCAGGGTTGCCATCGCTTTCCCATCATGTTCTACGATATAGGTGGAGTCATTTTCAATGGAAGCGATGATTTCTTCTTTGTTTCCTTCAAGATCAGTCAGGTAATAATCCCACTGCTTCGTTCCTTTTGAACGTAACCAGCCAGCTGCATTCACCAATAACTCCAGCACTTCTTCAAGGTCTTCCTTTTTCGCTAGTCTGATATCCTGAATCTCTTCTTTCATGGCCAACCACACCTTTCCTTGTTTTACCAAATCATAACATAGTATTGATTTCCAGGCATAAAAAAACCATCCCTCTTCACAAAGACAAAGGGATGGTTCCATTCCTCAGGCATACCACTTATGCCACATATGGTCATTTCTTCCTCTGGCAAAGGCATCCACCCGGTTGGGTCCCCAGGAAACGACTCCCGGTGATGAACGCACGCCTCCACGGGGAGCACCAAGATCCTCCCAGTTGCTCCAGCGGGAACCGTTCCACCATTTATGCCACATATTGTTGTTGTCTCCACGGACAAAGGTGTCGATTCGATTGGCTGCCCATGAAGAGGCTGCCGGAGCCCCTTCGAACCCACGAGGCGGCGATCCGAGATCTTCCCAATTACTCCATCTTGAACCGTTCCACCACTTATGCCACATCCGGTCATTGTTTCCACGTATAAAGCAATCGATCCGATTGGGTCCCCAGGATACGGCACCCGGTGAATCCCTCAGGCCGCCCCTTGGAGCGCCAAGGTTCTCCCATTGACTCCAGTTCCTGCCGTCCCACCATTTATGCCAAAGATTATTGTCGTATCCTTGGACGAACACATCCAGCCGATTGGCTGACCATGATGACACTGCCGGATCTCCCTTGAAGCCACGCGGCGGCCCTCCAAGGTCTTCCCACTCACTCCAGCTTCTTCCGTCCCACCATTTATGAAAGAGCGTATCCCGGTTCCCCCTTACAAAGGTGTCAATCCTGTTTCTGCCCCACGATACGGCAGCAGGCGAACTCTTCAACCCCCGCCTTGGAGCTCCGAGGTCCTCCCACTCACTCCAGCGGGAACCGTCCCACCATTTATGATACATTCTGTCTTTTTCACTTCTGACAAACGTATCCAGCCGGTTGGCCTGCCAGGATGCAACGGCAGGTGAACCCTTCATCCCACGCGGCGGTGCACCAAGATCCTCCCATTCCCTCCAATTGGCCCGGGAGTCAAATGGATCCGTGTTGTAGACAGGCTCTTGGATATATCCCTGATAAGGGTGATTCTGCGGATAGTAATCATACTGTGGAATGTATTGCGGATAAGTATGTGGTGAGAACATATCTTCATAATCGTTTCTCACTTCTGCTCCAAACGGGTAACACTCATACGCTGTTGGATAAACCGGATAGCGTCGTTGAAAAAACATACTGCATCCCTCCTCAAGCTTACTGTATGCAGAAGCCCAGATGGGTGAGCATGTACGATGATTGACGATTTTTTGTAAAGGTTATCGTATACTTTTTCATAAAGAAAAAAGCACCCTAAACCAAGGTGCTACTACCCTTATGATCGGAATTATACTTTAAACGGCTTTGTCTCCTCAAAGTTTTCATGGTCTTTGCTCTTACCGGCCGGACAGCTTTATACCACTGATAACAAAAAATTACGATCAGAATCAAATCAATCATATCACCGCCATAATACATAAGCATCCCTCCACTCTGTGCCTGATCACGGGGTACTCCATTCGGAGGGTGGGCATATATGTATTTAGACAAAATGCCATGGCCACTCAAGGAAAGGATCAATACAATCCCTCTGTAAATATACCCTGTTCTATGCGGGGCAGGATCAATATAAATCATGGAGATGGTAAAGAGATATCCAGCAAGGAAGACGTGGATGTGTATGAATAAAAATAGCAGTAAATCGTGATGCATGTCCTCGTACAAACTGGTGGTATAAAGAACCCACAGACCTCCTATATTAAGGGTGGCAGCGAAAATGGGGTCACTCACCATTCTGATCATGCGGCTTTTCAGTATGTATGACAGTCTCCTGGCAAGGGGGACTGGCAACGTCCGCAGTGTAATTGTTACCGGCGCAGCTAGCACCAAGAGAAGAGGGGCCAGCATTCCTAAAAGCAGATGACCAAGCATATGAAAAGAAAACTCCATATGTGCCCGCTGAGCCACCGGTCCTGATACAGCAACCAATGCACAGCCGACACCGATGACCCATAAGATTGTACGGGAAACCGGCCATTTTTTATGTTTACGATTGGAAACTACCACAGCAAGGAGGTACAGTACTAATACAACGATAAAAGGAACGGCTAGTAGAATATGAGAATTCGATCCAACGCCTTGAGATACGTTTAAGAAAGAATGATCAGTTTGCATTTGCGGTATTCTCATATTTTTTATATCTCGTATTTACAACCATTACGACCCCGACAAGAATCATAGCAGCCGCACTTGTATTCCAGACCACATCATATATAAGGAGATTGTCAACATAACGGATCTGATGAAGCCCCATCAGCTTATGCTGCACTGTCCCGTCATACAATTGAAACCCTCCTGCTCCAAGCAGAATGCCTCCCCACCATCTTTTCTTCCACAGCCCTTTTTTACGGCGTAAGTCAGCAAACATAAACAAACCTCCGATACTAGCAAACCAGCTAAATGCATGAAAAAAACCATCAGATACGAGCCCGATCGATGTGGTGGACTTGTCATAAAAATGATGCCAATGAAGCAACTGATGAAATACAGCTTCATCTATAAATGCCACGATCCCCATCCCAAATAAGATACCGGCCCATAGATTCCGAGTTGAAGACGTCTTTGTGTAGTTTGCTATCATCGTTACAGCATCCTCCTTTGTAAATTATTAGCCACTCTACCCTTTCCTGTATGTGGGTAAACTTTTATTAAAAGGGGGCCAAAGTGTCCAATTGATGTATTGAAATGCCGGTGTGAACCTATTACTAATAGGTTTACCGTGAAGTACCCGGCAGTATTAAAAATAAAAAACAGGACCTTTCGATTAGAAAAAGGCCCTGTCTTTCCGTGTTATTCTTGAATGATATACTGTTGATACTTCTCAAAGTCACTTACCTTGCATTCAAGGGTCAATTTTGTCCCTGATTCTTCATACTCTGTTTCCACTACATTTGCTTGTTCATTGAAATAAGAAATCAAATGACCTTTATCAAATGGAATAAGCATCTGACACTTTTTGTAGTCTTTAAAAATATAGCTTTTCACAACATGGAGCAATTCGTCCATCCCGATTCTATTCTTGGCCGATAAATAAATTCGATCCTTTTCGACTCTGGGAACTTCTCCTTCCACTAACTCTGCTTTATTAAAGGCATAGATGACCGGAATATCTCCTACTCCAATGCCTTCAAGTGTTTTGTCAGTCACGTTCATCAATTTCTCATGATGTGGATCGGAATAGTCTACCACGTGTATGATCAGATCCGCTTCCAGCACTTCTTCAAGAGTGGAACGGAATGCCTTGACCAGCTGATGGGGGAGTTTGTTTACGAACCCGACCGTATCGGTCAGAAGAAATTCCTTTTTGTCCGGTAAGGTGATGTTTCTGACCGATGTTTCCAGGGTCGCAAATAACATATCCTTCTCGAATACCTGCTTGTTCTCATTCGGATGGAAGGTTTCGACAAATGCATTCATGGTCGTCGATTTACCCGCATTCGTGTACCCGACCAGGGAAACGACAGGGATTTCACTCTTTTTACGCTGTTTCCGCTGTGTGGTTCTCAGGTCGACCAGTGAATCCAGTTCTTTATTCAAGGCCGTTATTTTTTCTTCGATCCGGCGGCGGTCAAGCTCCAGCTTCGTTTCACCGGCTCCACGGTTCGCAAGTCCCGACCCGCCACCTTGACGGCCCAGTGATTCCCTGCGTCCAACCAGACGGGGAAGCATGTATTGCAGTTGTGCCACCTCGACTTGCAGCTGTGCTTCACGGGTTTTTGCCCGTTCTGCAAAGATATCGAGAATCAGCATCGTTCTGTCCATCACCCGGACATCAAGCTTTTCTTCGAGGACCCGGATCTGAGAAGGAGCAAGTTCATCGTTTGTAATCAGAACATCCGCTTCCCACTCTTCTATGAGCGGCAGCAGTTCGTCAATCTTCCCTTTTCCGATATAATGCACGTGATTCGGCCGGGGCAGGTTCTGAGTCAGTTCCCCCACGACATCGATTTGCCTAGCATCGGCCAATCCTTTCAACTCTAACATCGAATACTCAAAGTCATTGTTTTTATCCTTCGTATTAACCCCTATGGCGATTGCTTTTAATCTTTCTTCCATTACATAGTCACTTCCTATTTGTTTTTTTTGGTCATATGGTGCAGAAAAAAGCACAGGCCTCCGCCTGTGCTTTTTGTAAATGGATTTGAATATACCAATGGCGCAAGAAGAAGACCGCATTTTCCCCCTGCATGTTTTCATTAATAAAACACACACTAACGCCTCTCGGTACGTATTCAATTCTATTTTTAAGAGAGTGCCATGCGCACTCCCTTCACCTTCATTTCACGTTAAATGAAGAATTCCTTTAAAAATAGTCAGACCAATCCCATTTACCCTGCACACAGGCAGAGCCTTTGAACTTATTCAATTAAGCGTTCAAATTGCGGATGCGTAGTCTGATCAAAATCAAAAGGAAAACCTCCATTTCTCATAAGTTACCCCCATTCTACCACACCCTGTGATGGATGGGAAGATATGGTTTGAGGGACGGACCTCCAAATTCGTTGATCACTGGTCCCGCCCAGGATCTTTTGAGGTCCGTCCCTCACCGCATTACCCCACTAAAGAAAAGAACCCCCAATCCTTCCCCTTTCCCGGTTGATTCATAAACGGAATGAGGTAAAGTTTGAGGTCCGTCCCTCTAGCTTACAGGATATCTTTGAAGTCCCGCGCCTGCAGGTCGAGGCGTCGGGCTGCACGGCCGATTTCTTTAAAGGCCAGGACGGCGTGTTCGTTGAGGCCCTGGTTGTTTGAAATGCCTGATTGTGACCGGAGTGTTCCTTCATTGATTTTTTTGATTTCGCCTGTGATTCCTTCCACATGGGCGTTCACTTCCTGAATGGAATCCTGGACCCTTGTGGCAAGCTTTCTCACTTCACCTGCTACCACATTGAATCCTCTTCCATGTTCTCCGGCACGTGCCGCTTCAATGGCGGCATTCAGTGCAAGAAGATTGGTTTGAGTCGCAATCTCCCTGATCGTCTTGACAATATTCCCGATCGAATGTGCCTCCAGAGTAAGAGACTCCAAGGTTTTCATATTTTCATTTGAGTCCTCGACCAGTTTCCCGGTTGCAATAGCCGCTTCTTCACTTCTTGTGATCCCCTGCTCAGCTTTTTCACTTAGCTCTTCAGACATCTTCTGTAATTCAGAAGCGACCTTTCCAATCGTTGTTTCCCGTTCCGTAATATCCGTCGCGATCTTTACAACACCTTCAAGTTTTCCTTCTTCACTATATACCGGTGTATATGTAGCCTCCAACCAAAGAAGTTTTCCGGTCTTCGTGACCCGCTGAATTTTCTCCTGAAAGCTTTTCCCATTCCTTAAATCCCGCCACAACTTCTTATAATCCAGACTGCCGGCAAACTCCGTTGTACAAAATGTCTGATGGTGCATCCCAATCATTTCTTCTATATCATATTCCATCGTCCTTGCAAAATTCCCGTTCACCCAGAGCACATTTCCGTTCCCATCGAATTCTATCATAGCAAGCGATTCTTCAATGGCTGCAAGTATAGCAGACTCCTTAAATACTTGAGTACTATTTCTTGATTTGGTTTTCAGCACTTCGCAACACTTCCTCTTTCTCAAAAAAATTAGTAGAGACAAAACAAATATGTACCAAAGAGATAGTAATCGTTTTATGAAGGCTCTCCGCTTGGCAATGTGCTGGCCGGTTGCGCCACTCGCTCCTATTCACAAACAGCGCCCATTTCACCAGTGAATGATCTTTGCTTCCAACTCATATATTTGTAAGACTATCCTAATAGTTAGACCTCTATTTAACAACTATTATCCTCTGAATTTTATAAATTTTCTTCTATTTATCTATTTCAACGAAAAAAGACCCCCATCCCACATACAACCTTTGATGCAAAGGCTGCCGTAAAATTGGAGGTCCGTCCCTCATATTATTCTGTACCCTTTTTCCACTCATCTTCTTCGATCAGCATTTTACCCGGCCAAGTGTAAGCCATGATGCCTCCGTCTGCTGTGATGTCTTCACCTGTCACGTAGGAGCTGTCGTCCGATGCGAGGAACAGGGCCACCGTCGCCATTTCTTCCGGTCTTCCCAAACGGCCCATCGGTGTGATCCACTTATTGGCCTCCCTGAATTCCTCACCCATCTTTTCCTGTTTGCTCCCGACGAGATCGTCAATCAGTGGGGTCTCGATTGTTCCAGGTGAGAGGGAATTCACTCGGATGCCATGTCGCGCATAATCAATGGCCATGGCCTTCGTAAAGTTGATGATTCCACCCTTTGCCGCATTGTAGCCAGACCGATCCAGATCTGCCGCATGGCCGGACATGGACGCCGTATTGATAATGGATCCGCCATTTTCGAGCATAAGCGGGATTAGATACTTGCTGCATAAAAAAGTCCCTCGCAAATCCACTGCGATGATCCGATCAAATAGTTCGACAGGATATTCATGCACCTTACCACCCTGTTCATCTACCCCGGCGTTGTTAAAGAGGACATCGATCACACCAAATTTCCCCTTTATCTTTTCAGCAAACGACGTGATACTTTCCTCACTGGAAACATCGAGGTGGAATGCTTCTGCCTTTCCACCATCGCTTCTGATCCCATCGACTGTTTTATTCATTTCCTCTTCATTAACATCTGCACAAACCACCGTCGCACCTTCACGGGCGAACACTTTGGCGGTCGCTGCCCCGATCCCTGTGGCAGCTCCTGTTATCACCGCAACCTTATCTTCTAGCCTTCTCATAAAGTAATACCTCCTCGAAATATCTCATGGATAGTATTTTCCCCTTATGTGAAATAGTAAACATAGAGAGGGACGGACCTCCACAGGGCCTGTTTCATCTTCGAATGAAAGGCATTTGGAGGTCCGTCCCTCATAAAAGAAATTATATTAGCATCCCAAAGTACTGCAAACTGCGTTTTTCAACACAGATACCAGGTTGCTGTTTGGAGCCAAGATCGATACTAATAGCCAAGCGACCAGCAATAATACGGCAATCAGAAAGGTGACAAGTCCTAAAGACATCTAAAATCCCCCCTTTCTCTTTATAACTCTAGTAAGTGAGCTCTCTTACAAGGTTATTCTATGAAAAAATGATAGAGTTGGACCGGCATTTATAATAGAAAAGAAAAAAAGGGCCATACCCCGTCTTAACAAAACCTTCACAAATAATGGGTATTTCGTGTGATTGAGAACACTTTCACATGGGTATACACTATACTGGAATGAACATTCATTCCGCATTACCGTTATGAAAGGCTGAGTTGGTATGTCAATGGCATTAAATAAGCGGGACAGTATTGTAGCGAGCTCACTGGCTCTATTTGCAGAACGGGGTTATGACGCCACGACGATTCCCATGATTGCCTCGTCTGCAGGCGTGGGAGCAGGAACGATCTATCGCTATTTTGAAAATAAAGAAGTCCTTGGGAATACGATCTTTCAAGAATATGTGAAAATTTTTACTGAAACAGTGGAAAATGATTTCCCGTATGATAAGTCGATACGGAATCAATTTCATCATATTTTCCAATCGATGATTCAATTTACAAAAGAACAGAGCCAGGCGCTCTACTTCATCAGGACACACAGCAGCGCCCACTTCCTCAATGAGGAAAGTCACACATGCTTCGAAGAACTGTTGAATCTATTTAAATGCTTCTTCGATTCTGGAAAAGAGAAGAAGGTCATCAAGAATCTGCCTTCCACGGCTTTGATCGCCATCCTTTATGGTGCCTTTCTCGAACTTCAGCGACTTGTCCGGATCGGGGAATTGGAGCCTGATACCTCCATGCTTACTGATGTAGAGGATAGCATGTGGGACGCTGTACGATTACATATGTGAGAAGCGATTCGTTTCTCATATCTCAAGCGGAATGAACGTTCATTCCGCAATAACCAAACTTTAATACGAGGTGAAGGAACCATGACACAACAATCTCAATACCCACAACCGAAAACGTATGGACCACTCGGGAATTTGCCCGTAATCGATAAAGAAAAACCCCTTCAATCATTTATGAAGCTTTCCAGGGAACTGGGACCCATCTATCAGTTCCAGTTTCCCGGCAGAATGAGCACCTTTGTTTCCAGTGCGTCCCTTTCAAAGGAAATATGCGATGAAACCCGTTTTGATAAAAAAGTCGGACCGGCCCTGCAAAAAGTGAGAGCTTTCGGTGGAGACGGACTTTTCACCAGTGAAACGACAGAGATGAATTGGAAGAAGGCGCATAATATTCTGCTGCCAAGTTTCAGCCAGCAGGCCATGAAAGGATACCACTCAAAGATGGTGGATCTCGCCACCCAGCTCATCCAAAAATGGGCACGTCTTAACCCTGCAGATGAAATCGATGTCCCTGAGGATATGACCCGTCTGACCCTGGATACCATCGGCCTCTGTGGTTTCAATTACCGTTTTAACAGCTTCTACCGGGAAACCTCCCATCCCTTTGTCGATAGTATGGTCCGGGCTCTGGATGAAGCGATGAACCAATCACAGCGCCTCGGTCTTCAAGATAAACTGATGATTAAATCGAAGAAACAGTTCAGGGAAGATATCGAGTACATGTTCTCCCTTGTCGACGACTTGATTGCCGACCGCAAGTCAACCGGAGATCAAGGGGAAGAAGATCTCCTCTCCTATATGTTGAAAGGAACAGATCCCGAAACAGGCGAGGCGCTCAGTGACGAGAACATCCGCTTTCAAATCATTACCTTCTTGATTGCAGGTCATGAAACCACAAGTGGACTCCTCTCCTTCGCCCTTTACTACCTGATGAACAACCGGGAAAAATTGAAAAAGGCTCAGGAGGAAGTCGATCGTGTGGTGGGAGATTCCATTCCTGACTATAAGCAAGTGAAACAGATGAAGTATGTCCGCATGGTCTTGAATGAAACGCTGAGACTGTGGCCGACCGCCCCTGCATTTTCTGTATATGCCAAAGAAGACACAACACTTGGCGGCCAATATGATGTCAAAAAAGATGATGTGTTCACACTCGTCATCCCTGAATTACATCGGGATTCATCCGTATGGGGAGATGACGTGGAAGCCTTCATTCCTGAACGATTCGAGGACCCGTCTTCCATTCCCTATCACGCATACAAACCGTTCGGTAATGGTCAGCGTGCCTGCATCGGACAGCAGTTCGCCCTTCATGAAGCAACACTGGTGCTCGGAATGGTCCTGCAACATTTTGACCTGATCGATCATCAAGACTATCAACTGGATGTCAAAGAGACGCTGACTCTCAAGCCTGATGGATTGACGATGCGGGTTTCCCCCCGTAAACCTGCCATGGCATTCTCCATCGCTTCCTCCGAAGAAGCTAAACCGGAAAAAGCGGCTGCATCTGTCCCGGTAGAATCATCCCACGGTACGCCTTTGCTCGTCCTTTATGGTTCAAACATGGGAACGGCGGAAGGAATTGCCCGGGACCTGGGGGAAACCGGCCGCCAACAAGGATTCCGGACAGAGATCGCTTCATTGGATGAATACAGTGATGGACTCCCAACAGAAGGAGCGGTCATCATGGTTTCTGCTTCCTACAACGGAAACCCGCCTGACAACGCAGGTCAATTCATTTCCATGCTGAAAGAAAGTGGGCCTGATGACTTTGAAGGGGTTCATTACGCAGTGTTCGGATGTGGTGACCATAACTGGGCAACTACGTATCAGAGGATCCCTAACTTCATAGATGAACAGCTGTTTGAAAAAGGCGGACACCGCATCGCAGAAATCGGGCACGGTGATGCAAGCGATGACTTTGAAGGGGATTATGAAAAATGGGCAGACTCCCTTTGGCCGAACCTGGCTGACGAATTGAACATCGAACTGCATCAGAACGATGGATCAAATAGCTCCATTACAATGAATTATGTCAGTGACGTGAGCGACACACCGTTGGCACGCACTCACCATGCCTTTACAGCGGTAGTGAATGAGAATAAGGAGTTACACCACGCAGAAAGCGGCAGGAGCACGAGACATATCTCCCTCACGTTGCCAGAAGGTGTTACCTATCAGGAAGGCGACCATATTGGGGTTCTTCCGCAAAACCCGTCGTCTCTTGTCGAGCGAGTGCTCAGTCGATTCAACTTGAACGGGCAGGACTTCGTTACATTGACGGGCGATTCCGGTAAAGCGGCTCACCTTCCTACAGAAAAGCCTGTAAAACTTTATGAATTACTGGCCAATTATGTAGAGTTCCAAGAACCCGCTACCCGTTCTCAAATCAGGATCCTGGCCGCTCATACCGTCTGCCCTCCTCACGTCGTTGAGCTCGAGGAACTACTGAAGGATGAGACGTATAAAGAGGCCGTATTAAGGAAACGTTTAACGATGCTGGACCTGGTGGAGAAATACATGGCATGTGAAATACCGTTTGAAACATTCCTTGCCCTTCTTCCATCCTTAAAGGCACGCTATTATTCGATTTCAAGCTCACCTTTATACAAAAACGGAGAAGCAACCATCACCGTCAGCGTCGTTCGGGGAGATGCCTGGAGCGGACATGGCGAATACAAAGGAATCGCATCCAACTATCTGGCAGAGCGATCCCGGGGAGATAAAATCGCCTGCTTTATCTCTACACCGCAATCGAACTTCCAGCTGCCTGAGGATACGGAAACCCCGATTGTCATGATTGGACCGGGAACGGGAATCGCTCCATTCAGAGGATTCATCCAGGCACGCAGCGTTCTTAAGGAGCAAGGAAAATCACTTGGTGTGGCCCATCTCTACTTCGGTTGCCGCAATCCGGAGCACGATTACCTGTATCAGAGAGAATTGGAGAGAGCGGAACAAGAAGGGATCGTCACCCTTCATACGGCATTCTCAAGATGCCCGGGTCAAGAAAAAGCATACGTCCAGCACCGACTCGCAGAAAATGCAGAGGAAATCCTGCCATTATTGAAAGAAGGCGGACGACTATACATCTGTGGTGACGGAAGCAAAATGGCTCCAGATGTTGAAAAGACATTAGTAGAAAGCTATATGCGTTTCTATCAAACATCGAAAGAAGAAGCCGATAAGTGGCTCAGATCATTGGAAGAGGATGGTCGATACGCGAAGGATGTTTGGGCAGGAGCATGATATAAGAGAAGCGAATCCTAATGGGGTTCGCTTTTTTTTGATCATATTAAATTCGGACATGTCCAACGTACGTGTACCACAATTAACTCAAAAAAGAGAGCTTCCGCTTTGGAAGCTCCCCCAACTGCTATTTCCCCCCAGTAAACGAAATCCCCTTAATAAAGTACCGATTAAAGAATGCATACAACAACAGAACAGGAAGTGTAAACACCATCGATGCTGCCATAATGTAATTCCAATAGCTGACATACTGTCCTTTGAAGGTGTTCAACCCTAACGGCAAGGTATACATTTCTGTATCCGTCATGACGATCAATGGAGTCATGAAGTTGTTCCAAAAGCCCATAAATACAAAGATTGCCTGAGCAGCCAGGGCCGGTTTCGCCAGTGGCAATACCACTTTAAAGAAGATACCGAAACGGCTGAGACCATCGATTTGGGCAGCCTCTTCCAATTCCTTCGGGAAATTGATGAAGAATTGTCTCATCATGAAGATGAAGGTCGCATTGATCATGGCCGGTACGATCATCCCTTGATACGAATTAAGCCATCCGATTTCCTTTAAAATTAAGTAATTCGGGATCATGGTTACCTGTGCAGGGATCATCAGGACAGCCAGGATCATGATGAACAGCGCCTTTTTCCCTGGAAAGCTCAACCTTGCCAAGGCATAACCCGACATAGAATTAAAAATGATATTTAACCCGGTACCGACTACAGCAATGAACAGACTGTTGAACAGCCATCTTGGAAACAACTCTTGTTTGATGAAGATTTGTTTATAATTATCTAAAGTGAAATTCTTTGGTATGAAGTTCATTGTCCCGCTAATGATTTCTTCCAGCGTTTTAAAAGAAGAAGACAGCGCCCATAGGAATGGGATCAGGGTCGTGATGGCATAGCCAATCAAGACAATATACAGGAGACGTTTACTGAACGTCTTTTTCTTTGAATTCATGCATTAGTCCCCCCATTAATAGAGTGATTCTTCTTTAGAGAATTTCCGTTGTATCAAGGTGGCCACCAGGATGATGAGAGCCAGGGCAAAGGCAAGGGCCGCTGCATATCCCATGGATCCCAATGATTTAAACGCATATTGATAGATTAAGAGCACGACCGTTAACGTCGAGTTATTGGGTCCCCCGGATCCGCCTGAGAAGATATACGATTGATCAAATAACTGGAATGTGCCGATGACTCCCATGATCACGACGAAAGATGTAACCGGTCTGAGAAACGGAACCGTCACATAGAAGAACTTCTGAATGGCATTCGCTCCGTCCAGTTCAGCGGCTTCGTATAACGAGTCGGGAATATCTTGAAGGGCAGCAAGATAAATGACCATGAAAAACGGAGCCGTCGCCCAAATATTCATCAGCATGATGGCATTCAAGGCTATATCGGGATCCCCAAGAAAATTGTAGGTGGGCAAACCGACTTTATCTAACACGTTATTGATTAACCCTTCTTTGTTGTACATCCACATAAAGATCAGGGTCAATACGGCTGAAGACGTTAACGTCGGCAAGAAGTAGACAATCCGGAACAGCTTCTCACCCTTTAAACCTGCATTTAACGTGGCAGCTAATACCAGTGCGAGGAAGGTTTGGGTCGGAACTACGATCAGCACATATTTGGCTGTGTTTTTCAATGCAATGATGGCCCGATTGTCTTCCATGATCCGGGTGAAATTGTCGAAAGCCACAAAATCGAAACTCATATCACCAAGGAGTTGAACTTTATGAAAGGATAAAAAAATGGCGTATAGAATCGGTCCAATGATAAACACGGCTAATACCAGCAGTGTCGGTGACATAAATAAGTATCCTTGACCTGCATCTTTTAATCTCTTTTTGGAAGATGGTTTGTTCATTCTTATCCCTACTTTCTCTCTGTCTCGTTAGACTACACCGATTACCTGTATTCTTTCCGCCAAGGTCTAAGTGCCAAGACCTAAAAAGAAAGAATACAGTCAATGGTAAAGTTGTACCTGACACAATCTTGAGTGCCAGGTACCTTTAGAAAGATTATTGAATTTCGCTATTTGCCTGTTCCTGTGCTTCTTTCAGAGCTTCATCTAATGGACGGTCTCCGAGGAAGGCTGCGATGAACTGGTTGTTAAAGTTATTCATGATGATCGGCAGATTCTTTCCTTCTGCCCAAACTGTTGCATATGGTGCTCCTGCTACGAGGGCACCCCGTAATTCATCTTTGTCATACCCCAATTTTTCAGCAACTGACTTACGTGTCGGAAGGGCAAAACCTTTGGACGTCCAAGTTTCCATTCCTTCTTTGCCTGTCAGATACGAAATCAATTCCCATGAAGCTTCCTTCTTTTCAGATGCGGCATTCATCACATATCCCACCGTGTAAGCCATTGTTCCTTTTTTTCCATCAATGGTCGGTAATTCAGCCGTGCCATATTCTACATCCGGGAATGTATCGGCTAAAAATGGAATCGCCCAGTTTCCTTCGATGACCATGGCCGCTTTTTGTTGTCCGAACATTTCTCCACCCCAGTTCGCTCCGACTTCTGAGGCCTGTGCAGAGGTTTTGTCTTTGTTATGCTGGTCGATGATTGGCTGAAGGGCATTCACCACTTTATCAGAAGCAAAGTTCGCTTGATCATCCTTCACGACTTCCCCACCCGTTGCCTGTGCGATGTGGTAAAGACGGGCAAGTTCAGGTGCGACACCAAATCCATAGACGCCCTCTTTCGTCAGTGTCTTTGAAACTTCACGGAGTTCTTCCCATGTTTTCGGAACTTCCACGCCCGCCTCTTCAAACATCTTCTTATTATAAAAGAGTGCTAAAGTCGAGTAATCTTTCGGAAATCCATACGTTTTTCCATCGACTTGAAATGCTTCAAGCATCGGCTTTTCGAAATCTTTCACATCAAAGTCTTCCGTCACATAATCATCCAGTGGTTCCACGACCCCGGTATCAATCAGGGCAGGTGCTTCCAGGGCATCAAGATAGAAGACATCCGGCCCTTCTCCACCGATTAGTCTTGTTTTCAAGACATCCATGTACTGCTCAGAAATGACTTCGTGCTTCACATCGATATTTGGATGCTTCTCTTCAAAGTCAGCAAGGGTCTGCTTCAGGAGCTTTTGCTCTGAAGGATTCCCTCCCCAGCCTGCGAGGGTGATTTCGACCTTTTCACCATTTTCCCCGCCGTTTGAACTTGCTTTCTCATCCGAACCGCTGCAGCCTGCAAGCACTGATCCCACTAACATCGTCGTCATTCCTAAACTCGCCATCCACTTCATTTTCACCATTTCTTCCAACCCCTTTATTGATTTATGAAAAATAGGAAGCTTATTCCCAGGTGTACCTAAACTGTTTGTTTTTCTTTAACAATGTCATAGCCGGTTGAGTTTTCCATAATCGTGGTCTCTACTTTGTCCCCATTTCGCACCACGGAGAGAGAAAGCACTCCATCACCAATCGCTATATTATGAACCGTTAAGGTATTCATCCCATTGAGTAGAATCGGATATAAGTGAATCTCTTTTTGAAGACTGTTCGGGAAAAGCCCCAATAAAGATTGAACAAACACAAGAGGTGTCCCCGCTGCCCATGCTTGCGGAGAACATGCGACAGGATACTTTACTGCCTTTCCGATTGTTGACTCGTATCCACAGAATAATTCGGGAAGTCGGTCGTATTCGAAATGATGGGACGCCTCAATCAGCCCACTCATGACCTTCTTGGCTTCAGCCGTTAATCCCAGCTTGCTTAATCCGAGCAAAGTCATACTATTATCATGAGGCCAGACACTTCCATCATGGTAGCTCATCGGGTTATAGCCAGCTTCCCCTTTCCCCATCGTACGGATTCCGTAACCGGAGAACATGCTGTCACCTGTTAATGTTTGACTGACTTTTTCAGCGCGATCACCTGTCATTATCCCGGAAAACAACACATGACCTGGATTCGATGTAATCGTACCTACCTTTTCTTTCTTTCGATCAAGAGCAATGGCGTAGAATTCAAGGTCATCCATCCAAAACTCCTGTTCAAATCGCTCTTGAAGGTTTTTCGCTTCTGCCTTTAATCTGGAAGCTGTCTCATGGTCCTCAAGTGCTTCATAAATGGCAGCCAGACCCCGTTTTGCCTGGTACACATAGCCTTGGACCTCTACCAACGCGATCGGCGTATCCGCGTAGTCCCCGTTTCGGTGAACGATGGAATCCCCTGAATCCTTCCAGCCCTGATTGGCAATTCCTTTGGAAGATTCCTGGTGATACTCAAGGAAAAGGTCTCCATCTCGATCTCCATATTGATCAATCCACTTCAAAGCGTTCTTCACGTTGTCAGAAAGACGTTTGAATGTGCCGAAATCCCCTGTCCATTTCACATACTCCGTTAGAAGGACAAGGAATAACGGTGTGGCATCAATCGTCCCGTAATACGGCGTGAACGGAATCTGATTCGTATTCGCAAGCTCTCCGTAGCGAATTTCATGCATGATCTTCCCTGGTTGTTCGTCTCTCCAGGGGTCCACCTTCGTTCCTTGCTCGCTCGCCATCGTAAACAGGGTGCCTTTTGCGACCTGTGGCTGAAAAGCAATCATTTGCAGTGCCGCAATAAGACTATCCCGACCAAATGGAACTCCGAACCAAGGCAGACCCGCTACAGGAAACTTTCCGTATCCAGTATCGTTCAATAACACTCTAAGATCGGATAACCCTCTATCCACCAGACGCTGAAGCGGATCGTAATCGGTTTCTACCTTTGTTAACCCAGCGGACCATTCTTTATATGAAACTCTTAATCTTTGCAGGGCCTCTTCGACCGGTAATAAGTCATCTCTCGTTTCTCCATTTTCCAGGGGCACGATCATCAATGTAATAGATCGCTCTTCCTCATGCTGAAGCTCCACCTGAAATGTGACCTCTCCAGTTTCATTCACATTTTTCGCCTCTGCATCCCAGTGGATGTTGGTCGCGCGATTGATACCGTCTGCTCCTTCATATTGAAAGATGAGGGATTGATCTTCCACTTTCTGTCCCGTTCTTTTTCCTACCTTTCCCGTTTGGAAGCCGCGTACGATAAACATATCGTTAAAGTCCACATCGACTTCTATACTCAACTCAAACGAGACCGGCTTTGGGTAATAGTTTTTAGTTTTGATCGTTTCATATAACACATCATCATAAATAAAGCGCTTACGTTCGATCTCAACGGATTCTCGCCAAAGAATGAGGTTGCCCTCCTCTTCCTGGTGGGGATTTGTCGATAGAATCGTAGACATATAGTTTTCGGATCCATCCGAATGTAGTAGAATCGGTTTTTGATGATTGATTTTCACATTTAACTTGCTTAAATACCTGGTATCATTCTTGTATAAGCCCAGCCCGTAACTATGCTCTGAAGTGATATCTCCCTGTTCATCTGTAAGAAGAAATAAGTTGTTTTCTTTAATCACTCTGTAATTCATATTGATTCCTCCTCCTTTTAAAAAGTGTTTTCACCTCATCCGAAACGTTTTGGGAACAGGTTAAAAAAATATAGCCATTTTATCCAAAACGTTTCGGATTTCCTCCTGAATAATAGCTGGTCCGTGAAATGACACACCAACTTTTATTCAATAATGAAATTCGTACTTTCCCTCTCGATCAACTTCGTTTCCAACACCACTCGATGGGTTTCCGACTGATTCGTTAACAAATCCCATAATAATTTAGCAGCTTCATAACCCAATTGAAACTTATTTTGTTGGATGGTCGTAAGCTTAGGGCTCACATATGAAGCAAGGAGGATATCATCATATCCAACAATCGAAAGATCTTCCGGGATTTTAATACCCAACGCTTTCGCAGCACTTATTGCCCCGATGGCCATTAAATCACTGGAGCAAAAAATGGCTGTGATTTCCGGGTTTGAGGAAAGCAATCCATGGGCAGCTGCCCTTCCACTTTCTTCTGTAAAAGCACCGTTTACGATGTAGTCCGGTTTACTTTCAATGTGTGCTTGATGCAAGGCGGCATGATAACCTTCCAATCTCTGCTGACTGACAAACGCAAACTCGTGCCCATTGATCATCCCGATATTCCTGTGGCCATGGTCGATTAAATGCCGGACCGCTTTTTCAGCCCCCAAGACATTATTTGTTGTCACATGACTTACATTCGGAGACTCAAGGGGGATATCAATCAATACACAGGGAATATCACTTTCCACCACTTCATGTAAATAAGGATCATCGGTTCTGATCCCCTGGATGATCACTCCATCCACTCTTCGTTCCCTGCAAAGCTGTGTGTAGGTCTTTTCTCGCTGCTTGGATGAATTTGTATTAAATAACACAAGATCGTAATCAGATCCTGACACAAAATCATTAATGCCCGCAAGAACTTCCACGATAAAATTATCCTTCACACTTTCTTTCGTGAACCCGGAAACGAGTAATCCAATCGTTTTCGATTTCTTCATTACCAGACTACGGGCAATGGAATTCGGGCTGTAATTCAACTCTTTTGCCACTTGGGCAATCTTCTTCCTCGTATCTTCATTAACATCCGAGTACCCATTCAACGCCCTTGAAACCGTCGTAACGGACACCCCGGCTACTCTTGCAATATCTTTAATCGTAGTCACTTGCACATCTCCCAAAACGTTTCGGATTTCCTTTATCTGAATAATACAACAGCTTGAAAACAATTACAATATTATTTTTCTATAACGTTGGTTTGGAACACATGAGATCAGCAGGAAGTCTTTCGGATCCCGTCCATTAAAAAAGCAGCGAATCCAAACGAATTCGTTGCCTCTTCCTCACTTTTTCCTAACCGGTATCCATATTTCACTTCTAAATGCATCAGACGTAACATCTTTACTTTCATTCCACAATATCTCCGGTCCCTTTGCTTGCTCGTAGCTAGAAGTCGGGAACCATTCAGAATAGATTCTCCCCCATACCTGCTGCAGCGTATCCGGAAATGGGCCGACCGCTTCAAATACTGCCCAAGTTAGACGAGGGACAGCAAGTTTCGATAAGCCGTCGGGACCCTCCTCTGTTGTCGCTGCCCCAATATAATGATCAAGCTCACCCTTTTCTTCCATCCTGCCCTCGGAAAAGTTGACGGATGCACTAATCAATCCTTGTGGTTCAACATTTGATAGGCTTTTTAACCCCTTGATCATTTTCTCATCCAGGCTCTGCCACATGTCTGCAATGTCAGGGTTCACCCCATTAAACACGATGGGGACCCGCTTCATGATACCTACAATGGAAAACGGTTCTTTCTCTACGATTCGATAATTCATTTCATTGCCTCCTTTGATGGATAACTGGAAGGTCATCGGCGGAAATGATTTGATTGAATGGCCCTTTGCTTGTGACGGAGTGATCCCATGCATTTTTTGAAAAACTCTCGTAAAGGAATCGGGTGATGCGTAGCCATATTTTAAAGCTATATCAATCACCTTTACATCCCCGTTTTGCAGTTCAAGTGCTGCCATGGTCAAACGACGTCGGCGGATATATTCTGATAATGAAACCCCGGCAAGGAAAGAAAACATCCGTTTAAAGTGATATTCCGAGCAATAGGCGCGCCTGGCCACTTTTTCATAATCGATTTCTTCCGTCAGGTTTTCTTCAATATAGTGTAAAGCGTCATTCATCGTCTTTAATGTATCCATTTCCATGACCTCCTTCTTCATAAGAATAGCAAGAATGATAGCAATTGACCCGACATATCGTGCACCATGTTGCAGGATGTAAAAAAGACCTCCTCACAGGAGAAGGCCACTACATTTATTTCCTTGCTTCATGTACCTTGAGCATCTTCCCTTTAACCGTCGTTTTCTTCATGGCTTGCAAAACCAACGGCCCTTTCCCGTTGAGGATCTCCACATACGACAGGTTTTCCTGGATCGTGATGATTCCGATGTCTTCAGCCGTCACACCATCGATCTTCGCAATCGTTCCGACAAAATCGACTGCCCTGATTTTCTTTTTCTTCCCGCCATTGAAATAGAGCTTCATGATGTCTCTATTCAGCTGCTGACTTTTGTCCATTTTAAAATCGGGTTCCTCATCCAGTTTCCGTTCAAAATCTTGTTTCGCCATTTCCACAGCTTCCCGCATAGGCGCTGTATGCTTAGGGATCTTAAATCCGATATATCCCTCAATTTCATCAAGGAATTTCTCTTCATAAGGTGTGCAGAACGTAATTGCTTTACCTGTATGTCCTGCTCTCCCCGTTCTCCCGGTACGGTGGACATAGCTTTCCTTTTCCATGGGCATATCATAATTAATCACGTGGGTGATGTTTTCAATATCGATCCCCCGCGCCGCCACGTCCGTTGCCACCAGGTACCGGAAATCTCCCCTCTTAAAATCGTCCATGACTTCAAATCTGGCTTCCTGGATCATGCCGCCATGAATTTTATCCACAGGGTAGCCCGACCGGTCCAGCTCTTCACATAATGTGTCCACATTTTCCTTCGTCCGGCAAAAGATGATGCAGCTGTCCGGATTTTCTACAGTGGTCACATTTTTCAGAAGGGACATTTTATCCTCTTCCCTCACTTCCAGAACCGAATGCTCGATTTTATCCGTCGTGATCCCCGTTGCCTTGATTTCAATATGAACCGGTTGCTTCATATATTTATGACAGAGTGCTTCAACATCCTCTGGTAAGGTCGCAGAGAATGTCAGGGTCACACGATCAGCCGGAAGTTGCTGAATGATCGCTTCTACTTGATCGATAAAGCCCATATTCAGCATTTCATCGGCTTCATCAATGACAAGGTACGCCAGTCTATCCAGTGGAAAGGTCCCTTTTTCAATATGATCGAGCACACGACCCGGTGTACCGACGACGATATGATTCTTCTGCTTCAACTCAAGCTTTTGGCGATGAAAGGGGGATTTCCCGTATACGGCTGCCGCTTTGATCCGCTTATATCTCCCAATATTCGTGATGTCTTCTTTGACTTGGACCGCAAGCTCCCGTGTCGGGGTCAAAATCAGGGCCTGGGGTTTATTTTCTTCCCACTCCACCATCTCGCATAGGGGAATCCCGAAAGAAGCCGTCTTTCCGCTCCCCGTCTGAGAACGGACAACAAGATCTTTTTTCTCTAAAGCAAGTGGGAGTACCCTGGATTGTACGTCTGTAGGAGCTTCATATCCTAAACCGGAAAGCGCCCTGACAATCTCTCCACTGAGCTTATAATCCTTAAACTGTTTGATTGACATATCATAACCTCATTTAGTTTTTCTTATTTTCATAGGAAAGTACACATTCTATTCACAAAATCACTCACGCACAAATTCTTTTCAAATTTATTTAGGCAATCCCTCAATAGTGTGTTATGCTTTACCTAACCATTTTTAACTTGTAACATGTTGTCTCCGGGACCGACGAACGCTGTCGGTCCCTTTTTATATCTAAAGCGCAGGCGGCTCGTTCAGAGGCGACAAGCATAAGATGAATAGGCTGGGAAGGCGCTCTTTGCCTTCCTGGCCTATTTAG
>NZ_BCVQ01000007.1 GCF_001591825.1 Rossellomorea vietnamensis NBRC 101237
TCAATCAACTTTATGAGGGTATGGAGGACAAATTTCCTTCCATATCCATCAGAAACCACCTTCTATGAAAAAAAAGCTTTCTTAAAAATCCAGATTTCTTAACTGTTTGAAAATAACAATGATTACTGTTTGACAGTGGCATGTTCTTTTTTTTATCATATAAATAAGAATACATGAACACATTGTCATATATTGAAATAGAATAGGAGTGTCGACATGCGAAAGAATAATAATCATGAAGAGCTGAATGGGCATAAACAGGATGAAAAAATAGATGAACCTTGTGTGGAGATTGATGAAGAAACGTTATTTATCGTCACTCAGACGTTTAAAGCATTGTCCGAGCCGACTCGTGTAAAGATTCTTCATTTATTGGCGCAAAAGGAACACTCTGTTAATGATATCGCTGAAAAGCTGTCGCTGCTTCAAACGACCGTATCTCATCAATTGCGCTTCTTGAAAAATTTACGATTGGTCAAGTACAGACGCGAAGGCACGACATTGTACTATTCTGCCGATGATGATCATGTCATGAACATGCTTCAGCAAACGATGCACCATGCGAGACACCACTAGGAAACAATGGGGGAGTTCAAGATGGACGAATATAAGCTTCAAGGGCTCTCGTGCAGCAATTGTGCGAGGGACATGGAAGAGGAAATCAATAAACTGGAAAATGGAGAAGGCTCGAGAATTCTTTATAACAGCAGCAAATTAGTCCTGAATAAAGGCGTTGATATGCAAAAAGTGGAGAAGATCCTCTCCGCTGATGGAGCCTCCCTCGTGAAGGATCATGGGGATGAACATGGTCATGACCATTCCCATGAGCATACTAACAGCAACACAATGAAGATCCTGCTTGGGATATCGGCCATCATCTTTTTCTCAGCGATCTATGTCGATTCGCAGTTGGATAATCTGGTCCCGATCATTATGTATTTGACGGCTGCTGCGACAAGCGGATATCCAACCTTCATCAAGGGAGCAAAGAATCTGCTGAAATTCAAGTTAAACATCGATACGTTGATGACGATTGCCCTGATAGGCGCCTTTTCCATTGGGGAATGGAAAGAAGGGACGCTTGTAGCGATTCTGTTCGGCGTCAACGAACTGCTTGAAGGAATGGGCATGGAGAAGGCAAGGAAGTCCATGGAGGAATTAATGAAGGTCGCCCCGAAAGAAGCGATTCTGATTGAAGGCGACAAGGAAAGGGTCGTACCGATCAGCTCATTGAACGCAGGGGATCTCGTCCTTGTGAAATCAGGACAGAAAATCCCGTCAGACGGAATCGTCGAATCCGGTAAGAGTTCCGTCAATGAAGCGGCCATCACCGGTGAAGCCATGCCGGTTGAGAAGGAAAAGGATGAGAAAGTCTTCGGCGGAAGCATCAACAACGAAGGGGTCCTTAAGGTAAGGATTTCGAAAGAATACAAAGATTCGTCCCTTGCGAAAATCCTGCACTTAGTCGAAGAGGCTCAGGAAACCAAGACCCCGACAGAACAATTCATCAATCGATTTGCCCGGTATTATACACCGATCATCATGATCGTGTCCGCATTGGTGATGTTCGTCCCGCCCCTTCTATTTAATGGGGACTGGGGAGAATGGTTTTATCAAGGGCTCGCGGTACTCATTGTCGGTTGTCCGTGTGCATTGATCCTGTCGTCTCCGATAGCCATCGTGTCAGGGATTGCCCGCAATGCAAAAAACGGGATCCTTGTAAAAGGCGGCGTATTCCTCGAGCAACTCGGTAAAATTGACACCGTTGCATTTGATAAAACGGGTACGCTCACCAAAGGTCATCCGTATGTAGAAGAAATGGCTGTATACGATCAAGAAAACTTCTTTAGGATTGCCGGTTCAATCGAAAAATCATCTTCACATCCGATTGCCAAAGCGGTTATGAAGAAGATAAGCGACGACTCAGCAAACCAGGCATTCTCGGAACCGGAAGAGATCAACACCATCTCCGGTCAAGGTGTAGCTGCCATGATTGAAGGGAAAAGTTACAGAGTCGGAAACGAGAAAAGTCTCGAATGCCCCGTTCCTTCTGAAGTCGAGCAAAAGATCCAAACGATGAAAGCCAATGGGTATACGCTGGTGATTGTCTCAAGCGATACAGAGGTTCTTGGGTTATTCGGCATCACGGATGAAATCAGGGAAGAAAGTAAAGAAATCATACAGGACCTATATTCTGCCGGTATCAAACAAGCTGTGATGCTGACAGGAGACCACGACAAGACTGCAGAAAAAGTGGCACAGCAAGTGGGATTGACCGATTACTATGCAGGTCTCCTGCCGGACGAAAAAGTCGCGAAAGTAAAAGAACTAACAAGCAAAGGAAAAGTGGCCATGGTGGGCGACGGAATCAACGATGCCCCGGCACTGGCAACGGCCGACCTGGGAATCGCCATGGGGAAAGGAACCGACAGCGCCATTGAAACGGCGGACATCGTTCTGATGCAGGATCATCTCGGAAAACTTCCTTCCGCCATCAAGATTGCGAAAAGGGTCAATACCATCATCAAGATCAACATTTCCCTTGCATTGGGGTTGAAATTGATTGCATTACTCTTGACCATCCCAGGACTACTCACACTATGGATTGCCATCCTGTCTGATATGGGTGCGACCATCTTGGTTACGTTGATTAGTTTAACGGTGATGATCGGGGAAAAGTTAAAAGTGTCAAATTAAATGAAAGGAGCGGGACGATCCCTGCTCCTTTCATTTTTTTTATTGTGCATTAAAGGGTTTTCACAGCTGTTTAGTAGAATAAACAAGAGAGAACACAATTCCGAGATGGGAGGCATTTATGATGAAAAAACTGCTTATCTTCGGAGCAAGCGGATTAGTGGGAAAAGCACTGGTGGAAGAATGCAAAGACTCCTTCGACGTATATGGGACCTATACAACCAGACCCGTAGATCTTCCTCACGAAAATCAATTTCAATTAGAAATCAGCGATACAGATCAGATGAAAGATATGGTCAAAACCTTAAGACCCGATAGCATCATTTCATGTCTGCGTGGTGATTTTGATCAACAGCTTGAATTTCACAGGGAACTCGCAAAGGAAATGCAATATAGAGAAAGCACACTCTACTACTTTTCTACGGCCAATGTGTTCGATGGGGATTTCACGAAGCATCATACAGAAGAAGACGCTCCTAACGCTGCATCACCCTACGGGCAGTTTAAAATAGAGTGTGAAAACTTGTTGCAAGAATTATTACAGGAACGGGCCGTTACAATACGGATTCCGCAAATATGGGGGAAGAACTCTCCTAGACTGGACCAGATTAAAAGTGGGATTGAAGAAGGCGCCATTGATGTATACAGCAACCTGGAGTGTAATCATCTCACAGATGAGTTATTGGCCAAACAGTTAAAATACATCATTCTTCATCACGTTAAAGGAGTATTTCATCTCGGTGCGGTCGATATGATGGCTCAGTCTCAATTCGTTGAGGAACTAGTGGGCAACCTTACGAATAAGGATGTTACGTTTCATAATTGCCTGCTTGAAGATAAACCGGAGACATTTCATTTCGGGCTGAAGAGCATTCGAAAGGATCTTCCGGAGCGTTTGGTGAAGACGAATAGAGCATTGATAAGGGATTTAGTTTAGGCAGATCCTGTTGAAATGGGGGTTTACACATGTTTGATACGTTTAATTTTGACCTGATCTACCGTGAACGAAATGATGTAACCCCATTAGTGGTCATGATGTGTGGGGTGGCGGGTTCCGGTAAAACGACTTTTTCACAAATATTGGAGCGATCTGGGTTTGTCCGCCTTTCAATCGATGAAGAAATATGGGCAACGAATGGTCGATGGGGAATTGATTTCCCAATGGAAAAGTTTGAGGAATATAGAAAAGATGCAGAAGAAACATTACGCAACCGATTAATAAAGTTAATCCACGATAAACAGCAGGTGGTGATAGATTTTAGTTTTTGGGACCGGGGGAGAAGGAATCGATATAAAAAACTGATTGAGGATTCCGGGGGTAAATGGATACTGGTTTATTTGAAGGTTCAAGAACATGATTTGCGTGAACGACTTAAAGTACGTAACCAGCGCTTTGATGCCAATTCCTTCCCCATTTCAGAAGAGCTTTTAGCATCATATCTTAATGGTTTTGAAATACCTCAAGGAGAAGGGGAAATAGTGATCGACAATTAAAAGGTGGTAAGGAATAGTGCGGCCCCATGCTTTTTGAACAAAAGCAGGACTTCCCCTCCCCATCTCAGAATACATAAGTGAAATGGATTGAAAGGAGAAAAAGTATGAACGTTGAAAAACAGATACTAGAATGGTTCACCCATTTCCACGCTCATCCGGAAGTGAGCTGGAAGGAAGTTGAAACGACGAATAGGATTGCAGCAATTTTGGATGAACTGAATGTGGGCTACAGGAGATTTTCTGATGTGACAGGGGTGATTGCTGAGATAGGAGAAGGGGATGAAGTGACGGCTGTTCGCGCGGACATCGATGCCCTGTGGCAAGAGGTGGACGGGGTAATGAAGGCGAATCATTCCTGTGGTCATGATGCCAATATGTCCATGGTTCTCGGAGCCCTTCTTTATTGCCTGCAGGATCCTCCGAAAAATAAGCGGATCCGTTTCATTTTTCAGCCTGCAGAGGAGAAGGGGAATGGATCGCTGACCATGATCGAGAAAGGGGCGCTTCTGGATGCTCGTTATTTATTCGGGGTTCATCTGCGACCGAAGGAAGAATTGGATCATGGTTTCTTTTCGCCATCGGTCCATCACGGGGCAGGCATTTACATGGAAGGGAAAATCAAAGGAATAGATGCCCATGGGGCGAGACCCCATCAGGGAAAGAATAGCATCGATGTGTTGATGAGCATCCATTCCTTTTTGAAAACGATCTATTTGTCTCCATTTGAATCGTATTCTGCGAAACTGACAAAGCTCGCTGCAGGTGGGGAGAATCTCAACATCATCCCGGGGAATGCGGAGTTTGCCATCGATGTGCGTGCCCAGAAGAATGAGGTGATGGAAGAAATACAGCGCCGTCTGAATGATGGAGTCGACGCTATTGCCAAGCTGTACGGAGTCACGATTGAGTATGAATGGACAGACTATACTCCAGGAGCGGAAGTGTCGGAAGAGGCTGAGAGCATCACGAGGGAAGCGATTCGCTCCATCGCGGGTAAAGAAGCATTGGCTCCGCCGGTCATTACATCGGGCAGTGATGATTTTCATTTCTACACGATCAAGCATCCGGAAGTGAAGGCGGCGATGATCGGGGTCGGTGCAGATTTGACTCCCGGCTTGCACCATCCGGACATGACGTTTAACGTTTCAGCGCTGAATCAAGCGGCAAAAATACTAGCGGAGACGCTGAAAAAGGCATCAATCTGATTGTAAACGGTACCAAAAACGGATTGACGTCTCCAGCTTCTCCCCTTATGATACTCATATAGCGACTATTTAACGACAATTAGGAATAGTCAAAAAACAAAGGGGTATCAAGGGGGAATTTGGATGAAGAAAGAAATGTCGTTTTGGCTGGCCATCATACCATTGCTAGTCATGATCACTGTAATGGCTATCACAATCGTCGTATTGGAGCAGGGGCCGCACATTCCTCTGATCATCGGTACGGTCACGGCTGCACTAGTCGCATGGTTTACTGGATTCAAATGGAAGGATATAGAGGAAGCGATGTATAAGGGGATCCGTCTTGCTTTACCTGCCGTCGTCATCATCATGCTTGTGGGATTGACGATCGGTGCGTGGATCGGCGGCGGAATCGTGGCAACGATGATCTATTATGGTCTGAAGATGATCACACCATCGCTTTTCCTTTTATCGATTAGCGTCATCTGTGCCGTAGTGTCGCTTGCGATCGGGAGTTCCTGGTCAACAATGGGGACCATCGGTGTTGCGGGCATGGGGATCGGCATCAGTATGGGGATTCCGGCTCCGATGATTGCAGGTGCCATTATCTCCGGGGCTTATTTCGGTGATAAGATGTCGCCGCTGTCAGATACAACGAACCTGGCTTCGGGGCTGACCAACACGGATCTTTTTGTACATATCCGTCACATGCTTTACACGACCATCCCGGGCTTTGTGATTGCCCTGGCTGTATATGCGTATTTAGGAAGGAATTTTGGAAAAAGCGGCGTCAATACGGAGGACATTGGAAAAACGATCGGTGTTCTCCAGGACAGCTTTGTCCTGTCACCGTTTTTACTGATTGTACCGCTGCTTGTCATTGTGCTCGTTGCCAAGAAAGTGCCTGCCATCCCGGCCCTGATCGTGGGGATCATTCTTGGGTTTGGAGCTCAGGTATTCATTCAGCATGATTCGTTTGCGGATGCTGTTTCGGCTCTTCAAAGCGGATACGTGATCGAGACGGGCAATACGATGGTGGATGATCTGTTTTCTCGTGGAGGTCTCGATTCCATGATGTACACGGTCTCCATGACAATCGTTGCCATGACCTTCGGGGGGATCTTGGAGCACACAGGTATGCTTCAAGCCATCGTCAACCAGATCCTTAAGGTGACAAAGACAGCGAAAGGCCTGGTGGCTTCCACTGTTGTGTCTTGTTTTGCCACAAATGCATCATGCTCTGAACAGTATATTTCGGTTGTGGTGCCTTCAAGGATGTATGCGAATGCCTACAAGGAAAAAGGGCTGCATTCAAAGAATCTGTCCCGCGCCCTTGAGGATGGAGGGACGTTGACATCCGTCTTTATCCCATGGAATACATGCGGCGTCTTTATTTTAGGAACGCTCGGCGTTCATGCATTCGAGTATGCGCCATATGCGGTGCTGAATTTCATCGTGCCGATCATTTCCATCATCTATGCCTTCACGGGCTTCACCATTACCAAGCTGAGTGAAACCGAAATGAAAGCAGCACAGCAGGAGGATGCCACACTTTCCTCCTGAACCGGTCAATAAATGGGGAAGGTCAGTTCATAAATGGCGCGTGGCCTTCCTTGTGCATACGTCATTTCTTCTCCAATGATCTTGGCAGAACCGTTGTCCACCAGTTTCTTCAAGATCCGTTCCGTGGAGCGCCTGGTGATTTGCATATAGTCCGAAAGCTCTGCCGTAGTGAAATCACGGGCGGAACGGGATTTGTAGAATTGAACGAGTTTGGATAAGTTCGCCGGACTTAATTTTAATTGTTTGGCAAGAGACAGCATGTCGGGAGTATCACTCTTCAGATGCTGTTTCTTGCTGTTATCAGGATAAGGCCCTGATAACTCTTTTTCCTCATTCAGAATAAAGGCACAGCCATCAGGATCAACCTTTCTGGCAAAGGACAACGCGGTCTGTGCGTTAGCTTCTGCCTCCGCTGCCGTAGGACCGTATCCGAAGCCTGCAAGCACGGGATGTTCAAGCTGAAACAGAGAATGGAAGTCGGTGCTTTCCATGAAATGTTCAATGCTTCCCCTGTTGCTGTAGATCGTGTAGGAAGCATCGTCCTCCTTTTTTTGAAGGGTCCCGTTCATCAAGCGGGCAAGCTCATGAAGATGTTCCCGTTCACCATCCCATTCTTGTATGGAAAGACGGGCAGCAGCGATCGTGGCCGCTTTTCGTTTCGAAAGAAGGGATTGGGCATGAGCTTCATGGATGGTCCGTATTAATGACTTGGCAGGGTCGATCATTCGCATACAAGGGATGTGCAACTCGACAAGCCGGTTATAAACCGCATGGATGCTCGTTAAGGCCATATCTGTTTGACCATCCTGAAATAACTGGCGGTGGAAGTCTGTATAGTCGTCGATGTGAAAGGTGTGGGGCAGGCGTTCTTTATAATCCATCACATATCGGGGAGGGTTCTTGAGGTGTAAGTCTGACTGGGCATGATCGATGAAAGAAAGATCCATTAAGTCGATGGACACGCGGTCTGGTTCAATCCCATGATGGTGAAGGATATAAAGCAGTGATGTCACAAGGGCCGTTTCATCCTGTTCCAGGTAAAGGACCGGGACAGACAATGTGTGGCATTCTTCTTTTGAAAAAAAGTAAGGCAGTGCTCCGGAAAACAATACGGCATCACAGGGTGTCAGGTTTTTTATATGTAAGCTTGCTTCCTGGGGCTCACCGTAAATATAGGGGATCAGTTCGATAGTGTTCAAATCCGGTACAATGGACGTCTGGACGTGTTCGATGAATTCTCTCGACCCGATCAGCGCGATTTTCGTTTTCATGATAATCTCCTCTCTGAATTAACGACTATATAACGACATTATACCAAGAAGAAATGAAATTTGGTAAATTTTAAAGGAGTGCTTAGCATATGATCATCAAAAAAATCAATCTCTATGCCATTCGATTACCACTGAAACAGCCTTTTATCATCAGTTACCATACCTATGAGGATATGCCTTCAATCATTTTGGAAATGGAGACGGACGAAGGAATCATTGGATACGGTGAAGCGGTGGCGGATGAACATGTGACAGGGGAAACGTGGGAAAGCACATTTCAGGTACTTCAGCACACCCTCGCCCCGAAACTGATCGGGGAGAACCCGTTTCATATTGAAAGAATTCATGAGCTGATGGATCAAGCCATTTACAATGCCCCGACGGCCAAGGCGGCCATCGACATTGCTTGCTATGATCTCATTGGAAAAAAAGTGAATCAACCCGTTTATCAGCTGCTCGGCGGCCGGTATCATGACGAATTCCAGATCACCCATGTCCTGAGCATAACAGACCCGGATACAATGGCAGAGGAAGCAGCCAGAATGATCGAGAAAGGTTTTCAATCGTTTAAAATGAAGGTTGGAACCGATGTCGACCAGGACATTGAACGAATCCGGAAGGTCAGGGAACGTGTCGGGTTGGACGTGCCGATCCGGGTGGATGTGAATCAGGGCTGGAAGAACAGCAGTCAGACGTTGAAGGCTCTGCGGCATCTTCATGACCTGAACATCGATTGGCTGGAGCAGCCCGTTTTGGCAGATGATGTGGATGGGATGGTCCGGATTAAATCGAAGACAGATATCCCCCTCATGATTGATGAAGGGCTGAAAGGCGTACGTGACATGCGTGAAATCATCGGGAAGCAGGCAGCGGATAAAGTGAACATTAAATTGATGAAGAGCGGAGGAATCTATCCGGCAGTGAAACTTGCCCACATGGCTGAGATGGCAGGGATGGAATGCCAGGTTGGTTCAATGGTCGAATCATCCATCGCCTCAGCAGCCGGATTCCATGTGGCTTTTTCCAAAAGGGTCATCACTAGTGTAGAATTGACGGGACCTATTAAGTTTTCGAAGGACATCGGAGACCTGCATTATGACGTCCCCTATATCCGACTATCGGACAAAGCGGGCCTCGGTGTTAACGTAGATAAAGAAATTCTGGAAGAGTTGACTGAGTTTAAGAGTATCGTAGAGTAAGGAGCATAGAATCATGGATTATCTATTTGAAGGGTTTATTGACAGTGAATCCTACACTGTCCGTTTGTTAAGTAAAGAGGATATAAGTCAAGTACAGCAGCTGCAGGAGCTTGTCGTGGAGACCTTGACGGAAAAAAAGAACCTGCAGCCCCTGACGTATGAGGAATTGAACTATATATTAACCGGAAACGGACTGATGATCGGAGCCTTTACAGAGACGGGACTAATTGCATTCCGCGCCTTGTTGATTCCCCCAATTGATGAAGAGCATCTGGGGCTGGATGTTGGATTAGATGCAGAGGAACTGCCACGGGTCATCTATCAGGAAATCTCGAACGTACACCCGGATTACAGAGGCAACCGGCTTCAGCAAACACTGGCTCATTTGATCATGCAGGAGCAGGCGAAGCTGGATCAAAAGTTCACCTATGTGGCATGCACCGTCGCTCCCTTTAATATTCCCAGTTTAAAAGATAAGTTTAAGCAGGGTATGGAGATTGCGGCCCTTAAGGTCAAGTACGTGGATCAATTGCGCTATGTGTTCATTAAGCGTCTTGATGGAGATGGCGGAGGAGAAGAAATTTCCGAGATTGCCAGAGTTCCGATGGGGGATGTCGAGGGACAGCAGGCGTTATTGGATGAAGGGTGGCGTGGCATTTCGATGGAGGAAGATGATGGTGGGTATCGGGTGTTGTATGTGAGAAGGCAGCCACTGTCCTAACAGATTGTCTTCTGATGAATAAGCGGAATTTTTCCTGTTATCGTGCAAAATGTGTGTAGTTTCGGGGGGGATAAGCGGAGTTTTTCCGTTTAAGGCACGTCAAGATGGTACATTTTAAAGCATTTAGAGTAAATAGGCGGAATATGTCCGTCTATTACTTGATATTTCGTGCAGAATTTCTCAATAAGCGGAATATGTCCGCTTATTGAGGTCGTTTATTTTACAGGTATATAGAGATCGCGAAAAAAATGCTTCGAGCATCTGTGTCTCCAAGCATTTTTATTTTCTTTATGAAGTCTTCACAGGCTCATTGGACAGCATACCTGATGGAACTTCCTTGAACAATTTAGGCTTTGTCTTAAATACCGAAAACAACACACACCCTGCCAAAACAATCGCACTTCCTACAACCTGAAGCCCATTCATCTTCTCACCCAAAAAGACAAACGCCAATAAAGCCGTGAATACTGGATTGAAGTTCAAGAACAACCCCGACGTACTTGGCCCCAGCTTATTCACCCCGACATTCCAAAGCACCATGCAGACAACCGTGGAAATCACGCCGGTATACAGGATCGACTGCACGAAGGATGCATCGACATTGGTCACACGGAAATCATGAAGATTGAAAGGCAGCAGGATAAGAAGTCCGAACACTCCTGAATAAAGAATCGACATCATGGGCGTGACACTCTTCATCGCCCACTTGCTGCAAACGGAATAAAAACCCCACATCACCACGGCAGCCAGCATATACAGGTCCCCTTCATTGAACTCTAAGGAAAAGGCCATTTCCAGGTTTCCTTTGGACAGGACAAGCAACACGCCAAAGAGTGACAAGAACATGGAAGACAGTTGAAAGGCGTTCATCTTTTCTTTCAGAAAAATAAAAGAAATTCCGGCAATGGAAAACATATTTAACGTAGAAATCAGTCCGACATTGGTGGCAGAGGTCTTTTCGAGGGCCATGAATTGCAGTGCCTGAAAGAGGGCAACCCCTGTCACTCCCATTAAACATAATGGCAGAATCGATCGTACGGGTGGAACGAGCTTTTTTTCTTTCCACCAGACCATCGGAAACAGGCAGACGATGGCGATGGCCCATCTTAATATCGTCAACGTTCCCGGGGATGCATGCTCCACAAGGGTTTTGCCCACGATGAAATTGCCTCCCCAGAGAAGACTGGTCAGTAACAATAGATAATGATATTTCACGTCATTCAGCTCCATTTCACAGAGCCACTGTGCACAATGACATTTGCTATAAGAATAATTTTAACATTATATCCGATTTACAAAAGAACATATTGTATAATGAGGATAAATCGAAATAATTGAAAGTATGATAGATTATCAGATTATAAAAATTCATTTATGCAACGTTTTATCAGTGGTTTTTGGAACAATTGAAAAGGGTGGTTGAATCATGGAATCAGTTGTAAGCAGGGTATTGGATCAAATGGATCTCAAGCTTTTGGATTTACTGCAAAAGGACGGTCAGCTGAGCAATCTTGAATTATCGAAGCGGGTCAACCTATCGGCACCAGCCGTTCACGCACGCATCAAGCGGCTCGAGACGGAAGGGTACATCAAGAAACAGGTAGCAATTCTGAATCACGAAAAACTGGGGTTTGACTTACTATGCTTTGTGTTTATGAGCACGAATGAGCACCGGACAGAAAAGCTGGAAGCAGTGGAAGGGACGCTCGAATCAATGGTGGAAGTACTGGAATGTCATTGCTTGACCGGGGAGTATGATTATCTTCTGAAAGTGGCCTGTAAGGATCGGAAGGGGCTGGAACTATTTATTAGAAGGTTGAATGAGATGGGGATCACGAAGATTCAGACGAGTTTAGCGTTGAGGGAGATCAAGGATTCGACAGTGCTTCCGATCTTGGGGGATTGAGTGGGGCTGGCCCCATTAATGCTTGACCACTTGAATGGTAAATGAAACAAGGGGACAGGAAGGTACTCCTATCCCCTTTCCTATATTAATACTCTCCCTTAATCACAAAATATGATCCCCGGATGGTACCGGCCAGTTTGGATTTCTGCCTCGCAAACTTAAACTTCCCTTCAAGCTCCTTCGGTATCTCCATATCTTCAGAAAGCTTAAACCCGACTGCACGTTTCGATGGATCATCAACGGTATACATAACATTGACCGCCAAACCATCCTCATAAAAGACATACGTGAATTGGATGTTTTCCACTTGAAAGTGCGACGTTTCCAATGCCTTGGCCTCAAATTCAAGCTCACGTTCTTCTTTTAGGATTCGTTGCACATAGTCGAGTGTTTCCCGGCTTTCGCTGGCCGGTACAACGGTAAATCCATGCTTATACTTGTTCATAAAATAACGGGCTTCATGGGCACGTACACCAGCTAGTGCTTCTGCTACAGGCGATGATTCTAAACCGATCGTAGACACATTCTTGAAATCTACTGTATAAGACATGATCATTTCTCCTTGTTTCTTTATTTCATCACAACAGGAATCCACATTTCTCCATACACCATTCCGTTTCGCTGCCCCATCTCTACCACTGCATTCGGCCCTCCAACATAGGCAAAGTCCTTTGCTTCCCGCAGGACACGTCCAAAAGCAATGCCGGAAACAGTCTGATCCAGTTCCTCTGCAGTATGTCCCTCTCCTTCTACAACGAGATAGGTTCCCTTGGGAAATTGAATGGCTTTGGCTTCTTCGGGGGCGGCCGATGCATTTGCCATGACTCCGCCATGATGCATCATCTTTCCATTTATCGCTTCATTCACGGCGAAAATGTAGTCATTGGATGCGATGGGTTTTAACGAGTCCAGTGTTCCATCTTGTATGATTCCTTTCCAAAAGTCTGCCTTTTCCCTATTTAAGCCGGCCATATCAGTGTAGTGGCTCTTCAATTCGGTTCCCACGCCTACAACGGTGAAGGATTCTTTTTCTTCTAACGTATAATCTGACATTGTCAAAACCTGCCTTTTCAATGATTTGTTGTCTTCAACACTTGATATGTATATACTAACGTTAAATTGTGTCAAAAAATGATACTGTTTAGGGGGTCCCATGAAAAAAGTTGAACGGATAAATGTGATTATGCGTTATATCAATAATCGAGCCCACTTTACGATTGCTGAGATCATGCGTGAGTTTGATATTTCAAGGTCGACGGCGATGAGGGATATCAGGGAGATTGAGTCAATGGGGATGCCCCTCGTTTCTGAAGTTGGACGGGATGGCGGTTATTTTGTCATGCACAATTCTGTCCTGCCTGAGGTCCGTTTTACCGATAATGAGGTGAAAGCTCTATTTATCGCGTTTATGGCGACAAGAAATCTTCAGCTTCCTTATTTGAAGAGTCGCCAATCCCTGGCAGAGAAACTTCTCAGTCTCATTTCAGAACAACAACAGGATAACCTCGTTCTGCTAAATAAGATCTTGCTCTTTGAAGGGACCAATCCCCATAATCCTGACATCCTTGACCTTTCGGACCTTCCCCATCCCATGCTGGAAAAGCTGCTACAGACCCTGCTGTCGGACAGGTACTTATTCATAACGATTGAAGAGAATGTCATGGAAACCTACCCCATTTATCTCTTGCAGCTTTATCGTGAAAAAAGCCATTGGCATATCGAAGGGTTCAATTTGAATGATGATAAGAAACAGGTCTTTTCAGTTGATCAACTCACCGATGTCCAACCGTACCAAAACAGAAAAAGAAGAAGTGAACAAGAAATTCTGGACCATCTGAAAAAACAGGTAGAAGTCATGAACGTCATCATTGATCTCGGCCCGGAAGCGATTGCTCAGTTCAAAAAATACCATCCTAAAAACGTTTCCCTTTCTTATACCAATCCATACCACAGTACTGGAGTTCTAAAGACTTTTGTTGATGCGACTAAATCAGAAGAGGTAAAGGAAATGGCTAATTGGATCATGTTCCTCGGTGAAGATATCAGCATAAGGAAAGTGCCGGACGAAGTTTTGGATGTTTTACATGCACGATTTAAGTTATTCTGTCTTTGAATGATTTTAAGTATGTCGTGGACAAATACAAATGATGCCAGTCCTTGAGACCAGGGGATTGGCCTTTTTTTTATACCTGAAAGTTCTGATAATTTTTTGACACACATATTAGATATTGCTAATATGATGGAGATACATATTAGAAAAATCTAATGTGAAGGGTGGACCTTAAAAATGGATACGAAGATTGATTTAGAGACAAAGGTGAAGTTCCTGCAGGGATTTGCGCACAAAATCAGGATTCAGATATTGGAAAGTATCAAGACAGAAGAGAAGACGGTTTCTCAGATTGTCGGGGAACTGGACGGGAGTCAGTCAAGTGTGTCTCAGCATCTGGCCTGCTTGAGGGGATGCGGCCTGATTGTTGGCCGGCAGGAAGGAAAGTATACGTACTATAGCCTGAGCAACCAGCATGTGCGCGATTTGCTGACGATGTTTGATGTGGTACTGGATGAAGTAGATAACGATGTGGCGTGTTGTAGACATCATATTGGATAAAGGGTGAAGGAAATGGGAGAGTCATGTTGCAACTCGAAAGACAACGAATACGGAAGTGCTCAACATAAAACGGAGAACACCAAAAGCTGCTGTAGCGCCGATGAACCTTCTTCAGAACAGGGTCTGAAGACAAACTCATGTTGCACCAGCGAAGCTGTCGAGATGGGTAAAGGAGCATGCTGTTCCGGAGATGACCTCGCATCTGAACAAGCTCAATACAGAATAAATGGCATGGATTGCCCATCCTGCGCACTCTCCATCGAGAAATCTCTCGTCAAGTTGGAGGGAATCGGCGAGGCAAAAGTCAACTATAACACAGCGAAGCTTCACGTAACCGGGAACTCGCTTGATCGAGTAGAAACGGAAGTACAAAAGCTTGGATTTAAAATCGAACCGATCAACGAAAGGAAAGACATCAGAACCTATGTGGTTGAAGGAATGGATTGCAGTAGCTGTGCCAAGAGCATTGAAAACCATCTCAACACCGTTCCGGGAGTCCGACAGGTAAATGTTCATTTCTCAACGGGGAAAATGAAAGTGGATCATGAGAACAGTGTGGAAGAGATTATCGCGGAAGTGTCCAAGATCGGATTTCGTGCATCGCTGCCAGCTAAAGGTGAGCAAGACGTTTCCTCTATCAAAGAAGGATATGGGAGCATCATCACTTCAGGAGTCTTGATCGCACTTGGATTCTCAGGTTCATTTATGGGCATTTCCCCTTTAGTGGTCACGCTTCTGTACGCAGCTGCGATGATTATAAGCGGCTACAAGCCGGTAAAAAGTGCGTTTTATTCCGTTAAGAGCCGTTCCCTGGATATGAATGTACTGATGTCGGCGGCTGCCATCGGGGCGGCACTGATTGGTGAATGGCTGGAAGGGGCAACGGTTGTCTGGTTGTTTGCCCTCGGAACGACGCTTCAGACGATGTCCATAGAGAAAACGAGGAGCTCCATCCGGAACCTGATGAATCTCGCACCATCGGAGGCGTGGATCAAAGCCGGGACTCAATTAATAAAAAAGCCGGTCGAGGAAGTGGCGGTTGGTGAAGTCCTCGTGGTGAAACCGGGAGACAGAATCCCGTTGGACGGGGAAATCCTATCGGGTGAATCCAGCATCAATCAGGCACCGATCACAGGTGAATCCATCCCTGTTGACAAGGAACAGGGCGATGCGGTGTACGCTGGGACCATCAATGAAAATGGATCTCTTGAAGTACGGGTGACAAAGCTAGTGGAAGATACGACGATTTCCAAAATCATTCACCTTGTGGAAGAAGCACAGGAACAGAAAGCTCCGACCCAGGCGTTCATTGATCGCTTTGCGGCGACTTATACACCGATCGTCTTTGTATTGGCTCTCGTGATGATGGTACTGCCTCCACTCGTTGGGTTCGGCACGTGGGGAGAATGGTTCTACAAAGGCCTTGAACTGTTAGTGGTGGCCTGTCCGTGTGCCCTTGTCATTTCCACACCTGTCGCCATCGTCTCGGCGATTGGAAATGCGGCAAAGAACGGAATCTTGATCAAAGGCGGCACCTTCCTTGAAAAAGCGGGAAGCATCACCGCCATTGCGTTTGATAAAACGGGCACCCTTACGGAAGGGAAACCGCGTGTGGCGGATATCAAATCCTTCGATGCAACGGAAGAAGAACTGTTATCCATCGCTCTGACGTTAGAAGAGTACTCCACTCACCCCATCGCAAAGACTATTGTGGCGTCTGCGCACGAAAGAGGAATTCAAGCAAAAAGTGGTGAATCGTTTAAGAACATTGTGGGGAAAGGTGTTCAGGCAAAGATTGATGGAGTCACCCATTATGCAGGAAACACCAAACTGTTTGATGAGAAGGGTATATCCCTGGGTGGAGCCAGACAGATGATCAAAGAGCTCCAAACAAAAGGGAAAACTGTCGTGATCATCGGTTCGGATCAAGGTGTCATGGGAGTCATCTCCGTTGCAGACTCGATCCGGAAGACGACAGTCCGCTCCCTTGAGGGGTTAAAGGCTGCAGGGATTCGGGATGTGGTCATGCTGACAGGGGATAATGAAGGAACGGCAGAGATGATTGCGAAGGAAGCCAATGTGAATCGCTATTTTGCCGAACTTTTACCAGAAGATAAAGTGAACGTGGTGAAGACCTTACAGAGTGAAGGACATAAAGTAGCCATGGTCGGTGACGGAATCAACGATGCGCCAGCCTTAGCCACTGCGGATCTCGGAATCGCCATGGGAGGGGCAGGGACCGATACGGCCATGGAAACGGCGGATATAGTGTTGATGGCCGATAATCTGGATCAGTTGCCGCATACCATCAAGTTAAGCAGAAGAGCACTGGCGATCATCAAACAGAACATCTGGTTCTCGTTGATTGTGAAGTTTGCCGCACTCGTCCTGATTTTCCCGGGGATCCTGACACTATGGCTGGCAGTCTTAAGCGACACGGGAGCAGCGATTATTGTGATTTTGAATGCTCTTAGGCTGGTGAAAGGGAAGTAATAGAAGGAGAGAGGTTGCCTACCGGTGAGTTATCAACCGAGGTGACCTCTCTTTTTTGCGGGACAGTTAATACCCTGCTTTTTGGGAGAATGGTAGAGTAGGAACCGTCTCGTACTTTTAATTTTGAAAAATTCAATTTGAACGTGACCGATTTCCTTCCATTTACGTCTAAGTGTATAAGGAAAGGGGGAACAATTTTGGACCAACAAGAATTAAATGAATGGTTTAATGAATATGGAGAATCGATCCTTACATACATACTTTTAATGGTACGGGACTACCAACAAGCCGAGGATTTAACACAAGAGACCTTTCTAAAAGCCTATAGAAGTAAACAACAATTTAAAGAGAGCTCTTCTGTGAAAACATGGCTATTCTCCATTGCACATAATGCGACAATCGATCACTTTAGAAAAAAGCATCCGCTGAAACACTATCTTGGCCTGACAATGGAGGAGAAAGACGGCATGCCGTTACCTGAACAAATTATCGAGATGAATGAAGAGTCGGAAGAGTTATACAGAGCCATTCAACAATTAAAGCCAACGTACAAACATGTCATCATCCTAAGAAAGTTAAAGGAATTTTCAACAGCAGAAACAGCCCACGTGTTGAACTGGTCAGAAAGTAAAGTAAAAATGACGCTAAGAAGAGCGCTGGTTGAACTGGAGAAGGTTTTGACGAGGGGAGGGGTCATCAATGAAATCAACAGATCCATTTAAAGAGTTGGAAGAACAGCTAAAGGTAAGAGACAGATCAAAAGAACAGCTTCGAAGTAAAATGATGCAGAGCACAAATGAAACGAAGAAGAGCTCTTTTAAAAAGTATGGATGGATTGCGGCAGCGTGTATGCTCTTTCTTGTCATATCTCCGTTCTACTCAACGACCATGGCAAGTATTGTGGCGAAAGTATTACCAATCACGATCACTCCACAGATTTCAGACGGAGAACCCAATCCCAATTTGACTTCGGACCTTTTTAAAGTAGTCGAAAAGGAAGGATACAGAGTAGGTTCAGTTGGAACAACACCGTCTCCCTTCACCATTGAAGTGTCACTCGTGTTGGGGGATTCCACATTAAAACAAGCCAAAGAAGATCTTGAAGCCAAGATCACCAGTTATTTATATGAAAACGGGTATGATGATTACGAATTAAAGATAACGGAAGCACCTGAAATTCCCACTCATGAGGGAAGCAATGACTTAAACAAGGAATATGATCAAGTCCGAGAAATCGTGAAGGAAGTATTCGCTTCCTATGGATATGCTGAAGAAGCTGAGTATGAGTTAGCAGGTATGAAGGGGACCGGTGCTTCAGCGATTGTCACCATCGATATGCCGGACCACATTGATGAATCAAAGGAAATCATTGCAGACATTGAAAAAGAAATAGAAAAACAGAATCTAGATGTCAAAGATGTCGAGGTGGATACTTTCAACTTGAACCATCGTCAGCAGGATAATCGTTGGTCCATGATCTCTTCTGATATCTATGATGCCATGGCAGGGAAATCGATGTATCAATTGGCCGGACTTTTGTATCAAGTGAAGGAGGGACACTCTTATGTGTGGATAAAAACAGATCTGGATAAACCACTTCCCCAGGAGCAGATTGACGAAATCAAAAAAGCAATAAAGGACTATTTGGCATTACCTGAAACGAAAGAGCAAATTCGTAATGACGAGTATACGATTGAATTTTTATTGAAGAATGGGAAGTCGTTTGTGGAGGTAACAGATTGAAAATTTGTTATGCCTCCTTTAATATTAAAAGCTGTCGTGAAAGTCTCGACAGCTTTTTACTTTTTATAATTCCAAAAAACTTAGATTTGTGAATATGGTAAAATATAACTGTTAGGAATTGTCTGCAAGGAGGAAACTAAATGAAATACAAGTATGTAAAAAAATGTTTGTAGCTCAAATAATATTCATTTCAATAGGAATACTCACTATTATTATGGGGTTGTTGGTATGGAAAAAACGTTACTACAAATTGATGGCAGGATATGTGGAAGGCAGCAACAAGAATGAAGCTGCGTTTGGAAAAGTGAATGGAATATTCTTTATGGTCATGGGGGTATGGACGATTGCTTTTAGTTTCTTTATGGATGTGTTGAGTGTATGGGTGTTTATTGGTCTACTAATGATAATAGTAAGTGCACAAATTTTATTAAATAGTAGGATTGCTAAAAAATGAGGTTATCGCTGAATGAAACGAAAAGTATTTTTTGTTTCATTTTGTGGTAAAATATAGATGAAGGAGGGGTTTGTGATGATTATTGAAGAAGGTAAAATAAATTCTGCTGCCTTGATTTTGGATAACATCGATTATGAAAAAGACCCTGCATTTGTGTTTCTTATGTTAGCGCATGCCACTGAAATGAAACATCATCGTTTTGTACGGAAAATACTACACACTGAAGATACAGTTTTTAAACAGAAAATGAATGCTCTTGATGAATATAAAAACTTGCTCGTGTCACTGTCAGAAGCATTGAGGGATACGGCGATGCATCCTGTGGAGAATTTGGCTGTCACGAAATATTTTCTCGATTCCCTGTTCTTACTTATCTCAGACAAGGGATCTTTGAAATATGATTACCAGCACGACTATCTTTATTCTTCCAATATGATCTGCAATGGCTTGAAAATTTCTAAGGCTACTCTAAGTCGCTATGTAAATCTTGGTTTAGAGGTGGTTGATACAAATAAACATAATCGATATCCTGCTCATGTAATATTTTATTGGAAGGAAAGCTTGTGGTCATCGCGCATACAAGCCATATTTCAAGCATTTAAGATCCGTAACCGTACCCGGTTGGACATCATCAAAGAGTTGGAAGAAGAAAAACGTACGTATGAAAAGAGCCACGGGAATAAATCCTTCTATGAAGTCTACGCCCAAGTTAAGAATCCAGATGAATTAGAAGATCCTGAGAAATATTATGACTGGAAAGACATAATGGATGAGTTAGAGGAACTTACAAATGAAGATCAATCAGAATGATCGGATTCAACATATTCAACGACTCTTCGAATCAAATCCGGATGTATTTGATTTTAATAAACCCGAGGTACTTGAAATTAGTGCAAAAGGTTCTAAACGAGTAACGGCTGTTCTTCCCTTATTGCATCATGACGTGTATGGTGAAACTGTCCTTTTTATAAATGAAAAAATTGAAAATGAAGACTTAAAGGAGTTTAGATATGGCTGGGAGCTTTCCCAACGTCAACGCAAGTTGGGTGTTTCATCACGATTTCTAACAACGTTTGATAAACAACATAAACCAGAACCGCCTTATAACAATATTAGTACTGATCCATATCACCATCATTATGAAATAGGCAATAAGGTTCTGCGTACTGAAACTTTTGTTCAGTCTTTAGAGGATGTTATTACTATTTTAAGAGATTATATTATAAGTGGAGACCCTTACCACAGTAATCATAGATTCATATAATCGCCCCTAAACTAGAGAGGTTTTTTCTTCCCACGAACATCCACCCAACTAACTACAGCATTGCGATCATAAAATAATTAGTGTACGATAAAAAGAAAATTTTAACGAACGAATCATAATGGGAAGTATGGAAGGGACACTCACAAAGCGAACGGTATGATTTTTCTATAATAAGAAGGTTCGTTTTGGTAAGGGTCTCTTTTGTTTAAGGAGGATGCCATCATGACGCATTACATAAACGAATTAACGGACTTCTTCTGGCAGCATGACATCTATTTCCGTATTGTGGTGAGTGCGGTGTTGGGGTTCATCATCGGATGGGACCGTTCTTCGAAGAACAAGCCGGCCGGTTTGAAAACCTATACGTATGTTTCGGTGGCTTGTACGTTGATTACGATTGTTTCGATCGAGGGCGCTAATATGCTCAGCGAACCGGATAGCGGGAAGATGATGGATCCACTCCGTCTCGCTGCCCAGATCGTATCGGGGCTCGGGTTCTTGGGTGCAGGGGTGATCCTGAAAGATGGACTGCGGGTGAAAGGGCTCACGTCGGCTGCGATGATTTTCTACGTTGGGGGTATCGGAATCGGTATCGGAGCAGGGTTTTATTCGATTGTCATCTTCGCCACCCTTGTCACTTTCATCATGACGAGGATCGGTAACTTCTTTGAAGAACGGGAGATCAAGGCGATGAGTCTGCCTAAGCTGCGGAAGAAAAATGATGAGAAAGACGACTAAATGCAGGGTGGGAACAGATGATCTGTTCCCGCTTTTTATTTTGTAAAAAATATGTAAATAAGAAGAATTTCATTGCCAACTTTTAGTTAATGTTGTATTATTGTGAATAATCAGACATATATATTAGACAGGTTTTAGTCTAAGGGTAGAGATGCGGAGAATCCCTGTGACCAATAAAATGCATGCCACATTTTTGTGCTGCAGTTTATTGTTCATGGGTTTTTTTATGAAAAAAAAGGGGAGGAAATGACATGAAGATCAGGCTTTTATCATTCGTTTTAGTGTTGATGGTTGTGTTTGCCGGATGCAGCAGCAGTGATACCGCTGGAGGAGAAACGACTGAAATTGATTTCTGGTTCCCGGTAGCGGTTGGTGGGGATGTAGCGAAGATCGTGGATGGGTTTGTGGCGGATTTCGAGAAAGAGAATCCTGACATCAAGGTGAATGCGAAATACGGAGGCAGTTATGCCGAGACAATGACACAGGTGATGGCATCGGCACAGGCAGGAAATTCACCGGAGCTTGCCGTATTATTCTCCATCGACCTTTTTACGCTGCTTGAGAATGATCTGATTGAGGAATTGACGCCGATGTTCGATGAAAAGTATCTGGATGATTTCTATGATGGATTCATGGCGAACTCTTCCATCGGGGATAAAGTGTACAGCTTGCCGTTCCAGCGTAGCACGATCGTCCTTTACTACAACAAGGATGCATTCAAGGAAGCCGGGCTTGATCCGGAAGCTCCACCAGAAAACTGGGATCAGCTCGTGCAATACGGGAAGAAGCTGACGAAGAATGGCGGAAAGGACCAGTGGGGTCTTGAAATTCCAAGTACCGGCTATCAGTACTGGATGTTCCAGGCGCTGGCTCTTCAGACAGAAAAGAATATCATGTCCCAGGATGGAAAAGAAGTATATTTCAATGCACCATATGCAAAAGAAGCAATGGATTTCTGGTTATCCCTTGGAAAGGAACATAAAATCATGCCGGAGGGTGTCATTGAATGGGCGACAGTTCCTTCAGACTTCCTAAGTGGAAAAACGGCGATGATGTACCATACGACGGGGAACCTGACGAATGTGAAGAACAATGCGGACTTTGATTTCGGTGTGTCATTCCTGCCGGCGAATGAGCAGTACGGTTCCCCTACAGGAGGCGGAAATATCTACTTGTTCAAAGACCTGCCAAAAGCCAACAAGGAAGCGGCCGTCAAGTTCATGAAATTCCTGACTGAACCGGAGCGAGTGGCTCAGTGGTCCATCGATACAGGATATGTCGCCACCACCGAATCGGCTTATGAGACAGACGTGTTGAAGAAATATGTAGAGGAATTCCCTCCTGCACTGGTTGCCCGCGAGCAGCTTGAATATGCAGAAAGTGAACTCGCAACCTATCAAAATGGTGAGGTGCAGAAGATATTCAATGATAACATTCAATCGATCTTAACGGGTCAAAGCCCAGTGGATGAAGGATTGGATAACGCACAGAAGAAAGCAGAAGACGTGTTGGAGCCATTTCAGTAAAGGGCAGCAGGTGAAGCATTGAAAGAAATGGAGCTCAAGTGGACAGTGTGTTGCCCTTGGGCTCCTTTCACAAGAAAGGTGGGACTGATCGATGTCAACGAAGCATAGAAAATTCAGTTCCCGGGCAAGGAATAATCTGTTCGCCTACGGGTTGCTGTTACCTTCATTTATCTTTTTAACCTTGTTTACGTTTTATCCGACGCTCAAGTCGATTCAGCTAAGCTTTTACAGCGGTCCGATGACGAGGCTGCAATTTTCCGGATTGGAACAGTATAAGGAAGTCTTTGGAGATGAAATATTCAGGAAGGTTATCCTGAACAACATCCTCTTCATGATCGGCACCGTACCCACGAGTCTGTTCCTGGCGATGTATCTTGCCATCTGGTTGAATAAGAAAATGGCGGGAAGTGCTTTGCTCCGTACATCCTTTTTCTATCCGACGATTGTTCCGCTCATCGCGGTAGCGAATATTTGGCTTTTCATCTACACCCCTCAATATGGATTGCTTGATAACTTTCTCCATACGTTCGGCCGCGGGGATACAAGCTGGTTGGGGGACCCCGGTACCGTCATGGTGGCGATGATTGTCATGATCATCTGGAAAGATGCGGGTTTCTTTATGATCTTCTATCTGGCCGGTTTGCAGAACTTGCCGAGTGATGTGTACGAAGCGGCTGAGATGGAAGGGGCAAAACCGTTCCAGATGTTCCGTCATATCACGTTCCCTCTGCTGATGCCGACGACGTTGTTCGTCATGATCGTGGCGATCACGAATTCCTTCAAAAACGTCGACCACCTGTACATAATGACCAAAGGTGGACCGGATAATGCCAGTAATCTATTACTCTACCATATTTACGAAGCGGCATTCACGAACTGGGATCTTGGTAAAGCCGCGGTGCTGACCGTGATCCTGATCGTCATCATGCTCGGTATCACTGCCTTCAACTATTTATATCTTGATCGAAAAATCCATTATTAGGAGGGGAAGCGACGATGAAAAAACTGAACTATGGAATCATTATTGTTCTAGGAATTCTTTCATTCATCCCCCTGCTTTGGGTGGTCGTCACTTCTTTCTCTCCGGGGAATCAAGTGATTAATGGAGGCTTTCCGTTCTGGGTCACGAATCCGACGTTTGAAAACTACATCCAGGCGTGGGAGACGGCCCCATTTCTGCAATACTATTTCAATACGTTCGTAATCGTGTTTGGCGTGTTGATCGTTCAGATCGTCACGGTTACCCTTGCAGCCTATGCGTTTGCACGGGTGAACTTTACCGGGAAGAATGTCTTGTTCATCCTGTTCCTGCTGCAACTGATGATTCAGCCTGAAATCCTGCTGTTTCCGAACTACCAGGTCATCAGCCAGCTGGGACTCGTAAATACCAAGCTTGCCGTCATGATGCCGTATTGGGCTTCGGCGTTCGGGGTATTCCTGATGCGCCAGACGTTCAAGCAGGTTCCATTTGATCTTGATGAAGCGGCAAGAATGGATGGATGTAAATGGTATCAAACCCTCTGGCATGTCTATATCCCATCGGCGAAACCGACCTATATAGCCTTTGCCCTTGTCTCGGTCAGCCACCATTGGAGCAACTTCATGTGGCCGTTGATCATCACGGATTCCGTGGAGGCCCGCCCATTGACCGTCGGACTTGCGTTATTTGCACAATCCTATGAAACGGGAGCTCAGTGGGGGATGGTTGCTGCAGGGACGGTCATGGTCATCATGCCGTTGGTCATTGCCTTCTTCCTTTTTCAAAAACAATTCGTATCGAGCTTTATGCACTCAGGAATTAAATAGGAGGGGATCTGATGGACATTCATTTTTTAGGAACGGGGAGTGCGTATCCCGGTTCGGAACGCGACAATACCTCCATCTGCTTCTCGAATGATGAGTATTATGTGCTGGTCGATGTCAGCGGCAACCCGTGCAGGAAACTGAAGCAGCTGCAGGTGGATTTAAAGGAACTTGATGCCGTCGTGTTCACCCATTTTCATATTGATCACATTTACGGCCTGCCATCCCTGCTATGGGGGATGTGGCTTGAGGATCGGAGAAAGCCTTTAAGGATTCTGTGTGACGTGCGGAATGAGAGGAAGCTTCAGGAATGGCTATCGACGATGGAAGCCGATCAGTGGCCGATTGCTTTTCCGATTGAAATCGAGACATTTAATGGTGATCGGGAAACGGAAATTCTGTCTGGAGGGGGAATGACGTTTTCCTGCTTTAAGGCCTTGCATTCGGTTCCCACTGTCGGGCTTGAAATACGTTGTGCCGGACGGGTGCTCATATATTCCAGCGATTCGGAAATCAACGCACGGATTGGCGAGTATGACCATATAGATGTGTTAATCCATGAAGCAACGTCTGCGAGGAAAGCGGCAGGCAACCACAGCAGTCTTGTTGAAATCGTTGAAAAGTATGAAGTGGATAGAATCGGGAAAATTGTTCTTGTCCACCTATCCGACGGCGAACCGTATGAAGAAGAGGTGGAGAAGCTCAAGTCTTCAAAGGTCATCATCGGCGAAGATTTGATGACGCAGCACATGTAAATGAATAGGTACAAGGATAAAGATGAGGAGATTCCTTGGGTATGACGAAAAATCCAATTGTTTAATTGGAGAAATCGTCATGCTCAAGGAATTTTTTATTTGTTGGAGGGGGTAAAAATGAAAAATCTAAAGGGGTATATTTTTGACTTGGATGGGACCGTGTATCTCGGTAACCAGTTGATAGAGGGAGCAGACACCACCATCAATGCACTTCTCAAGGAAGGAAAAAAGGTGCTGTTTTTGACCAATAAGACGATTGAGTCCCGTCAGCGCTATGTGGAGAAGTTGAACGAATTTAATATTCAAGCCAACCTTGAAAATATTTTGAATCCGACGGTTACGCTGATTGACTATTTAAAGGAACATCATCCCAAAGCGACGTTGTATGTGATTGGGGAGCAGCCCATCAAGGATGAGCTGACACTTGCAGGATTCAGGGAAGGAATGACACCGGCCGAGGTGGATATCGTCGTGCTGTCATGGGATCGGGATTTTCACTATGACCATTTGAACTTTGCCTACCAGTCGATCAAGCTCGGTGCAAAGATGATTGCGACCAATCCTGATAGAACTTGTCCGGTAGAGATGGGCGATGTGCCGGACTGTGCGGGGATGATCGGCGCTGTGGAAGGGGTTGTGGGAAGAAAGATTGATGTGCAGGTTGGCAAGCCATCCATCCTGACCATCAAGGCGGCATTGAAGATATTACAATTGAAGCCGGAAGAATGCGTCATAATCGGTGATCGCCTGGAGACAGATATCCGGATGGGAATTGAAGCGGGGATGAGAACGGCCCTTGTGCTGAGCGGGATCACCACGGAGGAGGATTTGAGGGGGACGGTTTGGACGCCGGATTATGTGTTGGGGTCGGTTAAGGGGTTGTTGTCGGATAAAATGATATAAGAAATAGGGAAACTGTTACGCTGGGCACCTAGCAACCAACGAGTTTGAACGTCAAATTCGTTGGTTTTTTGTGCTCCACACCCCCTTTTTGTGTTCCTAAAAGAGGAAGTCAGTGTTGTATTAAAGGGGAGCGGTTTCTTACTCTGCTTTTCGAGTGATTTCAGAAGAAGATCGAATGGAAAAGGTTGAGATGGAACCTCCAACTCTCAATAATTGCGTCATTTTCATTGGGGATTGCGTCATTTTCCGGATAATTGCGTCGTTTTTTTATTTATTGCGTCATTTTCATTCATATTTGCGTCTTTTGGAAAATAATAGAAATATATCTTGCGCAATCAATGTTCAATGGGCTATGCACAGACTCATTATGACCCAATTACTCAATTTTCAATGTTGTATTTTTTTACGACACTTACTACAATTGCAATCAATAAAACAATCAGACTATTAATAAGTAAATAGTATCCAACCTGCAGACCGTAAAACACGGCAAAGGCATCTCGAATAATGAACAATGCCAATAGTCCTCCGATTGATGCAAATAAAGCCGCCAGCAGAAAAATAGTGAAAGCAGCGGAATATAAGCTTTTCTTTTTCTTATATGAAAAATACCCACAAATATTTGAAGTGACAATGAAAAACCCCATAAGGATCATAAAGAAATGTGTCATTTCATTCTCCCCTGCGAGGAATTTTTATTCATCTTGAACCATTATGGAAACATCATCCGTAAATCCGTCTCCGATACCCTCAAGAAATGATTCTCCATTAAAGATAAAGAAGGTCAATGCCAGAATAGACAACAAAATAATAGTACCGAAGATGATGGAAGGTATCATGCCTTTTTGCTTTTCCATATTTACACTCCTTAGCATATGTTTATTAATTAGACGGAAAACCATCATATAAAGTTTCAAATATTCCGTTAGCCCAGCCCCCCTTTTTGTGCTCCCACCATAACTCAACCCACAAATATTTGTGTCCCGAGCACGTTGTTTCTGAGCCACTTTTCCCGTTATAATTTTCTTAAGATTTACATTTCTTCGTTTAATCACCTCACACTTGAGGTAACAGTCACTATAAGGAGGTGTTGTAATCATGGAAGCAATCAGTAAGCGTTTTTTCATGTTTCTTTCTCACAATAAGGCATTGGATAAGATGGCCAAACGGTGGGGATCGAAATTTGGGGCTAACAATCTTGTGGGGGGAGAAACCTTTTTACAAGCGATTCCATTGATTACGCAATTGAACGAGGAGGGATTCCAGGTAACAGTGGATCACCTTGGTGAGTTCGTCCAGTCCACAGATGTGGTGCGGGAGAATGTCCAAGGATGCATCCAGAGTATCAGTGCCATTGCCTATCATGGGCTTGAGACTGAAATCTCTGTCAAGCTGACTTCCCTGGGGTTGGATATCAGTCAAGATCTTGTCATGGAAAACATGGAGTTGATTCTGTCGAAGGCAAAAGAAAGCGGAATCACGGTCACTCTCGATATGGAGGATTCCTCGAGGTGCCATGCCATCCTTGATGTTTACAAGAAGCTCCGTCAAAAGTACGACAATGTGGGGACGGTGATCCAATCCTATCTATATGTTTCAGATAAGGATGTGGATGATCTCAATCAGTATTCCCCTTATTTGAGGCTTGTGAAGGGTGCATATAATGAATCGGGTAAAGTGGCGTTCCAGGAGAAGAAAAAGGTGGATGAGAACCTGAAGCATCTCATCAAGAAGCAGCTCTTGAACGGCCATTATACAGCGATTGCAAGCCATGACGAAGCGATCATCGATTACACAATCGGATTAGTGAAAGAACACAATATCCCGAATGATCGCTTCGAGTTTCAAATGCTTTACGGAATGCGGAACCAACTGCAAACCGACTTATTGAAAAAAGGATATACCGTTCGCATTTACCTTCCATATGGCGAGGACTGGTTCGGGTATTTCATGCGACGTCTGGCGGAACGGCCGGCGAACATCGCATTCGCATTAAAAGGAATCTTCAGCAAGTAACATCCAGACAGAATGAAATCAGAAAGGAACGTGAAGAGAATGAGTAACGGAATTTACAACATCCCAACACCTACAAATGAGCCTGGTAATACATATGCCCCAGGTACGAAAGAAAGAGAAACGTTAAAAGCTGAATTAGAGCGCCAAGCTGGTCTAGAGGTTGAGATCCCAGTCATCATCAATGGTGAGGAAATCAAGACAGATACAGTGAAGCAAGTGGTCATGCCACATAATCACAAACATGTATTGGCTACCTATTCACAAGCTGGAGAAAAAGAACTTCGCGATGCAGTGGAAGCGGCAATGGCTGCGAAGGAATCTTGGTCCAATATGCCATGGCAACACAGAGCATCCATCTTCCTGAAAGCGGCTGACCTGATCTCTGGTCCATACCGTGACGTCATCAACGCGGCTACGATGTTAGGCCAATCTAAAACAGCATACCAAACGGAAATTGATGCAGCACAAGAATTAGCTGACTTCCTACGCTTTGGCGTGGATTATGCAAACCAAATCTATCAAATGCAGCCGGACAGCATGAAAAATATCTGGAATCGCCTGGAATACCGTGCATTAGATGGTTTCGTACTAGCAATCTCTCCATTCAACTTCACGGCAATCGGTGGTAACCTGCCATCAGCACCTGCAATCATGGGGAACGTAGTCGTGTGGAAACCGGCAACAACCGCTATCCTATCAAACTACTACTTCATGCGTATTTTAGAAGAAGCTGGACTGCCTAAGGGCGTCATCAACTTTGTTCCTTCACGCGGTTCACAAGTATCAGAAGTGGTATTAACAGATCCACGCATGTCCGGATTCCATTTCACTGGATCAACAAGCGTGTTCCAGACGATCTGGAAGACAGTCGGGGAAAACATCACTAACTACAAATCATATCCTCGTCTAGTTGGGGAAACAGGCGGAAAAGACTTTGTCTTCGCTCACGAAACGGCTCAAGCAGACAAAGTAGTCGCTGCACTTGTTCGTGGTGCATTCGAATACCAAGGTCAAAAATGTTCAGCAGCATCACGTGCCTACATCCCGGCAAGCATGTGGGAAGAAGTGAAAAATGGTGTCGTGGAAGAAACGGCGAAGCTTAAAGTAGGGGATGTCCGTGACTTCAGGAACTTCATGGGTGCGGTCATTGATAAACCTGCCTTTGATTCAATTACAAGCTACATCGACTACGCGGCTGATTCTGAAGAAGCTGAAATCATTGCCGGTGGTACGTATGATGATTCTGTAGGATACTTCATTCAACCGACTGTCATCGTGACAACGAATCCAAACTTCAAAACGATGACCGAAGAAATCTTTGGACCGGTATTAACGATCTATGTATATGAAAACGATCAGTTAGAAGAAACACTGACTTCAGTGGATACAGCTTCCATGTATGCCTTAACAGGTGCGATCTTTGCACAGGATCGTGAAGCGATCATGCACTTGGAACGCCGTCTATCCGGTGCAGCTGGTAACTTCTACATCAACGATAAACCAACTGGTGCCGTGATCAACCAACAACCATTCGGCGGTTCACGCGGTTCTGGTACAAACGATAAAGCTGGCTCTGTTTTCAACATGATTCGCTGGACCAGTCCTCGTATCATCAAAGAAAACTTTGCGCCAACAACAGACATTACTTATCCGTTTATGGATGAGGAATAAATCGAATACGACAAGCTCTCCCGACATGGGGGAGCTTTTCATTTTTTATTGGGGAATTTAACGCTATAATAGGAGTCACAAACATTCGTGGAAAGGTAAGATTCCTATGGAAGCAATAGATATCATCCTCCAAACAGAAGACATTCACAAAGCAACGGAATTGATCAGCTCAAAACTGGGCAATCCCGTCATCATAGAAAACAAAAATTTCGAGCTGATTTCATACAGTTCCTCTTCTAATAAATTCGACCAAACACAGCTAAAGACAATCCTCACGAAAAAATGTCCGGTCTTCATCATTGATCGACTGAAAAAAGAGGGCATCGTCCACCAGCTCGAAAAACACACGGATCCGATCCGGGTGCAGGCGATGGAAGAACTAGGATTTCACCAGCGCGTCGTCATCGCCGCAAAATATCTGGGAAACACGATGGGATACATCTGGGTTCAGGAATCCAACCGCCTTCTCGAAAATGAAGAGCTCGGTTTCCTTGAAGAGATCTCCGCACATCTTGGAAACCTGATCAATGATATGTACGCAAAGGTCAATATCAAAAAAGACAGAAAAGAAGAAGTACTGTGGCATCTCCTGCAGCACGAATACGGAAGTGAAAGCCAGCTCCGCCATGATGCCTCCCTCGTCAAGCTGACCCTGCCTGAACGGTTCACGGTAGCGGTGTACTCAATCGCATCGTCGGACTATAAGCCTATGCTCGACCAACTGGAGAAGCTGGTCCAGGAATCCAGCTTTAACACAAAGATTTATTCACTACGGACGGAATACCAGGTGATCCTCGTTCTCTACGGCAATGCAGACACACCGTCTTCTTCCCTGGAACTAGCGAGAGACCTCGTTGAAAAGGTGAAAGAGCAAACAGGCGAAGAAGAATTCTACAACTTCCTGATCGGAATCGGGAAGGAATACACCACCTTATATCAAATGAGAAAAAGCTTCCTGGAAGCATCAGAAGTCATTGAAACGGCTAACTTCATCAGCCCGCGTCCTGAATCCATGCCACGGGAATTTGCCCATCTGGGTATTTACCGGTACTTGCCGACCCTTTATGAGAAGAACACGTCAAAGGATTATTACAGTGATGATCTGCTGGTATTGATAAAGAATGATGTAAAGAAGCAGACAGATTTGCTTAAGACACTTGAGGTGTACCTGGCGAATGACGGGAAGGGGAAACAGACGGCGAATGAATTGTTTATTCATCCGAATACGTTGAATTATCGGATTAAAAAAATCCAGGAACTGACGGTGATTGATTTTAATGATTTTAATATGAAGGTGTATTTGTATACGGAGTTGTTGCTGTTGAATAATGTGGAGGCTTATTATCAGCGGTATAAGGATGCGTTGAAGGGGATCTAATGTGACACCTCTGTTGATTTCCCTGTAAAGTACATTTTATATGCTTATAACAAAGGATAAAAATCCGAACGAATTCGATGTTCATGAATGAATGTCGACTCATCGTTCGGATTTTTTTCTTTGGGCCATAAGCACGATACCATCTAGAAAAGAAGAATAAGAACCGTTCCGAAATGTAAATGATGGAAAATAATTAATTGATAAAATCACCCTATAGGTGTAAAATTACACTAAATAAGGAGGGGATTATGGAGTTATTTCCACTTATGATATTTCAAATATTCATAATGTTGTTATTGGTGAGTGCTTTTGCGTTGCTTCTCTACAAAATGTATAAGCGATTAAACGTAACGTATCCTTTATTCGTTAGTGTATTGGTGACAATAACATTTCTGCTCATATTTAATGTTCAAAATCTGTTGTCTGCAATCGCATTATCCTCGAACATCTTGTTTTCGATTATGGTGTATCTTGTTGCTATTAATATTAATCAACGAAAAAATTTCGAGTGACTTGAGGGGGTTGTATTTTGAAGAAATACATAAAACCAATAATTATTGTGTTAGTTTGTTTCGTTGTTGTTGGAGTCCCAATGATTATTTATGATGCATTATATGGAAACTTTATAAGGGATTATTTAATGGAAAAACAAGTCAAAGAACATTTGTTGGGAAATGGCTATACAGAAGAAGATTTTCTATCAATTGAAGCAGAATACAGTATGAAGTTAAATACGAATAGAATCAAAGGCACATTTGCTTACGTTATTTTTAAAGATGAGCCTAAGGAAAAATATGTATATATGCAATGGAGAGAAACAGGGAAAATTCAGCAAGAATGTAGTTATTACAGCGAAGGAACAGGGGCGTATGAAATGAAATATACCGAAGAAAGAAAACATATGATTAAAAATTGTTTTTAAGTCATAGAGGGTTTTAACCGCATAAGAAGGAATATAGACAAAAAGGACAGATCCATTTTAGGTCTGATTATATTACTGTAAAAAAAGAGATATTTACACTGCTATATCTGCTGCTAATTTTGGTGTGATTTAAGAGTAGAGTGGAGACGGTTTTTACTCTATCTTTTCCTATCGCCCGTTCCCCAAAAATCGACAAGGAGGTTATCAGATGACAAGTGGATTCTCAATAATGGATTTTGAAATAATGACTGAACGGCTTTACTTGAGTATATGGGAGGAATCAGATGCATTTTGGTATAGGGAACTTGTTGGGGAACGTGGAGTTGATAAGCCAACTCTTGAAGATGCACGCCAACATGTTATCAGTTTACGTGATAGAGCACTGGAAAGTGGTATAGGTGCACTTACAATCCGACGCAAAAATGAAGGAGATATGATTGGGTATTGTGGATTAATTATTGGTCGTTCTACTATAGAAGAGCCGGAAATTGCTTATGAACTGTTCAAAAGTGTCCACGGGAAAAGCTATGCAACAGAAGCTGCATCAGCAATTATAGAAGCTGCGGGCGCAACTGGGCGTAAACGTCTGTGGGCTACTGTTGGGTCTTGGAATATTGCTTCCTTTCGAGTTCTTGAAAAGATTGGTTTCATACGCCACCATAGTACCTGGAAAGAAGATGGAGAAGAAGTTGTTTGGAACATGCGTGATCTTTAGATATCAAATAACTTAAGATCAACTATTTGATCCGACTTTTGCCCTTATTAAATTGTTGGGTGGGCTGGATAATTGAAGGGGAAAACTAATTCCCAAACAAAGTGAGGTATATCAAGTGGACTTATTACTCTGGATCACTATTGGCTTCATTATAATCGGATATATTGTGCTCACTTCTATGAAAACAAGTATGGAAAATAAGCTCGCATATATAAAAGCAAATTCGGAAGATGAGAAGAGCTCAGTGAAAGCTAAATCCATCATTTGGTGGATAGCGAGTACGACTGTTTGGGGAATTGTTTGTATGATTCTTGTTGTTTGGTATTTTCATCATCACTTTGGATGATAGGGTTGAATGATCATTAAATAATGCAGTTTCAAAACATCAATAAAGGAAGTGCGTATTATTGGGTAGTGAAGGTAAACTCATTATTTCTCCTTTAAAGGATGAATTAATTGATGACATCAATCAAACAAATGATTCTTTTAAAGTGTTTGGAAGGCTTGTACCCAGTTTTCAATCAGGGAAATGGTCTTTTGAAGAAAAACTATTTGATGAAACCAAAGATATTCGTTTCCCGGATGATAAACTTGATTGGAGCCAATAAATAAACAGTGAAGATAAAGCTCTATTTTTAGCTTATAAGAATAATGAATGCATTGGGCAAATTAGAGTAGTGAAGGATTGGAATCGCTTCTGTTATATTGAAAACATAGCTACTAAAAAAGATTATAGAGGCAGTGGAGTCGGAGCGTTGCTATTAAAGAAAGCAGAAGAGTGGGCGAAACAAAGAGAACTTATCGGAATGTCCTTGGAAGCACAGGATGATAATCTCGGTGCATGCAGATTTTATGTGAAACAAGGGTTCATACTAGGTGGAGTTGACACATTGAAGCAGTCCTATAATCCTAATATTGAAACCACTTTGTACTGGTATAAGTTATTCAAGTAACGGGGCTTTAACGGCATAAGAAAAAACATAAAATTGCTTTTACAGTGATTCTAATAATCAATTCAACATTAGCGGCATTCGCAATTGACTTCATCGGCAAGACTCTTCAAAGACTAATAAACCCCAAATACGTGAATATCATCATCATTTTTTTGCTTCTTTAATGGTAAGAGGTTCTGATTTGTTTAGCATTTTAGGGAGTTGGAGCATCGCGTGCCTAATAGCTTTTTTCATAAGCCCCATTTGTAATGGTAGAGTTGTCATCATGATAACTCTTTTTTACATTTTTTGAAACTTTTCACCATATTTGTGCGTATTTAAATAAAAAGGCTGTAAGTATGAAAAGGAGAGTGATACGGTGAAGAAAGTATTTCCCCTATTAAAAATAGTTACTATTCTATTTCTTCTTGTTAGTTGCTCTAATAAGAGTGATAATGAAGAATTACCTTCACAGGAAAGAGTGGAGTTTTCTAACAACGAACAAAACTTTCGTATTATCCCTTTATATGAGGAAGTCTTAAATTATACAAAGGAAATGAAGGGAGCTAAATCACCAGACAATAAACAAGTTTATATTGATAGCGTAATCAAACCTTTTCAGGATATTGTCTCAGAGGAAGAAATCCATATGTCAAATGGGTACTTCTCTTACTTCTCTCCAACTAATCAGATTGAGAAACTAGAAGAGAATACCATCAAACTCTTGAAGAATCAGGAGTTAATCAACAGCTTAATTAAAGAATCATTATTAAAATCCTCTCAGGAACTGGGAGGGACTGATAAGACTATTTTTATAATGCCAATCTCTCCTGAAGATGTTTTCCCAATTCAAAATATGGAGGGAGTGAGTGGCGTTGCATTAGATGAAAATGCTGTTTTAATTAACATTGACCCCTCTTTTTCTGAAGAAGAGTTAAAGTATGTGGTGGCACACGAGTATCATCATACTATACGGAGAGAGAATAATGAATTAAGAAAGACTTTAATAGATTCCTTCATAACTGAAGGAGGGGCTGATGTATTTGCTAGAAGTATTTATCCAGATAAAACTCCCCCTTGGATACAAGAACCCTTAACCGAAGAGTCCAAAGCTATAATTTTAGAAGGTTTAAAAGAGAATTTAAATACAGTGGACAGCGCTACATATACTGATTTTAGAATGGGCAATCGGGTAAAAGAGATTCCAATCTGGTCAACCTATCGAATGGGATATTTGATTGTTGAAAGCTATGTTGACAATCATCCTGATGCATCACTTAAAGAGTGGACTCAGTTAGAAGCAGAGGCAATTTTAAAAGGGAGCGATTACGCATTCACTGAATAATTAACTTTAATTGAATAAGACATTACTTAAATCTTAAAAGGACCGACTTTAAAGTCGGTCCTTTTGTTTGAGAATTATACTGTGGTTCACTCAGGGGGATTTGTGTGATTTTATATCAGATTTTATACGTTATTTATCTGTTTACACCTCACAAGTAAACCCTTTTATCCATATGCTACTCAATCCCCTTATCATCCTTCATCAACTTCTTCATATCAATCTTAAGCATCCGGTCCATCGGGTAGGTGGTGGTGTAGCGGTATTTGTTGGCACCGGATTCAAATACGACGTAGAGTTCTTTTTGTATTTCTACTATTCCCTCTGGCATCGGGATGGCTTCGACACTCTGACGGGGTTTGGCCGTGTGACCATCCAGGAACCATAATGGAACTTGTTTTCCTTCTACAGTGGCATAGGCATGAGGGTCTTCCTTCAACGGATATTCATAGCGATACAGAACACTGTCGTTTGCCCTGCCATAGGAAGTGCTGAGGGTGACGCCATTTCTTGCTGCCTTCTGCATGATGGCTCCCTGGACTTTTCCAGTCGTGGAGAGTACGTACTCGGGAACGGCGTTATGGTCAGGCGAGCCATTCCACTGCTCTTTACTCAGCATGTCGTTGTTTCGTTCCAGATCGTATCCGATCATCCATGCGTAGTGCATGTCTCCGTCCCTGTTCTCGATGTGATGGGAGGGATCGGTCGGGTATGAGCTTGCTTCATAGAATTCCCCGACCCAAAGGATGCCTTCATCATAGACGGTGTATGCCGCTTCGACGGGGATGGGGATCTGTTTGGTGAACTGGATTTCGCCGTTGTTTGGTGCATTGACCAGGTCGCTTAAATTGAAGCTGAATAAGTGATTCTCTGATGCGACCCAGCCGTGATCACGACTGACGGTTACACCGCCTGCATGCCCGGTGTAAGGTGTGCCGTCCGTATTGTAGAGGACAACGGATTTCACTAGTGCTCCGGTTGTGCGGTCTGTAACGGTTATGGTACCCGGTCGGATCCCATCATCGATGTAGCCGATGGTAAGGAGCCAGTCTTTTTTCTTGTAATAGGACAATCCTTGTGGAACAAGACCTTCTGATAGTCCGGCGATCACCGGGCCGTCGGTACTGATATCCCAAAGGTCCTGATAGGCGGGATCTTTTTCATGCTGGGACCGTTCCACCTGGGTGATGATCTGATGATCCGGTGTGACGGTTACGGGATCTGATTTCTCTGATATGTTTCCTGATGTATCCTCAGCGCTTACTTGTAACGTGTATGTTTGATGACCGACTAGCGTGTAAAGAGTAAAGTCGGTCTGGGATGGATCGACGGAATATTCAAGTTCTCCATCTTTGTAAATGTGATAGCGATATAGATCGGTTTCACTGGAAGCGTCCCATGTTAAAACGGCTTCCCCGTTGCCTGCAGTGGCTTTCACGTTGGTCGGTGTTTGCGGTGCTGCTTCATCTGACACGGGACGATCAGGTGCTTGATCTTCTATGACCCATCCAGGTGTCGGACTTTGACCCGCAGCCAATTTTTCCATCGTCCGGGTATTATCCTTTGGATAGGAATAGGTGACGGTTTGTTTTAGGGAAACGTCCTCTCCTGAATAATCGGCCCTTACTACTTCCCTTCCATCAGGGTCGTAAACGGTCAGTGTATTGCCGCCGTTGACCAGGCCGGCGATATCACTGAGGACAATGATATCCTCTTCCTGAAGATACTTACTACTATAAGAATAAAAATAGTTATAGTTGAACGCTTCAAGGGAGATAGGGCTGATGGCAGTGTTCCTGGTCCAGATCACTACCGTATCCCAAGGCTTTAAGATATGAGTGTCCCCGATTTCTTCATCCCAGTTGTAGGACGCGAACCGATATCCTTTTAAATCGATTGGGTCGGGGCTGTTGTTATAAAGCTCGAAGTATTCAAATGCATCATAACCTGCATAGTTATCTGTATTCGGAAGCAATTCCGTGATCAGCAGGTTTGGTGTCGGGACATTTTCACTCGGGCCTGTGACGAGTGGTTTGGTCGGTTCCGATTCGTTTCCGACGTGGTCGATTGCCGTTACTTTGAAAGAATACTCCCTGTTCAATTCCAGAGGGGATACGTTCAGGCTATTTTGGTCAGCATGAACTGTCCCGTAAAGCGTCCCGTTGATGTAGATGCGGTATCCGGCAAGATCACTGTCAGGATTGGCATTCCAAAGCAGCTTGACATGATCCTTGCCTGGAGTTGCTTTCAATCCGGAAGGCGTGGCTGGGGCTACGCTGTCCACGACCTCTTGTGGGACAGCGTGGACTTCTTTAGTTGCCGGGGATTCATTTCCTTCTGCGTCCACGGATGTCACCCGGAATGTATAGGTCTTTCCATTCTCCAACCCGTTTATGATTGATGTGGCAGCGTCCGTGGAAGTAATCGATCCATCAGATTGGTAGACTTGATAGGAAACAGCACCATCTGTCGCTTCCCACTCAAGGGTAACCGACTGGTTGGCTGGAGTTGCGGTCAGGTTTGCAGGTGTCGAGGGACCAGCTACCTGTCTGGTCAGAACGACGCCTGGAGTCGGCTGTTCATCGTTTTTCATCTTGGTCATCGCAGCAGAGCCGGTGGCCTGATAGGTGATGCTCCGGTTCGTGATGCCATCGACTTCGCCATCATTGATCAGAGCGGTGCTGAGGATCGTGCCGTCTGCGTTCGCAATTCCTACCTGACGCAGGCTGCTGTCATGCAATCCCTGACCAGTTGAGGTCAGCTTGACTTCGTATACATCCTCGGGCGTGAGGTTCATCTCATAATTGGAGTTGAAGTCCCAAAGGGGTACATCAGGATAGGCTAATTTCTTTAACCAAAGGACGAGGGAATCTTTCGGCTGGATGATTTTATCTTCGATGGGCCAGCGGTTGGCAGGGCTTGAGAAGTTACTTGTGAAGTATTGAAGCTGATAGTCTTGAAGGTTGATGGCTTCTGTGGTGGTATTAAAGATTTCGACGTACTCATAGGGCTGTCCTGACCCTGCAGATTTGGTGACGATTTCCGTAATGATAAGGGGCGGGTTGGTTTCTTGCGCACTTGCGTTGTGGACCTGAAGCAGTAGCAGTCCGGTGAAAGCTAAAGCAACAAAGGCGGCTATCCGGGTGATTGAGTGGTTTTTCAACATCATTTCCTCCTTCTTTTATTGTTTATGTAAAAAAGAAAAGAACCCCATGGCAATGGGGTGCACGATGACCGTACACACGATTGACACAGGGTTCTCCTCATCTCTACCCGCTATATTGACTGTTTAATTCCATCATACAATAGACCCACGATTGAGGAAATGGGCATTTAGATTTAATTTAGTGTATATTTTGAATTTTTAGATATATTATTGAAATGAAGAGGGAATTGGTGTATGATGAAAGGAATAAGATGAAGCTTGGTAGGAAGAGTAGAAGAGATCCCCCTATGAAGCGAATGGTTTGATTTTTTTCACAATAATGTGGAGAAATCATGTATTCGTTTTGTGGCGCGGTCTTTTTTTCATTTAAGGAGGAAGAGGTCATGGGGCATTACATGAGTGAAGTAACAAGATTTTTCTGGCAGCATGATATTTATTTCCGGATTGTCGTGAGCGCAATATTGGGGTTTATCATCGGGTGGGACCGGACATCCAAAAATAAACCCGCGGGTTTGAAAACATATACGTATGTATCAGTAGCATGCACCTTGATCACGATCGTCTCGATCGAAGGTGCCGAGATGCTCAGTCAACCGGGGAGCGGAAAGATGATGGATCCGTTCCGTCTTGCCGCTCAGATCGTATCCGGTCTGGGATTCCTTGGGGCAGGCGTAATCCTGAAGGACGGACTAAGGGTAAAGGGACTCACTTCAGCAGCAATGATTTTCTACGTGGGGGGAGTCGGTATCGGCATTGGAGCGGGATTCTATTCCCTCGTCATCTTTGCCACACTGGTAACCTTCATCATTACAAAAATAGGAAACATCTTTGAAGAGCGGGAGATCACAATCGTACGAGTCCGCCTCCCATGGATTGGGAAAAAAAGAAAAGAAGACGATGCAGAAAAAAAGGTAGGGACCTAAAAGGACTGGAACTCAAAGGAGTTCCAGTCCTTTCTAGTCAAACATCCAGATTCCAAAGCTTCGGATCCCCGGAAGAAATAGCGAGGGCGCCGGCACTCAACCCATTCAGAATATCCTGTTTATTACTGATCAAGCCACCAGCAATGATGGGGAGGGTTGTCATAGTCGTGAGTTTATCAATAATAGAAGGCATGAGACCAGGTAGGACTTCAATGGCATCGGGCTTGCAGTTATGGGAGATGTCAATCCCCTTCTCAAGGGCATTTCGGTCGATGAGAAAAAGGCGCTGAATTGTCATCAATCCTTCTTCCTTTGCATACTTGATCAGGTTGCTTCTTGTCGTAATGATGCCAGCCGGCTTCCAAATTTCTGCTATGTATTTAATGGCACTCTTCGTATTGGACAGCCCATCGATGAAATCAATATGGATAAACGTAGTTTTACCGGCTTCCTTCAGCTTTTTCAAATAGCCGTTCATCGTAATCAAATTGCCCGTAAGAATGAAGACGATGTTGGCGTTTGACTGTATGGCTTTGTCGAGGTCCTTTTCCTCCTTGATGGAAGCGATGACCTGGGATTGGACGATGTCGATAATGTTTGGTTTCATGTAATTGGCCCCTTTGAAAAGTCTGAATATTTTTTCTTTTAGTATAGCATAGTTGTAAAAGATGCCTCATACAATTATCGGTTGTAAGAAACGGTAAAGAACCAGAGCTGATCAATAGGCGGAAGCATTCCGCTTAATTCGTCATGAGACATGAGAATAGTTAATATTGGAGTTTTATAGATGTTTGACTTTCATAAAAGAAACAGTTTGTGGTCATTGATCATGAACAAATAGTAATGATAGAAAAGAGAAAAAACGCTTCGATACAAAGATATAAAGGGTTCCGTTTTGAGGTGCTTTTCGAATAAATGACACTAGAAATGACGTATGAATTGGCATACGTCATTTTCTTGTTATATCAATGTTTTCCCACCTTTTTATACTTTTTTGGCAGTGAAATGTTTAGAGTTTTTTACTATGGACAATACTTATTGTACAATGAAAACTTGATGCCAATTAAGGTGTCAATATGCTTGTCATTTTGGAGGTCATTATGAAATTTATTGAACCAAAGAAGAGATTAGAAAAAAAGACGGATTGGCGTGTTTCTGAACACACAAAATTAACGGTTAAACATTATGCTGAATATACAGGTTATACAGAAGATGAAGTGGTAGATATATTCTTAAAGAACCTTTTGGATGACGAAAAATTTACAGAATGGGTAAATAGTAAACGACGCAACAAGAGAATAGTCCAACAATTAGCCCTTAGTGAGGAGATCTAATGGCGAAACTAAAGCGGTTAACTAATCAATCTGACGATATTTTTCAAGTAATTGTCCCCGTATCTGATGAAGAGCTTTTAAATAGGGAAAAGAATTACCTTTTGATGCCGGATAATCGATTTGCAACAAAATTTAGGGGTGCTCTTTTTCAACCGGTTACTATCAGGTATAAAGAAAAAGAATTCTTAATCCAAATGAATACCTGTATCAACCCTTATTGTTACAACTTTGGCAGATCACAAATTACTTATGATTCAAAAGGTAAGCCAAAACGATTTAAGCTTGCCCTCTCTCAGTCCAAGTCTCAGAATCAATCAAGGCTGGTTTGTAATCCTGACCCAATTTGCTCTTCTAGTTCGGTGCTAGGTTGTAGCAATGTAACTGTGTCAAATTGGGCGGTTGCTGAAGAAATAAAGAGACTATCTTTAATAAACACAATACTCCCAATTGAACCTGAGTATGAATTCCATAAATCCGGATGTGAAAATGAGTATATTACTCCATTTACTCAAAAGAGTGCATTTAGAAAGTGTGGTAAAAGTAGCTCGAACTCACAAAAGTACCAATGTAAGAGTTGCAAGAAGATAACCAACGTTCTTCCTACCACCAAGGAGAGCACCACCTACCATCAAAAGAGAAATGACATTCTGCCCTTGTTCGCAGAGTTAATTACAAATCGTACACCTGTTAATAGGGTAATTGAAATTCTTGATATTGGAGCACAAACTTACTACAGTAAATTGGAATGGCTCTATAGGAAGTGTTTAGAATTTCAAGAAAGACACGAGGCAAAACTTAAAGAGAAGAACTTTAAAGAGGTATGGATCAATACAGATAAGATGATTTATTATTTGAACAATGTGCGGAAGACGAATGCTGGGTCCAAATATCTCCTGGAGCAAGAAGAGAAGCAATTTCCTACACAGGTTGTGATTAGCAGCGACAACGATTCCAGATATGTATTTAGAGCTGATGTCGCTTATGATTGGGACATTACTTTGGCTGAGATAAGTAAACACACTTCAGCATACAAAGATGATCACCTCCACACCTTTGCTCAAAGATACGGCCATTTAAGATTCCCTTATGCCCCTCAGCCACCAACAGAATTTGATAAACAAACGCATATTGAGTATGAAAAGGAAAGGACTAATTTCGTTCGGAGGGCAGACTATATAGACGGATTGCATATTAACTCAACTTATACTACAATTGCTCATTTTTGGCACTTAAAGCAGTTATTAAATGCTAAAGAATGGAGGGTCACAACAGATCAAGATGCTTCTATTAATTCTGCATTAATGCGTGTATTTGCCAAAGAAGTTGGGTTAACTGACCTCCATCATTTTATATATAAAATTGATAAAAGCAAGACTTTGAGAGAGTCTTTGAAGGACTTCCAAGATTCTCGTTCTGCGATAAAAAACTGGGCAATCAATTCAGGTTTAGAGCATAAAGGTGTTTTCTATTTAGCTGAACTAATGCTTGAAGAACAACTAAAGACACATAAGTTTTATGAAGAGTTTAAAAAAGAAGGCAGAACAGCTCGGAAGTGGGCTCAGAACCCAATTGATCACCCCATTCCATTTAGAGATACAGGATATGCAACTGTCGATTGTACAACTGACATAAGCTCCTGTGAACCTATTGAGTTGGCTAGAATGCTTCTTAAAGTGAACAATAAATCAACTGACACCTTCATCAATCAAATCCGCCGGAGATTATCAATATTAGAAAGACCGTTAGTCACTTCAAGGGGCGATGGGAAGAGTTATATTTATTCCAACTTCAATCCGAAGTACGCACAATACGCTATCACAATACTAAGAACTTTTTACAACTTTTGTATGCCTTTTAAAGCTTTTGGAGAATTGGCAACACCGGCTCAAAGAATCGGGATTGTAGAAAAAATATACAGTTGGGAAGATATCATCTACTTGAGATAAAAAGACCTCAAATCCATTGGACTTGAGGTCTTTTTTTAGTAATATGGTTATTCAATTAAAACCCCCTTTACTTGAATAAAGGCGTATTCATTATGAAACGCTTCCATATTATCATTCCACCATACTATTTCAACTTCAACTTCTTGATAACAGTATTATATTCTTCTTTGGTACACTCCTCCTTACCATACCTAACCTTCTCATAAATAGGGATAATGTCTTCAGGACCTTTAATCCTTTGAAACCATTCACTAATCGTTTCTTGGGGTTGTTTCTTAGATGAATTGCTTAAACTTTTTTCCCATTCTATCAAGGTTCTTCTGATTTTGTGCAGATTGTTGTAATTTGAAGTGTGAATGATTTCGGAGTTTTGGTTATTCTCCAACTGTTTATTAACTGCTGCTTTTGTTATTATTTCATCGTCTACTATTTCTCTTTTCCGTGCTCTTTTTTTAGACCGCCTTATCAATACCACGATTATTATTGTTATAAAAAGAATAGCTAAAATACTGTACGTGATAATTTTTCTCTTAGACATTCCAGAGTTAAAGTCAAGTTCACTTAATGGTTCATCAAAATTACTTTCCCATCTTCCACTCCCTCTTTCAGGTACTTCATCTAATATGGTATATCTTGTATAAGATTCTGAGGTTGGCTTTTTTTCACCATCTTCGTGTGCAAAGTTGTCCTTGATGCCAGAAGCAACACTCGAAGATATGGTGGTAATTAAATAACCACATCCAATGCTTAATAAAATAAACAAAATGACAAATGGTAAACGTTTTTTCATCTGAAACCCCCAGTTTATATTTTTAAGTGAATCCATTGGTTTCTTGCTGTTGGTTCAGGGGGAGTTCCAATCACTAACGCCAGAGAGTTTTCAGCTTTTTTTGATAAGGCGTAATCATAAAACCTTGAGGATGGTAAAAACACGCCATTCGAATCCAGCAGAGCAAGGGATTCGATTATCTTTTTTAATTGAGAACGGTCCATATCATTCTCAATCCTTAATAACCCTTTTTGACCTGTTGAATAATTCACCCATAACTCTACTTTACATCCCTCTTTGATTAAGTGGATGCATACTGAAACAGCATATTCAATTAAATCTTCCATATCTCTTCGCAAATGAAATGGACCTTCTCCGACAGGATTAAGAAAGATTGAATAAAGGTCTCCCTGGACCTTTTGATACTTTTTTGCCAACAATTTATTCTCTTTTGCCGTTGCAAGCCAATGGATATGTCGGAAACTTTCGTTCTCATAATCTTTAGTTCCAATGATACTAGACTCATCACTAAATAAGGATTTGCTTGTATTCTTGTATCCTTGAATGAGCGATTTTAGCTTTAAGTCGTTCAGTTTAAGTACCCTTGGAACTACTTTAAAGCTAGGTAGGTTTGTACTAGAATAATCAAGTCTGAGAGTTTGCAGACTTAGTGGAGCTGACATTGAAAGATCAAAGCCAGTCCATTGATGGTTTCCTCTTCCTTTTCCTCTTAAAGTCAATTCTATTTTTCGACTTGAATTTGGTGGCAGGTTGATTTTCTTCGAAAACAAACTCGTTTCATAAAGACCCTGGTTGTTCTCTACAAAAACCAGGTCACTTTCACTGCTAGTCTCAATATTTATCTTTAAGTTGTAAATAGGGAATGCCGATTCGTTCTTTATCTCGAGAACTCCGGAGAAATCCTCCCTAATACTCGAGATATCAAGATATTTTTTGAAACTCCAATTTATCTTGTTTCGAAAGTATCGCAGGTAATAATAAGAAAGAACATCAGCGGAAATGATGAAAGCAAATGCAAACGCCAACAAGTTAAAGCCTGCGAGACTGCTGATCATAAATAATATTATGATTAAAATCATCACCCGTGGCTGGACGAGAAGGGATTTATCATACTGGACATTCATAGTGTTTCAACTGGGACAGCAACTCTATCCAAAATCTCTTCTATGATTTTTTCCTTTGATGTTTTCACTTCGCCTTCCACATTTAACGTAAGTCTGTGTGCCAGAATGGGATGAGCTAATTGCTTAACATCATCCGGTGTACAAAAATTTCTTCCATATAAATAGGCTCTTGATTGTATCGCTCTCATATAGGATAAAGAACCTCGTGGGCTAACCCCAATTTCCACATAATGGTGCTGCCTGGTACCTTGAATGATATCCATTAGATAGTCCTCAATATCTTCAGAGAGTGTGACTTGCTTTACGTTTTCCTTTAACTCCACGATCTCTTGGATTGAAATAACACTTTCGATTCTTTCAATTGGATTTGATTGCCGGAACCTTTTTAACATTTGCTTTTCCTTTTCTGGTGCAGGATATCCTTGTTTTATGGTTAAAAGGAAACGGTCAAGCTGAGCATCAGGTAATGGAAATGTTCCAATAGAATCAAATGGATTTTGAGTTGCAATTACTATAAATGGTTTTGGTAACGGATAAGTGGTACCACCTAAAGTAACATTTTTTTCTTCCATTAATTCAAGAAGAGCGGATTGAGTGCGGGGAACTGCTCTATTAATCTCATCAATAAGCAGAACATTATTGAATACAGGACCTTTTCGTACTTTAAAGTCACTTGTTTTCACATCAAAATACTCCTGCCCAACTATATCTGATGGAAGTGTATCTGGAGTAAATTGAAGACGGTTGAATGTACCATCGATACTCTTTGAAAAACATTTTGCCATCGTTGTTTTTCCTGTACCAGGAACATCTTCCAAAAGTACGTGACCGTCGCTAAGCAATGCAATAATCATTAGCTCAATTTCTTTTTCTTTATCAACCATAACCTTAGATACATTTTCTTTTATATTTTCAAGCATCTTCTCACACCTTTTTCATTATTTATCAAACAATGGAATAAAGATTATTTCCACCTCTTGATCTTTTCCAACTTTTTCATAAGTGATTCTAAGTTTACAACGCTGTTTAGCTGGTTATAAACAATTCTAATCTTCCTCAACCTTTCTTCAATATCTCCTTTCATCTTTAATATCCTCCTTTAGTCATTTAACTAAAGAAATTAATATTTTGTTTCACAAACTTTAATCTTTTTCCGGCAGAGATATCTTCTTTTGTAAACTTACCTTTCTCAACGAACTATTTGAAATTTAAATACTGAATTTTCAGGTTATTACTATTTTACCATAAAATTCCTTAATCCCTTAAAAAAGTTCAGAAAAACACTGGATTCAATTGATATCATCGATTTTTCTTCAGTCTTATGTTTCAGTATACGAATACAAACCCCTTTACCTACTCAATATTAGATTTCAGAATATTACACAAAAAAACTCGCCAAAAGCTGGCGAGTTTTTTTCAGTTTTTATGTCAATTTGTTTGTCATTTCGTTTGTCAATTCGGGCTGTTTTTTCGAAAAAGCACCTCAAAACGGAACCCTTTATACAAAGATATCAAAGCGTTTTTTGTTTGGAAAGACGATCCTCACACCGGCATCAAAATCCGAATCGAAGTCCCTTCCCCAGGCGTGCTCTTCACGTTGATGCTTCCCTGGTGAAGCTGGATCAGCTGCTTCGTAATGGCCATCCCCAAGCCGGTTCCGCTTCCTGAGTCGCTTGTGTTGGTGCCGCGGTAGTAGCGTTGGAAAAGGCTGTTGACGGTTTTTGGGTCCATGCCGATTCCTTCGTCAGTGATGGTGATTTGGCACAGGTGATGTTCGATGACATCAAGGGAGACGGTGATCGTCGTTCCTGCCGGGTTGTATTTCAGTGCGTTTTCGACGATGTTGTCGATGATTCGTTGAAACCATTTGGGGTCGACGGATGCTGTGATCTTTTCGTCTTCTGCCTGGAAATCGATGTTCATTTCCCTGTAGTCGGGGTTGTTCAAATAACCGATGATGGTCCGGCGTATGAGTTCGGTGATATTCATTTTTTCACGGACGATCGGCAATGCGCCGTTTTTGATGCGGTAGGTCAGCGTCAGGTCATCGAGTAAATCCTTCATGTAAGCGGATTTGCTGCCGATAATTTCGGCGAATTCCCTTACTTCTTCCTGGGACCAGTGATATTCCTTTGACTCCAGTATCTTGGAGTAGCCTGCGATGGAGGAGAGGGGTGTTTTCAGGTCATGAGAAATGCCGCTGATCCATTCCTCGCGGGTCACTTTGATTTTTTTTCGTTGATCCTGGTTGTCTTTCAAGGTGTCCGTTAATTGTGAAAGGTTCGTGATCAGCTCTTGATACAGCTTGTATTTTCGTTTGATCTTTCCGTTCTTTTTAAAAAGGAGGGGCTGTTCGACGTGATTGACGGGCTGCTCATAGACGCCGTTCCCGAGCTTCTCGATCCACTGCATCATGGTCATCAGGGGTTTGCCGAATTTGCGGGCATACCAAAAGGTGATGAGAAGGAGCAGTAGAATGAGCAGGACAGAAACAAGGATGATGCTGTTTCCAACCTTGCTGTCGATTTTCTCTTCCAATGTAGCTGCCATGTCCTTGAGAGGCATCCCCATCAAAATCGTTTGCTGCGTACCCTCATTATAATAGGAAGAAACGGATTCTTCCTTGGATTGGGTCATGGTGAGGATTTCTTGATGAGAGTATGTCTTGGGCTTGTTCCCGGCATTATAGCTGTCTATCACTTTTCCAGAACTGTCCACGAGCTGGACCCAGGCGTTAGTGGTCTGAAGTTCTGAAAGGACTCCTTTCCGAAAGTCTAATTTTCCCTTCTTCCAATTGACGTGCTGTTTCACAGAATCCAGGAGAAGTGATTCTCCATTTTCTTCTCTGAAGAAGACCAGCGGGGCATCAGGTTCGGTTTCATTCAACCGCCAGTAGGAGTAGTCGAGCGTTGGGTCATTCTCCAATAAGAGTCCGGCGAGTTCTCCCTCATTAAAAGTGGAAGGGGTGTCGTCAAGCTCGGGATATCCTCCGAGGAGCTTTCCATCCGCAGACACGACCAGCAGGCGGCCGTGCTGTTCTCCCACCAGCTTTTTCAAACGGTCGGAAATGCCGGCTTTTCCATCTTCAACCGTAATATTTTGCGAAATAAAATAGTCTTCCGCCAAGGACAAATCGTTTTCTGCTTCACTGTCGGAAAGGAAGTAGCCGATGATTCCGAAAAGGAAGAACAGCAGCACTCCGCTTAGGAAGAAGATGAGCATGAGCTGCAGAAAGAGCTGGACGACAAACCGTTTATGGATGTTCATGCTGCGCTCCGTGCGGGATGAATTTGTATCCCAGGCCTCTAACCGTCAGGATATACCGGGGATCGCTTGGGTTTTCCTCGATCTTTTCCCGGAGTTTCCGGATGTGCACCATCACCGTATTGTCCTCGCCAAGGAATTCCTCGCCCCACACTTGTTCATACAGCTGATTTTTGCTGAACAGCTGGTTGGGATGTTTGCAAAAGAAGATCAACAGCTGATAAACCTGTGCCGGCAGCTCGACCTTCCTTCCTTTTACCGTTACCTCCCCGGAAGAGGTATTGACGATAAGACCGCCGAATTGATACGTTTTTATCTTAGGCTTCATGGAAGGAGCGACGGTCTTTCGCCTGAGGTGTGCCTTGATCCGGGCGACGACTTCCAGCGGATTGAACGGTTTGGTGATATAGTCATCGGCTCCTAAAGCAAAGCCTGACAGCTTATCCAAATCGGTGGTGCGGGCAGTTAGGAAGAAAATGGGGGCGTCGGTTGTTTCCCTGATCAGCGGACAGATCTCAAAGCCGCTCCGGTCCGGCAGCATGACATCCAGCAGGATCAAATCATATCTTTTATCACGGCTGCGGGCTAACGCATCTTCCGCGTTATGGGCGGAATCTATGTATGTGAATTGTTCTTTTTTTAATATGGTCGTGAGCATCTGAACAATGGACACTTCATCATCGACAATCAGAATCTTGCTGTCATGCATCTTGTAATCTCCTATTCTTACTGAATTCATAGCTCCATCATATCAATTATTTTTATGAAAAAGTAGGAATTAAGGTAAAATTAAGGAAGAGGTTCACGGACCTTAAGATACCCGATGTATGATCAGGATATCACAGAAAAAAGTGTTCATATTGAAGGGAGATAAGGTATGTTTGCCATTGGAAAGAGAGAATTTCTAAAACTATTTAAAGGAATCAAGTCGATGATCATCATTATGATTTTGGTTGCAACGTCCTACTATTCTGCTAAGTTTTCAAATCTGTTGCTCTCGCTGGAAGAGTTCTCAACTGAGGATTCCGATAAGATTGAATATGCGGGGTTATTGATCCTGCTGCTTTTCCTGGGGCAGCTATTTGTGATGGGGCTGTCACATGATGCGATGAACAGGGAAACCCATGACCGGACGATACGGTTTCTGATTACAAGGACATCGAGGCTGTCGATCTTGCTAGGAAAATTTTCCGGCATCGTGCTGTTTTGGCTGGTATGTGTCGCTGTATCTTACCTGATCATCTTTTTCATGACAGGGACCATGGACCCTCTCAGCTTTTTTCAGACGATGAGTTTATTGATCTATCAAATTGCGCTGACCATCCTATTGTCAACTTTGATCCCGAAGCCGGCATTCACAATGTTTCTCAGCATTGTCATTGGCCTGGCGTTTCCGATTGTAAGTCTGTGGTTATCATTCACCAGCAATTCCTATGTGAGCTGGCTGAAATTTCTAACCCCATTCTATTACTTGGAAGAGGATTATATGTTCTTGTTGATCTTGCCGCTGGCCGCTGTCATGTTCATACTATCCCATCTTGTATTTAAAAGGAGAGAGTGCTGATGGCTGCGATTGAAACGAAACAACTTGTTAAATCGTATGGAAGAGTGAAGGTCGTAAAAGGAATTGATCTGTCTGTCCATAAAGGGGAAATCTTTGGGTTCCTCGGAAGGAACGGAGCAGGAAAATCAACCTTCGTCAATACGCTGACAGGGATCATCCATCCGAGCGGGGGTTCGTTCTCCCTGCTGGGGACGGCTGGAGTCACGGATGACGTCAAAAAACGAATTGGGGTCATGCCCGACTATACAAGCTTTGACGGCGCCATGACCGGGATCAGTTATTTAAAATTTTTATCAGAGGTGTCGGGGAAAAAAGCATCGACTGAAAGGTGCCTGGAAGTCCTGAAAAAGGTGGGACTGGAAACCGATGCCGCTAAAAAGGTAGCAAAATATTCGTTCGGGATGAAAAAGAAGCTTGGCATTGCCCAAGCCATCATCCATGATCCCGAATTGATCTTCCTGGATGAGCCTACCTCCGGACTGGATGCAGAATCGGTCGTTCACATACATACCTTGATCCGCGAACTGCACCAAAAGGGAAAAACGTTGTTCATGACGTCACACAATTTAGATGAAGTGGAAAAGCTCTGCTCACGGATCGCCATCATGAAAGAGGGGCAGATCGTAAAAATAGGCTCGATGGATGAACTCAGATCCTTCTATCAATCCAGGATCGTTGTGAAAATAAAGCACGGAAACATCCCGGCAACAGAAGAAGGTCGGTTAACACAATGGCTTGAAGGTGCGGGGGAAGACGTGGAGATTCAGGATGGGTATATACACATCACTGTCGAACAGGAGAAGAAGATTGCGGAAATCATCCGGGCCTGCAATGAGTGCAAGGTGGATGTCTATCGGGTGGAGGTTGAGGAACCATCCCTGGAGGAAATCTTCCTCGATGAACAACAAAATACACATCACGGTTAGGAGAAAGAAGTATGGAAATGCCGCAGAAGAAATTAGCAAAAGAGGTTGTCCAGGTCTGGCTGGCCAGTAACATCATTTCAAGTGTTGTCGGGTTTGCCGTCCTTGGAATGCTGTTTTACCTCGATCACCGGTTCCAATGGACAGAGTGGATAGGCTGGATCCTGATCGCACTGGCTGTCTATTCCGTCATCGATTTCATTTGGTCGTTTTTTCAGCCTAGGTTTCTGTACAGAAGCTGGCGGTTTGATTTTGATGAAGAATTTTTACAATTGAAATCGGGTTTCTGGCAGGAACGGCATCACCTCGTGCCGATGACGAAAATCCAGGCGGTGTCGACTTCACAAGGACCGCTGCTCCGTAAATTCGGACTGCGTTCCATCGGGATCGAAACGATGGGATCTACTCACGAGATACCCGCCTTGTCAGAGGAAGTGGCCGTTGAAATCAGGGACACCATCGCTCATTTTGCCAAGGTCAAGGAAGTGGAGCAATGAGTACCCCAAAGCGCTATCATCCAATCATGATGGTCCTCAAGCTTTGGAGCTTGGTCCGCGGTTCTTTCTTCTTCGTGATATTTTTATTCGTCATTAAGGCAGGATCCGACTCGCACTTCATCTATTATGGAAGGTGGGTATTGCTGGCCGTCATCGGAATCTCACTTTTGGCCATTCCATTGAAGTGGTTGTTTGAGACTTACGCTTATGATAAAAAGGCATTCTATCTGAATAAAGGAATTTTGTTCAAATCAGAACAAACGATAGCTTTTTCAAAGATTCAAAATGTGAATCGCCACGTATCGGTCATTCACCGGCTGTTCGGCTTGACGGCCCTTCATTTCGAAACGGCAGCAGGGGAAGATGCATCCGTGAAATTCGAAGCTCTGACCCTTCAGGAAGCAGAAGAGCTGGAGGATCTGGCAGCGAACAAGGAAGAAAAGGAAGCTGTCCTGGAGGAAGGGCAAGGTGCTGAATCCGTGCTACTGAGCGAAAAGACCTTGCACTTCCATCCGACCAAAAAGGATACTATCAAAGCATCCTTCATTTCACTGGGATTTCTCTTCCTGGTTCCGCTGCTGTTCTCTTTTTACTCGAATATCAGTGACATCTGGAATGTGGACGAAGAGGCAAAGGGCATCTTTTCTTGGATTGCCCAGTCTCCGCTGACCTTCATCATCGTATTGGCAGGGCTTCTGATTGTATCCGCCGTCCTCGGGGTGGTCCGGACGTATCTGAAATATGGTGCGTATGAACTTTCCTCCGACAAGGACCGGATCTACATCACAAACGGAGTCATCGAGCTGCAGAGTTTCTCGATTTTAAAGGAAAGAGTGCAAGCAGTGGAGTTGAAGCAGTCCTTGATTAAGCGGATGTTCGGCATGACCGAGGTCGAGCTGATCAGTATCGGGCAAGGTGTGATTTCAGAAGACAGCCCTAATATTAAGTCGCTCTATCCATTTCTCCCGACCGACCTCGCGTATGAATTGGTAGAGGAACTTCTGCCAGGCTATCAGGTGGAGAAGAAGATGAACCCACTGCCGTTAAAATCACTGGCGATCCGAATGATCCAGCCCAGCTGGATCTGGGTCATCGCTACAGGGGCACTCTTTTGGTTCAAGCCGGCGGTCTTTGGGATAGCCGCCTCCTGGATCTACGTATCGATCTCCCTGCTGATTGCGATCTTGGTGTGGAGATGGCTCAATTTCCTTCACACCGGCTATCTCCTGCGCGACAACTTTGTCCAATTCAAAAAAGGCTTCTTTGAATCGTCGATTTTCTATACGAAGCGGGAAAAAGTGATTGAAGTCGAAGTGAGCCAGTCTCGGCTGCAGAAACTGATCGGAGCCGCATCCATATCGACCATCAATCGGGCCAAACCGATCCGGGTCGAGGATATCAGGGATATTCCTTTTTCTGTGGGGGAAGAGTTTTATCGTTGGTATTTGGGACGGCGGGTGTGACAGGTGCAACAGGGGGACGGTCCTCGTGATGCAAAAGTGAGCATTCCCGTGCTTTCAAGTAATTGAAATTTTTCATCTTGTTTTGACAGTCATTATATAGAAGCAAAAAAACAACGTGAAAGACTCATCGATTGATGAGTTTTTTACGTTGGTAGAGGGTTGGGGCTGGTGAGGGATCTTTCATTAAAGCCCCCGTTAACGAAACAAAGTTTTGAAAAATTAAATTTTCCTTCATCAAAAATTGTCTTTACCTGTGTATTTATCACTTATTTTATTTCACCATTCTTTACAAAGATGAATAAGCCACCCATTCGCTTTCTTTCCAACCTCTACATTCCATTTTATTGATAATACAATTAATTCTAAAACAGGATTGACAACCCAACTAAAATCCTTTACCATTACCCTAATGCTAAAACGCATTATAACTTTAACTTAATAAAGCGATATCTTCTTATCCAGAGAGGTGGAGGGACTGGCCCTGCGATACCTCGGCAACGGGTTCTTATGAATACCGTGCCAATTCCATCAAGTCATGTGACTTGAAAGATGAGAAGAGCGGGACATATACATATTTTGTGCCTCTCTTCTTATGAAGGGGGGCACTTTTTATTTGAGCCATGAACGTCAACAAGAAGAATACATAGCGAAAGGAGCAAGTTCTGTATGATCAGAGTTCAGAATGTTATGAAAGTATTCGAGACAAAGGATGGCCCATTCCCCGCATTGAAGGATGTTTCCTTTGAAGTGAAGCATTATCCCGATGAACTGTCAGGAGGGCAGAAGCAAAGGGTGGGAATAGCAAGGGCACTGGCGACATCGCCTTCGATTCTGCTTTGCGATGAAGCAACATCCGCACTGGATCCTCAGACGACAGAATCCATTCTGAACTTATTAAAGAGAATCAACGCGGAGTATGGCATTACGATTGTGATGATCACCCATGAAATGGGGGTCATACGGGAGATCTGTGACAAGGTCGCGGTCATGGAAAATGGAGAGATCGTGGAAGAGGGAACTGTCTTCGATATCTTCTCCAACCCGCAGACCTCGACAACGAGAAACTTTGTGAAGAGTGTCATGAATGATCAGTTGCCGGCTTCGGTTCTCGACAAATTGAATGACAGCAAAGAAGGGCGCATCTGCCGTCTTATTTTCAAGGGTGATTCTACGGGCACGCCGATCCTTTCCGAAACGGCAAAGAAATTCGATGCCCACATCAATGTATTATTCGGCCAGATCACGGAACTCCAGGGTAAGCCGTTCGGAAATCTCATCGTACAGATCATCGGCAGCAAGAAGGACACAGAAGAAATCCTGGAATATTGGAAGAACAGATTATTCGTAAGCGAGGAGGAGAAGCGTGCAAGTTAACTGGGAGTTATTTTGGCCAAGAATTATAGAAGCGACATGGGATACGGTTGCGATGGTGTCATTCTCCCTTCTATTTGCCACATTGATCGGGCTTCCCCTCGGCATCATCGTCGTAGTGACGAGAAAGGGGCACTTACTTGAACATAAAGCGGTCTTTTCAGTCCTCAGCAGCATCATCAACGTGTTTCGTTCGATCCCGTTCATCATCTTGATGGTGGCCATTATCCCTTTTACGAGATTGGTAGTGGGCACATCGATCGGAACGGCGGCAGCCGTGGTACCGCTTGTCGTATTTGCAGCACCGTATATTGCAAGACTGGTAGAGAGCTCGCTCCTTGAAGTGGAACCGGGTGTCATCGAAGCGGCGGAGTCCATGGGGGCCGGGCCGTGGCAGATCATCTTCGGGATCCTCATCCCGGAAGCACTGAGTACACTGGTCCTGAATATCACGATCGCCACCATCGGACTCGTCGGAGCATCGGCCATGGCCGGGGCAGTCGGAGGCGGTGGCCTCGGGGATCTCGCCATCGCATACGGATATCAGCGATTCGAAACATCAGTCATGATTGTGACCGTCATCATTTTAGTCGTGATGGTGCAGGGACTTCAGACAGCAGGAAACACATTATCAAAAATCATCAGGAGACGTTAGGAGAGAGGAATATGAAAAAATCAATCAGCCTGGCAAGTTTAGCTATTTTATTAATCACTCTACTATTGAGCGGCTGCTCGGGAAACAGTGCATCCGGTTCAGGTGACAAAGAAGTCGTGAAAGTCGGAGTGAACGGATCAGGGGTGCCGATTTGGGAGTATATGAAAGAAAAAGCAGCGAAGGAAGGGATTGACATCGAGATTGTGGAGTTTGCCGATTACGTGAGACCGAACCAGGCCCTGGCCGATGGGGATATCGACCTGAACGCCTTCCAGACAATCTCGTATTTTGATTCATTCGTGGAAGAACATAATCTGGACCTTGTACCGATTGGCTCGACAATCATCGCGCCGATGGGCATCTATTCGGAAAAATATAAATCGGTGGAAGACTTACCGAAAGGCAGTACAGTAGCCGTCCCTCAAGAGGCGACGAACCTTGGCCGTGCCCTTCTCCTGTTGGAAGAAGCAGGGTTAATCAAGCTAAATGAAGGATTTGATCAGTCACAGGGTCTTGAAGCCATCAAAGAAAACCCGAAAAACCTTGAATTCACACCGGTCGTCGCTGCCCAGACGCCGAGAGTACTGCCGGATGTTGCGGCATCAATCATCAATAATGGTGTGGCTGTTGAAGCAGGGTTGGTCCCGGTTGACGACAGCATCTATATCGAAGGGGCGGAATCCAAGCCGTTCATCAATATCATTGCCGCACAGGAAAAAGATAAAGATAACAAAACCTACAAAAAGATCGTTGAGCTCTATCAGGAAGATGACGTAGCGGAACATATCAAGAAAACATACAAAGATTCACTGATCCCGACATTCGTACCGGTCAGTGAATTGCATTAGGAGGGAAAAGAGATGAGTCAACCAACAGTGATTGCCGATCGTAAAAACAACATCGTCTCAGCAGTCGATCAATTGGCTGTGAAACTCGTGTCGACCAGCCATCAGATCCACGACAAACCTGAAATCGGAAACGAAGAGTTCTTTGCTTCAGAGACCTTGACCACCTTACTTGAAGCCAATGGGTTCACCATTGAACGGGGAGTGGCGGGTCATGAGACTTCCTTTGTCGCACGCAAACATTCAGGGAAAGAAGGGCCGGTCATCGGTTACCTGGCTGAATATGACGCCCTGCCTGGACTCGGTCACGCCTGTGGTCACAATATTATCGGAACGGCAAGCTGCGGGGCGGCCATCGCCCTGTCATCCGTTCTCGATGAAACGGGAGGGGAAGTGGTGGTGTTCGGGACTCCTGCTGAGGAAGGCGGTCCGAACGGAAGTGCGAAGGGTAGTTTTGTAAAGGCCGGGTTGTTCGAAGGAGTGGATGCCTGCATGATGGTCCATCCGTTCAACCGAACCACGCAGACAGGGAAAACCCTTGCGGTGGACCCCCTTGATTTCGAATTTAAAGGAAGATCTGCCCATGCGGCAGCTTCCCCTGAAGACGGCATCAATGCCCTCGACGGTGTGATCCAGCTGTTCAACGGCATTAACGCCCTTCGTCAGCACGTGACCGATGATGTACGGATACATGGCATCATCACCCATGGCGGGGACGCACCCAACATCGTCCCTGACTATGCGAAGGCCCGCTTCTATATACGCGCTGCAACCAGGGAAGCGTGCAATGAAGTCACGAAGAAAGTAAAAGCGATCGCTGAGGGGGCGGCTATTGCCACCGGGACGAAACTGAATGTCATCAAAATCCAAAATGAAGTCGATCACTTTCAGCTCAACCGCCGTTTCGATCAAGTATTCCAGCGTTCAATCGAGTCACTGGGCGAAACCTTCGACGATACGGAACGAAAGGGACTCGGCTCATCAGACGCAGGAAACGTCAGCCGGGTGATCCCGACCATCCACCCCTACATCAAAATCGGCCCCGAATCCCTCGTAGTCCACACGAATGAATTCAGGGAAGCGGCGAAATCCACCGAGGGTGACCGTGCCCTTGTGATTGGGGCAAAGGCACTTGCCCTGACGGGGTATGAACTGCTGACGGATAAGGGGATTTTGGAGGAAATATGGGAAGAGTTCGGTTCAAATAAATAAAGGCGCTGAGACAGCCAAATAAGGGCTGTCTTTTTTTTGTATGAGCATGTTCCAATGTTTAACAAAAACACAAAGAGGATATTGAATAAAAGAGAGATTGTATCGTATAAACCAAAGAAAGGGGAACGACATGAAAAAATTACTGATAGCAGGAAATCTTTTCTTCGCACTCTCGATACTGGGAGCATGCGGTTCAGACGAGGCCGAACCCCAAGATAATACCTCAGGCGATACGGCAGAAATGAGTGACCAGCAGGATACCCAGGAAATGGACGAGCCGGCGGCCGAACTCCTCGACAGTGAAAAGCTGCAGGAACGGATCCAAAAGGGAATGGATCTCGATTCCTATTCTGCTGAACTGACAGCAATGGAGGAAAAAGGAGAAACCACCCTCATCAAGAAATACAACTTGACCGGGAATGAAGAAATTAAAGCACAAATCCTTCAATCTTCAGACGGGTTTGTCGCAGTTGAAACCGATGGACTTGAAGTGACAGACGTTTCAAACTTTAAAACCATGCAGGAAGTCGAGGATCACCTGAATGAAAAGGACATGGAAGAAGATATGAGTGGATAAGCGTTCCATACCTTTAAAGAGCATTTGAAATTCTTATTAGTGAAATCCAAGCCGAACTAATTTACTCTGAGGGAGCCATATTAGTTCGGGTTTTTTATGTTTATTGAAAGAAGTAAAGAACGAGCTCTTAAGGGGCACTTCCATAAAGTGATTTAATTTAGTCAATTAACAACAATTCACTAAAATAAATTTAAATCATATATAGTTGATATCCCGTGCGTAATTTATTGAGGAGGATATCATGAAACCTATGTTACCTATGGAAAAATATTTCGGTAAGTTAGAGCTGGTATATGAATTTTATGGGGCTATGCCGACAGGCGTTAGTGTATCAGAAACCGGTCGTATTTTCATTTGCTTTCCGAAATGGGGAGACGACGTTAAGTTCACAGTGGCGGAAATTGTTGGAGATACTTTGGAGCCTTACCCTAGTTTAAAAACCAATTTGGGTAGTCAAGGGAATAGTACAATGTCTTTCATCAGTGTCCAAAGCGTAGTTGCAGATGGAAGGGGAACACTTTGGGTATTAGATACAGCGGCACCGAATTTTTCTGTACCAATTATAGGAGGGGCAAAATTAGTCGCTGTGGATTTAAAGACCAATACATTAAGAAAAGTATATACCTTTACAGAAGATGTTGTCCTGCCAACAACTTATCTGAATGATGTCCGATTTGATTTTCGAGTTGGAAAAGCAGGTTATGCCTATATAACGGATTCTTCTTCCAAAGGACCAGGGGCCATTATCGTTGTGAATTTAGAAAATGGAGATGCGTTCAGACGGTTAAATGGAGTAAATTCCACTTCACCCGACCCTTATTTTTTACCGAAAGTAGAAGGAGAAATTTTGATGAACCGAAACAAAGATGGCTCAACATCCCCATTTAGATTGGCGTCTGATGGGATAGCGATTTCTCCCGATGGAAAGGTTTTATTTTATTGTCCACTTTCCAGCCGTCATTTGTATTCAATCTCAACAGAAGCTCTAAGAGACCGAACGATACCGGACACTGATTTACGTTACCAGGTTGAGTACTGGGGAGAAAAGGGTGCGTCTGATGGAATGATCACCGGGGCAAAAGGAAACCTTTATGCCGGAGACTATGAAAACAACAGTATTCGAAAGATATTGCCGAATGGCATAATGGAAACCATCGCTCATGATCCGAGAATTTTATGGCCGGATACTTTTTCAATTGGGCCTGATCAATACTTATATGTCATTGTGAACCAATTACATCGGCAGGCAAGGTTTCATTATGGAAAAGACCTGCGACAGAAACCGTATAGTTTACTTCGTATGAAAATTGATGAATTCCCTGCTTCTACCTTTTCGTAATAAAACATAGATGAATAATTTTCACATTACCTCAGGAGAGGGTTAATCGGTAGTAGTTTTTATCTGGGAATTTGCTGACGGTTGGAGGCGCTGAGGGACAGGTTTCCTCGTCCCCCCGAAGACATAACCTCTCTGCTAAAATACAGAGAATCGACTTTTAGGAGCTGCCTTTCTGAAGACTCATCAACTAATTTCATATATCTCTGCAGGCACATAGGCATTATCATCATACAGGAAATTTGCAGCCTGACCCCTGATACGTTAATACGTTAGAGTACCGGGGGTCAGACCCTCACTCTTTTACAGCACCCATTCGTACTTCCCTTTCAAATAATAAGAAAAGGAATTGACCTTTTCACTTTAAAAAGTGAGGGAGATCAATTGCTTTCGTTAAGATTTAAAGTCAACAGGTGTATAAATTTTTATTTATATATTCAGACGACCTTCATTATGGAGTAGTAAAGGACAACCACTGGGAAACCAGCCCGATTTCTCTTCAAACAGGCAAAAGTTTACTTTTTATATCAAGCTAGTTTTGCGTAATGTAGATTAACTAAAACAAAGGAACAGTTGATGATCGATCAAAACTGCTCCTCGGTTTTTTTATAGTGTCGGCAGTTTTAAAGCAGTGTCGATATTCTGCAGGTTGAGATCAAGCTGTTCGTTCGTATCAATGGCATGATACCAGCCCCGTTCCACCATAAAATTATAGATTTGTTCGTGCAGGTCAAGGGCTTCTTCAAGATGCTTTGTCAGCACTTCTTTGATTTCAGGGGAACCTGTTTCAGTTATGGCCATCGCATAATTTCGGACGCCGCTTTTGGCTGCAATCAGAAAGTCCGTTGCAACTACCTGATCTGTAAGTGCCTTCATGCCTGTTAAATTTTCAGCAATAAAATTCATCTTTATTCAACTCCTCATAATTGTTTTGCTTTGGAAAGAATAGCGGAGAATTCCTCCAGTTGACGAGTAGATATTTGCACATCATTCTCCATGATTCTTTTGAGTTTCTCATCGGCAACAAGGGCTCTCATGGTTTTGGACTTGGTTAAACAATTAGTTTTGAATGAGGCCAGTTCCTGGACCTCCAGGACTTCATGCAATACATAATCCATTTCATCAACCTCCTTAGATTTGACGGGAGTTCAATCTAAACTCCCGCGAGACAGCTTTTTTAAGGTTTCAGCACGACTTTAATGCAATTATCTGTCTTAGTATCGAAAATTTCATAACCACGCTTGGCTTCGCTCAGTGGCAGCACATGGGTCACGACATCACCAAGATCAATCTTGCCGGATGTAACCAAATCATACATATGTGGCATAAGGTGAATCATCGGTGCTTGTCCTGAGCGTATATTGACGTTTCGCTGCATGATGTCCCCAAGCGGAAATCCATTATATCTGCCGCCATAAACGCCTGTAATCTGGATGGTACCTGCTTTACGTACTGCCTGTGAAGCAATGACCAGGGCGCTCATGGCACCGCCTTGGAGCTTTAGTCCACTTGCAAGGAATTCCATATCTGTCATCTTTCCATCCATCCCAACCGCGTCAATGACGACATCGGCGCCACCTTTGGTAATCTCCTTAAGATAGCTGCCAACATTTTCGTGGTCTTCAAAATTGACGATTTCGACTTTGTTTGTACGTTTAGCATGATCCAAACGGTATTTGACATAATCCACAGCTATTACCCGTTTTGCACCCTTCATCCAAGCAAATTTCTGGGCAAACAAGCCAACCGGACCGCAGCCAAGGACAATGACCGTATCTCCTTTTTTGACTCCTGCATTATCAACGCTCCAAAAGCCAGTGGACATCGCATCGGCAATACAGCTTAATTTTTCATCCGGTTCCTCGCAGGATTCAGGTATTTTAAAGTGGGTGAAATTGGCAAATGGAACTCTTAGATATTCAGCCTGGCCGCCGGCAAAACCGCCGGTAGTACCTGAATAGCCGAAATAAGCTCCCATATCGCCATTGTCATTGGAATTATCGCATTGGCTTTCCAATTGATTTTTACAATAAATACATTCCCCGCATGCAATATTGAACGGGATGATGACGCGGTCGCCTTTTTTGAGATTTCTCACTTCAGGACCTACTTCTTCCACAATACCCATCGGTTCATGTCCGATGATATAGTCTTCCTGCATGTTAGGGATCATTCCATGGATCAAGTGGAGGTCCGAGCCGCAAATGGCGGTACTTGTGATTTTGACTATCATGTCATCCGGCTTTTCAATCTTTGGATCTGGAACTTCTTTGACTTCGACATTCTTGATGCCTTGGTAGGTTACTGCTTTCATGCTGATTTACCTCCAGTGTTATTGTTCATCCGGTGTCCGGTCAAACATTCCTTTTCTGTTAGTGTCAACAGGGAACAGGTTCATATTTGCAATCATATTTGTATTGTTGGCAGAGAGCTGATCCAATTGATATTGTTCACTCAGGTCATGAGGATGGAACCATTTTTTCTGGACCATAAGCTCTGTAATTTCCTGGTGCATCGCGATGCCTTGAAAAAGCTGTTTCCGAAGGGCTGCTCGTAATTCGGGTGTGGTTGTTTCCGTTAAAGCAACAGCCGTATTTCTAACACCTTCTTTTGCACGAACGAGAAAATCCAATGCAAATGTCATGTCAGCGAGTTCCGGCATATTCAGTGAATTAATGGGATCTAAATAATCTTGGTTCAATGTACGTTACCCTCCTTATCATCGATAATTGGTGTCGGGCGGCTCTGGGGAACCGGGGCTTCAAATGGTGCGTGTTTATAGATCTGCTGTAATTCAGCAAGATCCAACATGGATTGCTGCACATCCTTTTGCATCAATTCTCTCAGGTCCTGGTCAAAAACAAGACCCTGCATCAATTTTGACTTTGCTACACTTAAAGTTTTCAAATTGATCGCTTCATGCAGGTCCAAAGATTCGTGTGGAGCCAATTGATACTTATCCAATGAAACAGACCTCCTTTTTCTTAGTTTTTAGAGTGTTTTTCTTAGGAATTTACGGATATCTGGTCTTCAGCGGCATCTTTCTTTTAGGTAATGTGTCATATAGAAGGAGGCCACTTGTTTACGATACCTAAAGTTACCCCTTTAATATTCACCTTAAGAAGGATAGTATACGCTTTGTATAAATAGGAGTTGGAGGGACACACTGGTTGCCTCACAGCAAATTAAAAGGGACGGAATCCCGTCCCCGCGTGCATTTATTAAAATAAATCGATCACCAACTCCAGAACACTTTCACTTTCTCGGAAAAAGGGGCCAGACCCCCGGTTCGTTAAGAGGATAGTGTGTCGGGGGTCTGTTCCTGATTTCTAAATCTCAATACGGGCTTTGTTATTCCTGTGTGTAAATGTAAATCAAGTAGTAAGGTAATCGTAAGCTAACCTTCTATAGCCATTAGTTATATTAAAAGGGAGAGAGAAAAATGTCTCTGTAACTAATTTTTGATATGGATGGTACACTATTTCAAACAGAAAAATTTTAGAATTATCATTTGAGGATACTTTTAACCACTTATGTTCGTTAGATGGATCTAAGTCCCACGGGCAGGGACGTTCTACCCTGGCTACTGTTATAATAAGAACATATAAAAAAAGGTCAACCAGAAATATCTAGAATTCTGGTTATATACGAACGGGCAGGTTAGTTCAAATTCTGTTTTAAATAAATATAAGACGGTGAAAAAAACACCGTCAAAAATTAGCTATTTATTTTGTGTTAATTCTTTATAATAAAGGTAATCGACTTTATGCTTTGTAGCCATTAACTGTGAAGCCAAAATTGCCGTATAAACAGTGGTTAGTACAATTGCTCCAACACCAAGACCTGAAAGGTTTATCTTATTAGATGTACTCATTCCATTATTGCTTGTGCTCATAGCATTATTACTTGTGGGTGCTTCTTCCATTTTATTAACCCCCTAATTTTTTATAGGGGTATTATTTGTAACGGCAGTTAAACTTATACTCCAAAAAGTAACTTAGAGAAAGAAAACAGGCAGGTCTTAAAAACTTAAAGTTTGTGAACAAATGTACTTAAACTAACGGGGGCGTTAATTTAATAACACAAATATAGCGAAGAGGTCAAGTATACATGATTTTATTCAATAAACTGTGTATTTGGCCACTTTGTTATTTACTTTAAAATAGGACTTTGTTTTACAGATGTCTGTTTTTATAGCTGCTGCATTTCAACTTAATATGGAAAGGAAAGATATTTTCCAATAAGGCGTCTCATATAAATGAGCAGAAACTGTTTCGTTTTAGCTGGCGGTCACAGGTGGTAAACAGCTTGTCATTGGATGGTACATTTCACTGGCCGAAATCAACCAATAGAAGTGTTCACTGTTTTGAAGTGAAAAAGCATAATCCACCTTTTCGTATAGTTATAGAATTACCCCGGAGTTTACTTTGACAAATTTAGGTTAACAAGTATAATTCATCCTATACGGGGAGGGGAAATTATGAACTTAAATGCAACATTATCTATGTTAAAGGATTTAACTGACGCAAATGGAATTCCGGGGAACGAACGAGAACCTAGGAACGTAATGAAGAGATACATAGAACCCTATTCTAACCAAATAAGTACAGATAACTTAGGCAGTTTAATAGCTAAAAAGATTGGCGATGAAAGTGGACCGAGTATTATGATTGCTGGTCATTTAGATGAAGTTGGTTTTATGGTTACAAATATTAATAAGCATGGCTTCTTACAGTTTGAAACAGTAGGCTATTGGTGGTCCCAGGTAATGCTTGCCCAGAAGGTAACGATTTCCACAAGAAAAGGTAAGATTACGGGAGTGATCGGTTCTAAACCACCTCATATTCTAACTTCTGAAGCTCTTAAAGGAGCAATGGATATTAAAGATATGTTTATTGATATTGGGGCTTCTAGTAAGGAAGAAGCACAAGAATGGGGAGTTCGTCCTGGTGATATGATAACCCCAAGCTTTGAATTCACTCCTATGAAAAATAAAAAGCTGCTTCTTGCAAAAGCGTGGGATAACCGAATGGGATGTGCAATTGCTATTGATGTTCTTAGGCAATTAAAAGATGCCCATCACCCAAACATTGTTTATAGCGTAGGAACGGTTCAAGAGGAAGTTGGCCTTCGTGGGGCAAGAACTTCAGCAGCAATGATAGAACCGGATATTGCATTTGGGGTGGATGTAGGAATAGCAGGAGATACACCGGGGATATCGAAAAAAGAGTCCCTTAGCGAGTTAGGAAAAGGACCACAGATAATTCTTTATGATTCTTCTATGGTATCACATAAGGGACTTCGTGATCTGGTGATTAACACGGCTGAAGAAAGCAATATACCCTTTCAATTAGATACTATTGCTGGAGGTTCAACTGATTCTGGAGCAATTCATTTAACTGCAAACGGAGTACCTTCTTTAACCATTACGGTCCCTACACGTTATATCCACTCCCATGCTGCGTTACTACATTATGATGACTATGTTAATACTGTAAAACTAATCACAGATGTAGTTAAACGATTAGATAGAAACACTTTTAATGAAATAATAAATAGTTAAATTAACAAATTAAAAGCTCAAAAGGTTTTATGAACTTTTAATGTGTTTAGGAGCATAAGGAGGGTATTTATGCAAGAGTCCTTGGGAAAGGGTAAAACAGTTTAAGACTTCTAAGGTCAAAAGGATTTATGACTATAGACAATTCTTCATAGATATAAAGGCTAAAAATTGTACGGTGAAAAAGATGGCACTATGTCATGGTTTTGTAAAACAGTGGTTCAATTTAAATAATGCTGAAATCGAATTTATGGAAAATGAGGCTGACTTCAAAGTAACAGTAGATAAATTTGAGTTTGACTTTGAAAATAATCTTCATAATTGTTACGTTAAATGGATAAATGAAATAGAGTTTATTATGTTGATTAAGAATTCCATTGCCAAGGGTACCCCCTCAGTTGAGTTTTGGTTTAGTCTATCAAACTCAAAAGAGGCACAATAACATCATATATTCTTTAAAAGGTTGGAATTTTTGGATATATATGTTATTTTATATATGTAATTTAATATCAAATTAATAACTAGGGGAGTCCATTAGCATGGACTGAGAAAGAAACGCGTTAAAGTTTTTAAACCCTTTGGACCTGATCTGGATCATACCAGCGTGGGGAAGTTGGATTACATACAAAGACAAATAGTATTTGTGTGTGCTATTTTGTGATTAAATCCAGGTCCATATCCTATATGGCCTGGATTTTTTGTGTGTAAATGAAGATTTTCTTATTTATAGTCTATAAGTTGGACTGCTGGCACTGGATCTTTTCCATTAACCCTAATTAAAGGAGAGAGAACCATGTCAAAATCTGCAAATGAATTGAACGTTTCGATGTTGTCAAACTTTAATGGTAGTAAAAAGGTGTATGCAAGCGGATCAAGAACTGACATACAAGTGCCAATGAGAGAGATTGCCTTATCGGATACAGAAGGCTCCTTTGGAGATGAAACCAATCCTCCGATTCGGGTATATGATACAAGTGGTCCATATACCGATGAAAATTATAAGGTTGATATTTTAGAAGGGCTTCCGGCACTGAAAAAGAATTGGATTATGGAGCGTGGAGATGTTGAGGAATACGCAGGACGCAAAGTCATGCCGGAAGACAATGGGATTCTAAATACAAAAAGTAAAGAATCTATTCAAGATTTCTCAGGGTTGAAAAGAGCACCATTACGCGCAAAAAATGGGAAAAATGTTACACAGCTACATTATGCAAGGAGAAATATAATCACCCCTGAAATGGAGTATATCGCCATTAGGGAAAATATATCACCAGAGTTTGTTAGAGATGAAGTAGCCAAAGGTCGAGCGATCATTCCTTCAAACATCAATCATCCTGAAGCTGAGCCTATGATTATTGGCCGTAATTTTCACGTGAAGGTTAATGCTAACATTGGAAACTCTGCAGTCACCTCTTCTATAGAAGAAGAAGTAGAAAAAATGATATGGGCCACTCGATGGGGAGCAGATACCATAATGGATTTATCAACCGGGAAAAACATCCATGCTACACGCGAATGGATCATCCGGAATTCACCAGTTCCGGTTGGAACTGTGCCAATCTATCAAGCTTTAGAAAAAGTGAAGGGGATTGCTGAAAATTTAACCTGGGAAATATATAGAGATACCTTGATTGAACAAGCCGAACAAGGAGTAGATTATTTCACAATTCACGCAGGTGTATTACTGCGCTACATTCCTATGACTGCTAGCCGTATGACAGGGATTGTTTCTCGTGGTGGATCTATTATGGCACAGTGGTGCTTATATCATCATCAAGAAAATTTTTTATATACACACTTTGAGGAAATATGCGAGATTATGAAAAGCTATGATATAGCCTTTTCGCTTGGCGACGGCTTACGTCCTGGTTCTATTGCAGACGCAAATGACGAAGCCCAGTTTGCAGAATTAGAGACCTTAGGAGAGTTAACAAATATTGCATGGAAGCATGACGTTCAAGTAATGATAGAAGGTCCTGGACATGTACCTATGCATAAAATTAAAGAAAATATGGATAAACAATTAGAAATATGTAAGGAGGCTCCTTTCTATACATTAGGTCCATTAACAACAGACATAGCACCAGGATATGATCATATTACATCGGCTATTGGTGCCGCCATGATTGCATGGCATGGGACGGCCATGCTTTGTTATGTTACTCCAAAAGAACACCTGGGCTTACCAAATAAGAATGATGTTCGCGAAGGTGTTATCACATATAAGATAGCTGCACATGCAGCGGATTTGGCAAAGGGACACCCTGGTGCACAGAAACGTGATAATGCGTTATCAAAGGCACGCTTCGAATTTCGTTGGAGAGATCAGTTTAATCTTGCATTGGATCCTGACAGAGCTTTAGAATTTCATGATGAAACCTTACCTGCAGAAGGGGCAAAAACTGCACATTTTTGCTCCATGTGTGGACCGAAGTTTTGCAGCATGAGAATCTCTCAGGACATACGGGAATATGCAAAAGAAAAAGGGTTGGATACCACTGAAGCAATAGATAATGGTATGGAAGAAAAAGCAAAAGAGTTTCAAAATTCAAGTGGTACCCTATATCAATAATCACTAGTTGGTATTTCCCTATTTACAACTATTCTTTCTAATAATCACTTCCCAGTAATAATATTAGGTAGTCATCTATTTAAAACGAAAGCTGAATTACATGGGATTTTCCTACAGTATAGGAATGAGAACAGATTCCCTATTATTTTCAATGCTGGTAAATGCCACAGTAGAATTTCTAAATCATTGATTAAAAGAAGGATAATGCAAGACAAATAACAACTATAAAACGGGTTGAGTTTTAGGATGAACTAGTTTTATAATGGTATTAATCTTTTTAGGCAACCTTTTTAGGGTTAGCGGTAAATTAACAAAGTACAAAGTATAGGCCTTTGGGTTTACTAGTCATTCGATGACTACTTTATCCGAGGGTCTTTTTTGTTTTCTTATATATCTTGGTAAGGAGGGATAGAGCAAAGGTTAAAAAATTGCTGGATCATTATAGAATTTACTTTTTGAGATGGTAAGGATTTTGGAAAAATTGTATGTTTTTTTACGGTTTTTGTGCATAAAGATATTTAAAGTGGTAATATAATAGGTAAAAACGGAAGAAAAACAACGAGGAGTGAAAATATTTGTACATGCGGACGGAAATTTTAAAAATCATTGAAGGGGGTCTTGAAAGGAATTCCGAGAAAGTAAAAAGTTATGCTAAATTATTCTCCGAAAAACTCCATGAAGAAGGGGAAGGAAAATTTGCTTCTAGAATTATGAATTTACTTGAAAACAATTCTGATAGTGCTCATCCTGTTTATTTGGATGAATTCATGAAGAAACCCGTAGATAATGACAGCCGACTGGATATGGTAGAAGTTACAATGTCTAATGATTTAAAGGAAGAAATCGTATTACCAAAGTTAACTCAAACGAAAATAGATAACTATGTAAACTCCTTACAAGCTAGAGATAAATTTATGAACTTAGGGATTGACATACCAGAGTCTTTATTGCTTTATGGACCCCCAGGTTGTGGGAAGACAAGTATTGCTCATTATATTGCCCAAAAAACAGGTCTCCCTTTAGTAACTGCTAAGCTAGATGGAATGATTTCTTCACTTTTGGGTAGTACAGCAAAAAATATAAGGAAAATTTTTAATTACGCGCAAGAGAGACCTTGTATATTATTCTTAGACGAATTCGATGCAATTGCCAAAGCTCGAGATGACGGGCATGAAGTAGGCGAATTAAAAAGGGTAGTAAATAGTCTATTACAAAATATAGATAAATTTAATTCAGACAGTATTTTAATTGCAGCTACGAATCATGAAAAATTGCTTGATCCCGCAGTTTGGAGGAGGTTCTCAAATATTATAGAGATTCCTAAACCATCTAAGGTAGAGATAGAAGAACTGGTACATAATAACCTTAGTATTGTAGAAACTGATTTCCTAAATGATAAGAAGAAGACAGATGTTATCGTTGATCTAATGGTTGGGTTGTCACCAGCAGAAATTAAGTCCCTATGTATAAATAGCATTAAGCAAAGTGTGCTGAAAGATGAAAAAACAGTATCCTATGTTACCTTCTTGTACCAATTATTTTTAAGTGTTGGACAATCAAATGATCAAAATGAAGTTGTGAACTTTTTGTATAATTGCGGTGTAACTCAAATTAGTATCTCGAAAAATTTAGGTATCTCTCAAAGACAATTAAGAAATATGCTTGAAAGTAAAGGAGCTGAAAAGATTTGAATAAAAGGGATTAAAAACCTTCCAATCAAACTATTTGAAGAGAGAGAGAAGATGGACGATAGGTTCACTGAAGGGGGTGGAAGTGGAAAACCTCCAAAGTGGGTGCTTAGAGGAGAGGAGTTATTAAATAAGTCAACTGTTTTATTAGAGGATTTAAACGGTACAGAACAAAGATTAAAAGAAAAGTTCACTAGATATAAAAATTCTCCCGCAGTTATTAAGGCTAAAGTTAATGAAGATGCGTACGCCAAGAGCCATAGGTCTGAGTTAAATAAACTTTTAGCTGCGGATAAAAGTAATAATCGGTTTATTGGTGTATCAAGCGAAAATGAACTTTTAATACGAGTAGATAATATTCAACAAATAAAAGAGATATATAAAAATATCGAGCAAGTTAAGCGCCATGGTAAAGCTATTTCGGGAATTGAGAATATTAATGCTTTTGAACCCGACATTATAATGGAGAAAGTTGAACCGAGGAAAGATGGTAAATTTGTATTTAAAGTAAGGTTATTTGACTTTAATAATTTCCAACTTAATGACTCTATCTTTAAACTTTTCCAAGAGTTCCTAAAAGAAACGGGAACAATCGACTTTATAAAAACAGTAAAATATTCAAACGAATTAATGATACATGAGGTATCTTTAGAATCTTTAGATTCACTAAAATCTTTCGAAGACTTCAGCCCGGTAATGTCAGTGGAACCGATGCCTATAATTGAGGTGACTACGGATGATTTTTTTATTGAAAGAGACATAAAGATACCAGAACCAGACGATGGTACTGAGTATCCAGTAGTTGGAATACTGGATACCGGAATTGCTGATATTCCTCAACTTTCCTCTTGGAAAATTGGGAAAAGATATACTAACTATCCAGAAGCGGTGCTTAATTTTTCTCATGGGACATTTGTTGCAGGCATTTTAAATTTTGGAGACGTATTAGAAGGAAAAGAATATACGGGGACTAAGGGGTTTAAAATCTTTGATGCAGCAGTGGTACCAGATCAAAGTTTGGAATCAATCTCTGAAGGTGATCTGATTGAGAATATTAGAGAGGTTGTTGAAAAACATTCCGATAACATAAAGGTTTGGAACCTGTCAATTGGAATAGAGCAAGAACATAAGAACTCTGAATTCTCAAGGCTGGGAGTGGCACTTGATAATATCCAGGATGAGAACGATGTCTTAATAATAAAGTCAGCAGGAAATTGTGAAAATTTCTTAGATGGTAAACCTGTTGGCAGAGTAACAGGTGGAGCGATTCTATTCGTTCATTGACTGTAGGAGCCTTAGCACATGACAAAAATCAGTATGACCTGGCTGAACCCCACTACCCATCTCCATTTAGTAAAACTGGCCCTGGGCCTGTTAATATTATTAAACCAGAGTTTGTGCATTATGGTGGGAATTGTGTTTCAATGGAAAAGACTTGATGAAAAATGGTATGATTTCATTTTCTCCAACAGGTCAGTTAACGAAAAAGGTAGGAACGAGCTTCTCGACACCTAGAGTGACAGCTATAGCAGCAGATTTAAATGACAAGCTTAGTGAAGATTTTGATCCTGTATTATTGAAAGCGTTACTAATACATTCTTCCAGGTACCCTACTGAGGTAGACTTACAAATGAATGATAAAATAAATCAACTGGGGTTTGGAATGCCAGAAAAACCAATTGATATTCTCTATAACAACCCCCATGAAATAACTTTAGTCTTAAGGTATAACCTGAAAAAAAGTGAGTTTATTGAAATTCTTGATTTCCCCTACCCCCCTAGCCTGCAAGAGAATGGGTTTTTTAAGGGCCAAATATCTTTAACTATGGTGAATAGTCCAATCTTAGAAGGTGGACAAGGCCCAGAGTATTGTCAATCTGATATTCAAGTGAATTTCGGGACATACGACAATAAAAAAGTACGTGATATCAATAAAAGAACGATCAAAAACCCAATCGGCAGGGATGGTGCAAAGAACATCTTGACTTCTGACATTTATAGTAAGAAGAAACCTAAAGATTTAGAAGGATTTGCTAGAGCAGAAAAAACGTTAGTTCAGTATGGTAGAAAGTATTATCCTAATAAGAAGTATGCGGTGGATTTAAATGATCTAACTCCTAAAAACAAAGAGGATTTTTTGGATGATTCTAGAAGTTGGTGTTTAAAATTAGAAGGATTCTACAGGGACTTTATTGAAAGTAAAGCTGAAAATGAGAGAATGGCTTTATCCCAAGAGTTTTGTGTCATTATTACCATTAAAGATCCTCACCAGGGAAAAAATGTTTATGATGAAGTATCCCAGCTATTAGAGAATAATAACTTCATCCATAGAAATATTAAGGTGAGACAAGATATTGATATTTCTTTTGATTCATAGATTGATAGAGCCAACTTTTAGACATTGGTATAATCCGGGAGGTGATTGTCATTAGTAAGAAAGTCGAGTTAATAAAAGAGATGTACTATTTTGAGTTAGAGCAAAAGGAGAAAATTAACAATAGAATCACAATCCCTCTTGCAATCATAACCATACTCATTGGCCTTGCGGTATTTTATTTTAAGGGCTTAGAGCATATTGAAACAAATGTTTGGGGGTACACCTTCTTTGCTATATATGGTATATATGTAATGTTAATCGTTGCATCCATAGTATTACTCTTTCGTGCCTATTATGACTATAAATACTCATATTTACCAAGTCCTCAAGAAGTAGAAAAAGATATGGTTGAGATTGAGAAATACTATGATGATAATTATCAACAATATTTCCAATCAAAAGGTACAAAAGAAGAACTTCTGGAAAAGGATATTGAAAGAATAATACACTCGTATTATTTAAAAGCAACAAAGAAAAACATCCCAATGAATGAGAGGAAGTTTAAACTTCTGAGGTATGCAGGAAAAACCTTATTCTATGCAGTGTTTTTTGCTGCGTTGTCTATAATTCCTTATCAAATCTCTTTTGAGGAAAACAAAGTCGTCAAAGTAGAAATTGATCAACTAGAGAGCATAATAAATAAGAATAACAAAGGGGAAAATGAATGAACAAGACTGCTAAGAAAAAAGATGGAAATAACCCTACTCCTCCACCAAAGCCTACTACCGCAGAACCAAGGGTTGTCCAGGAAGGCTTTGACACAAGAAGTCATAAAAATGATTGATGCAAAAAGATAAAAGAAGAATCCAGGTAATATGGTACCTGTAGTTAAGACACTTAAAAAAGAGTGTTTTACTACAGGTATTTTTTTATATATTTAAGCTTCACTAGCAAGGGACTAGGAGACAACATGATAAAAAAACTTTTTCACCTAAAGAGATAAAAGTACTTCATAAGAACTCAAATGTACAACGGGTCAGTGAGAAATTCATTACCTATACTGATACCTTTAAAAGCAGTTATATGGATGAGTATCTATCCTGTAAAACACCCAAACAAATCTTTATGGAGAATGACTTCAATAAGGAGTCTAAAGGATTGAACTCTCAGCTTGTAGGTGGAAGAAAGCATATAAGACGAACGGATTGACATGGGACTAACAGATACAAGGAAGACTGCATCTGGCAGTGCCTCAAAACGGGATATGCAGAAGAGATGAACAATCATCCTTTTATATCAATCCAATACAAGGCAGTGAGTTTATCATTGACATCCTAGAATGCTAGAGGATTAACTACTCTTGATTGAATCAAAAGGACATATCAAGAATTTTATGCTCTTACAAATGTTTCAACTAAGGGATGAATTAAAACGCTTAGTTGAAACGAAAATTTAGGAGTGTACCTATAATAGACTTTTAATCATAAGAATGATATACAATATTTAGAAGTGAGTTGGTCTCACCTCTGTAATGTATTTTAATAAATAAGGGGGTTTCTATATGGAACAGTTGTATTTAGATAAACTCGTGCATGTAGATTTTGCTGTATTTTCTGATGGTCAGCAGATTGCTGAGCACCAGAGCGATTATAATCTAATTTTTAAAGAAGTCAATCATCAGGTCAATTACTTAACGAGATTTGAGTTCTCTCTATGGAAGAACAATACAAACAGTAATTTGGTTTGGAAGGAAACAGTGATTCACCAAATAGGGACCCCTTTTGATTTAAGAGAAGCTCTAACATCGCTTGATATCAATATCATTGTTATAAAGAATAAAAGCAAGAAGATTGTAGGTTATGTAACCATAAAAGACTTACTGAGAGAAGCAGTTAACATGTATGATAAAATGCAAGCTTTTTTCCATACCATCATTGACACAATAGATAACTCGGTATCTGTTGTGGACAGAGAGGGAAAAACTATTGTATGGACAAAGGGTGCAGAAAATATTTTTTCCATACAAAAAGAGGATATATTAGGAGAGGATATGAAAAAATTCTTTCCTAAGGAAATGCTATTAAATGAAGAAGCAATGGTGACAGGAAAAACATTTAGACACCATTTACATAAACCAAGAGAGGATTTGTTTGTGCTTATTAATATTAATCCTGTCCCACTAAATGGTGAAATTATAGGAGCAGTTGCTGCTGAAACAGATGTAACTAGTCATGTTTTGATGAATCAAGAATTATTAAAAGCATCATCGAGAATTCATGAACTACAGAAGGAGGTTTCAAGACTTAAAGAAACAGTTGACCCTTTTCAAAAAATCCGCGGGTCTAGTATTGAAATTAAGAATGCAATATCCTTAGCAAAGAAGATGAGTAAAACAAGTGCAAATGTTCTTTTACTTGGTGAGACAGGGGTAGGTAAAGAAGTTTTCGCTAAGGCAATTCATGATGAACACCGAGCAGATAAGCCATTTGTTGCTTTAAATAGTGGTGCTTTATCTCATGCTCTTTTCGAGAGTGAACTGTTTGGATATGCGAAGGGGACCTTCTCGGGAGGGGATCCTAACGGAAAGATAGGGAAAATCGAGCTTGCTGGTGAAGGAACTTTATTTTTGGATGAAGTAGGTGACCTTCCACTAGAAATGCAAGTTAAGCTCTTAAGAGTATTGGAGAACAGAACATACTACTCTGTTGGTGGACTGGATATTAAGACAGTCAAATGTAGAGTAATAGCAGCAACGAACAAAGACTTAGAGGAATTGGTCAAAAAAGGAGAGTTTAGAGAAGACTTATATTATAGATTAAACACGTTATCAATTGATATTCCTCCTCTTAGAGAGAGAAAGCAGGATATTCTAGAGTTATTTCATCTGTTTATTTATGAAGCCTCTATAAAACATAATTGCGAAATTCACTATATAGCACCGCAAATTAATCAATTGTTACTAGAATATGATTGGCATGGAAATATTAGAGAGTTAAAAAATGTAATTGAACGGATGGTTTTACTAGCAGAAGATGGTTATATAACACTAAATTTACTTCCGGAGAAAATCGCAAGCATTGATAAAACTAATTATTTACCTTCTTCTAAAGAGTTAGAAAGAGAAGTAAAGCAATATGAGAAACTAAAGATTTTAGAGGCCTTAGAGAGCGAAAATGGAAATAAAACAGAGGCGGCAAAAAGGTTGGGAATCACAAGGGCTACTTTGTATAACAAAATGAGGAAACTTAATATAACAAGTTTTAGTTAAAGAGGAGGCTAGCCTTCTCTTTTTTTGTGGTTAAATTCGCTTGTGTATCAATATTTAGACAATCTTTTAGAAGTGTAAAACATTATCGACACTGAATAGATGCTGAGAATATGTCCTTATTGGATTCATAGTTGGCACGTTTCTTGCATGTGCGATGAGTGAGAGGAGGGGTTTTATTGAAAGCTAGAATAACAAATTTACAGGAGTACTTTAGAAGTAATGAATTGACTGGAGGCCTAATTACTTCGAAAAATAATATCTATTACCTATCAGGTTTCGATTACGAGCCACATGAACGCTTTGTAGGTATTTTTATCTTTGCCGAACATGACCCGATATTTGTTTTACCGGAAATGGAATTGGACATGCTTTTTAGTGCCGGTTGGGTCTATGATTATCTCAGTTATACTGACTCAGAAGATGTCTGGGATAAAATTAGAAGGCGCCTAGGTTTTAAGTTGAGTAAAAATGGTAGTATCGCAGTAGAAGAGAGTGACATATCTCTCAAATATATCCAAATGGTTAAAGCAGTACTACCAGAGGTAGATTTGAGAAACCTCGATAATAAACTATCTGAAATGCGGCTTATTAAAAATTTCGATGAGATAAATAGCCTAAAGATTGCTGCTAAGTATGCTGACTACGCTGTCCATCTTGGTATTAATGCTTTATATGAAGGGGTTACCGAATTGGAGGTTTTGGGAGAGATTGAATATCAATTGAAAAAGCGTGGCATTCGAGAAATGTCTTTTACACCCATGGTCTTATTCGGTAAAAATGCAAGTAATCCTCATGGTGTCACAAGTGAAAATAAGTTAAAAGCTGGTGACACGGTTATTTTTGATCTAGGTGTAAAATACAACGGCTATAGTTCAGATATTACTCGTACAGTTGTCTATAAAAAATCAAGTGATGAAATTGAGAAAATTTATGACATTGTATTAAAGGCGAATAGAGCCGCTCTTAAAGAGTGCAAAGTAGGTAACAGTATTAGCAAAATTGATGAAGCAGCTAGAAAGGTAATTGACGAGGGAGGATATTCGCAATATTTTCCCCACCGGATCGGTCATGGTTTGGGCATTGATGTCCATGAGGAGCCATCTCTTCATTCAAATAATGAACAATTACTTAAAGCAGGGATGGTTCTCACAATCGAGCCGGGCATCTACCTACCTGGAGTTGGAGGAGTTCGAATAGAAGACGATATTGTCATCATGGAAGAGGGTCCAGATTTATTAACAGAGTTTTGGAGAGATTTACAAGTAATAAGGGGGAAATTTAGATGAATAGAATTGAAAAAGTGCAAAAGAAATTAGCCATATTAGGTGCACATGGCATTCTGATAACAAAGGATGTTAATCGCATGTACGTCACTGGATTTACTGGAACAGCAGGAGTGATACTTGTTACAAAAGAGGAAGCTGTATTGTTTACGGACTTTAGATATGATGAACAAGCTAAGAAAGAGGCAGTGAATGCTAGGGTTGTGATTCATCAAGGAAATATTATTAAAGAAGTTAGTGATCTTATTAAACAATTAGGTTTACCAAGTTTACTTATTGAGGAAAACTCTATTTCATTTAAAACCTATGCTGAATTGCAAGAACAATCAAATGTAGAACTAAGAGGGTCTAATCTATTAGTTGAGAGAATTAGAGAAATAAAGGAACCGGGCGAGGTAGAGAAGCTATCAAGAGCAGCGGAAATTGCAGATGCAACTTTTTCAAAAGTAATAGATTTCATAAGGCCGGGAATCACAGAAATCGATATTAAGAATAAACTTGAGTTTACTATGAGAGAGTTAGGAGCAACCTCTTCTTCCTTTAACATGATTGTTGCATCTGGGGTAAGGGCTGCATTACCACATGGAATTGCTTCTTCCAAGGTAATTGCAGAAGGGGACATGGTCACTCTTGATTTCGGTGCACTCTACGATGGGTATTGTTCAGATATAACTAGAACCGTCTCTATTGGTAGACCAAAGGAACAATTCAAAGAAATCTTTGATATCGTACACGAGGCTCTTTTAAGAGCGACAAAAGAAGTATCTCCACAGACACCGGCAAACTACATCGACTTCTTGACCAGAAGTTTAATTGAAAAACACGGTTATGGAGAAAACTTTGGTCATTCAACAGGTCATGGACTGGGAATGGAAGTTCACGAACCATTACGAGTATCTAAAGAAAGTGAAGAGGTATTACAAAAAGGAATGGTAATTACTATTGAGCCCGGCATTTATATTCCTGGCTTTGGGGGTTGCCGTATTGAGGATGATATCTTGGTCACCGAAGACGGATATCTTTCATTGACTCAGGCACCGAGAGATTTAATAATTCTGTAAAAGTAATGTTAGAGCCGGGAGACCTGGCTCTAACTCACCAAGGTGGGACTATCTTGAATGAACTGATTATATTTGTAATCACTATCTTTGCAGTTTTAGGTGGTTTAGATAAGTTAGCGGGAAATAAGTTTGGAATTGGTGAGGAGTTTGCCAAGGCCTTTCAGAGTATGGGAGCTATATCCCTATCCATGATTGGTATCATATCCTTGGCGCCAGTCTTAGCGAATCTTTTAATGCCCATCATTACACCCATATATTTATTTTTAGGTTCTGACCCCTCCATGTTTGCATCTACTATATTTGCATTAGATATGGGAGGATACAAATTGTCTATGGAAATGGCCAAAGAGGCTCAAGCAGCAGACTTTTCTTGGGTTTTTTTGGGTACGATGATGGGGCCAACTCTTGTATTTACAATCCCAGTAGCTCTGAATTTAATATCCAAGGAAGATCAGCCTTTCTTTGCGAAAGGCATTCTTATCGGACTAATGACAATTCCCTTAGGATGTATCGTTGGCGGGATGATTGCTGGCTTTGAACTATGGTGGATGCTTAGAAATCTAATACCAACTATAGGAATTTCAATTGTCATTATGATCTCACTAGCAAAATATCCAAAGTTGACAACACGATTTTTCATTATCTTTTCGAAGGTCATTGAAAGCGTTCTGATGATTGGTTTGGTCATTATTATCTTTCAAACATTGACAGGTGTTGAATGGATAGATAATCTGGTTCCGATTTCGGAAAGCTTTAAAACTGTAGGAAACATAACTATTATTCTTGCTGGAGCATTTCCCCTTATATTTATTTTACAAAAACTCCTTAAAGAGCCTTTTAAGAAACTAGGGATGAAAATTGGGATGAATGATCATGCTTTGGTAGGTTTATTGTCATCTCTTGCTCATCATGTTCCAATGTTTTCAAATTTTAAAGCTATCGATAATAGAGGGAAGGTTGTCAATACATCATTTGCAGTGAGTGGTTCTTTTGTGATGGGGAGTCATTTAGGCTTTGTCGCTGCAGTAGATCAGGCTTTTATAATACCGATGATTGTAGGAAAATTGACTGCTGGAATTTTAGCAGTATCTGTAGCATACCTAGTTACAAATAATGATAGACTAAATAAATCTATTAAAGAGGGAAAAAACATGGGGATCAAAAGTAAAGAAAACTTTAACACTCTTATCAATAAATATCGCTTAGAAATCTTAAACGATAAGGAATTGTTAGAAAAGATTGAAATTGAGATAGAGAACCGTCAGATTAATGGCGTGGAAGGTACAAAGGATAATACAAAAGATTCTCAAAAGTCATCTTAGGAGGAACCACGTCTATGGAAAAAGTAATGAAAAAGTCACTTTTATTTTTATCAGGAAATGCTTTCTTTACTAAAATAGCAAAAAAATATGGCCTGCAGTATGGAGCATCAAGATTTGTAGCAGGGGAGACAATCCATCATGCAACAAAAGTAATAAAAAGTATTAATGAGAAAGGTTTTAAGGTAACAATAGATCATTTAGGAGAATTTGTTGAAGATAGATTAGAAGCAGATGAAAATGCGGATGAATGCATTGTAGCCATAAAAGAAATCGCCTCTAAAGAGTTAGACTCACGGGTATCCTTGAAGCTAACGTCTATAGGATTAGATATTTCAGAAAAAGTAGCCCTTGATAATATGAATCGGATTATGAAGGTAGCTGAAGAGTATAAGGTATTTGTGACAATAGACATGGAAAGCTATTCCCGTTGTCACTCTACTATTGAATTATATAAAAAATTAAAAAGCCGATACGAGAATATAGGGACCGTAATTCAAGCTATCTTCATAGATCAGAATCAGACATTGTGGAACTAAACTCTTTATCTCCAAATCTAAGGTTAGTAAAAGGAGCATATAAGGAATCTCACTATGTAGCTTTTCCGAAGAAAAAGGATGTAGATGATAATTTTCAGAAACTAATTTGTATGCATTTACTAAATGGTAATTTCACAGCAATTGCATCTCATGATGATAGAATAATTGACTTTACAAAGACTTTTGTTCAGAACAATAACATACCAAAAGAACAGTTCGAATTTCAGATGCTTTATGGAATTTGCAAAGAGAGGCAACAGCAACTTCTAGAAGAAGGGTATCAGGTAAGAGTTTATTTACCATACGGTAAGGATTGGTATGGATACTTAATGAGAAGGATGGCAGAGAGGCCAGCAAATGTTCAATTTGTATTAAAAGGGATGTTTAAGTAATTTAGTTATAATTTAATCGGGGGATTATATAAAATAATGAGAGCATTTGATGAATATTTACTGTCGCTTCCTGAAGAGAAGCGACCTATTTTATTATTGCAGGCTTTAAAGGAGCATGACTTTGAAACGTATATACACTCAGTAAATGTAGCTATTTATATGTCTTATTTTGCAGAATATCTTAATTTCCCAAAGGATGAGAGGAAAGTAATCACTGACTTTGCAACGTAATTCCAATATCAACCAAGTTTGTTTGCCTTTGTGATTAGTTACTTACTTAGTTAGCTTTAAAAACAAAAAAAGGAACACCCTTCTAAATCAACAAGTTACCAAGCGAGTTAGCGCTTGCTTATTCAGTTACTGATGGATGATTTGAATGGTCTTCATTTTCTTGGGATGTTTTCTTGGGCGTCCGGGTTTTCCTTTCTTTCGCCTTCCTTTAGACGTTTTACTTGGCTTCCTAAACATAGCTTTCATAAAGTCGTCCCATGGGTCTCCCCAGTAGTGACGGAGGGTTTGGAGTATTCTCCAAACGGATTTATCTGAGTTAGTGTGTATTTTTACCAATTCACAGAGGCCATAGGCAATCATTCCGAGCCATAGCTGGTTCCATACTGCTTCTTTGGCAAAACTGTAGAACCTCACCAGTTTGAGGTATTGTTTAATCCATTTGAAGAAGAGCTCAATCTTCCATCGTTGGCGATAGATTTCTGCGATTTCACTCGCAGTTAAGTCCCGGCGGTTCGTAACGACCCTGTATTTTTTGGATTCCTCATCAAGAAATTCGACTAGGCGGAATGAAATCATTTCATCCGTTTTTGGATGCTTCACTTGGACCTCCGCGTCCAAGACAATATTCGGCTCGTCTCCGATCTTGTTTTTACTGACGATAGTTAGCTTTGAATTTGCTTTTACTCTGGCAACGAATTTGAGTTTCCTTTTTATTAAATCCGAATAGAGGGGGTAACTGATATACCCTCTATCGTAGATATAAGTGACATCCTGATCGATGATCAGTTCAGTAGCGACTTCCTTGTCATCAACGCCAGTAGTTGAAAAAACCGTTTTGCCAGGGTAATACGTTTCCTCATCGGCGACAACCAAACAGAGGTGAAGCTTCACACCATTGTTTTGTCGGGTGGCATAAGCCCATTCACCTGCCTTGGAAGGAAGTGAGAACTGAGAAGAGTCCACAGGCGCCAGCTTTCCTAGATTTTCAAAGCCAGGTTGATGTTTAAGAGACTGGTCAATCTGATTGAAAATCCGATAGGCGGTTTCTTGTAAGAGACCCGTCGGCAGCTTCTGAAGCTTCCTGTTGATAGAAGATTCATGGATACTCTCCAGATGAAGCAGATCTTGGAACTCTTCCTTGGACCTGAGATTTTCACTTAAATCCCATAAGCATTCATGCTTCATGAGCATTCCTTCGACTGCCATCGTAATGACATGGCCGGAAAATAATTTGTGAGCTTTATGGTCCATGAAGGGGTCACGATAATTCTCAAGATTTAACAGTCCCAAACACTTTTGAACTACAGTTGGATCGGGTATAGAATCCATAGAGTTCATAAGAATCCTCCTTTGTAGAATTAAGGGTGTTGGGTAATGTTAAAATGGGACTTTATTTGTCAGATGCTTTGTTCTAGCTGCATTTCAATATAAGTGGGAGGTTAATTCCCAGTATTGTGTGTCATTTAAATCAGCAGAAACTGTTTCATTTTAAATGACGGTCACAAATGCTTTATAACATACCATTTTTCTTAGTTATTATTGCAATTAACATGGGAACATTCTTATTAATTAATCTAAAGTATAAGAAATGGCCATTATGGCTACATGTAGTGTTTGATCGAGTGTATTTGATTAGAAAAAATCCTTCCTCATAAATCGGCATTGTCTTCAGATGAACAAGATGATAGGAGTCAATCGACCGAGGATGCGATTGAAAAGGAACGCAGGCTTGCATATGTAGGAATCACCAGGGCTAAGTCTGAATTATATTTATCCTCCCCTAAAGAGTACCATAATAAAGAATCCAAATTTTAAGGTTTCTTACTGTGGCATTGGATTCAAAACAGGAAGCTAGAAAAAATAGTGTTTAGTAGAGTTAATGGTCAGCTCAAATAACGAAGGAGTGAAAGACCATGGAAACAGTTGAATTAAGCCCAAATGAAGTTTCAAGTGAACAGTTACGAAAGATGAAACACGCTTTGAGGCTAGGTGGAAAAAGCAAACCATATCGAAATTATGTCTCTTTAAATAGTCCTACCGAAGACTGGGAGGACTTGATAAATAAGGGGTTTGCTAATAAGTGCAAAGGTATAAATGGAGATTCATCCGTGATTTAGTACGTTACTTTTAACGCAACAAAACTGATATACAGCAAGAGAATGTCAAAGAAATACTACGACGAACTTTAGCTGAACAATCAATAGAGTGCCAAAACATAAATATATTTATACGCATATGAAAAATAACATCCCCATATCAATGATAGTGGGGATGTTATTTTTACTTACTTCTAGACTTTTGCATTATTGAAAAGATTAATATTAATAATATACATGAAAATATTAGCAATGAAGACTCAACTATTGGTTTTGGATTTATATAAAAATACCAACTAAAACCGATACATAATAAAGCAACCACGACTAACAGTGATTTTAGGACCTTCATTTATCTCTTCACAACCTTCTTTATTGTGGTCTAACCCAATATGGATATAGCTTTTTAGTAAATGGATTTCTTAAAACTTTAATCTTTACTCCATTTCCATCTGCGTTGTTATAAGCGAGAACTCCGCCCCCAATAGTATAGAGAGCCACAGCAACAGTAGCAACTATAGTTCCCGCAACTGGTATTAGCGCAATTAGAGAACTTGCTCCCGCACCTATGGCTATAAGACCAATCATTTTATTAGTTCTGCAGGAGTCCAAATAAATTGTACCTCCAACTATGTTACCATCTACATAAGTTCTTCCTCCACAATTAGATGTTGCATTCACGCTTGCAGTAGAAAATGTAGTTTCATTGTTAAGTATGCTTCTAGAATTATTATTTTTATTCGATCTTACCTCTTTATTTTTTTTGAAATTCTTTATTAGCTTTATCATAGTCCTTTTTAGCTTGATGAACAAGTTTAGGATGTAGTCCATCTACTAAAGCTTGTTTATGATCAAATTCAATTAAATCCCCCTCAACATTCACGTACGGTTGTAAAGCAATTCCATCTTCAATTTGTTGTTGCATTTCCTCATCATTAAGAAGTGCTTCAATCTCAGCTAATTCTTCTTCCGAGAAATTATAACCATTTAAATCTTGAACTATTGATTCTTTATTTAGTGTTGTCTCACTTATTTTATTCTTATCATTCTCCGCTGCAAATGATGGAGTTGCTATCCCCACTAACATTACCAAAACAATTAAACTGCTCATAATTTTTTTCATTGTTCTCTTCTCCTCCTATTAAACTAGTATTCTTCGCTATCTAAGATAAGAAACGAATGAATCTTTCCTATACAGACTAGGTATTAATGGTAGAACGGGCCCGCTATTAACATTACTGTATTTTCCTTTTTTTCAAAATAGGAAAATAACCTTTATAAGGCCTTTTCATTAATAAAACACTTTAATAACACCTCAATGGTCTTGAAAGTGAGGAAAGTCATAAATATATTTATATTTTTTTCTCATTAATGAATACAGCCAAGAGACTTCACCACGCTTGCCATAGTTTTTACTACTATTTACCAGGCTACGCCAACCCATTTACCAATGGATAAAAAAGCCCTCCAGATTAACATTCTTGTAATCTGATAGGACCTATATCGTAATTTAACTACTTAGAGTGGTTTCTGAAGTAATAGAAGATTATCAAGTGTTATTTTTATGCATTCAAAGGGGAAGGTCTTATTCAACAAACGGGCCAGATTGTTGAAGATGTAGTTTAGCACTAGAAGTGGGGAACCGTATCACAAATAGTGGTAAAGCAGAGGCTAGAATTAATTCTGGATAAAGAAGTATTAAAAAGTCTAATTTAAATTGAAGGAGACCGTTCGTGTAATTTAGACGGTCTCCTTTTGGTTTTCTTAAACTTGTACTTCACTCATCAATGCATGAGTATTATCTTCTGTATCTTTAAAAAATACCATCCATGTTTCAGTTTGTCCCATTTTCGTTACCACATGTGGTTCATCGATAAAAGTAACTTCTTTACCTACTAAGCGCTCATATGTATCTTTAATATTATTTACTTGAAAATAAATAACCGAACTTGAATGAGCAAATTCCTCTATTTCTGGAAGTGTTAACATGAGCCGCAGGCCATCGCATTCAAAAAATGCCATACTATCCGTGTTAAATAATAGAGAAAGTCCTAGTTTATCTTTATAAAAATCCAGTGCCCTATTTATATCTTTTACAGGTATTCCAATTTGCCCAACATTCTTAATCATTGTAGTATCCATAAAACATTTCTCCCTTCAAATTTCTTATTCCTAATAAGAATAAAGAATCTTCCTTATAATTTCTTATCCAATCTCACTTTTTTTCGATATTCTTTAGGAGATAAACCAACATGTTGCTTAAACATTTTACTAAATGATACAGGGTTTTGTAATCCAAGTTCAAAGGTTATATCGGTCATATTATGGTCTAATTCTGCTAGTAATTGTTTTGCCTTTTGTATTCTAAATACTGTAATATGCTGATGGGGCGTTCTGCCGTAAATTTGAGAGTAAGTTCTTAATAAATGGTTAGGTGATAAACAAGCAACTTTAGCAACTTCCTCTAGTTTTATCGGTTGATTAAAATAAGATCTAATATAATCGTGTGCTATACTTACCCTTCTGTATAATTCTTCACGTGTAGAATTACGAATTGCATGTAATGATTCGATTTCTGTATATGTATTTATGTGTTCATTTAAAATAGAAAACATTATCTTATGGAATTGTTCCTCATAACCAACGGAATCAATATCAAGACTGGGTAATATCTGCATGAAATATTCCAGTTGATAAGATAGAATATTATTCTTATGATAGGTTTTTTCAAAAAAGCCAATTGAATTTGTATCCTTAAACGGATCGCTTAGAAGACGCTCATTTGTTTCTTTTAAGGAATGAAGGACTTCTTCCGCAAACCCATCTTTAAAGAAAAGACAAAAGGATTCTACAACTTTAGGTTCTTCAATTGAAATTGTGTATGCCCCTTCATTGAGGAGCAGGTATCTACTCTCTTCAACAGCAAAGAAGCCTTTTTTAGTCTTATAATGGGCTTTACCATTAAAGAATGTTTTAACGGAAAGTTGACCATTACCTTCCCAGTAAAACTGTTTACTTTTTGCATTCAAAACGAAATTGGTAGAATCATTTTTTGGCATAATACAATCTCCATAATAGATAACTTAAAATTCCATAGTATTATTATACAATGGAATTTTAAGTATGTTCATATATATTACCAATGCATTTAGATGAACCGTATCACAAATAAAGGTAAAACAGAGGGTAGAAATTGTTATTGAAAAAGAATTTCTAAATAAGATTTAGCCAACTCGTGCTCCCTCTTTTTAATTACTTTATGCATCCTTTGTTTAGAAGTATAATATATCGTAAAATAGGGTTTTAGGGGGGAGTAAAATGGAAAAATTCAACCAAGTAATTTGTGAGAAAAGATCCTATTCAAGAGAGTTTATATCTCATCAACATGAGTGTGGTCAATTTCTTTTTCCACTACAAGGCTCCTTAGAGATACAAACGAAATGGCAGAATATAAATCTGAGCCCGGATTACTGTTTTTATCTTCCTCCAAAGTTGAATCATAACTACCGATCTAAAGACAGGAATGAATTTATAATATTAGATATCCCAACAAAATATTTGCCAGAAGATACAAGCAGCATGTATATAATGTTGGATAAACAATGGGCTTCTATTCGTTATTTGCTATTGGAAGAGGCGAAGAGTCAGGAGAATCTTTCCTCCTTAGTTGATTTAACTAGATATGTGACCAACAAACTACAAATCTCTAGACCTCCTTCTATTGAATATATTCATAAACACTTTAAGGAGCCTATTAGATTAGAAACATTAGCGCAAATAGAAAATTATCATCCAGTATATTATTCATCATGGTTTAAACAAAAAATGGGCAAAAGCCCAAAAGTATATATAACTGAACTTCGATTGAGAGAGGCTAAGGATCTGTTACTTTCAACAGGATGGTCTATGACAAAGATTAGCGAGGAATTAGGTTTTGAGAATTCTTCATCATTTACAAGGTGGTTTGTGAGGTGTGAAGAAATGCCTCCACAAAAATATAGGACCCTTAATAATGGATAAAAAGGATATTAAACTTAGTAAAGAAATTTTTTAAGGAATTTTCTATGATAAGTTTAACTATTCTTTTTATCTTTTTTTTATTGAGGTGAGCAACAATATGGGAAAGATGGCTTCTTTTTTAATATTATTAGCAGCAATGCTTTGGGGGACGACAGGTACAACTCAGGCTCTTGCACCCGAAAATGCACATCCGATTGCAATTGGGGCTACACGCTTAGCCGTAGGAGGTCTATTTTTATTAATTATTGTTCTAGTCAGAGGAAAATTAAATTTTGTAAATTGGCCAATTAAGGCGACGATATTTGCTTCCTTAAGTATGGCACTGTAGCAACCATTATTTTTCTCTGCCGTTGGTATAACGGGGGTGGCCATTGGAACTGTGGTAGCAATTGGGAGTGCACCTATTTTATCAAGTCTCTTAGAATGGATGTTTTTAAAAACACGTCCAGCAAAAGTTTGGTGGTACTCTACTTTACTATCCATTTTAGGTTGTCTCATGCTGTTTATGAATAAAGAATCCGTATATGTAGACCCTGTTGGAATACTATTTGCTTTAGGCGCTGGTTTATCGTTTGCCTGTTATACGCTTGTAAGTAGAGATATGGTTAAAAAATACTCATCTTTATCAGTGATTGCAGTAGTTTTTACACTTAGTGCATTCTGTTTATCGCCATTTTTATTTATTTTTGATATGTCTTGGATAGTGAGTTTTCGAGGAGTGGGTGTAAGTCTTCAACTTGGAATAATGGCGACGGGAGTAGCATATTTTCTTTTTGCCAAAGGTCTTGCCCATGTTTCTTCATCAAATGCGGTGACACTTGCATTGGCAGAACCATTGACAGCAGCGTTATTAGGGGTCTTTATGTTAGGAGAAAACCTAAGCATAACTTCTTGGTTAGGGATTTTCCTTTTAATACTAGGTATCGGAATATTAATATGGTCTTCAAAAAATTCTAGTAGCCAAAAGGAACTTAGGAAAAGTCAATTACCAGTTTATGGTGAAGAACCGTACCATAAATAACGGCAAAATGAAGCATTCCTTTTACATTGTTATGGTACAATTGTATGCAATAAGATTTATAACGAAATTTAGTTATTGATATATCTGCCTTTGACTAACAGTGCTTTAATAAGGAGTTGTGTCAAATGAATAAAAATAAAAGCACAGAAATAAAACGCTCATCAAAAGCAGAAAACATTCTACCTCAGATCAATAGTAAAACTAAGCTAGGCGACTTACGAAAAATCGCGAAGGACATAAAAAAAGATCACGAACTAGCTATGGAACTTTGGTCAACCGGAGAGTTTTTGCCAAGACTATTGGCAATCTTAATTATGGACAAAAAACTTCTTTCACAAGATGTACTAAATAAGCTTGATCAGGATATGCAGACTCACACATATGATGAGCGAAATAACTTAATGGATTGGTTAATGGCTAATCAGCTCACCAAAGACAAGAAGAACATTGCATTGATGGAGTCATGGAAAAATAGTCCTTTTGCTCTTCAAAGGCGAGCTTTCTGGTATTTTCAAGGGCGATTGAGATGGACTGGACAAACACCGCCTGATAACACCGCAGACTTACTATCTGCAATTGAAGCTACTATTACGCAGGAAGAACCGGAAGTTCAATGGGCTATGAATTTCACCGCAGGCTGGATAGGCGTTTATGATGAAAAGTATCGAGCACGTTGTATGAAACTTGGTGAGAAAACGGGTCTTTACAAAGATGAAATGGTATCAAAAGGATGTACTCCCAATTATTTGCCGGAGTTCATTACGATTGAAGTTAACAAACGAATAAATAATTAGTTACCACTGAAAAATTTATAAGGGTTTGATGTGAAAATAAAGGAATTCAAAGCCTCAATATGGAAAGGATCTGAAATCAAGCTTCCAGATCCTTTTTTGCTTGGAGGGAAATTTCAAAAATTTATTATGAGAAGCATTAGGGCAGTATTGTTGAAAAATCAAAATAGGTATTAGGTGAAATCGTATGCTTAAATTAGTATGTCTTGGGGACAGTATTACAGCTGGAAAAGAAGATTGGATACGCCACATTATTTGAGTCAAATGAGAAAAAGTGTGCATTAGAGAAAAACAGGTCTTGTATGTCTATGATAAGAGATAATTTGATAAAGGAAAAATATGTGGTAAACTATCTGAAAATTGGGTATTTAAGGAGTGTTAATTGTGATAAATTATGATGGACGTAAGTTTGTATCAATTGAAAATACAGCTAATGGAGAAGTTTCTTCAAAAACTTTTTTTGAATATAAACAGGAAGGGAATATACTTTCAGCAACTTATAGTGGAGGTGAAATTGTAAAAGGAACATTAATTGGGATTGTGAAGGAAGATGGAAGCTTACAGTTTAGGTATAACCATGTAAACATTAAAAATGTTATTAGGGGAGGTCAATGCAATTCTACTCCTGAAATTCTATCCGATGGTAGAATTCGCCTCCAAGAGAGTTGGAAATGGTTAGATAGCACCCAAAGCGAAGGAGAATCAATTGTTGAAGAAGTTATACATTTATAAAATTGGAAGAGGGAAAGTAGAACTAGCACAGAAGAGGATATCTGACAAGCGACACAAAAGTCCTGATATTGGTATCACTTAATTAAAAAAAATTAATGAAAGGTGATGTATGTAATGAAGGCATCTGAAATAATTATGAAAAGTACCACACCAATATTTCGTATTTTTAATGAGGAGAAAGCCAAAGAATTTTATTTAACATTTTTGGAATTTGAATTGGATTGGGAACATCGATTTGAAGAAGATCTCCCTTTATACATGCAAATTTCTTATGGAAGTTGTATTATTCATCTTTCAGAACATCATGGAGATTGCTGCCCAGGAGGTGCTATAAGGATTGAAGTAGAAAACCTAGAGTTACTCCATTCAAACCTTATATCAAAGAGATACAAATATGCGCGTCCAGACATCGAAACAACCCCTTGGAATTCCCGAGAAGTTCGCATTGGAGACCCATTCGGAAATAGAATTGTCTTTTTTGAAGACCTTTTAAAGTAACACTGCTAATTCTCGTTGTACATATAGCTTTATCATTTGATGCTCTTGAAGTAACAGGTGCTTATTTTCATTAAGACAACATAATTGATCTTCCATAAACGGACGCTTTAATGGGGCAATGAAAAAGCCTAATTTCTCATTTAATGCTGAGAAATTAGGCTTTTTCATATTGGAATTTCCTTAACGTTGTAAATGCGCAATTATCTTAACTCCAATGCGAGAACTATTGGAATATCAATGGTTCACACATTGTTTACATGGATTTGATGTAAAAAAACTTTAAAATAAAGACTGATCAACTTTCCTCTAAATTCTCAGATCGTTTAAAATAATTTGGTGAGTTCACTTTCCTTAAAAAAATTATTGCGTCGTAATGGTCTTGTGGGTAAACTACTTTTGGAGAAAGCCCTGAAAACCCTGATTCTAATAACCACCATTTTCTTTTGAACCACATTTTTTTATCGATGGTTTGATTTTTCACATCTAATGGAAGAAATAAGTCCGATTTTGATGTTTCGTACAACAATGATTCTAAATGATTTTTTTTCGTAGTATCTACCTCTAATTCAACCCGTAACTGAGTTGCGAATTTTCCACTTCCAGCATAAAAGCCAATTGTATAAAAGTCATTGGGGTACTTATGTTGTAACCAATATCCAACTGATTTAATTCCTAATATTTTTGTAGTGAGTGTTTGTCTTTTTCGGATATGAAAGTTATGAGCCCAGACAATTATCCTTTCGTTCTTATAATAGTGATTCATTAACCACTCTAGGTTTTCAAACATATTAAATCCTCTGACAATACCTGAAGATAGATAACCCTTTAAGTTTACTTTTAGCCACTTTAACCTATTTTTCATTCCTTGCTGGATTAATTGAAACATCCTTTGCATTTCAAGGGTTGTGCAGGTTTGCAGTTTCATTTCTATTATATTTAATAGGTTTTCATATTCTTGAATGGCATATTTTATTTTTTCTTTTAAAGGTTTTGTGATTTTTAACATCATCTCACTATCCAATTCAAAATAGCGTCTTTCCAAGGCTCTTATTAATTCATAAAACTCATTATCCGTATGATTTTTTAACCAATCTATCATATATTCAGATATTAAAGGATAAGTAGGCTGAGGATCCATCCCACTAATTTTTATAGATTGAGCCCATTCCTCATAAAAGAGGGGCTTCATTTCTTCATTATGATAAATATCTAATAAGCAATTTTGGATTTGTCTGTCAGGGGAGTAATCTCTTAAAAATTCCTTACATAAAGTTGCTTCCAACAAACCACTTTCTAACACCACAACGTTAAACCCATGGTGCTGATGCAAATAACGAATTAAGTCAGTTTTGGTTGTAAAATAATCTGCAATTCCGTGCGAATTTTCCCCAAGGAGAATAACACGCTTATCTTTTATATAATGGTCAATAAATGAAAAATCATTTCTGTCATTTATTTCAGAAGCCGTTCTTTTAATTTGATTTCCCCAACGATTTCTAGTACTTTTCCTGACAAACTTCAAAATTTCACTCCTTACTTCAAAATTAATATCATCAAAAAGTTTAAGCTTTATAGAATCTTTATAGTTTTATTATTAAGTCTTTCTTATTCAAGATTACTGTACTGTTAATACAGTAAGCAACACCGAAACTATTCATATGAATATCATCGATGAAATTCCGATAATTCTTTATTTTATTCTCAGAGTTTATAGTAGATCATACCACGTAATTCTAATAATTCATCCTTAAGACGTTTGTTTTCTTCTTCAAGTTTTTTAATTCGGTTATTTTTAGCAGCGATAAGCGAATCTTTACTGGCATCCGTCAAATTATGTTTCGTGGTTTTCCTTGTATTTATCCCTTCTTGCTGCTTTCGTAATCCTTCTATTCGGTTTCGTATTTCTTGATTGTTATAGAGAAATGCCTTAGATACACCTGATTCCATCACAACCTGATTAAAGTTAATTTTATCTTTTGTTTTGATAAGACGTTGTATTGCCTGGTCTACCTTTTGGGCTGCCTTTAGGCTTTTCATCTGGGCATGTTTTTTATACCTTCGGCGTTTCTAATATGCTTACTCCTCATGAATGCGTTCCTTTCCGATATATTCGCGGACTTTTTTCCCGGCTAAATGATGAGTTGTACCATTCTTCAAAGTTTCTAGAATGGCTCTAGACGATCTAGAATGATTTGATTCTTATCTATCCGCCATTTTAACCTTTTTCATTCCCTTTATACTAGCTAATCTTGATGTAATGGATGGAGGTATCGGGACAGGCATACTAAGTATTTATTTATCGGGTTTCCTTGGCTTAGGAATAGTGGCGAATATTATCGTAGCTATTTCTATAAAGCAAGATAAAGAAAGTGATCGTAAATTAGTAAGGGCGTTTGCTGTAAAAGCAGCCGCACTTGTTCAAGTATAGGCTCAATAAGGAGGAGTTCTTGTGAGCTTTAAGATTTATAGAATAATTCACCTTGTATTAACAGGAATTATTACGATCACCATCTCCTTGTTTATTGCGAGTAGTGTGCCGGGGGACAGAACCCAATCATCGGATATGTTTACTCCGGTTAGGAAGGATTTGCTGGAGGGATAAGGTGGAGTGGAGCTTCAACCCATTTAGAGGTTGGGGCTTTTTCTTTTTTTGTTATAAGTCAATGGTTGCGGTTGAGGCAGGGAGCGGGTGACTGGTGGGTTGGGGGGTCGGAGGCTTTGATTTGTTTGAAGTTGTAGGACGGGATTGTTCGGTTAAAGGGCCAGTTAATTGAATAACAGTTATTGCTATAGCCACAAATTTTTGAAGGAACTGCAACAAAGTAATCGTGGGAGATCCTGTCCCAGGTGGTGGAAATGATGCCATTGAAACCGTAGATCTTCGTTTGTCAGATTTTCATACCTATATATCATAGAGTTGATATCATGTTCAACAGTTTCATAAAAATCTTGTCTTATTTCCTGAAACGGCAGTTTTGTGGAAGCGGTACTTTCACACCTTCATGTAGCCGTGCCATATTAAATTTTGAAACATAAAGAGGTTAGTATGTAGTATATTGCTAAGAAAAGGGCAGCCTGGCTGTCTTTTTTTATGGGTGAGGCAACTTGTTCCGCTTCATATAAGGCTGTTTCGCCAGGAACAAAATCAAGATTAAATTCTTCTATTGGGTTATAAGAAATAAATGAAGCCAAAAACTTAACACGCCCGTCTAATAATTAGAATCGTAATATTGAAAAGAAGGTGAGTTCCAATTATTGAATTAGTTCATAAAGCCCAGGAAGGCGATGAAGAAGCATTCTTAGATTTATTTCAAGAATACGAAAAAGACCTTTATCGCATTGCTTATGTATATGTGAAAAATCAGGATGATGCTCTGGATGTCGTGCAGGAAACGGCCTATCGGTCATTCAAAAAGATAGGAACACTGAGAAACCCCGCTTATTTTAAAACATGGTTAATAAAAATTGCCATTTCATGCGCCACGGATCTTCTAAGGAAAGAGAAGAAAGTTATCCACTTACATCCTGAATACACATATCTTATTGATTCAGCAGAACAGGATATTCCTCTTTCATTATCATTGAAAGACTTAATTGAGACTTTAAATGAAAATGAAAAAAGTATCATACTCTGGAAGTTTTATTATGGCTATACGCTTCAGGAAATTTCAGAAATTGAGGAATCACCATTGGGTACAGTAAAGTCTGTTTTATATCGTGCGCTGGCAAAGCTTCGTAAACAGATCAGGAGGGCTGATATGTATGAATAATAAGATCAGAAGTGAGTTAGAGAAAATTGAAATCCCAGATGAGTTGCATACTAGAGCCACATTAGGCGTTAAACAAGCCAAAGCAGAATTAATAGAGAAGAGTGTAACAACTGAAAAGCAAAATCTATCGAAGAACAAACTTAGTATTAGCAGCTCTGCAATACGGAAAAAATCCCTTTATAAAAGATTATCTATCATGGCTGCATCTCTCATCATCATTGCTTCAACTCTCACATTAACCCCTGTAAGAGCAGCAATTCAAGAGGTCTATGACAAACTATTTTCTAGTCAGCATATTGATGATTCAGGTGTAAGAACAGCAGTTATAGCTGGGGATGGCCAAGTATTGGACCAAACGTTCTATGACAAAGATCAAAGCATAAATGTGCGTTTTGAACGTGTGTTGATGGATGACAAAGAGACAAAGCTCTTATTGACGTTTCAAAGTGATAAAACTGATTTAAAGAACGTCTATATTGATCTTTTTGAAGGCGATAGTTCAATCAATGTGATGATAGGAAATGAAAAGAAGAAATTAGACAACGTGGGATGGGGCAGCAGATACTACGATAGCAAGGAAAACAAAGTAGTAACAGCCTTATCCTTTGAATCACTAAAGGAATATGAGGGAAAAGACATCCGTTTGGAAATTGATACATTAACGGTTTGGAAAGATAAAGGTTATGATAGTGTACAAACAATATGGCCCCTTGAATTCACGGTTAAACCAGCTGCCATATCTGAGCGAAAAACAGTCCAGCTGAATAAACCATTCACTTACAAAGGTGAAACCTATACTATCACAAAGGTGGAATTTTCAAAGCTAGAAACAAGAGTAGTGGTTACCGGCTCTGACACAGGAATCCTGACGGATGATAGCGGAATGGAATATAGAGTGATGAGTAAATTGGAACATCAATTCCTTAACGCAAGGAAAATCAGTAAAGAATACGGATATACTGTGGACGAAAAAAAATCTGGTGTATTTATTGCGTCCAAAGGCGTCAAAGTTGATCCGGTTTTTAGTAAGGGAGAAGTAGAGGGAGGAAAGGACGAATATATTATGATCTTTGGACCATTCAAAGATCACGGTAACGCTGTCCTTGAAATTGGTGAGGACGTGATCATACCGCTTAATGAAAACGGAAAGGTTGAACAAAGAACAAAATATAATGAAGAAGCAGAAATAGAAGAAATGTTATCAGAATATGGATATACCTTATTGCCGCTAACGGAAGAAGAAAAAAAGCAGATAGACCTGTATCAGGAAAAATTTCCAAAAGAGCTTTCATTAGAAAGAAAAGTCATCGGTAAAGTAAAAGGCAATGAAAACTCAAAACTTTTAGAGGTTAGTCTGTCAGAAAGATCAGGTGTTCTTAGTGAATCTCAGGCTGAAGATGCAGAAGCAGCTAAAAAATTCAGGGAAGAAAACGGATTGTCGTTCATCCCAATTTATTTGAATTCTAACTAAAGTCAAGGAGATTACTTTTTAAGCTTTATTAGAAAGTTTAGCTCTGTTTAATTTTTATTACTCAACCAGTATGGTTCAACGGGTAGAAATGCTTGACTTAATATCTATAGGGGGCAATAACTTAAGATTAGCTATTTGATTCGGCTATTGCCCTTCTTCAATTATTGGGCAGTTTAGCTAAAGAAGAAAAAGCACACAGGAATCGGGGGATAGGTAGGTTGAGGAGCATTAGGCTAAGATAAAAAATACTTTTGCTTGTCGTATTTAGTATGATTTGTATGTTCGTATATAAAAAATTTATCTATACATTTGAGTTTAATAACGGTGAATTTTTTGTAGGTCCTGTGGAATCGCCTAATGGTAAGTATACAGCCAATTCATATTATAAAACGTATGGTGGAGCAGCAGGTGGTGTAAATGTTTGGGTCGAAATTACTGAAGGTACGGGCAATAAGGTTCGTACTATATACTATGCTCCTGGGAAAAGTAATTTTTCTATGAATTGGGTAGACGATGAAACACTAAACATTACCAATGAGGCTCCAGGAGTTCCAAAAGAAAACCGAAGCATCAAATTAACAATAGGGAAAGAAATTTATGATGAGTCTGGTGCAGCCTGTGATAGTTGGGTTATGAAAGATGAATATGAAACTTGTTATGAAAGGGATTAAATTCTCTAATAGCTAAAATGTGAAGAGATGTACTTAAACATACGGGTGCTTAACTTTAACAAGAATACAAAAGAAAGGAGCAGGATTTTTAATATCCAGCTCCTTCTTTATTGTTAAATAATGCAATTTTGTTTGCTAATTCGTATGTGAAACGCGTTGTTATTTGCTTTGCCTTTTTCTATTTTGTACTTCAAAAGAGAACCCGTTAGTATCGTACAGGGGTCGTCTTTTTTTACTTCATTGATACCAGAAGTAAGGTTATGGTTGATGGCACCTTTCACTTCTTGGTTAGAATCTTTTAATACTTCACACCATTTTATATCAGTTAAGTCGTAGAATGACCACATAACCCTTTCTAGGGGGTGTTGTCCCAGCGGTTTCCCCTTCAGGACATGCTTACATATATGTCTGCAATTGTTTTTCCCTATTTTGACTATCCGGGAATGATAGGATGACAACAGCAGCAACGATAAAAAATCCGCCTAATAGTTGAGTAGCACCAAACCCCACATTTAACCAAACGATAGACACAATTGCAGCAACTAGAGGTTCGATACTGGATAATAAACTTGTTTCAGTGGCGCTTAAATAATTCAGACTGCCAATATAGAGTATAAAAGAAACCGTGCCGCAGATAATTACCAGAAGCATCATCGAAAATGTATGAAGTGTTAAGGTTTGGGCCAATTGTACAACGCTAAAATCATGCTTGAAAATTAACAGCACAATGCCGCCAATTAACATACCCCAGCCAATGATGACCGAGGTTCCCCACTCCTTGATCAATGAGACAGGATGGAGTGTATAGAAAGTAAAACCAAGTGTAGTTAGCAGACCAAGAATAATGGCCCTTTTCGATAGCATGACATTTTCCATTGAGCCATTTGTAATCAGGAGAACGGTTCCGGCTAAGGCTGCAATCACAGCTAGAAATTGCAACATTGTTGGTAGTTTTTTTGTCTGCCATGCTACATAAATGGTAATGAAAACGGGACCGAGAAATTGGAATAGTACTGCTGTCACTGCATTACTTTCACGGATGGTTTCTATAAAAAAGTACTGGGCTCCAAGCATTCCCAACACACCAAAAATCATGAGTTGAATCCAAGAACGACGATCCTTCCAGATGCCAAAAATGTTTTTTTGAGTGAAATGCAACAGTCCCAGAGTGAAGATTCCAGCCATAATTAATCGTACAACAAGGAAATTATTCAGAGATAATTCGCTATTTTGAAAAAGCCACTGGATCATTGGTCCGGAGAGACCCCATAATGCTGCTCCACTAATTATCATCAAAAGTCCGACATATCGGGTTGTTTTCATAATGATTGCCTCCCTGCTGATAGTTTTTTAATAGTAATTATTAGGAATGTTTCCATAGATGCATTATAATAAGAGGCTGGCATGGTTTGTAGGGCCAGTTTTTATTATCGGAAGGGAGTCAGATGGATGTATGAATTAACACCAAAACTTGATTCGTATAGTAAAGAACCTCAATATGTACAGTTATATAACTATATCAAGCAAGAGATTGATAAAAGGATGCTTAGGCCAAATACTAAGCTTCCTTCCAAACGAAAACTTTCTTGGTATTTAAACGTGAGCCAAAACACTGTAGAGGCATCGTACGACCAGCTTGTTGCCGAAGGATATATTGAGGGAATCCCACGAAAAGGGTATTTTGTCTGCGAAATTCAGCCAACATTTTCCCATGCTGAAAAAAATTCCGATTATATCAAGGAAAAAATCTTTAAAAGCGACGTCACTTTTGATTTCACTCAAACAGGAGTTGATCATCATTCATTTCCTTTTGCTGTTTTTCGAAAAATAGCAAATGATGTTTTGAAGAGTGAGAGTAAACATTTGTTGACGATTGGGCATCCTCAGGGAGAATTTGAGCTGCGTGAAGAAATTGCCTCCTATCTGTACGAATCCCGTGGCGTCCGGACAGCGCCGAGCCAGATAATCATTGGGTCAGGAACACCAACACTAATACAACTTTTGTTTAAGTTATTAAAGGGAAGCTTGTATGCCGTTGAAGACCCCGGGTACCATAAAAGACTTGTAACCTTCGAAAAAGGACCTGAAAATGTGAAGGGAATTCCGCTTGATAATGAAGGGATCAGCATAACCAGCTTAAAGGAAAGTGGCGCTAATATTGCTTTTGTTACTCCGTCACACCAATTTCCTTGTGGAATGATAATGTCGATATCAAGGCGTAAGCAGTTGCTGAGCTGGGCTAAGGAAAAAAAGGGAAGATACATCGTCGAGGATGATTATGACAGTGAATTTCGTTATTCAGGCAAACCCATCCCTGCATTACAAAGTCTGGATTCCGATGAAAAAGTAATCTATATGGGTACATTTTCAAAAGCGTTGCTACCGTCCCTGCGCATGGCTTATATCGTTCTTCCCAAACTGTTAATGGAAAAGTACCATGAACATTACTTTCACTTCGTTCAGTCTGTGTCTCGGCTTGACCAGGAGATCATCAAAAGATTCATGCAGGAAGGCAGCTGGAAAAAACATATTAACAAAATGCGGATTGTTTACAAAAAAAAGAGAGATGCACTCATCACAGCGCTTTCGACTCATTTCCCAAATTCAATTGAAATCATTGGCCAGGATTCTGGATTGCATCTTTTAGTCCGCATGAATAACGGTATGGTGGAAAAAGAGCTTATTGAACAGGCTGCTAAATATGATATCAAAGTTTATCCTGTATCAGATTACGGTTTAAGTGACGATCGAACCATTCTATTGGGTTTTGCAGTATTATCTGAGGAAGAGATATTTTCAGGAGTTCACTCGTTGGCAAAAGCATGGGGAGGGTAGCACCCCTAAAAAGAAGTTTGTGAAGAAATGGACTTAAACTAATGGGTGCGTTGATCTAGGAAGGATTAAGGCACCTTTTTGCTGAAATTCTTATTAAACAAACGGGGCAGCATTCCTGTAATAAAACTAATTTTGTGAAGAATTGTACTTAAACTATCGGGTGCGTTTGCTGAACAAGCAGCCGAACCTAGCTTGTTCAAGAAAAGGGGTTGTGGGTGAACTCAGATAGAGTTCCTGGCAAAATTAAGGTAGCAAAGTTTATATTGAAAGGAATTTAGATATGAATAAGCTAAAATATTTATTGATTTTTATAAGTTGTTATTTTATACTTTCATTTTTCTATAGTGTTTTTATCAGCAAGGGGGAAGTACTTCCTTTTATTCAATTGTTAAACGCATGTAATTTTGGCTTTCTAGCTTTTGTAGTGCATCAAAAAACCAAAAGTGTTTCGCCAGAAAGATGTTCTTTAAAATAGAAAGAGGGCAGCATTTAGGAGGATATGGATGAGAGATATTATAAAGAATCACCCATTTTTAAAATATAGTTTTTATGTTATTTTTGGCTTTTTATCCCTTTCATTTGGATATATTCTAGGGAAGTGGGTTATTGAAAATTCATTATAACTTTTTTTGGCAAATACGAATAGATCAAACATAATAGGTATTGGAATCTTCCGAAAGGGGGCGTTTGCTGAATAAGCAGCCGCCCTGTTGAGTGAGTATCGCGTAGCATTGGTTAAGATTGAAGAAGGTAAGGGTGTTTAAAGTGATTACTTTTGAAACTAACGAAATAAATAAATGGAAGATTGAATTAGAAATTATGAATTCAAACTCTTCCTATAATCAGATGTCTAAAAATAAAAGCACTATTAACTACGTTGATATCCTATCTGAGTATGAAGAATCCAAAAAGTTAAATACTACTCGATTGTTAATCAAGCAGGGGAATAATTACATAGGATTAGTCGATTATTGTATAAATAATCCCTCTGATAATACTCCTTGGATTAGTTTATTTGTAATTCATAAGCAATTTCAAGGGGGAGGAAATTCACTGGGGGTATTTCAACAATTAGAAGACCTTATTAGAAAAGAAGGAAAGAAAAAATTACGATTGGCAGTCCATAAGGAGAATGAGAAAGGAATTTTGTTTTGGACCAGGCTTGGTTTTAATAAATTTAAAGAAATAATTTTCGAAGGGAAACCACACTACTGTTTAGAAAAGAATCTATAAAGTCTTATTCAACAATCGGGGCCGCTAATGTAAGATCAGTGGCCATTAAGGTGTTCCTACAAAAAGGATCACTTATTTAATAGCTTTGTATAAACCATCTTCTGAATGGGCATACTAGAACCAAAGTTTACTTGGTTGCCAGCCTTGTAGGAGATGATGAATAATGAAACTTTCCGAAGCCTGGGTGAAATATCAGCTAGATAAGAAGATTGAAGGGTATTCTCCATTAACGTTGAAAGCTTATTGTTTTCAATATACTCTTCTGTTAAAACACTTTGGTGATATTAGTATTAATAACTTTACAACCGACGCTTTGAAAAGTTACCTAATCAATTCAGGAGACCATTTAAAGCCGGCGAGCATGGGGCATCGTGTCCGATGCATCAGATCCCTTTTTAAGTGGATTCATGATGAGGGACATCTTCCGAATAATCCAGCTGCTAAGTTAAAGGAACCAAAAATAGGAAAAAGATTCCCTAAGTTTCTTACGGAGCTGGAAATTGAACATCTAAGGGAATCTTGCGAAAGCTCCTTGGAAAATGCCTTGTTTGAATTTTTTTATTCGACAGGCTGCCGGATAGGGGAAATTGTTAAACTTAACCGGGAAGACATCAACTTCTCAGCCAACTCTGTAATTGTTCATGGAAAAGGTGACAAGGAGAGGGAAGTGTATTTTAATACTCGCTGCTCCCTCTGGTTGAAACGGTACTTGGATGAACGGGACGATCAAGAGGATTGCCTATTCGTTACAGAGAGAAAACCCAAACATCGGATGAGTATTGATATGATTCGATACATTATAAAACGGGTTTCTAAGCGAGCAGGTATAAAAAAGAGCATTCACCCTCATCAGTTAAGACATAGTTATGCAACTCATTTAATTAATAACGGCGCACCTCTGGAAGTGATCCAAAGCCTTTTGGGACATGAGAAAAGTGAGACGACAAAAATCTATGCTCAACTTAGTGGAAAACTGCGTCAGGACTTCTATTGTAAGTATTTTTGAAATTCAGAGCTTCGACCCTCAGTGGGTTTGAGGCTCTTTCTTCTTGTATTGGGCCATTTAATGGAATTAGGGAATAAAAGCATTGGTTGTTTATGGTAAAATTGTTATCATGTATTTAATTATTTAAGAGCGATTGTATGCTATGAATACTAGAATTTTGTGGAGGCATGAAATACATGGAAACAAACCCCTTTATAATAGACGAAGAAACTTTTCTACAACAGTATCTACCCGTCTTTGAAAAAAGGTACAGTGTTAAAAATATAAAACATCTTATTCAATTTTCTGTTTTTCTACCTTTTCAGTTACCCTTTCAAGACAACTCAATCATATCATTTTCCGAAAACGATTCAATTTTGTCTTTTACTCTAACAAATCATATAAACGAAAAAAAATACACGGGGGGGAGTTTGGTATCATCACATGAAATTGAATATTATGAAACAAGAGTTGAAATGTCCTACTTTACAGCTAAAACTTATTATTATATGACTGAGAAAGTTTTATCCGAGATATTTAATACTTTATTGGAGGGGCTAAATGATCTTATTATTGCCTATTTAATAAAGAAAAAAGATAATGACGTCTATAAAATTTCAAAAGAAATGTTGGAGCCTATATGTGTTTTTAGAAAGGTAAATATTGAAGGAAATAGTTTCAAACATATTGAAAATGGGTTATTTACGTTGCACCTTAACATAGAACATAAGAAGGAACTTTTAGATTTTAATACCCAGAGCGAGGTAGCAGAGTATGCTGTTGTGGTAAAAGATAACATTAATCCTTTTATTCTTTCTCAAGAATTAATGTTAACTGCAAAGAGAAATTTCAAGCAAGGATTCTATAAAGAAACAATAATAAATACTCAAACAAGCATTGAAACCTTCTTGAGGACTACAATGAGTGAATTTTTGAAAATTGAAGAATTAACATTAGAGGAGATTGAAAAATTCCAAGAAGACACTAACTTTATTACCATGGTGAAAAGAGAGTTTTCTAAGAGAATAGGAGGATCTTGGGATATTCAAAATATAAGAAATGATGTTGGAAAGTGGTTTAAATACTGTTATATGATCAGGAACAGAATTATACATTCTGGATATAATCCTTCATTTGAGGAAGTAGATAATGCGTTAGAGGTCGCCCTAAGTCTCAGAGTTTTTGTCTATAATCGAATTTTAAAATCAAACAAGTACAAAGATATTTCCATATATCTATAATTTTCAACTTATATAACCATGTTTTTCAAAATTGAGATATTCAATGCTTAATCCATAAAAGGGCAGTCTAACAGAATAAGCAGAAACTAAACAAGATTAACATTCGTCTATTATTTAAGAAGAATTTAATGTAGTAAAAGGGGTTGTGCTGCAATGAGTACAAGAAAGGTAATAGTCGTTTTATTTATTATGAGTTTTATATTTTTTGTATTAGGTTTTGTTGGACCAAGTGGAAATCTTGATTTCGCTTTTTCCTTTCTAGGAGGCGGAGTTTTTGCTTTAGCATTAAAAGATTGGGGTTCAAAGGAAGGACGTAAAAGAGATACAGAGATTTGAACATCTTCAGCTAAACCAGCTAATAGTTTGTCAACATTTTTCTATAAAAACTTAAAATAACTCATGTTATACTGAAAATATGCATGCCAAATAACCTTCCACTTACCCTTGTTTGGAAGGTTTTGTCTTATTTAGCTGGAAATCTTAATTAGGCTATATCTTGGAAAGTGGTTCTGTTTTTTAATATGGCATAGATCCAATGTAAGAGCTTATTTACACAAGCAATGACGGCGACTTTATAAAGTTTTCCTTCCTCACGCTTCTTATCATAAAAAGCTCTCAATCTCTTGTTTCTAGGGATGATTTCATCTGTTGTTTTTTTCTTGCGACAGTCACGAATACCAGAGCGAACAGCCATATATAAGGCGTGCCTTAATCTGCTTGAACCACGTTTTGTAATTCGAACGAGAGTAGCTTTAAACTTACCTGATTCAAACACTTCAGGATCAACCCCAGCGAACGCTACAAGCTTTTTAGGGTGATTAAACCGGTCTATCTCACCAATTTCAGAAATGATCGTTGCCGCGATTTTTTCTCCGATACCAGGGATAGATTGGATAATCTTATATTCTTCAACTTCTTTTGCGAGAGCGTCTATCTCTGACTCCATCTTGGATAGATGCTCTTTGTATTGAAGAAGCATATCAATATACATACTTAGACTCAGTAAATGACTCTGATAAAGCGTCTTTTTAAATGGATTCCGCGCTGCAGCTTGCTTAAGATCTCGAGCTTTTTCTTCTGCCCATCTCTTAGAGCGACTCTTACAGAATTCCTTGATTTTATCGGCCAACATATCTTCACCAACAGCCAGAATATCTTCTGATGCGGGAAATTCCTTTAAAACAAGCAAAGACACAACGGAATGTAAATCACCAAAAACCCCTTTATACTCAGGAAAGATTTGATCCAGCACTGCTTGGAATTGAAGCTTAGTTTGAACATATATCCCAGTAATATTTTCATGCTGTCGTGTGAGATTACGCAGGTTCAAGAGCTGAATGCCGCGTCTTTCATAGGGTTCTAAATCCTCTTTGTAGTAAAGCTCACAGAGACGATAGGCATCGATGGCATCCGTTTTAACTTTTCGTAAACTAGAGCTTTTAGCTCTGTGAGAAATCAACGGATTTACGATGATTAATAAATAGTTATGCTGCTCCAGATACTGAACCACTGGTGCGTGATAATGTCCTGTAGATGATTCTAAGATAACCGAAGGTTGGATACCGGTTTTGTCTTTGACACCTTCCAAAAACTCAAGTAACTTTCCTAGACCATTAAGATCATGCTTAATACTAAAACTTTTACCGTAAGGTTTGCCCTTATCTAAAAAGGCCTGAACCTCACTTTCTCCTTTTGAAACATCCAGACCTATGACTGGATTCATTCTCAATCTCCTCCTCAAATTCAACTTGCCAGTAGCCCCTATTTCCTCCTAGTAGTATCATAGCTTCGCTTGTTATACGAGATCTTTGTCCCAACCAGCCTCAAACATGTTTCTACGAGTAGGGGGTGAACGGTTTAACTGACGGGATCTAAGTCCCATGGGCAGGGACGTTCTACCCTGGCTACTGTTATAATAAGACCATATAAAAAAAGGTCAACCAGAAATATCTAGAATTCTGGTCAACCTTATAATACGAAAGGGCAGGATAATGGAAGAAAAAATGAGGCGTGGTAAAAATTAAGAGACTATTTTTATTTCTAACAATTCTTGTGTTTATATTGTGTGGCTGTTCGAATAGTGAACAGGTTAAAGAAATAGAGAATAAAGATAAAGCGAGTTCATTATTTATTCAAAAAGTTGAAGACGATACATCTTCTGAAGAGTTGACGAAGGTAGTGAATGATAAGAAAAAAATAGAACAAGTTTTGGCTATGATAGAAGGTCTTGAAGTCGAAAAAATCAGCTCGGAAGAAACAATGGAAAAGATGAAAGCTTCTAACACATATATGTTTGTATTTTCAGAAGGCAAGAATATCGAATCGGGTAAACAAGCACCGTTCGCTTTTTATGCCCTGGAAAACGGAACCTTCATTTTTCCGTACACTGATTTTAATTCCCCACAAAAACCTCCTTTAATTACAGTTAAAACGAAGGAGGGATTATTAGATGATATGAAGCAATTGTTTGAGCTTACATTTTAGAACTTATTAAACAAAAGGGCAATAACTGAAGATCAGCTAATTGATCGCCGGCTACTGCCCTTCTTCAAGTTTAGTTGAAATCAAAGCAGCGGCAAGGTAAAAGGCATCTTCTGTCCAAATAAATTGCAGATGAAAGGAAAAATAAATACTTTACACAAATCGCTACATCCTCAATATGTAATGAAAATTTACTCAAAGGAGCCACCGCTTTTACAATCACTACTGCTTTATTGTCTCGTTAAGTAAATTGTCACTATCTATTCCATATTAAGCAATAAAGCCAACGTTTGAATGAATCTTTTTTCTAATTTTGCTGATATTCTAGAACAAAGACAACCCCTTTAAAAGATAGTCGGAATTAGCCCACCGTCCATACGGATTGGGGACCCTTTAAATGCCGATGCATAAGGGCTACAGACGAATGTAGTAAGTCTTCCTATTTCAGTAGGTCTGATAAATCTTTGTATCTCAGATTGAGGTAGGTTTGAAGTCATAAATTCCTTCTCTTTCTCTGAAAAGGTCATGTCTTTCCTATCGTACATACCGTCGATGATTTGATGAACATTTTCAGAGAGGGTTGGTCCTGGCATGATCGTGTTAACCGTGACATCTTTCCCAACTGTTAATTTAGATAAGCTTTTTGACAATGATAAGAGCATTGATTTTGTCATACAATACTGAGGCATTTGTCCTGAAGGCATAACGGCTTCTTCACTTGCTATAAAGATAATCCGGCCAAACTCATTGTTCAACATTTTTGGGAGATAAAATTTAGATAAACCATTTGCAGCAAGAACATTGGTGCGGAAGTAGTTTTCCCATATTTCATCGTCTACGTCCTCATATTGCATGATTTCATAGATACCCATATTGTTAACTAAAATATCAATGTCGGGATGCTTTTTGAATAAATTCTCTCGTTGTTCATTATCCACAATATCGGCTGCAGCATTTTGAGGAGAGGTTGGAGGGAAATTTGATTTAATTTCATTTACAATGTTCTCTACCTCCTCATAATGACGGCCATTAATAAGGACATTAACCCCTTCATTTGCAAGTTCAATAGCAATTGCTTTGCCTATACCTTTAGTTGAACCTGTAACTAAAGCTGTTTTATTGGTTAGTCCCATTTCCATCATGTATTTCTCCTTTTCGTTTTAGTTAAAAATAAGGTCAGTTTATAGAGTTAACACCTACATGTACAGTACGCCAATTGGAGGGCGTATCTCCCTCCCAAAGCCGAAAAGCGCGATAGAACGAGTTTTGATCCTCATAACCAATCAGGAAAGCCACTTCGCCTATATCAAGTGAAGGATCTGCTAAGTACTCCCGTGCCAGTTCTTGTCGGACTTGTGATAACAGCTGTTGAAAGCTCGTCCCTTCACCATGAAGACGGCGCTGCAAGGTTCGATTGCTCATTCCTAACTCAGCTGCGACAGTCTGGATGTTGGAAAGTCCTCCCGGCAGGCTACGTTTCGTAATCCACTTGACCCTCTCGATAATTGAGTGGCCAGGTTGCTGCTTATCAATGGATTGGTCCAATGCGGGTGTCAGGATTTCAAGCAATTCTGCGTTATAAGAGACAAAAGGGCGGCGAAGGTCCTTTTTATGGAGCGTCAATCTGTTACGACTTCCACCGACTTGGACCTGGCACCCGAAGTAGGTTTCAAGCGACTGAACGTCGCCCATTAAAGGTGAAAATTCAACGGACTTCGCAGTCAACGGGTGGCCCGTTCCCCTTCGTCCCAACTCTAAAAGAAACGCAAGCGTAATCCCTACTAACATTGGCGGACCCGGTTGCTCTCTATTCAACCATCCGAGTTCAATCCTACATTCGTCGTTTTCATCTGTGATACGTAAGCTTTCAGGGGGGCACAACCGTTTATACCGAATCATGCGTGTAAGTGCGTCGAGGTAGTCACGGGCGTGATAAGCTGCTAAAACAGTTGGTGGAAAATGAACTGTTTCGAATCCGGTCGTTAGCTTAATGATTCCTTTTGCAATGTCCCCTATGATATCGGAATACGCCTCCCAAATAGAGAAATATTGGGCCGTTGTGACCATTGGTTCATTCATAAGAGTGAGTGGAAGTCCAGCCCTTCGAACCACTTCATGGGGGGCAATCCCTAGTTGACGCAATCCCGACCAAAATCCTGCCGGGAATTTAATAGAAGTATAAGCGGTCATATATCATTCTCTCCCCTAGCTATCTATAGCTTGAATAGCTTTTATTGTGTCTACCCTGTTATTAAGATAGTTATCATATTACCAACCCAATGTTGTTTTGTAACTAGCAAAAGACGACATACAACTAACTGTTTGCGCCATACACCTTTTGTTGAAGTGAATAAACAGCAAATGTTAGTGGGAAGCTGCGCCCGTACTTCCTTCTATTGCAAAAATATTATCATTTCAGAGCCTCGACCTTCATTGGGACTGAGGCTCTTTCTTCTTGTTTCAGGCCAAGTCGTTGAATATTCTTTCCCCACTAAAGTAAAGAGAACTTAAAAACACTTACAAAATGGTTAAACGCATAATAGGAAAATAAATGACAAAAGATAACCATTAAGACACACGTATAATTCAGGGGTTAAGATGTGAGGGACATGTGAGGAGGATTGAAGAATGACAGTGAGAGAAGGAATACAACAAGCGAATAGAGCTACCGAACAGATAATCGAAGTAAATGATTTGATGACGGAAGCAGTAGTTCACTCCTTTATGTTTACATGGCAATGGTGGTTTGGAATCGGACTATTTATTATTCCTTGGATCCTTTGGTTTCTATTTAGAAATAAGGAAAGTACAGGCAGACTTCTTATTGGAGGGTTTGTAACCATCATTTTATCATTAGTAATTGACCTTATTGCCTTGTCTTATGGGTTGTGGTCATACCCCATGAAATTTTCACCTGTAGCTCCACTGTTATTTCTTCCCTATCATTTTTCATTAGCACCTGTTGCCATTATGTTTGCACTTCAAATAAAACCGAGAACCAATGCACTTATAAAAGGTTCAATATTTGCTGCCATTGGGGCTTTTATAGGTATGAATTTCTTTGCCATGATTGATTTTTACAATCCAAAAGGATGGTCAACCATTTATGACTTTTTTATTTATCTATTCCTTTTCTTTGTAGCGCATTGGTTCAGCAACATGGATAGTTTTAAAAAAATATCAGATCGCTCTTGAGATAAGGAAGAGAGCCTATGATTTGTTCAAGTAACGGGCGCGATTATTTACATCGCGCTCTTTTTTGACGGAGTAAAACCATTGTAAGAAGTAAAAATTTTTGGAATAATTGGTATTAAGTTAACGTGGGTTTTTTAGAAGCAGGTGGGTTGGGACTTATATTTAAGATAGATTAAGAAACCATCACAATTGAAATACGACAACATTATTTTATATGGAGTATGCCAAAGAAGATAAAGTATTGAAAGTTAAGTAGAGGGACTTGAAAACCAGGGGGGACAAAGTTTGAAAACGATTGGACTTATAGGTGGAATGAGTTGGGAATCCTCAGTAAAGTATTACAAAGTAATCAACGAAGAAGTAAAAGAAAGATTAGGAGGGTTACATTCAGCAAAGTGTCTATTATACAGCGTAGACTTTGAAGAGATTGAACGCTATCAAGCGGAAGGTGATTGGGAAAGTGCGGGTAGAGCATTAGGAGAAGTTGCCTCCTCTTTAGAAAAAGCAGGTGCAGAATTCATCGTCATTTGTACAAATACGATGCATAAAGTCATTGATCATGTTGAGGCGCGAATCAACATTCCGGTACTACATATTGCAGATGCAACAGCAAATGAAATTCAAAGAGCCGATATGAAAACAGTTGGCTTACTTGGGACTGCATATACAATGGAGCAAGATTTCTATAAATCCCGGATTCAATCTAACGGGATTAACGTATTGGTTCCAGACAAAGAAGAAAGAAACACCATCAATAACGTTATTTTTGAAGAGTTGTGTTTAGGGAAAATGGAACAATCGTCTAAGGAGTACTTTAAGAGTGTGATTCAAAAATTAGTGGATAGAGGAGCGGAAGGAGTCATCTTGGGATGTACAGAAATCGGATTGTTAATTAAACCGGATGATTCAGAAGTTCCATTGTTTGATACAACCGTTATTCATGCAATTGAAGCTGTAAATACGGCTCTAAAATTAGAATATTTAAAGTAGGGGGGCAATAATTGAAGATTTGTAAATTGATCCAACTACTGCACTTATTCAATTAGTAAAAAAGGATATGTGGAGGGGATTCTAATCGAAAACAGGAATAGTAGTCTCTCAAATGAAAAGTTATGGTTAAGGGATTTTACTATGAGTGATTGGATTGGTGTACATCAATACGCATCACAAGAGATCGTTTGTCAATATCAGCCTTGGGGACCGAATACAGAAAAAGACTCGCAGGATTTTGTAAATCAAGCGATTAAAGATTCTACACAAAACCCAAGAACAAGGTTTGTTTTTGCCATTATCTATGATGAAATGTTGATTGGAGCTGGAGAGTTAAATATAAGGAGTTTTACTAATAAAGTTGGAGAAATTGGCTATATTGTGAATCCAGATTATTGGGGAAAAGGGATAGCGACAGACGTTGCCACTCTATTAATTGATTTTGGATTTGGAGAACGTAAACTTCATCGTATATTTGCAACTTGTGACCCAAGGAACATAGGTTCATCAAAAGTGCTGGAGAAAGTTGGAATGACCAAAGAAGGTAGAATGCGTGAAGATTTGTTATTGAAAGATGGCAGGCGAGATTCATTACTATACAGTGTTTTGGAACACGAATGGAAATCGTAATAAGCTAACGGGGGCTACAGCTGAAGATCCATCGGACAGCTGATCTTTAGCGTTTTTCTCTGTTCATTCAAGGTTGGCATAAGATTAAAATTGTAAGATGTTTACTCATTATATAGAGGTGGAATTGTATGCCTAAAATTGACAATATGCTGGCCATTCTCTGGATGCTACGTTCAGGTGAAAAAGTGACAGCACAACAAATCTCTGAAAAGTTAGAGATGAATATAAGGACGGTGTATCGTTATATTGATACCATTTCAACAAGTGGCGTACCGATCGTTTCAGAACCAGGTCATAACGGTGGCTACTCATTATTGAACCATTTTGTTGAGGCTCCTCTTTTCTTTGATGTTGAGGAACAAACGTCACTTTATCACGCGGCTGTTTTTGCAGAGGAAGCAGGATATTATGGAGGGGAAGCTCTCGATCGGGCTATTTCTAAACTAAGTCACCACTCCAATCAAGAACAGGAAACAAAAGTAAACCAACATGTAACGAGTCTTGAAGTCATAAGTGGATTACGTTCAGCTTCTATCGAACCTTTCTTGAAGGATTTGGAGCAGGCCGTAGCGGATGGGTACTCAGTCAACATTCTTTATCATAAAAGTGGCGAACAGCCATTAAGTGAAAGATTGGTCGATCCGTACAGAATGATCTATTGGAATAACAAGTGGTATGTGATTGGATTTTGTCATCTTCGAAATGATATCCGCAGTTTTAGAGTCGATCGAATGGAACGTCTGGTGCTAACCGAAAATACCTTTAACCGACCGGAGAATTTTTCAGCACGTGACTACTTTATAAAAAGCCTCCTTCCAACGTTAGAAGATAAGGAAGGGATTATGTCTTTGGTTCTTCAGGGGGAAAAAAGTGCATTGGATGATATTTGCCAGCATTGGTTCTTGGGACATTATTTACAAGAACGTTCCCCCAATCAAGCCGTGTTTCTTCTTGAAAAAGAGATCATACATACCTATGTACCTTATTTACTTCTACCGTACAATACATCGATTAAAGTGATGGAGCCCATCAGTCTTAAGAGAAGGATGATTGAAGTTCTGTCGGAATTAATAGAATTTCATCACGTTTAATGACTTCCCTGACGCTACCTGTCAGGGAAGTTTTATTATAATGGCTCTATCAATAGTGATTGGAGTGTAATTGGATGCAAACTACAAAAGCTTTTCTATATGTATTTGATACAATGTCAGACTGGGAATACGGATACTTAATGGCTGAACTAAACTCAGGAAGATATTTCAAAAAAGACGCAGCATCTATAAACGTCATGACAGTAGGTGCTACTAAAGAAATGATTACGACGATGGGGGGACTGAGCATAAAACCGGATATGTCCCTTGATGAATGGACTCTTGAGAGGGAAGATCTTTTAATATTACCAGGAGGGACCACTTGGAGTGAAGAAATCCATCAAACTATCCTTGAAAGAACTGGCCAAGCTTTAAAGCATGGCACGATTGTGGCTGCCATTTGTGGTGCAGTTGAGGCCCTTGCGAATAGGGGATACTTAGATACTCGAAAGCATACAAGTAATAATTTGGAATACACGAAAATGGTATGTCCTCACTATAAAGGAGAAGCGTTCTATGAGTCGGGACCAGCGGTAGCTGATGGCAACTTAATTACGGCATCAGGGATAGCTCCTCTGGAATTTGCCATGAAGGTACTGAAAAAAATAGATGTGTTTGCGCCTGATACATTGCACTCCTGGTATCAACTGAATCAGACTCATCAACCCCAATACTTCTTTCAGTTAATGAATTCAATAAGTAAATGAAGGTGCTGAAAAAGCTCAATTTCTCTATTTGATTTGTAGAGAAGTTGGGCTTTTTACTTTGGACTTTCCTGACGATAGTCCTATTGGGAAGTTTCATTTACGTAAGATTGGGAATGTAATAATGAAGTAACCAACCACCAATAATCGGAAGCAACGTCATATTCGTCACTGATCAACAGACGGAAATATTCCGCCTATTAACTCAAGAAATGAAATAAGGGATGATGTTTCTGTGTGTAAGTGGAAAACCTCCGCTTATTTCTTTGTGAAGAATACGTATATTAATTACACAAGGCACTCTTTTAGAAACTTCTTAAAGGGATATTTCTGGTCAAAGTTCGCGAAGAAAAGAGGTAATGAAAATGAAACTATTTGCTCATCGCGGAGTGAGTGGAGAGGCTCCGGAGAACACACTGTCTGCCTTTAAAGCAGCAGCCGAGTCAGGTGCCCACGGAATTGAACTGGACGTACAACTGTCAAAAGACGGCCAGATGGTCGTCATCCATGATGAAACCATCGACCGCACCACGAATGGAACCGGTTATGTGAAGGATTTGACATGGGAACAGCTCAGAACCTATGACGCCGGAAATTGGTTTCACCCCTCCTTCAAAGGAGAGTCCATTCCTTCACTAGAGGAGGTCCTGGATGTGGTGACCACCCATCGTGAGTTGATAACCATCAATATCGAACTGAAGAACGATCAAATCGACTACCCACAGTTGGAAGATAAGGTCCTGGAGCTGCTCAAAGAAAAAGGAATGAAAGAACAGACGATTATTTCTTCATTCAATGCTGAGAGTCTGAAAAGGGTCAGAGAGCTTGATCCTGATATTGAGACAGGTTTCCTTTTTGAAGGGATTCCAGCAAATATTCTGGACCGGATCAAGCCATTACAGGTCAACGCCATCCACTGTGAGGCGGAGTTCGCCCAATCGCCAACGGGGCGAATCGTCATGGAGATGGGAATTCCGTTGCGTGTTTTTACCATCAATACAATGGAAGAATTTCAGTTGGTGAAAAAAGCGGGTGTAGAGGTTGTCATGACTGATTATCCGGGGTTGTTATTGGATTATCTATAGAGACATAAAGGGTTCCGTTTTGAGGTGCTCGCACAACAAATAGTGACACTCAAACTAGAAGCCATAAAAAGTAAAGAGATTCGTCGATTGACGAGTCTCTTTGTTTTGGAATATAAATTATTTGCGACATATAAGCGAGTATGTACGAGATAAACTTATATTTCTGAAGGAGTAGTTCTGGAAGCAGCCAATGCAGTCAAAACCTTCTCAATATAACGATATACTTCTTCTGCATTCCCCAGAAATTCTTCAACATCTACATGACTATCCAAGTAACACGCATACAGATAGTCAACTAATGCTGAATCAATAGTACAATATTCTAATATGCCATTCTTCATCTTAGAAATGTCATCTTGCCAAACCACTGTATCTTCTAAAACCAAAGAGTATAATGCACGAATTAATTTTTTTGAGTAACCTTTGGTATATCTGGATTTCAGCGTGTCATCAGTGGCATTAGAGAGAAAACCGCGAACGCGTTCCACTGCCTCTTGAGTGTCTGAATTCAAGTCTAATATGAACTCAGGTGAAATAAGAATAGGCGGTACTTCTTCACCAATATCAGTACCATGTATACAAACACAGATGATCTTGATCCAAAATCCCCATTCATTGGGCTTACTTCTTACATCATCCAGTGAACAAATAACCGTATCAACCTTCGTTACGAATGGATATTTCTGTAACATCTGGTCCTTCAGACATGATACTCTATCATAATCTATATCTTCTGGTCTTTCACATACTATTGTAAAATCTGCATCAGACTCAAATGGCTTAGCAGTACCTTTAGGAATGGAGCCACACATATAAATACTGTGAATCTTCCCATTGAACTCTGAAAGTAAGCTAGCTGTATACTCCTCTACAAAAGGTTTGTACTCACTCTGAATATTAATCTTCTTTATAACCTTCTCCAAAACCCTATCTGGTCTCATTTTATCTCCCCCTGGTTAAAAGTCATTTTATAAATTTTTCTTTTATTGCTTTTTTCACTATCCTGCCCGTTAGCCGAAGATGCTCTGACCTAACAAAAGCGGGGCGGCTACTTGTTCAACAAACACCCCCTTTAGCGTAATAAGCTCTTTAGCAAAACTTGAACTCATTTATCCCTGTTCTTTCTTGTTTCTCTTTTTTTTTCAATGTACCTCAATCGCAATTATTCGCTTCTGACTTGCACTATACGCTCTACAACAAATCCAACTAATAAGCCGATAGCAAAAGGAAGTAATGCAATATTTGCATCAAAAATCAACCCATTTTCTAACGGTTCGTTTAGAACTAATGAAAACCTAAATAGAGATAAATCGAATATATTACCAATCCAATAAAATAGTGCCATTGTCAAAATTGATGATAATAAAGGAAACCATATTTTTCTCATAAGAGTCCTCCTCTTCAGTCTTTGTTATTGAATTAACCTGCCCAATAATGGAATAACATAAATTCTAATCAATTTCTTTAAACTCGATGTACGGCATATCATCTTTTTTTGCCTTTTTCCTTGAACGATACAACTCTAAAACTTCTTTTTCATACTCGTTTTCTGCACCGAAATTTTCTTCATAATACTCACCTATATAAATGGCACGATACTTATTACCCTTTTTGTCTATAACGTCTACCACCCCACAAGAGAAGTGGTCATTTAACCCAGAAAAACTATCAGCAACAAATAGTCTAGCAGCTTCTTCACCCACCTCTGCTATCTCGACCTCAGTGTATCGCATTGTTGTATTGTCCATCTCTTCTCTGCTTAGTAGAGTGAACTCTGGAACAGCTTTATCCTGTGATACTTCTAGCTTCTCAAAAACGATTGAATCCCTAGAATCCTCAAAACATCCGACAAGAAGCAAGGCAACCACTATTATACAAAAACAATATTTGATCATAACGCCCCCTTTTGAATTAGGCGAAACCGAATAGAATTAAGTGTCCCGTTAGGAAATACCTCTTATAAAGAATATGGTTGATCTTTTAGAAATAATTAAAGAACCTTTGGGTCCTCTTAATCTTTAGACTTCTTCTTTTCAATCATGGATAATATCGAATACAAGATAATTCCACATGCCATCATCAGAAGAAAAGTGTTTGTGATAAGGTTAAAATCAAGCTCATGGATGACTTGTTCTACTTCTCCGTTCCCACTGACCGTAATGTATTTCCATCCATCATATTCGAGCGTAAAGAAAGAGAGAATCAAGCCTACAATAATTCCACCGACAATTGAAATCCAACCTTTTTTCATTGCCTCACCCCTTAACGTAAGTATAAAGGAACAAAGGGGGAAATATTAGTAAATTCTGTAATATTCGTTGATATCCATTCACATCTGGATAAAATCCCCCCTCGAACACGTCCGTGCCATCCATTTAAAAAGAGATCAAAACAAACGAAACTATTGCAAACGATTACAAAATTGTGTTACCTTATGTGTAACCGGTTACACAAATAACCAACCAAACGAACAGGAAGTGACTTACGTGGCAACAATCAAGGATGTGGCGAGTGAAGCGGGGGTGTCGGTGGCGACTGTCTCCCGGGTGCTGAATGATAACGGCTATGTAGGAGCCGAGACGAGGAAGAAAGTGATGGGGGCGATCGAGAAGCTGAATTACAGCCCGAATGAGGTGGCACGCTCTCTCTATAAACGGGAGTCGAGACTGATCGGACTGCTGCTTCCGGATATCACGAACCCGTACTTCCCGCAGCTGGCGAGAGGGGTCGAGGATGAAGTGAGCGAGGCTGGGTTCAGGCTCCTCCTTGGTAACAGCGACGAGAACATCCAGAAGGAACTGGATTATATCCAGACCTTCGTTCAGAACAATGTCGTCGGCATGATCTCTGCGACCAATCATTTGGAGCATGATCAGCTGTATAGTGAATTGAATCTCCCACTCGTCCTCCTTGACCGGACTACGGACAACTATCCGGCTGTCTATGCCGACGGACGCAAAGGAGGGCGCCTCGCGGCAAAGACCTTAGTGGAAAAAGGCTCGAAGCGGATCACCGTCATGAAGGGGCCGGCACACGTCAAGCCGGCTCAGGACCGGTTCCGTGGAGCCGTCGAGTATTTAAGCGGGACAGACGTCGATTTCACGGTGATGTCCACGACCTCGTTCTCCTTTGAAGACGCAAAGGGCTGGGCTGAGGAACTGTTCGCCACCTATCCTGATACGGACGGGGTCATCGCGAGCAATGATATCGTCGGGATCGCGATTCTCCATGAGGCCTTGAGGCTCGGGAAAAAGATTCCGGAAGACGTACAGATCATCGGCTACGATGACATCCCCCAGAGCAGCCTTTCCTATCCGGCGCTCTCGACGATCAGGCAGCCGGCTTACGAAATGGGCAGGCAGGCCGCGGCACTTCTGATTAAACTGATAAAAAAAGAAAAAAACATCGATACAACGGTTCAGCTACCGGTTGAACTCATACAGCGAAACACAACACGAAAGGGATGAAGGAAGATGAAAAAAGCGAAGATTGCCGTAATCGGCAGTTCATCCATGGATCTAGTGGTCACATCAGCGAAACGCCCCGGTGCAGGGGAAACGGTACTTGGCGACAGCTTTGACACGGTACCCGGAGGAAAAGGAGCCAACCAGGCCGTTGCAGCAGCAAGACTTGGGGCAGATGTTTACATGATCGGATGCGTCGGCGATGATCCTTACGGCAAAGAGATTTTGGAAAACTTCAAGAGTAACGGTGTTCATACAGAGTATGTGGAACCGGTTACAGGTCAGAAATCCGGAACCGCACACATCATCCTCGCTGAAGGGGACAACAGCATTGTCGTCGTAAAAGGGGCCAATGATCTTGTGACACCAGAATACGTTGAGAAAGCAGCAGATTTCCTCAAAACATGCGATCTCATCATGATCCAGCAGGAAATCCCGGAGGAAACAGTTGAGTACGTGGCAGATCTTTGTAACAAGATTGAAGTACCACTGCTACTGAACCCGGCACCGGCACGAAAGATTTCACAGAATGTCATCGTTGGTGCCAGCTACCTGACACCGAATGAACATGAAGCAGATGTACTCTTTAATGGAATGAATCCGTCAGAAGCGCTGAAACAATATCCTGACAAAGTCATCATCACCGAAGGAGCAGCGGGAGTTCGCTACCATAATGGAATAAAAGAAATTCTCGTTCCTTCCTTCAAAGTAGAAGTGGTGGATACGACAGGGGCAGGCGATACCTTCAATGCCGCATTCGGAACGGCTGTTGCTGAAGGACAGTCAATGGATGAAAGCCTCCGATTCGCAAACCGCGCCGCATCTCTTTCCGTGACCGGATTCGGGGCACAGGGCGGAATGCCGACAAGAGACGAAGTGGAAAGGAAGCTGGCAGAATGAAACGACATGGCATCTTGAACAGTCACATAGCAAAAATACTGGCCGACTTCGGCCACACGGATACGATCGTCGTGGCCGATGCCGGTCTCCCGATTCCGTCAGACGTCGTGAAAATCGACCTGGCATTGAAACCGGGAGAGCCGTCCTTCCTAGACGTGGTCGAACTGTTAAAGGAAGAAATGGTTGTTGAAACCGTAACGCTAGCTGAAGAAGTCGAAACGAATAAAGGGGTTCACGAACAGATGACCTCATGGTTCGACGGGATCCAGTATGTATCCCATGAAGACTTCAAGAAAGAAACCCACAAGGCGAAGGCCGTCATCCGCACGGGGGAAGTCACACCGTACGCGAATTGTATTCTTCACGCGGGAGTCATTTTTTAAAACAAAGGGGGTAGTAGCATGCAGATCAGCATGAAGAATATCCATAAAGCATTTGGGACGAACAAGGTCCTTGAAGGCGTCGACATCGAGATCGGGGACGGCGAAGTCCATGCCCTGATGGGAGAAAACGGGGCCGGAAAGTCGACCCTGATGAACATCCTGACGGGTCTTCACAAGAAGGATCAGGGCACGATCACTATCGACGGGAAGGACATGACGTTCGACAATCCGAAGCAGGCCGAGGAATTCGGCGTTGCCTTCATCCATCAGGAACTGAACGTCTGGCCGGAGATGACCGTCCTTGAGAATCTTTTCATCAATAAGGAACCGGTTACACAATTCGGTCTCATCAATACGAGAAAAATGAAAGCGGTTGCGAATGAGCAGTTTAAGAAACTGAACATTTCCATCCCTCTCACAAAAGAAGCGGGGCAGTGCTCGGTCGGGCAGCAGCAGATGATCGAAATCGCCAAAGCCCTTATGACGGATGCAAAAGTCATCATCATGGACGAGCCTACAGCGGCCTTGACGGACCGGGAAATCGAAACGCTCTTCACCGTCATCCGTTCGCTAAAGAAAGCCGGCGTGTCGATTGTGTACATCTCCCACCGGATGGAAGAGATCTTCACGATTTGTGACACCATCACGGTCATGCGGGACGGACGCACGGTGGATACGACGCCGATCCCCGAGACGAACTTCGATGAGGTCGTGAAGAAAATGGTCGGACGTGAATTGACCGACCGCTTTCCAAAACGCCAACCAAAGCCAGGAGAAACGATGCTTGAAGTCAGGAACCTGACGAAAAAGGGACTCTTTGAGAAAGTGAGCTTCGAGGTACGTTCAGGAGAAATTGTCGGCGTGTCAGGATTGATGGGGGCAGGCCGAACGGAAATCATGCGCACCATCTTTGGACTCGACGGACGATATGAAGGCGAAATCATCGTGAACGGGAAACCGGTCACCATTAAAACACCAGATCAGGCCGTGAAGCTCGGTCTTGGTTTCATCACCGAGGATCGGAAGGATGAAGGACTCGTCCTCGACTTTTCCCTGAAGGATAATATAGCCCTTCCAAGCCTCTACAGCTTCACGAAGAAAGGCTTGATCAATGATAAAAGCGAGCAGGACTTTGTGGAAATGCTCATTAAACGGCTGACAATCAAAACCGAATCAGCCCGGACCCACGCAAAGAACCTGTCCGGCGGGAACCAGCAGAAGGTGGTCATCGCCAAATGGATCGGCATCGGTCCGAAAGTGCTCATCCTCGACGAACCGACAAGGGGAGTCGATGTCGGCGCGAAACGGGAAATCTATCAACTGATGAACGAGCTCACCGACCGGGGCGTCGCGATCATAATGGTCTCATCCGAGCTGCCAGAAGTGCTCGGAATGAGCGACCGCATCCTCGTCGTCCATGAAGGGACCATCGCAGGAGAGCTATCAAAGGAAGACGCCACACAGGAAAAAATCATGACATTGGCGACAGGAGGTCACGCACATGAATAACGCACTTAAAACGAATCACGTCGGCAATCTGATGCAAAAGCTTGGTCCGCTCCTAGGACTGTTTGTGCTGATTGCGACCGTATCCATCATCAACCCTAGTTTTCTAGAACCCCTGAACTTATTGAATCTATTACGACAGGTCGCGATCAACGCCCTGATTGCCTACGGGATGACCTTCGTCATTTTGACCGGAGGAATTGACTTATCCGTCGGCTCGATCCTCGCCTTATCCAGTGCCCTTATGGCAGGGATGATGGTATCAGGAATCGACCCGATCCTAGCGATCCTGATCGGCTGTATCCTTGGAGCCGTGATGGGAATGGTCAACGGACTATTGATCACAAAAGGAAAAATGGCACCATTCATCGCGACACTTGCAACGATGACGATGTTCCGCGGATTGACGCTCGTGTACACAGACGGAAATCCAATCACGGGACTCGGTGACAGCTATGCATTCCAACTGTTTGGAAGAGGATACTTCCTTGGAATCCCGGTACCTGCCGTCACGATGATCCTGACGTTCGCGATCCTGTGGGTGATCCTGCATAAAACCCCGTTCGGCCGAAAAACGTATGCCATCGGTGGAAATGAAAAAGCAGCCCTGATCTCAGGGATCAAAGTACCACGCATCAAAGTGATGATCTACTCCCTGGCCGGCTTACTGGCAGCACTCGCAGGAGCGATCCTCACGTCACGCCTGAATTCAGCCCAGCCGACAGCGGGTACATCCTACGAACTTGATGCCATCGCCGCCGTCGTTCTAGGCGGGACAAGCCTGTCAGGCGGACGCGGACTGATCGTCGGAACACTGATCGGTGCACTCATCATCGGAACATTAAACAACGGTCTGAACCTGCTCGGCGTCTCATCCTTCTTCCAAATGGTCGTAAAGGGTGTCGTCATCATCATCGCCGTTCTCATCGACCGAAAGAAAGCAGCGTAGGAGGGATACTATGAAAAAAGCATGGTTACTACTAATCAGTTTGTCACTCCTATTCCTGGGCGCCTGCTCCCTGCAGCCGCCGGAATGGGCGAAGCCAAATACAAGCTCTAACCCTGAAGACATCAAAATCGGACTATCCGTTTCAACACTGAATAACCCATTCTTCGTCTCCATGAAAAACGGAGTAGAAGACGAAGCGAAGAAACAAGGCATGGAAGTCGTCGTTGTTGATGCCCAGAACGATGCTGCCAAGCAAATCAATGACGTAGAAGACCTCATCCAGCAAGGCGTCAACGTCTTACTCATCAACCCGACGGACTCAGCGGCCATCTCTACTGCCGTTCAATCTGCCAACAGCCTAGGCATTCCGGTTGTCACCCTTGACCGCTCAGCGGAAAAAGGAGACGTCGCCACACTCGTCAGCTCCGATAACGAAAAAGGCGGAGAAATGGCAGGAGAATACCTCGTCGAACAGCTTGGTGAAGGAGCAAAGGTGGCAGAACTCGAAGGTGTCCCTGGAGCATCCGCCACACGTGAGCGTGGAGCCGGGTTCCACAATATCGCGGATGAAAATTTAGATGTCGTGGCCAAACAGACGGCAAACTTCGATCGTACCGAAGGATTAAATACGATGGAGAACCTGATCCAGGGGAATCCAGATATCAAAGCTGTATTCGCTCATAATGATGAAATGGCATTGGGAGCACTGCAGGCGATCCAGAGTTCTGGTCGTGACGTTCTAGTCGTTGGGTTTGATGGAAATGAAGATGCGATGACTAGTATCCTTAATGGTAATCTTTCTGCGACGGTTGCTCAGCAGCCTGAGAAGATTGGTTCGCTAGCCGTTCAGGCTGGGGCTGATGTGTTGTCAGGGAAGAAGGTAGACAAGAAGATTCCGGTTCCGTTGAAGTTGGTGACGGAGGAGAATGTGGAGAAATAGATAGAATGAATGAGATGGGGAGCCCCTTTCGTGTATTTATTGCGGAAGGGGTTTTTATTATTGTGGTAAAGGCAGGGGGGAATCTTTGCGGGATAAATGGTTCTATACTAAAAGTACTTAGAAATTAGTGATTTCTATTGAGAACGTCAACCTACGTACCTATAAAATCTAAATAGAGTGACACCATTCTAATGATCACGTCTATTCAGCGGCATTAACCTCATGAAGCTTAGAGAGTAGATGGCAACGACTCTATCGCTACTCGCGGTATAGTATTGAAAAGGAGAGCACCAAAATTAATCAATTGCTTAGCGTTACTTGGTAAATTTTTCGAACAAACTGTGGTGAAGTTTAATAATTAAGCCCTTATCCCCTGATAGAAGAGTGTATGGAGAGAACCATTTTTTTCTCCCCCTACCTCTCACTTAATATTTACTTTTTTTGACAGAGAAAATCAAAAGAAACCACTTTATTCTCCTGTATAAGAAAAAGCCTTAAAGTTTAACTTTTTAGAAATAATTACTAAATAGTAATGTAAAATATATTAATGTATCCATAAAAAGGATTATATTTAGTAAAATAGTATTGAGTATGAATAACAAATGCAACCCAATAAAGGAGTGTTGATTATGTAATATTAATTCGAGTCCAAGTTAAGTAATATTTGCTACTAAACACATTAAAAAACTATAACAGGAAGCAGGATAACTATGAAGGTTAAAGATATATGGAAATGGCTACTATCGAAATACGATAATGCTGTTTTGCTTGAAATTTACAAAAATAATAATCTTATTTGTAAGGGCTTTCGAACAAATACCATTCAAGATGTTAAGACAAACCGAAAACGTCTGATTACGAACCTATTAAGTAACGAAAATTATACCAAACTATTAGCTTGGTCACGAAATAACAGTCTGATTGAGGGAGATGAAAAACAATATAAAAATAAGGAAATAAACGAGTTGGTTGAACTTTCCAAAGAAAAGGGGGCGACTACTGTCTTATTAAAACTAATCTCGGAAAATGAAGAGCAACTCGCAAAGCAGCTATTTGCTACTTTGCAAGATGAAACTAGTAGTTTATTAGAAATTCCAAATCAATCTATTGAAATCAGTGGCAATAATGTTATTTCTAATGAGTCATATTTAAAGAAACAAGAGCAAAAGACGAAAGAAGAAGTATGTGCTAACAAAACAGAAGGGAAGAAGTTTCAAAGATTAGTTCAAAAGGTTGAGAATCTAACAAACGAGTTAAAGAAACGAGATGCTTTACATAAAGCAAAAGTTGAAGAGCTTGAAAAGAGTCAAAGCAACTCCCTTAGGAAATTACATGAGAAGAATCATCTTTACGGAAAACTATTAAAAGAAAGAGAAGCCATAAGTAATGAATACGAACAGGAAAAAGAACAATGGAAAGAAGAACGAGATAATTTCACAAGAGAAATTGAATTACTTGAAATTGAAGTAAAGAAATTAAAAGAAGATATAGAGCTTAAGAGTTACTTAATGGACGAGTCAGAAGAAGTGAAGATTCAGATACTTGTAATTGGAAGACCTGCATCACTTATACAGTTTAAAAGCGAAAAAGTTAAGTTTGAATTTGTTGATGCTAATGAGGTACACGACTATGAGTTTTCCAATGAATATAATGCTTACTGGGTTTTGTTATATGAACTTTCCCAAAAAGACCAACTTTTACTGAAGGTTAATGAGTCCTATGCAAATTTGGATGAAAATATAATTAAAATATGCAAAGACTTCATCGAAGTTAAAAGAGAAATTAATAAATACAATAAACTAGAAGCGAGGGCTAATTAACATGTATGGAGCTAGAAAATGGGGTATTAGTTTTGCTGGCGTTTTAGCAAATGATGGAGAGGTCTCAACGGGACGAAACTCAATTATCATTAATAGAAACAATAATTTACAATTTTATATTAGAATAATCTCTACACCTCCAGAAAATTTCCCACGACAAGTTAAAGACGTATGTTGTTACGCAGAAGATTTGGATAATTGGGGATTTTACGATAATACTTCACTACCTGATTACCAAAGAAGAGAAGAATTAGAGGAATTCTTAAATAGGTACGTTCTTTTCTTTCAAGTGGAATTAAGAAAGCCAAACGGGGTTTCAGAATTTCACATCGCAAAAAACATTCATATAGTAAAAAAGTCTGATTCCTTTCGTACGGATACAATTCTTGAGCCTATTCCAATTTTCTCAGAAGAGACAACAGAACGTACACAAGAGGTTTTTGAGCAACAATTGCAAAAAAATAAATATGTAGGAGATAACAAACAAGTATCTAATAGTGATGATGATACGCCTTCTATGATTCTATGGAAACATCGCCCAGAACAACATGAGTATACACTTTATGGAGAGTTTTCAAAACATGAATATGCTAATGGTGGTTTTAGATTTAATTCATACTTAAATGACATAAAAAGTATGAATTTACAAATGGATTTTGTTTTAGAAAGTTATCTTCACGATCAAGTCCTTTTTATGGATTCTAAACATTGCGAGGAGTTACAGAAAATGTTAAAAGGATATGGAGAACCAATAGGTAATAGTACCTTCGAAACGTTAGTTGGAGAAGAAGAACAAGAGGCAAGTAATATAAAAAATGAGGAAAATGATAGTGACTACAAAGAAGCGGAATTTATGGAATTATTTATAAACGAATGCAAACGTTGGGGTCTCTATTATGATGATAAAGATTTATACAATTTTCATACAGCAATGAAAACTGGAGGTCTTGTAGTCTTAGCCGGTATGAGTGGAACAGGAAAATCAAAATTGGTTCAATGTTATGCTCATGCTTTAAAATTAAGTAAAGACCAATTGTTGTTCATCCCTGTAAGACCTTTTTGGCAAGATGATGCGGATGTAATTGGATATTTAGATACATTACATAACGTGTATCGACCTGGAGATTCAGGATTATTAAATCTATTAACTCGTGCTAATGATTATTCTGACGACTTGCATATTGTCTGTTTTGATGAGATGAATCTTGCGCGAGTAGAACATTACTTTTCTCAATTTTTATCTGTACTAGAGTTGGAGGAAAATAAGCGGATCCTGCACTTATACAATGATGAATATAGTTCACGTATTTATAATCAGAATCTGTTCCCTTCGACATTAAGGATTGGTAGTAATGTTATTTTTGTAGGTACAGTGAACTTAGATGAATCAACATATCACTTCTCTGACAAAGTTTTAGATAGAGCAAATGTAATTAGCTTAGATATTAAACCATACTCTGATGTTTTAACAATGGAGGAAGAACGCATCAGGGAGTTACCTAAACCAGCTAATGTTACTCCACGGGAAAACCCCTTCACTTTTGATATGTATAAGTCATTTAAAAGGATTGAACGTGAAATTTTGTTGAATCCTGAAGAGTCTAAGCTTTTATGGGAATTGCATAAAGAATTCCAAAATTGCAGTCGTAATCTAGGAATTGGTTGGCGCATAATACGTCAGGTAAGTAATTTTCTAAACAATCTTCCTAGCGTTGCACCATTAAGCCGCGAAGAAGCCTTTGATATTCAGGTAGTCCAAAGAGTTTTAACAAAGATTCGAGGTTCTGAAGAACAATTTTTAGAGTTACTAGGACACTATAATCCAGATACAAAGCAAGTGGAACAAAGTAAATTCTTAGATTTATTGACTTCAATGCCAAATACCTATGAATTTAATCGGACAAAAGATTTGATAAAGGAAAAATCTAGGGAGTTACGAATTTATGGACATACCGTTTAAAATTACCTTTAGTCAACCCGAGTATCAAAGAGAAGATAACGATATAGTTCTCTCTGATTTTGTTTCAGATATTATGGATTTATATAAAATGCTAGATAATAAAGTACCTGAGTTAAAGGAAAATAAACGCTTAATCTTAAAATTTACTTGCGAGGATGAAAATGCTCGATTGTATATGGATGGATTAGACACCATTCCTATGCGTTATTTGGAAGTAGGTGAGGATGATGTGGCTTATTTACCTCCCTCGCCTATACCGGTTGTTTTGTATGATAATCAAAAAAATACCTCAAATACAGATAGTTTTTATCCTTTAATACCTGGATATTATCGTATAAAAGTAGTAGTGAAAGGGTTAACTTATTATTCCTGGCTAAAAATAAAGCCTAAACAGATAACTGAGGAGCAATGGGTTTCAATGCGTAATGATATTGAAGAATCATTGCATGGTCTTGCTCAGGATTTGATTCGGAAAAACGCTAGTATTGGTATGGATAGCTCAGTTCCAATACCTATTCATATTCTGCGGAAGTTATATGTAATAAAGAAGGATTTTACTAAATGGATTACAGCAATAAAAGAAATTCAAGCTGACCCACGAATGAGAATTAAAAAAGAATATAAGTTAGTTTTAGAAGGAAAAGCAAGAGGGATTGACGCTACTAGTATTTATTATCGGTCTAGGCACCCAGAGAGCAGAGATTATATTTATTCTCCTTCAAACATCAGGAATTATGATTTGTTAGAGAACCAATGGATAAAAAAAATTGGAAGATTTATTGTTCGGGAAATGAATAACCTCCTTGATTATTTGGAAAAGCACAAACAAATGGTTCAAGGGGAAATAAAAAAAGAATATCGATATCACGAAACCGATCATATACAAATTCGTTTAAAACTTAAAGTTCTAGAAGAACTTAGTGATTATGAATTATTTGTGCGTCGGGTAAGAAGTGAATGCATGCTTTTATTAAGTAACGAATGGATAACAGAAGTTGAAGAGCCGCAAAGTCTGCTTCTTCCTCACTCTATGCACTTGGATCAGAGATATAAGAAAATTTTTACTCTATATCGCAATTTAAAGAATGAAGAATTATCCATATCACTAGACAACAACTATGATTATTACTGGAAACGAACAGATTTATTGTATGAAATCTGGGGATTTTTACAACTTGTAACCGGGTTACAGGATGAGTCTGTTGGGTTCGAAGTAATAAAAGGTTGGATTTTCGATATTAGCCCTAATTCTAAATCTATTCAAATACCATTCTTAGAACAAGGAACTACCGTAGAGTTTAAAAGAGGTAATTTAAAATTGAGTCTTGTGTATGATGAATCATTACCATTTAAAAAAGAGGATACAATATTAAGTAAGCCAATTTATGCAAATTATAGTCATAATCGTCCAGATGTTCGTATGGACTTGTATACTGAAGACGAATATATTGGCACTATCATGGTGGATTTTAAATATCGTCCTTTAAGGTTTATATGGGACAGCAGCAGGTTAATTGGAAGTAGGCAAACTGATACTATGAGGCAACTTATTGCCTATAGAAGTAATATGGAATCTTCGTTCCTTTATAAAAAAAAATATCCAGGTCAGTGGCATCGATATAGACCGGTACACGAAGTTTGGGCATTGTATCCAAAACACGAAGAAAATATAGCACCAAAAAATCCTATGGAAAATTACCGAATACGCTTAATAGAACTTACTCCTTTAGAACAAAAAAAAGATTTTCACAAAGGAATTGCAGAAGCTATCCAAAAAATAGTTCATGCATATGAAGGAACAAATTAGCATTATTTATTAAAAAACAAAAGAAGCTTGGACAAAACCATGTAAATAGATGTGGTTCTAAAAACAATTTGTTTATATAGGCCAATTATATAAGGAGATTTCAATGACAAATAATATTGAAGTTTATTTTTCTAGACCTGGAAAAAGTTCTGAATTAAGAGACAGATTATTACTAGACTTAAAGGATGCTAAACAAAGAATAAATATTACAATGGCTTTTAATGGCTAGTGCTTTGCAGCAAAATGAGGAAAATATCATTGAGTACGGGGAAAATAGAATGCAATCAAGTAATTGGTTTAATACTATTTGAACTCGATGTAGAGGCTTAGCTGATTTATTAAAGTCAAAAAAATAATTTCTACACTTTAAGGAGTTAGCCACAATTACAATAAATTTTTAATAACTCGTAAAAGCTTTAACATTTATTGGAAAATATTCTATTATATTTATAGAACATTTAACATATAGAGTACCTATGGGCACACGAGGATTTAATTTATAACAGATTCTTTAGATGCACCTGTTACCAGAGGTATAGGAAGTGGCTATACTTCTTAAAAATTAAAAGTTGGAGGGAATAAAAATGAAGATAGGTTCTTTAGAAGAAATTCATAAGAGAAATAATGAGATAAAACTTGTGACTGAAGCGCTGTTTGAAGCAAAGGTCAAGGATGATGAAATTCTTCGTGTAATGATGAAGGTGTGTGATATTGAACGAGAGAGAGCAATGACTGCCCTTCAAAACGAGAAGTTTATGCTGTCTCCTCGGCGAAACTTGTATCAATACTTAATTTTGGAAAAGGGCTTTAATGCCCATGATGCGGATGTGTTTGTTCATAAATACGCGAAGCCTGCACTAGCAAGTAATATAGAATTAAGCAAATTATCCTCAGCTAAATTGTTTGACGCTATTAATAAGGCCTGAATAACCCATTCTTCGTCTCCATGAAAAATGGAGTAGTAGACGAAGCGAAAAAACAAGGCATGGAAGTCGTCGTCGTCGATGCCCAGAACGACGACGCCAAGCAAATCAATGACGTAGAAGACCTCATCCAACAGGGCGTCAACGTCTTACTCATCAACCCGACGGACTCAGCGGCCATCTCCACCGCCGTCCAGTCCGCCAACAGCCTAGGTATTCCCGTCGTCACCCTTGACCGCTCAGCGGAAAAAGGAGACGTCGCGACACTCGTCAGCTCGGATAATGAAAAGGGCGGCGAAATGGCCGGTGAATATCTAGTGAAACAGCTTGGTGAAGGAGCATAGGTTGCAGAGCTGGAAGGTGTCCCTGGAGCATCCGCCACCGTGAGCGGGGAGCCGGGTTCCACAACATCGCGGATGAAAAGCTTGATGTCGTGGCCAAGCAGACTGCAAACTTTGATCGTACCGAAGGATTGAATACAATGGAGAACCTGATTCAGGGAAATCCAGATATCAAAACCGTGTTCGCTCATAACGACGAAATGGCATTGGGAGCACACTGCAGGCGATCCAGAGTTCGGGGCGTGATGTATTAGTCGTTGGATTTGATGGAAATGAAGATGCGATGACTAGCATTTGTAATGGTAACCTGTCTGCAACTGTTGCTCAGCAGCCTGAGAAGATTGGTCAGTTGGCCGTTCAGGCTGGGGCTGATGTGTTGCAGGGTAAGAAAGTGAAGAAGAAGATTCCGGTGCCGTTGAAGTTGGTGACGGAGGAGAATGTTGAGAATAAGAGATAAATATTTTAGAAAAACCCCTTCAGGGCCTTGAAGGGGTTTTCTTTTGTCATAATGAGAGAAAGGTGAAAACTCTCCCTCAATATACGATTTTCCAATATTATTAGTTTTAAGTCTCCACACTATTAATGCTTATGATATTAGCTATTCACAACTTATAACAGACCATACTTTTTCCCAAGCGCTGCTTTAAGGTCAGTAAAGCTCCTACAGTTGTTTTCTAATACAATTTCCCAAACAAGCTGAGAGTTCTTTAAACCGATTCTAGGCAAATAGTTAGTCCACAGCTCCATTTGTTCTTTTTGAGTTAGTCCAATCTTTTCTCTTAAAAGCTGTTTTAATTCTTCGTAAGACATAGCCCTATTGATACTTTCAGCTTTTCTTTGGTCAATAAGTTTTTTTAATCTTAGTTCTTGTTCCTGTAATTCAACTTTACGCATCTCTTCTTCTTGTGCTAATTTGAGCTTTTTCATTTCATCCTCAAGTTTCTGGCGCTCCAAGTGTTGTTCACGTTTTTGTTTTAGTGAGTCCAAAAACCTGTTTCTATTTTCCTCTTCGATCTCTGGGTTGCTTAATCTAAAGCCATTATCAACAATTAATGCTTGTCCAAAAGGTATTTCATACCCATCGTTTATCATAAAGGCTCTGAGTGGTTTAACTATACGGTCTTTAAGGAAACGTTGGACATGAATTACAATTTTATCTTCTTTATTGAGAATATAAAGTAAACATTTAGTATTTATCTCGCTATCTGTATCATGTCGGGGATAATTAAAATAATCAAAGAACATTTCATCTTCAATTTCAGAAGTGAAAAGATTGTCCCAATTTTTATCTTCCTTGGTTTTAGATGCAATGGTGAGCTCGGCTTCCCACAATATGATACTATTTTTATCTCTCTCTATTGCTTGTTCTTTCTTCTCGATAAACCATATGGGCTCAAGTCCTTCGTTAAGAAAATAGTTGTGTCTCTTCATTATATGCTGTGCTAGATTACCGTCTCCAGAAGGGTTTACGTTGGTAATCACACACAAAGCATGTTCTTTATCGCCTAATTTTACATATATATCCGGATACTCTTTCCATTCGGTTTTTTCTTTATAACCTCTATTTACGTACACTTCTGGGTTTATCTTAGACTTGATAGATAGCTCATCATAGATAATATCTAATAAAACTTTGTGAAGTTGAGTTTCTCTTTCTATTTGCTTAGCGTATCTCTTTTCGGCCTTCTCGACCCTTTTAGATTCCTCACAGGCTTCAGAGTGTTGGTGAGAAAAATAAAGCCCTCTTAATTCCCCATACTTCACAATTAATACTGCATCACAGTAGGGACACTTATATAACTCTTTTTTAGCAAGCTTTTTAAAATTCGCTACTGCCTCATTTGAAGCGGAATAGGGAAGTTTGAAAATCTCATTATCTATTACATGTAAAGCTTCTCTCATACACTCTCCCCCACATATATACAATTTATATATTCTATTATTATCTAAAATTAGATTTTTGTAAATATTTTCAAAATGAGCAGACTATTATTTTTCTCTGGAGGTAGACTCCGATTTTCCCTAATAACCTAAAAAAATACAAAAGTGTAGTATAATGTAATTATAAATATAAATATATTGAAAATTCAAATAACTAAGAGAGGGGATTACATTATGATAAACGGTAAAAAATATATCTATTCAATAAAAAAGTATATTGATTCAGTAAATGAAGGAGAGTGTTTTAGAGTAGGAGTTTTAATTGAAGAGCAAGATATGTTGAAACTCAAAGAACTAGGGTTTAGCCAGCCGATTCAATTAGGTGAAACAGTAGTACCCCCAATAAAAGGGAGATTTACAAGATTTAATTTAGAAGGAAAAGAAATTCCTCAAAAAGACAAAGAAAAAGAAATAGTATATAGACAACAGTACTACACAAGAGTTGAATTCCATGGTCGTGACAATAAAGTAGAAGTTACAGATTTTGTGGATATACCAATGAAAAGATTCCCCAGATTACAAATCACTGGGCCATCACTTGAATTAACAATTGAAAAGAAAGGGGAAAGTACGTATTTAATGATAAATGAGACTTTTATTAAAACAGTAGAAAAGGATGAAATAAAAGCATTAACCGGTATAAACGTATTATTGGAGATATTTAAGAGAGCAGAAATTCTCTCGGTAGACTTAGATGCCTTTATTAAATCAAAAAAGCTTAAACGATTAAACTGGGTTTTATTTCCTCAAGGGGAAAAACTAACTTGGGAAGAGAGAAAAGAAAGATATAATGAAATGACTAAAAATAAGTCAAATTCAAAAAAAATGGTGATTTGGGACAGGTTACAAACGATAGATCAGTATTCTCCCGATTTTGAAGCTATTGGTATTAATGGATTTTCTGGATATGTTATTTTTGGTTTTGAATCACTGGGTTTGTATGTTTTTGAAAGTGCATATAAAGGAAATGCTACTTATATAATAAAAGGTGATTGGGAAATTATCTCCAAGATGTCAAAAGCAGAAATAGTTAGAAATTCCCTGCATGAACACCGCCTAATTCATAGGGAGCAATGGAAGAAACATATTGATGAACTACTAAGAAAAAATTCAACTGCATAATCTCAAAAGCAATAATTTACTTTTTAAAATATTGGGGTCTGACCCTCTGTAAGGTGAAGCATTAATGTACTGGGGTTCTGACCCCGATTTTCTCCAGAATAAATTGTGGTGGTAAACCTCATTCGTGCATTTATACGAATGAGGTTTTTTTCTTGTTGATAAAAGTAGTGAAGAAAAGAATTTAGCTTTTCTTGCTTGGGTTTGCTCTAAATGAGTTGGGGTTCTGACTCTGTTATTCTGATGATTAAGTTAAAAGAAATAATCATCTTTAAGATAACAAACCTGCTCTTCATTTTCTCCTCCACTTCTAGCGTTTAGACTTCCTCTACTTAATAACAACATATTTTAAAAAGAAAATTGATCTAAGGGGTATCCTTTCCCAGCCAATCTCACTATATAAGGGTTGAATACATATTGAAACAGGAGTGAATCAAATGGATAGATGGAGAAATTTAAACCAATGGATGTTTGATTTGGATACATTAAATCACCTGTATATGTGGATTCTGTTGAATGTCATGTATGAGGGCCGAGTACAGGTAGGGTGTGTGGTGCTTGGTGAAAAGCCGTATATTCGGTCGATTGGGAAGATTCGAGAGGTCCTGTTTTATAAAGTGAGAATGTGGCAATCTTGTAAGTGGTTGGAGTCTGAGAAGTATAAGTATGGGAGTGTCTATACGTTTAAGTCGTAAATAAAGTTGAATGTATAGCAAAGAAATACATTTAAGATAAAGTTATTACATTAGATTTTGGTTTTTTTGGTAAAGTGAGTGAATAAGGATCTGCAAATTTTTAGTGGGAAAAACGAGAACTTTCTGATGGGAAAATAACCATAATCAGGGATATGTGGTATTATTGGTAATAAGTGGTTTTGGATATTTGGTAAGGTTTTATTAGGTGTACAACACGTATTTCCTTTTAGAGTTATTTTGTTTTTAATTTTTAAGTAGTTTATGAAAAAATCTGAATGTTGTATATTTGTTTGAAACATTAAATTCCTCACATAAAAACAATTTGTAACGGGGGAACATTATTATCTAAAGGTTGGGAAATTATAATGAGTAAAAGAGATGCTACAGACACAATTACAGGGTACTTTTACCAATTTGATTATTCAATACTTCAATTACTTAGACTAGATGACTTGGATGGTACTGTAACGTTAGAAGGAATCGAAGATGTAGATACAAAAACAATAGAAGAAGAAAAAGCAATCCAATGCAAATATTATGCCAAAACTGAGTATAACCATTCTGTCATAGCAAAGCCAATACGGATGATGCTTACTCATTATAGTCAATACAAAACAAATGTAGAGTATTTTTTATATGGGCACTTTAAAAACGGACATCACAAACTTGAATTACCAATTGATATAGAATTTCTGAAAAGACATTTTCTTACGTACAGTAAAGGTGGTACAAAGTATTATCAACATCAAGATTTAAACTTAACAAATGAAGACCTTATTCAATTCTTAAGTAAACTTAAAATTGATATAAATGCTTACGATTATAATTCTCAATTAGATCAAATCATATCCTCAATAAAAAATGTGTTTAATTGTACAGATTTTGAAGCTGAACATTTCTATTATAATAATTCAATTAAACTAATAAAAGATATATCAACGAAACAAAGTAAGGCTGAGAGAACATTAAGTAAGAAACAATTTTTAGAGAAAATCAATACTAAAGATATTCTATTTAATGAATGGTTTGTTTTTTTAAAAGGGCATGAACAATTTCTGAAAAGGATAAAGAATGAATATTTTAGTTCAGGGCTTAATACATCACCCTTTGAAAGGTTCTTTTTGATAGAAGTTGATGAATCAACATACGAGAGAAATGCATTAAAAGAATTAATACTTCTAATTTCGCAAAGATGGGGAAATACACATATGAAAAGAAACCCTTCTCCCTTCTGTCCATATATATATATTCACAATATTTCAGAGTTAGAGTTAGTTGGTTTGAAACAAGAGTTATTTTTAGAAGGTCACTTTTTTATTGATGGATATAACTTTTTTGGATCCCCTTTTTCTCCAGAATCTCTTTGTGCAGCACCTGATAAATCCAATAATATAAAAATAAAAATTATAAATAAATTAGAAGACATTTATTTAACCTTAGAAAAAATTACAAAAACAAAGGAAGTATATCAAATATACAAAGATGTTCCTTTTTTTGATTTAGAGGATCCTTCAATCAAACATATTAAAATTCAACTTAAAGGAATTAAAGAAATAAAGGAGGTTTTACAATAATGAGTAAAAATCAAGCTGAAGTTATTTCTGTCTATCCAAATAGAGTTAAGATATCGGTAGATGACTTAGAAGATTTAAAGGTGGCTGGCGAAACTCTAAGAGTGGGTTCTTATCTTAGGGTTTTTGATAATGATAGTGCTGTATTAATTGTAATAATCGAAAACTTTTCAATAGAGGTTACAAATGAAGGAGAAAGAAAGTACATAATTGAAGCAATTCCACTGGGTTTAATCAAAGATGATAAATTTATTCGAGGAGGAGATTCCATAGCTATACCCCCTAAAAAAGTAGAACCAGCATCCGAAGAGGAAATAAAAAAAATATTTGAGAATTCTTTAGAAGATGAAGTAAAGTTTAGTTTTTCTTCTTTATCAGGAAATCCTAGCATAAATATTCCAGTGGATGGTAACAAGTTTTTTAATAAACACATTGCAATTGTTGGTTCCACGGGCTCTGGAAAATCACACACTCTCTCAACGATTCTACAAAGTGCTATTAGTGAAAAAAATGGTGATTTCACATTAAATAATTCACACATAATATTATTTGATATTCATTCGGAATATAAGTCTGCGTTTCCTGATGCAAACTTTATTGATATTTCTAACTTAACAATGCCATACTGGTTATTAAATAGTGAGGAGTTGGAAGTACTTTTTCTTGACACAGAGGCTAATGATCATAATCAAAGAAATATATTCAGAGAAGCAGTAGTAAATAATCGTAAACTTAAAGTAGGAGATGATCAGGTTGTTAAAGAAAAGTTGCATTTTGATTCTCCAACTTTTTTTGATATTGATGAGGTATTACAGTACGTAAAAAACAGAAATAATGAAAGAAAAAAAGATAATATAATTAAATGGAAAGATTCTGTAGGAGAAGTTTTTGAAGACAACGAAGAGAATATTTCGAGGCTTTTTGTTGAAAATCTTGAAGGTATTGGGACATCAAACGGTGGTGTTAATGGGAAGTTAATAAACTTTATTAATCGTTTAGAAAACAAGATTAACGACAAGAGATTCGATTTTTTACTTGGTAAAGCTTCCAAAGAAGTATCTTTTGAAGATACTCTTAAGAATATCTTGGGTTATGTTGGGGATAAAAATGCACATGGAAATTCAAATGTCACTGTAATTGACTTAAGTGGTGTACCTTTTGAAGTTTTAAGTATAACTGTTTCATTGATTTCTAGAATTATTTTCGAATATGGTTATTTTTATAAAAAGTCGAGGTACCAACTAGACCCGCAAGAAACGCTTAATAATGATGCTCCTGTACTTCTAGTGTACGAAGAAGCGCATAAATATGTACCTAACAGCGATCTCTCTAAATATAGATCTTCAAAAAAATCTATTGAAAGGATTGCAAAAGAAGGGCGGAAATATGGAGTTACCCTTTTACTTGCAAGTCAAAGACCATCAGAGATATCTGAAACTATCTTCTCACAATGTAATAATTTTATTGCAATGCGCTTAACCAATCCAAATGACCAGAATTATGTAAAGAGACTCTTGCCTGATACCATGGGAAATTTGATAGAGAAAATGCCTTCGTTACAAGCTGGAGAAGCTTTACTCGTTGGGGACTCTGTGGTTTTACCTACTATAGTTCAAATTGATAAATGCCATACTCCTCCTTCATCAAATGATATTCCTTATTGGCAGCTTTGGAAATCGGAATGGAAAGACATTGACATAGAGAAAATAAAAAATGAATGGTACAAATAAACAAAATGCACGAAACAGAATTATTGAAGTCAGACCCTGGAGCGCTTAAGCATTAATCTAACCTTGATTTCCTGAATATCTATTATAAGGAAATAGTAAAATGAATTTCTGAAATGGGGAAATAATAATGTCAATTCTATCGGAACTAGATAAACTCGTTAAAGCAGGTTCGAATGAACAAAAAATACAAACGATATTAAAAAAAGACTTATCTTTATTTGCTAAAGCGTATGCCAAACCTGAGGATGAATAAATCTGTTTTTCTGAACTTACAGTTGGGACCACTGGAGATTGTGATTTTGCAGTTTTTACAAATAGGTCGTTCATGAAAATATATCTCATCGAGGTTAAAGGTGCTGAATTCGATTTAGTAAACAATCCAACGAAAAAGGGTGCAACTTTCAACGCGAAATTTTTGGAAGGTATTGATCAGATTATTAGACGAAAGCAATACTCTGAATCCAATAGTCTATCTTACCGTGATGAAGTACATAGAATTCGGGCGACGGTTGAAGCTGGTTCTCAAGTATATAACTCCTTACTTTGTGAAAGAGGAAGTCTAATGGTTGATAAAACTAAGCCTGTAGATGTTGTTGGTGTTGTGATTGGTGGGAGACATAACCCAAGTTTACAGCATGTAGAGGACGAAAAAAGAGCTGCATGGCAAAAATCTTTAGGTTTTCCTATTGAATTAATGTCATGGGATAGTTTTCTTACAAGAATAAAATAAAATCATATCTTTTTTAATGATACAGGATTTTATAACTTATTATTAGAATGAAATTTAGTAAATAATTTACTGTATAGTACAATCAAAGGATTGGGGTTTGCTCCACTTCTTATATAAACAAAGTGTAACACCCTTTGAACATTTTCAGCGAGCTCTTGTGCATCGTGAGAGAAAACATACTATGAATCTTAGATAATGGAGTCAGACCCTCGGTACATTGAAGCGTTAATGTACTGGGGGTCTGTCCACATTCATATGAGAACTGCAATATATTGGCCATTTAAAACAGCAGGGTAGATTTCTGATAAAGATTACGCAACCAGAAAAGAAAAACTAATGAAGGGGAACGAACAAAATACCGCTAACTTCTATTTTTTTATAAGAAAAGAGTGAACCTACAACAACACACACAGGTTCACTCTTTTTTCTTAACCAAGTTTCTGAATAGGATTCTGCCCTTCCATCCTACCCCTTGTTTTACTAAGCACATATACAATAGAAGTCATAATAAAACAACTAAACCCCGGCGAAAACGAATCCGGAATCACCAAATAAATCACCATCCCAATCACTAAAACATACAGTGCCTCACGATTAAAATTCGACTCCCCACTAGCAAGCCGCACAAGCGCACTCTCAGAAATCCTTCCTTTCCGAATAACCAAATAATCAGCCACCACAATCGCCGATATCGGAATGATCAGGATCCCCAAATAAGAAATATACTCCTGCGCATTATAAACCAGCTGCGGAAACGAACTTAATATAATCCCGGCTAAACTGAACAACAGTGCACTTTGAATGCGCGATAGGGAAGGCAGTGCATTAAGCAGACTATATCCCCCTGTATACGCATTACTAAGATTAATCGAAATCATTGACACCATCGCACAAGCCGTGATCACTAATAGAAGCAGGCTGGAGTCGGTCAGTTGCCCCGCTGCGACGAATGGATTCAAATCTTTGAACAAGCTGGCACCCAATCCTCCAAGGAGCGCGGTCATCATGAATCCGACGACGTTACCTCCGTACAGTCCCCAGAATCCGTGGCGGTCACTCTTGCTGTAGCGGGTGATGTCAGATGATGCACTCACTCCGGAGATGTATTGGACGAAGACGAGGCTTGAGTAGAATAGGAACGTTCCGATGGAGAAGGGTTCCTGGCCTTGTGTGAGTGTTGGAAGGGAATCGGCTCCTTTTGTCAGGAACAGGTAGAGGATGATTCCCTGTCCGATCACGAGGATCGGGATGAATAGTTTGGTCGCTTTTTTGACGGCTTCGAAGCCGATGAGGGCTAGAAGGGTCATGATGATGGCGAGTCCGATGGCGACCGGGATGAACGGAATCGTATACGGTGTTACTTTTTCCACCATGGAGATGATGACGAAACTTCCTCCGATGGTTTGGACGCTGAACCAGTAGAGGGACGTCAGGGACCGGATGGGGGATGCGATGAGCATCGACAACCGGGTTCCGATGATGGATCTCAGGACGTATTGAGCGGGCAGGCCGTAGCGGGAGCCCGGTAGTGACAGGAATGATACGAATAGAAAGGCGACGCTTGCTCCGAGTACGGTGGCTAGAAATGCTGCCTGGAAGGATAGTCCTCCTTCTAGGACGGCGAGTGCCGGGATGAGGAAGTTTCCTGCATTCACGGAGAAGGCGAGCTGTATGATGAAGTATTCGATCCATGTGGTTGATTTTAATTCCGGTGGGACCTTTTCGAGTCCGAGCCGTTCGATCATCGGTTGTTTCATAAAAAAAGTCTCCTTTGGGTATACTAGGATGCATGGTTTCTATTTTAAAGAATTTTTGAAAAAAAGCGAAGAAATAATCATTTATTTTTTTAAAGAAAAATAGAGATATTTCCTTATTTATTTGTTAGAATGTAAGTGCTTACAGGGTGAGTAATTGCCCTTCGCTATTATATATGAAAAGTGTTATATTTAGGAAGTGAATGCTCCAAGGAGCAATAGTGCATTTAGGAGGTTGGCTTAGTATGCGTATTGGTGTACCAACGGAAATTAAAAACAACGAAAATCGTGTGGCCATGACGCCGGCTGGTGTTGTGAACCTTGTTCAATTTGGACATGAGGTTTACATCGAAGCTGGAGCGGGAATGGGTTCAGGATTTACAGATGAAGATTACAAAGCAGCAGGTGGACACATCGTTGATTCTGCAGCGGAAGCATGGTCCATGGATATGGTCATGAAGGTAAAAGAGCCACTTCCAAGTGAGTACTCTTATTTCCGCGAGGGGCTTATCTTATTTACATATTTACATCTTGCTCCAGAGCCGGAATTAACGAAAGCGTTAATCGATAATAAAGTGATCGGAATCGCGTACGAAACGGTTGAACTGAATCGTGCCCTTCCATTACTAACTCCGATGAGTGAAGTGGCTGGACGTATGGCGACTCAAATCGGTGCCCAGTTCTTAGAGAAGATCCACGGTGGAAAAGGTGTATTACTTTCAGGTGTCCCTGGGGTTCGCCGCAGTAAAGTAACGATCATTGGTGGAGGAGTGGCCGGTACGAACGCAGCGAAAATGGCTGTCGGACTTGGTGCCAACGTCACGATCCTTGACCTTAACCCGGATCGCCTTCGTCAGCTTGATGATATCTTCGGTAGCGACGTAACAACGCTTATGTCTAACCCGTTAAATATCGAACAAGCTGTCAAAGAAGCAGACTTAGTCATCGGTGCTGTACTGATTCCAGGAGCGAAAGCACCTAAATTAGTAACAGAAGAGATGATCAAAGCGATGACACCTGGTTCAGTTGTTGTCGATATCGCCATCGACCAAGGCGGAATCTTCGAAACAACAGACCGCATCACAACGCATGACGATCCAACATACGTGAAGCACGGTGTTGTACACTATGCCGTTGCCAACATGCCAGGTGCCGTACCACGTACGTCAACCATCGCATTAACAAACGTAACCGTACCTTACGCGGTTCAAATCGCAAACAAAGGCTACAAAAAAGCGTGCTTAGACAACGAAGCTCTACTTAAAGGTATTAACACATTGAATGGATATGTGACGTATCAGGCTGTTGCTGAGGCGCATACTGTAGACTACTCAGATACTAGAACACAATTAGAGCAACAATAACAACAGGAAGCCGACTGGATGGGAATGTTCAGTCGGCTTTTTTATATGCTGAATTCCCCACCAATGATCAAACTCACTTTTATTTTTATGAAATTCGGGTATAACATAAAGTAGCATACGAGAGTAAGAAAAATAGATAAGTTTATTTGGAGGAGAGAGATTATGAAGATTTCATATCACGGACATTCAGTAGTGAAAATCGAAACAAACGGTAAAACGATTTTAATCGATCCGTTCATCAACGGAAACGAATTGACGGATCTTAAAGTGGATGACGAAAAGCCCGATGTCATTATCCTTACTCATGGTCACAACGATCATGTAGGGGACACAGTCGAGCTTGCGAAGAAAAACGATTCACTCGTCATCGCCAACCACGAACTGGCGACCTACCTAAGCTGGCAACTGGTGAAGACTCATCCGATGCATGTTGGGGGAGCTTATGAATTCGACTTCGGTAAAGTGAAGTTCACACAGGCTTTCCACGGATCAGGTCTGATTACAGACGGAAATGAAATCATCTATATGGGTATGCCTGCAGGAATTCTGTTGATGATTGAAGGGAAAACCATCTATCATGCAGGTGATACAGGCTTATTCTCTGATATGAAACTGATCGGGGAGCGTCATCCAATTGATCTCGCTTTCCTTCCAATCGGGGATAACTTCACGATGGGACCAGAGGATGCGGCGACGGCAGCTAGCTTCTTGAAAGCGAAAAAAGTTGTACCGGTCCACTACGATACATTCCCGCCGATCAAGCAGGATCCGCATAAATTCGTCGAGATGCTTGAGGATTCTGAGGGGCAGGTTATGAAGGCTGGAGATGTGATTGAATATTAATAGGGTTTTCTTTACCTAAATAAGAAGTGAGCTAATAATATAAATAACATAACAAAAGCTTGGGATATCCCAAGCTTTTGTTATTGTTCTTATTCAATTATAGCCCCCGTTTGTTGAAGATGACTTTATA